>NZ_JBKISU010000018.1:0-94688 GCF_050266975.1 Aeromonas sobria
CAATGGCTATGGGTTTATAACCATGAGCGGCCCAATATGGCGCTGGATGGTTATACCCCAAAGCAGCATCTGACAAAGGCTGCATGACCTCTACTTTTGAATGCCCCTAAAAATGGGGGGATTACCATCGCCTATCGATAGGGCAGCAGGAATGTCATCGACACCGTAATAAGTTGCGAGATCCATAGGCGAGATAGACATCGAGCACACTCCTTGTGCAAAAAAAGAATTAGTACAATAGCGCCGCTGGCTTTTTACCTGCAATGGGTGACTTCAATTTCATCGCTGCGAATTCCCATGTATTCCTCTATACCCCAAGAGCTTCAAACTGAGGGGCATTCAAGGGTGGAGGGATAAGTTTGCTGACTGATGGCGTATCAGTCGGCAATGAAGATCTCTTAGCCAGCCTTGGCAACGTCCCGTACTTTTTGCTCTACCTGGTGCGCGATGGCCTGGATCTGGGCCAGTTCTAGTGAGCCTGCCCTAAATTGGGGGAGTTGCTTGGGGAGTGCAGCGGCACTGACGATGTAGGGGAAGGTGATCTTCTGGCGTAAATCCACAAACCAGCCAGGCAGAACCAGAACGCCACCTACCGGGACTTCGGTCCCAGTTGCACTGTTGAGCCAGTTACGCACTGTGGTGACGTTACGGCGGACCTGTTCGAGTGGGGCTTTTTCAACATGGTTTGGGAAGTGAAGCGCATCATTTTCGACCCGAACCTTGAACTGTTTTTCTCCATTGTTGATGGGTTTGGAGCGGCCTTTAGTCTCGATGACAAAGACCCCGTTAGGGCAGATGATCAAATGGTCGACATTGAATCCATCAAACGGGATATCGTGGTAAACCCGATAGGGGTGCTGTTGGGGCCTAACGATTTGGTCCAACTCCTGACCCACTGCCAGTTCACAGGAGTAACCCAGCTTGAGGTGCTGAACCTTGTTGGCCATTTTGTAAGTTTTGGTTGTGCCATAGATAAAGAGGCCCAGCATAACGACCCCGGAAATCAGCATCACAGTCGTGCTCATAGCTCTCTTATCGATGTAGCTCTGTAACAAAAGGTAGAACCCGATCATCATCATGGTCAATGGCGTGAATAGCATTTGGGAAAAGAGGTCTATCTGCAGGTCCTGGATTTGCTGTTGCAGGGTGTGACCCGCTGGCCTGAGCAGGTCGGCGGTCAACGGGCTGACCCTATGTGAGCGAAGCCTTTTTCTTATTAACAAGATGATCCCGACAGATAAGAATATTGGGCACAAGAACAAGCCAGTAGTTGCCAGAACAGATACCGCGAGCGACGAGAATTCCATTTCATGCGTCTTTTTGGGGATGTGGTGAGGTCAGGTTAGCTGACCTATAGGAGTCTATCCATTGGGATGTGGGGCAAGTATCACAGTATCTGATTATCCCCAATGGAGATCTTACACCTTGTGGTGTTAGTGAGATAAAACAGAGAGTTACTGCGCCCCTTTTGTGCGCAAATGGGGTTCGTTGCGCTAGGGTTTACTTGGCTGGTTGTATGTTTACTGATGCGACCCGGAAGCTGGGCGGCTGTAGTAACACACTCGGTGGCATTAGCAAGCTGTCCTATGACAACACTTCCCAATGCCCACCCTTGCGCGGACCAACAAAGCGTAATCGTCCCGCCTTAACCAACGCCGCCACCGCCCGCTCCACCGTGCTGGTCGATCTGCCTATCCGCTCGGCTACTTGTGTCAGGGTCAGGGCAGGCTCGCTCGCCAAGAGCGCCAACACTGCATCCGGTGTTTTTGCCCGCATTTCTACCTTCATTTCTACCGGCGTTTCTACCCGCGTTTTTTCCAGCTGTGTGAACTGTGATGCCGGTTGCGCGGCAATCGCCTCGGTCAACGCATCTCGCAGCGCCTCTAGCAGAAACAGAATAAAATCGGTGTAGTCACTCAGCCTGTCGGCCTGACTTAATTGGTGGTAGTAGTGCTCTTGGCGCTCTTTGATGATCGCTTCCACCGGCAGGAAGGCCATCACTGGTTGCCAACGGCTCAAGATCACCGTTTGCCACAAGCGTCCCATACGGCCATTTCCATCGGAAAAGGGGTGGATAAACTCCAACTCGTAGTGCAAGGCACAAGAGGCGATCAAGGGATGGGCCTCTGTTTCTGCCAACCATTGCATCAGTTGTTCCATCAGACGTGAAACCTGAGTCGCGGGGGGAGCCATATGCACTAATTGCTCACCCCGATAGATGCCGACCCCACTGCTACGCCATTGTCCTGCATCGTCGCATAACCCGTGCATCAAGCGTCCATGGGCCCTGAGCAAATCCGCAGAAGAGGTAGGTGCCCAAGTCGACATTGCTTCATAAGCGGCAAAGGCATTGCGCACCTCCTGGATCTCACGGGGTAATCCCAGTACAGGTTTGCCATCGATCACTGCCGTGACTTGATCCAGGCTCAGGGTGTTGTGCTCGATAGCCAGGGATGCCTGGATGGTGCGGATCCGGTTTTCCCGGCGCAGCATGGGGACTTGCGAGCTCTGCGTCGAGCGCCATTGCCCCACCAATTCTGCGATCTCCGCCACCCGGCTCAACATGGCGTGGGTCAGGGTGAAGGGAGGGGAATAGGCTGCCATGGGGGACTCCGACTGAAACGATTGCAAATGCGAAGGCTCAGAGATTATCAGATCGGGGGCAAGACCAACACGGCGGCGTATCTTTGCGAATTCTGTGATAAGCAGTATGCGATGCCCTATGACGTGGTGCCATTCGTTGTGAATTAGCGGTGTCACTCGCTCCATCTACTTGCTATTTCATGCAATAAGATGCAAACGAGGCCCTTTGATTTAAAATCCCTCGCTTTTCGAGGCGTGCCGGTTCGATTCCGGCCTCGGCACCATTAAGATTGAAGAAAAAAAGTCTTACAGATTAAACAGATACGACGCTTTATTGCGTCGTTTTTGTTTCTGCTCCCCAGCGCTTCCCCTCTCTCACTTTTCCTTTTTTGCCCATTTCTTGGCTAAGCGACTGACGACTTCCTGCGACTCGCTGCAAACAACGGGTTCTGCATTCCAACATCGGCGAGGGCGTGTGATTGGGCCGTGATGGGGGACTTGGTCAGGCGATGGCCAGGCGCTTGAGCGAGGTGAAATATTTGCGATCCTCCAGCAGGATATGTTGGGCGACCACTTCATAAGCCAGAAAATGCAGTAACTCCCCCGCTTCGACCTGATCGTGCTCGAAACGATCTAACAAGCGCTGTGACCGCGCCAACAGCTGGGAGTGGAGCTGGCTGTGAGCGCTACCTTCCACATAGCCTTCCTGCTGGAAGAGTGCCTCTTCATCATGGAAATGCTGCTCAATGTCCGACACTAGCTGCGCAATGAGGCGGGCGATGTCAGGCTTAGGTTGCGACTCCAGCAGTGCCTGCAGCAAGGTGTTCGTTTGCTCAAACAAGCTGCGATGCTGGTTATCGATCAAAGTGATACCCGATTCATAGGTACTGCGCCACACTAGGTGCACCAGATTGGGGTAGGGGGAAGTGATCTGACCCGGCTCATCGTCCAGGGTCTCGTTTTCCACCCGATTGCGGCCTGCGGCTTTGGCACGGTAGAGTGCTTGATCGGTGCGCTCCAACCAGGAATCCCAACTGTCCGTCGATTGACAGACCGCCAAGCCAAAGCTGGCGGTGATGTGTAACCCGTTTGAAAACGGATATTGCTCGATAGCACTCCGGATCCGTTCCGCCAATGGTGCCGCATTGGCAAAACCGCTGTTGGGAAGCAACAGTAGAAATTCCTCACCTCCCCAGCGCCCCAGTAAATCGGTGGTACGGATGCAGCCCTGCACCACGACGCAGAACTCTTTGAGGGCGATGTCGCCCGCCCCGTGACCGAATTTGTCATTAATCTGCTTGAAATAGTCCAAGTCCATCATGATCAACGAGACCGTATGGCCGTAGCGTTCGAATCGCGCCATCTCCTGCTTGGCGGCCTCCTCTATATGTCCCCGGCTCCAAATCCCTGTGAGGCGATCCTTCATGGCCAGCTGACGGATTTGCTCATCCGCACGCTCCTTGATCATCAACACAAAACCATTGGACATCAGGAGCAAAGTGATAAAGGTCGCCAAAAAAGTGACCACTTGAATGGGGGTGGTGCGTAGCAGGCTGGAGATGTCGTTGGGGTAAAACATCACGCTGAAAAATCGCAGGGTCAGCACGGTGATCGAGAGGCTCAACCCAATAGCAATCAGATACTTGCCGCGCCCGATCATCACCACTCGCCTATCCAGCAAGGTGATCAGCATGAACAGACACTGCGCACTGCAGATGGCGCCACAAATCATGATGCGGGCACCGATATCATCCATGAAAAAGCTGAACGTCGCCGCCAACAACAAGGGAGGGGCGTAGAACCACAAGCGCGACAGGCGGCGCTGCTGAAACACCACGACGGCCGCTAAGAAGAACGAGAGACTCGCGGATAACGCCGTGTTCGCTACCAATACAGACAAGAAGTCATGTATCTGGTTACGCAAGAAGAACAGCGTGAAGACCAGCGTCTGCAAGGCCAGCCCGAGCGTCCAGAGCAGTAGCTCTTTCTCGTCTTTGGCGCGGGTGACCCAGCCAACTGAACACGTCAGGGTCACGCTGGCTGCGATGAGCATCATAAACATGGTGGGGATATCAATGATCATCTGGGCACACTAATTGATAAAGGCCAGCGGCCATTCTAATCCAGCGGCCATTCTAATAAAGGCCCTTTCATCGTGCTACTGATAGCCTCCCGTTGTAGTGCTCGATCGCACTCTCACGCGGGCACGGCCAAAAAACACGGTACCACAACGTTTTCTGCTCGCGGGCCAGTGGTAGGGCACGACAATCAACGAGCTCAACTCCCATCGACCCACATGGCGCTGGCTACGGCATGGATGCGGAGCCGCGAAGCATTTACACCCGCATTTCTACCGGCGTTTCTACCCGCATTTCTTGCCGATATGTTGACTGTGATGCCGGTTGCGCGGCAATCGCCTCGGGGCATCTCGCAGCGCCTCCAGCAGAAACAGAATAGTCACTCAGCCTGTCGGCCTGACTCAATGGGTGGTAGTAGGGCTCTTGGCGCGCATTGATGATCGCTGCCACCGGCAGGAAGGCCATCACGGGTTGCCAGCGGCTCAAGATCACCGTTTGTCATAAGCGCCCCATACGGCCATGTCCATCGGAAAAGGGGTGGATAAACGCCAACTCGTAGTGCAAGGCACAAGAGGCGATCAAGGGATGGGCCTCTGTTTCTGCCAACCATTGCATCAGTTGTTCCATCAGGCGCGGAACCTGAGTCATGGGGGGCCATATGCACCCATTGCTCACCCCGATAGATGCCGATCCCGCCGTTACGCCATTGCCCTGCATCGCCGCATAACCGGCGCATCACGGTGATCTGGCGGAAGACCAATGGCTGTAGGGGGGCAGACAGCCGGCCAGTGGCTCGCCGAGTTCGACCCGAAGGCGTGGCCGGAACCGTGGGGCATAGAGGGAGCAAAGGCCCCATGGGGGCCTTGTGGACATGGCGGTCGATGGCCGCAGAGGGGATCGCCGCGCGATGGGAGGCGCTCCCGCTCAGGCTGAGTCAGCCATTACTCCTGGATGTTGACCAGGATCCGGCCGCGAACCTGGCCTGTCAGGAAGGCGTCACCCAGGGCCACGACCCCTGAGAGGGGCACTTCCCGGGTGATGAGGCCGAGGCGGCTCAGGTCGAGATCCTGGGCCAGCCGGGTCCAGGCCTGCTGGCGCAGCGGGCGCGGCGCCATCACGCTGTCGATGCCATAGAGGGTGACGCCGCGCAGGATGAAGGGCATGACGGTGGAGGGGAGGTCCATGCCCCCCGCCAGGCCGCAGGCGGCCACGGCGCCGCCGTAGCGGGTGGTGGCGCAGGCATTGGCCAGGGTGTGGCTGCCGACGGTGTCGATGACCCCGGCCCAGCGCTCCTTGCCCAGGGGGCGGCCCGGCTCTGCCAGCTCGGCGCGATCGATCACCTCGGCGGCGCCGAGGGAGCTGAGATAATCGGCCTCGTTCAGGCGCCCCGTGGCGGCCACGACCCGGTAGCCCAGCTTGGCCAGGAGGGCGATCGCCACGCTGCCGACGCCGCCGTTGGCGCCGGTCACCAGTATGTCGCCGTCCCCGGGGGTAACGCCGTGCTTCTCCAACGCCATCACGCAGAGCATGGCGGTGTAACCGGCGGTGCCGATGGCCATGGCGTCCCGGGTGCTGAAGCGCTCAGGCAGGGGCACCAGCCAGTCCCCCTTGACCCTTGCCAACTCGGCCAGCCCGCCGCTGTGGGTCTCACCCACGCCCCAGCCGTTGAGTACCACCTTGTCGCCGGGACGCCAGTCGGGGTGCCGGCTCTCTTGCACTGTGCCGGCAAAGTCGATGCCGGGGATCAGGGGGAAGCGGCGCACCACGGGGGCGGCGCCGGTGAGGGCCAGACCGTCCTTGTAGTTGAGGGAAGACCACTCCACCGCCACGGTCACATCCCCCTCAGGCAACATCTCCTCGGGGATGCTCTGGTAGGCGGCGCGATAACCCGCCTCGTCTTTTTCGATCAGGATACCCTTGAACATCTTGTCTCCTCCAATAATTGGACTGGTTGATTATTAATAAGCGTTAAAAAATTACCTGGCTAACTTCATGAAAAAATTAAGAAAAGAGAGCATGGGCTCGGTACTGCCCACCAGGCGTGCGCGCAGCACGGCGCCTTCCCAGCCGATCCAGAACTGATGGGCGAGGGCGGGGCAGTCGCAGCTCGGGGGCAGCGCCCCCGTCGCTACCGCCTCCTCCAGACACAGGGCCAGCAGGGCTTCCCAGTCGCAGAGGATCTGCTCGAGGCGAAGGCGCAGCGCCGGAGTCAGCTGCACCACCTCCTGACCCAGGTTGCCCACCAGGCAGCCGCGCTGGAACCCATAGCGGGTCATGCCCCGGCAGGCGCTGTCGACGAAGGCGCCCAGGCGCGCCAGGGGAGGCAGGCTGGCATCCCCCAGATGGCGCGTCAGCTTGCGGCAAAAGTAGTGGTGATAGGCATCCATGACCGCCAGGGTGAAGTCATGCTTGTTGGCGAAATAGTGATAGAAGGAGCCCTTGGGGATCCGGGTCGACTGCAGGACACGCTCGATGGAGGTGGCGGCGATGCCCTGCTCGGTGAGCAGCTCCATGCCGCGGTGGATCAGCAGATCCCGGGTATCGGCATAGGATTGTCCGTGCTGGGCGGGGCGGCCACGGGGGCGACGGGGCAGGGAGTCAGGGGTTGGCATGGGGCTTATTAGACGCCTCATCTAGAAATGATGCAAGCCCGGGATGAAACAGAAAGCAAGAAAGAGCGAGGGCGCCAGCGGCGCCCTCGTGTCGGTCAGAAAGCGCCTTCAACTGCGCAGCTTCTTGTAGGCAAACAGCACCAGCAGGGCGCCGGCCACGGCGATGATCAGGCTGGAGAGATTGAAACCGGTCACTGTGCCCATGCCGAGCAGGGTGCTGAGATAGCCCCCCACCATGGCGCCGACCACCCCCAGCACCACCGTCATGATGAAACCGCCGCCATCCTTGCCCGGCATGATCCACTTCGCCAGTATGCCCACGATCAGACCCAGCACTATCCAGGAGAAGAAACCCATGGAGAAACCCTCATCAATGATTGGACGTCAGACTATAGGCCCAAATGCCACCCTGGCACAGGGCCGTCAGGGGGGAGTGAGCCAGAAACCGTCGGACTCATACCCACTAGAGAGCCTAGTTCATGGGCTGGGGACGGTGGGCAGTGAGCGCTGCTCGAGGCGCTGGCCGCCCGGGGTGCAGATCAGGATGGAGCCCTGCTCGAACCAGTCCCCCAGCACGATGCGGCGGGCGGGGGCGCCATCGAGTCGCAGCTCGTGGATGGCGGGCCTGTGGGTGTGGCCGTGGATCATCAGGCGGCAGCCGTGCTGGCGCAGCATGTTGTCCACCGCCTGCGGGGTCACGTCCATGATGGCCTGGGCCTTGTAGGCGTTCTGCTGCTGGCTCTGACCGCGCAGCTTGCCGGCTATCTTGCGGCGTCTGGCCAGGGGCAGGCGCAGGAAGAGCCAGCGCAGCCATTTGAGCTGGGTGATGCGGCGAAACTTCTGGTAACCCAGATCCCGGGTGCAGAGCAGATCGCCATGGCTGAGCAGGGTGCGGGCGCCGTAGAGATCGATGATGCAGGGATCGGGCAGCAGGGTCATGCCGGCGCGCCTGGCAAAGTCTCGGCCGAGCAGGAAGTCGCGGTTGCCGTGGATGAAATAGAGGGGCACGCCCCGCCTGCCGAGGGCCAGGAAGGCATCGGCCACCTGCTGGTGCAGGGGATTGGGGTCGTCGTCTCCAATCCAGAACTCGAACAGATCGCCGAGCACATAGAGGGCATCGGCCCCGGGAGCCTCCTGCTGCAGGAAGTGGAGCAGGGCGGCCGTCATGTCGGGGCGGGCCTCACTGAGGTGAATGTCGCTGATAAAGAGGGTGCTCATGGGGCCCTGTCGTTGGCAGAAATGGGGTCAAGGGATGAAGCGGAACGGGGCGGCCAAGGGAGCAGAGCGATATCCGTCCCCTCCAGGGCCAGCAGCGCCTCGTAAGGGTCGCCCGGCAGGGCCAGCAACTGGCAGATGGCCGCTTCCCCCTTGAGTCCTTGCAGGAGGCGAAGACGGCGCACCGCCCGGTAAAAGTCATCGCCAAGGTGCGCCAGCAGAGCGGCCATCAGAGTGAGATGGCGCCAGCCGTTGAGGGTCTCAAGGGGCGCGGGAGTGACGTAGAGCTCCACCGGCCAGCATTGCTGATCCGGGCCCGTCAGGGTGCGTTCCATCAGCCAGATGTCCTCCCCCCTGGCCCGGGCCGCCCAGCCTTGCGCGCCGAGGAGTGCGGCGAGGCGGGCGGGCTCCGGGTGCTGGCAGAGGATATCGAGGTCGCTGCCGGGCCGATCCAGCCCGATGGCGACCGTGCTCACCAGCGCCACGTCCAGGCACAGCCCCTGCAACTGCCGCCACAGGGGCGTTTCCGTCAGCAGGGCATGGGCCGAGCGTTGCCGCCCGTTGCCCAGGGCCAGATAGTCCAGGCGGCGCCAATCGTGCTCAGATGGAAAAACTGCGGCCGGGGCCGCAGTCAGTTCATCGGGCAGGGGACTCGCCTCAGTCGGCAAGGGTCACCTTGGTGATCACCACATCCTCTACCGGCACGTCCTGGTGCATGCGACCGGCGTTGCCAGTCTTGACGCCCTTGATCTTGTTGACCACGTCCATGCCGGCGGTCACTTCACCGAACACGCAGTAGCCAAAGCCCTGGGTGGTGGCGGACTTGAAGTCGAGGAAGTCGTTGTTGCTGACGTTGATGAAGAACTGGGCGCTGGCGGAGTGCGGCTCCATGGTGCGGGCCATGGCGATGGTGCCCACCTTGTTGGAGAGGCCGTTGGCCGCTTCGTTCTGGATGGGGGCGCGGGTCTCTTTCTCTTCGAAGCCCGGGGCATAGCCGCCGCCCTGGATCATGAAGCCGTCGATGACGCGGTGGAAGATGGTGCCATCGTAGTGGCCGTCACGGCAGTATTGCAGGAAGTTGGCCACGGTTTGCGGCGCTTTTTCGGCATTCAGGGTAAGGGTGATGTCGCCGTGATTGGTGTGCAGAGTGACCATGATATGTCCTTTCATTCTCTTGGGTGAAACCTGGGGCATGTGCCGGAGCGAGCCCGAGCGCGCGATGGCGGCTGTGATACGGGCAATGGCGGCAATTCTAGCGTATCGGCGCCGCCGGGCAAAGCCGCGGGGCGAGATAGGCCGACTTTGCCGGTGCGCCGGGCTCGTTGGCGAAAAAATGCGCCCTCTTGTGGTGGCGTCAGGGCGCCTTGCCAATCGGTGCGATAAACGCGGTGCAGCGCCGCCGCAGCAGGCAAACAGCAAACCTGGCGCCCACCTGATGACAGGGGCCGGGCGAGGGGCTTAACCGGCTCGTTTTCTGGCGGGGATGCGGTTAGAATGTCAGGCCATTTCACTCACAGGCAGTGGTTCATCGATGCTGAAGATATACAACACACTCACTCGTCAAAAAGAAGAATTCAAACCCATCCACCCGGGCAAGGTGGGCATGTATGTGTGTGGCGTCACCATCTATGATCTCTGTCACATCGGCCACGGCCGCACCTTCGTCGCCTTCGACGTGGTGGCCCGTTACCTGCGCTACAGCGGCTATGAGCTCAACTATGTGCGCAACGTCACCGACGTGGACGACAAGATCATCAAGCGCGCCGCCGAAACCGGCGTCACCTGCGACGATCTCACCGAGCGTCTGATTGGCGACATGCACGCCGATTTCGACGCCCTCGGCATGGTGCGCCCCGATATCGAACCCCGTGCCACCCAGCACATCCATGAAATCATCGAGATGGTGGAGGAGCTGATCGCCCGGGATCACGCCTACGTGGCCGACAACGGCGACGTCATGTTCATCGTCGACTCCTACGCCGACTACGGCAGGCTGTCGGGCCAGGATCTGGAGCAGCTGCAAGCCGGTGCCCGGGTCGGGGTGGTGGATGCCAAGCGCAATCCGCTCGACTTCGTGCTGTGGAAAATGTCCAAGCCCGGCGAACCGACCTGGGACAGCCCCTGGGGCCCGGGTCGCCCCGGCTGGCACATCGAGTGCTCCGCCATGAACGCCAAGCACCTTGGCAACCACTTCGACATCCACGGCGGCGGCTCGGATCTGCAGTTCCCCCACCACGAGAACGAAATTGCCCAGTCCTGCTGCGCCCACGGTGGCGACTACGTCAACACCTGGATGCACAGCGGCATGGTGATGGTGGACAAGGAGAAGATGTCCAAGTCCCTCGGCAACTTCTTCACCATCCGAGACGTGCTGGCCCACTACGACGCCGAAACCGTGCGTTACTTCCTGATGTCCGGCCACTACCGCAGCCAGCTCAACTACTCGGAAGATAACTTGAAGCAGGCCCGCGCCGCCCTGGAGCGCATGTACACCGCCCTGCGCGACTTGCCGGCGGCTGCCGCCGTCGGTGGCGAGGAGCAGGTGGCTCGCTTCAAGGATGCCATGGACGATGACTTCAACACCCCGGAAGCCTACTCCGCCCTGTTCGATCTGGTGCGCGAGATCAACCGCCAGAAGGCCGAAGACATGAGCGTGGCCGCAGGCCTGGGTGCCCGCTTGCGGGAACTGGGCGCCGTGCTCGGCATACTGCAACAGGATCCGGACGCCTTCCTCAAGGGCAACGAAGCGGACGACGAAGTGGCCGAGATAGAGCAGCTTATCGCCCAGCGTAACCAGGCCCGCGCCGACAAGAACTGGGCCGCGGCGGATGCCGCCCGCAACCGCCTCACCGAGATGGGCATCGTGCTGGAAGACAGCGCCGGTAAGACCAGCTGGCGCCGTGCCTGAGGCTGGTGGCGCTGCTCGCGCCAACCGGTTGACCCAATAACAAAACCGCAGCCCCAGGGCTGCGGTTTTTGTTGGTGGCTTTTCCCTCGGCTCCCTCAAGCCTCGGTGCTCTGCTTAAGCCTCGGTGGCCTGCGCCCTGATCCCCTCTCCCCTTGTGGGAGAGGGCCAGGGTGAGGGGAGCTAACATCATGACTCGCCGGCGTGCCGGCAAGCCGTCTGTTGCTTGCCCCCCAGTTCGTACCTGACCTGGTTGGCGCCTCTGATCATGGCTGATCCAGCAGTGCGCTCAGATCCTTGGTGCGCTGCTGGGTCAACTGGGTGAGGCAACTGCTGTGGATCAGGGGCTCCATCGAGCCCCCTTCATAGACCCCGGCCTCGTAGCGACACTGGGCATCGCGAAAGGTGATCCAGGCGCGCTGGGCCCCTTTCAATCTGCCGAGCTGCGCCTTGTCGAGCCTGGTGACCAGCTGCTGGTAGGCGGCGTTGAGCGCTGCATCGGCCTGCTTGTACTCCTGCAACGCACAGATGTTCATGGCGGACTGGGTCACGGGATCGCGGCAATCCTCGCTGGCCTGGACGACCGTCGTTGTCAGCAGCAGTAGGGCGTAAAGGTGTTTCAAGATGGCGTTCCTCCGTGGTGGCATGGGGTCAATATACGGCAGAAGCAGGCTTGATGGCTGCCCCTGTCTTTCAAGAGCAACAAGGAGGTGACGTCATGAAGTTGAACTTGGGCCGTCTCTGGCCCTGCTCCTGCTGGCGTCTGTGATGCCTATGGCAGCCACTGCGGCCACCGCCCCCGATATGCAGGCCCGATCCCTGGCCAACAGGGAGTGAGCGAGGTCAGGGTCAGCTTCACCTTTGGCGAGCAGGACACCCCGCTCGATGCTGCCAACGTCCCGGGTATGCCAGAATGTGAACAAATCGACTTTCCTCCCGGCCTATCGAGGTCTCCCGCTTGTCGGGCCTATCCCGAGTTGGCTAAGCTGGTCGCCCCTCTCATGCACGCAGTGGAGATAGGAATGGACAAGATATTGCTGGCGCTCTCGGAGCAGGTGATCAAGGCGCGGGATCTGGAGAGCCTGACCCGCCCCCTGCTGGAGATGCTGGAGTCGGTGACCGGGCTGGAGTCGACCTATCTCACCGAGATTGACCTCGGGCAAAGCACCCAGCATGTCCGTTATGCCCGCAATGTGGCCGGGCTGCAGATCCCCGAGGGGATGACGGTGGAGTGGAGCGATACCCTGTGTCGCCGGGCTATCGATGAGGAGATACGCTACACCGATGACGTTGCCACCCTTTGGGGGGAGTCCCTGGCGGCCAGTGAGCTGGGTATTCGCTCCTATCTGAGTAGCCCGGTACGCACCTCGTCCGGCTCACTCTATGGCACCCTGTGCGGCGCCAGTACCGAACAAAAGCCTGCCGTGCCGGGTGCGCAGCAGTTGATCGCCTTTTTTGCACACCTTATCGCCGAGCAGGTGGAGCGGGAGCAACTGTTGCTGCAATTGCAGCGGGCCAACGATGAGCTGTCACGGTTGGCTCTCTCCGATCCCCTGACCGGGTTGCCAAATCGCCGGGCTCTGATACTGGAGCTGACTCGCTTGTTCTCCCTGTCGGAACGGACCGGTCATACGGTGCTCATCGCCTTTGTCGATCTCGACGGTTTCAAAGCCATCAACGACGAGTATGGCCACGAGGCGGGGGATAGACTGCTCACCTCCCTGGCACGGCAACTTAGTGAAACTTTGCGCAGCGGCGACATGTTGGCGCGCTTCGGCGGTGACGAGTTTGTGGCCATGGGCATGGGGCCCTTCCCGACATCCCAGACGCTGGACGGGGCGGTGGAGGCCTTCCGGCAGCGCTTGTTCGATCACAGCATGTTGCAATTGCCAGTGGGGGACAAGGTGATCCACTATCCCGGCGCCAGCGTGGGGGCGGTGGCAGTCATGCCGGCCGAGGTCAGCGTCGAGGAGGCGCTGCGGCTGGCCGATGAGAGCATGTATGCGGTCAAGCGCCAGCGCCGCGCCTCAGGGGAAGCCGAGAGCCCGCCCTCTTCCCTCTGAGATACCTGCCTCGCGATGGCGGTGGGACAGGCTTGATATGGCACATGGTGGTTCGCTCACCTGGGTGCTAGGATATCCCCCTTTTGCCACGCAGGAGCCTATGCCCATGGCCCATTCCCTTATCCGTCATTTTCGCGCGATCGCGCGGCAGGCGGCCACCCTCGTTGCCAGGCTGTCGGAGTTTCAGCAGCGCATCTGGGTGGTCAGCATAGTGAACGGCACCTACACCGATACCTTTATCGTCAACGAAGGCAGCTTCGAGCAGCCCATGCAGTGGATGCAGCGCAAGGGCTACAGCGCCGAGATGCTGGCCCGGGTCGATGCCATGGCCCGCTCCCAGGTGGTGCAGCTGGCGTTGGGCGACGTCTGTCATCGTCTGATGCGGGTCAAATAGCCGGGTCGGCCCGTTGTCCCAAGCCGCTCCTGGCACTGCAAGCCAGAGTGCGACAAGCGGTCTGCCGGGCCTGACGGCGGCGCCGCTTATGATTTGCCCTTGATCCTTTCTGCCTTGAGGGCGCCGGCATAGATACAGAACGCCGAGTTGTAGTCGTTGTAGGCGACGGCGTAATTGAAATCGCAGAAGTAGGCCGGATGCTTGGTGGCAATGGCATCCCCTGCCTTGCACTGATCCGGCATTTTCTCCACCAGCGTGTCGTTGTTGGCCCCAAGGCAGGCCTGGCCCGTGGTCTTGTCGCCGCCGCAGGCGGTCAGCAGGGTTGAGAGGGCAATGACGAAAATGGGTTTGACAAGGTTGTGCATCTTGATCCTGACCAGGTGAAATAGGTGTTGGGTGTGGGGGGCATCCGCCAGGGACGCTACCGCCCCTGGCTGTCGCTACCACAGTGCGCCGCTGACTCTCTGCCAGGAGGGCCAACAGGCACCCTCGACCATCTTACGGACCCAGGGCGGTCCGCGTCACCCCTTGGTTGGCCGGGGGCGTGAAATAAAGTGGGTTTCGTGCGCCAGCGCAACCCAATGGCGGTGGCCGGGCCGGGCCGGGAAAGGGCAGGGCATAGGAAGGGCAAGGGCCGGCTGGCGGCCCTTGCCGGGGGATCAGGGGGCGGGCAGGTACTTGCGCTGGATCTGCTGGTATTCGCTGCTGGCCAGCACCCGGGTCAGGCCGTCCTGGAACGCCTTGACGGTGCCGTCATCGACCCCCTGGCTGAAGGCGAAGCAGAACTGCTCCGAGCTCAGGGTCCAGGCCACCTGGTAGTGGGCGGGATCGAGGCGCTGTGCGGCGATCAGGCTCATGAAGGTGGTCTTGTTGGTGGAGACCAGATCGACCCGCCCCGAGCTCAGCATCTTGAGGGTCTGGGCGAGGCGGTTGGCGGTCATGATCTTCTGCTCGTCGAAGCCGTGGTTGAGCAGCAGCTGCTCCCCCACGTCGGCCCGCACCGCCCCTATGGTGTATTGCTGAGCCTCCTCCAGGCGTTGCAGGCTCAGCTTGCGGCTGGCCAGACCCAGCAGCACGATTTCGGCATAGCCGATGGGGCAGGCCCATTTGAACAGGGGATCCCGGGCCTCGGTGCGGGCGGTGGCAAACAGCACCACATTGGGCTTTTGGGTCAGCAGGTAGTAACCCCGGGCCCAGGGCAGGATGCTGATGGGCTGGGGCGGCGTCTGGGTTTGCTGCCACACCTGTTGCAGCAGCTCGACCGCGAGCCCGGTGGGCTGACCCGCCTCATCGCTGTAGTTGAAGGGGTGATACTCCTCGCTCAGATAGTGCAATTGCGCCAGGGCCGGGTTGGCCTGGGCGGCTGGCATGATGATGGTCAACAGCAGGCTCAGGGTGACAATCCATGATCTCATCTGCCTTCTCCTCTCGTTGCGGTCAGCCTTGAGTGTTGTCAAGGCGCGGGATTTCGCCAGTGGCCCAGGCCCTGGCTCAGGGGCTACCAGCGACCCCGGATCGGACCGAGGGGGCGCAGGTCGCCGTCCCGCAGCCCCACCAGCAGCACGTTGCCATCCTGCTGCAGGCGAAACTCGCCATAGGCGGCGGCGCTGAAGCGATCTCCCTGGCCCTCCTCGAAGAAGTAGGCGTCCGGCCCAATCCGGGTTTGCCCCTCCTCCCGGGTGAGGATGAGTCGCCGCTCGTCCGGCGCCAGCCCGGCGCCCTCGCTGTCGCCTTGCCAGTGGGCCACCCCCTGTGCGTCGAGGCGGATCACCAGGGTGTGCCGCCCCCGGGCCGGGGCGGGATGGGCCTGGGCCCACTCCCGCGCCAGCTCATAGTTGAGCCGCATATAGTCCCCCTGCATCAGGGAGCGGGGATCCACCGGAGCCAGACGCAGCAGCACGGGCTCCCCCGTCTCGATGGCGTGCTCGAGACGCCAGACGCCGACATTGACCCCCAGCAGGATGACGAGGCCGCAGAGCAGGATGGCAAGGGATCTCATGAGACGCTCCTTACGCGCAGCAAGAGGGCGCGGATCAACAGCAGCAGGGCGCCTGAGCCCAGCAGCAGCCAGGACTTGGTCATCAGCGGTAGCGCCAGATCGTAGTAATAGAGGGAGCCAAAGCCGAGCAGCAGCAGGGCGGCCAGGGCCATCATGCCCAGGCTCCCCCCATAGAAGCCGAGCAGGAGCACCAGGGCGCCGGCCCCCATGCCGGGGATCAGGGCCGCCAGCAGCACCAGGGGCAGGGCAAGGATCCCCTGGCGCCAGGGCAGACGCAGGTGGTACAGCAGGGCCAGCAGCACGGCCGCGCACAGCAAGGGGTTGAGCCAGTGGGGCAGGCGCGGCTGGCCCAGCTCCTCGAGCAGGCTCGCCTCGCCGAGCAGAGGTTGATGCAGGTGGCCGAGCAGCAGCAGGGAGAGCGCCAGGCCAAAGGCCATGGCCTCGTAGCGATCATACTGGTGCGCTCGACGCTCGGCCCAGAGCCAGCAGCCGGCGAGCAACCCCATCACCAGGGGCACGGCCAGGGCCTGCCAGCCGAGGCAGGCGAGGGCCAGGGTCAGCAGCAGGGCGGCGGCCAGGGCGTGAAACAGCCGGATCAGCCAGTGATCGAACAGGAAGGCGATGGCGAAGGCCAGGGCGCACAGCCCGGCCCAGGCGGCGAAGGAGTGCAGATCCATCCTATCCACCAGCCCGGCGATGAGCCAGGCGTCGGCCGCCAGGGTCAGGGCCAGCACTAACTGATCCCAGAGATCGCCCCCCCGGGCACGGCGATTGAGCACCAGGGCGACGGCCAGCAGGGCCGCGCCCATGGCCAGGGCCTGATCCGGGCTGCGGGCCAGATCCCCAAAGCTCAGAAACAGGAAGAACAGCAGGAAGAGGGCGGCGAGCCAGCCGACCACCCCCAGCATGAAACGGGTGGCCCAGTGGGGCTCCTGGCTTTGGGGCATCTCCCCCTCGACCAGGGAGGCCGAGCGCAGGATTTGCCAGAGTTCAGCGGGTGAGGACATGGGGGCTCCCGGCGTGGTGGTGAGGGGTATCAGGCGTCATGGC
This sequence comes from Aeromonas sobria, assembly GCF_050266975.1. Classification (GTDB taxonomy): domain Bacteria; phylum Pseudomonadota; class Gammaproteobacteria; order Enterobacterales; family Aeromonadaceae; genus Aeromonas; species Aeromonas sobria_B. Next base: position 16,900 of record NZ_JBKISU010000018.1, read on the forward strand.
GGGCCTCCCGGCGCTGGTGTTGCAGCCAGCGGCTGGCCGCCACCGACAGGACGATGGCGATGATGCAGAGCAGCAAAAAACCGTTCACGTCGGGCTCCATCCACTTGCCGAGCGCCGCCAGCAGCACGGCGATGACGCTCAGGCACGCCATGGCGAGCCCGGTGATGAAGCGGTGGTGCCAGCAGCCATAGGCGGCGCCGAGCCAGAGCAGCCAGGCGGGCCAGGCCCAGGGGGAGGCGGCATCGAACAGGCTGAGCAGCACCAGCAGGGTGACCCCGAGCCCGGCCGCCAGGGCCGGCAGGTAGGCGGGCATCAGCCGGTAGCGCCCCGGCAGGCGCCACAGCAGCAGCCAGAGCAGGGCGTTGAGCAGGGCGAGGCACCAGGCCAGCCCCTCTTCGTTGAAGGAGAAGAAGAGGTTGAAGAGGCCAAGGCGCCAGTAGAGCACCAGGGCGAGCTGACTCAGCAGCCAGCTCAGGGTCCAGAGCAGAGGGCTCTGACCCAGGAGGGCCCAGGGCAGCAGCAGCAGGGCCCAGAGCGCGAACAGCTGCCAGGGATCGGCCCCGGTCTGATAGGTCTGGCCCACCAGGGCGAGCAGGGCGCCGAGGTTGAGGGCGCACAAGAGCAGCAGACCCTGGCGGGCGCCATCGCTCAAGGGGGCGCGCCACAGCACCAGCAGCATGGCCAGCAGGGGCAGCTCGACCAGGCCGAGGCGCGGCAGGCGCCCCAGCCCCTGCCAGTTGAAGGCGACGAAGAAGATGATGCCGGCCCCGAGGCAGAGGCAGCCGAGCAGCAGCAACAGGCGATCGAACAGCTGGCGCCAGCGGTCGGGGCCGGGGGGCAGCTCGGCCAGACGCAGGGCATCGGCGAGCCGGTCGGGGGCGAGTCGGCCTTGCTTGATCCAGTCGAGCAAAGGGCGGCGGGCGTGATGGTGCATGGGCGGGCTCCGGGCAGTTTGCCGCATTATGGCATAGCACAGGGTGAACAAGGCAATGGCAGCGACGGGCCGTTTGGCGGCGCCATGGCATGGCGCAGGGTGAACAAGGCAACTGGCCACTGGCTGCGGTACCGGGCAGTTTGGCGGCGCCATGGCATAGGGAAGGGGGAACGAGGCAACGGCAGCTGGCAATAGCAGCACAGGGCTGGGCCAGATAAAGGCAGGCCTCCTCGCGGGGAGGGGGCCTGGAGGTCATGACCGTGATGGGATCAGGGGGCGACGATCAGGGTGCTGATGCCAAGGGTGGCGAACAGGATGGCGCAGCCGATGCGGATCCCCTTGAGGGGCAGCTTGTCCGCCCCCAGCTTGCCGAGCAGCACCACGGGCACGTTGGCCAGCATCATGCCGAGGGTGGTGCCGGCGATCACCTGGGTGAGGGAGTCGTACTTGGCGGCCAGCAGCACGGTCGCAATCTGGGTCTTGTCACCTATCTCGGCGATGAAGAAGAGCACGAAGGTGGCGAGGAAGGGGCCGTATTTGTCCAGCGAACTCTCCTCGTCGTCCAGCTTGTCCGGCACCAGGATCCAGACCGCCATGGCGATGAAGGCGCCCGCCACCAGATAGGTCATCAGCCTGGGATCGAGCCAGCGGCTGACCAGTTCGCCAATCCAGGCGGCGGCCGCGTGGTTGAGCAGGGTGGCGGCCAGCATGCCGGCGATGATGGGCCAGGGGGCGCGGAAACGACAGATAAGCAGGAGTGCGAGCAGCTGGGTCTTGTCGCCGATCTCGGCGATGGCCACGCTCAGGGTGGAGGTTAACAGGGCTTCCATAAAGATTACCGGGGGACGGAATTGTTATAAACCAGAGACAAGCCTGCGCCATCCGTCCCCGGTATTGGCACTGGCCCGTCAAAGGTCTTGTCAAATCCGGCATTGCTCTTGCGGATCACCCTGACCATGGTGAGTTGGCACCAAGTATGTTGATCAGGGTCTGCGGGCTGTGTCGCCCGTCAGAGACTACTCCCCCTCGATGGGAGCGGGCATTCTAGGGAACTTCCCTTGGCATTTCAAGGCGCAGGGCGGGCCGACTAGCCGCCGACCTGCTTGACGGTGAAGCCCGCCTTCTCCAGCTCGGCCTTGATAAGGTCCCGTTTGTCCCCCTGGATCTCGATCACCCCCTCCTTGAGGCCGCCGCCGGTGCCGCATTTCTTCTTGAGCAGGGTGGCGATGGCCTTCTGCTGATCGGCGGGGACGCCATGGATGCTGATGACGCCGGCGCCCTTGCGCCCCTTGGTCTCGCGGCGAATGCGCACCATGCCGTCGGCGGGGAAGGGGGAGGCGCTCTGGGGGCTGGCCTGTTCCTTGATGAGGCCGCCATCCGTGCTGTAAACCAGGCGGCTGTTGTTGTCTGGAGTCATGGTCTTTCTTTGTGGATTAGCTGAGGGGAGTTTGATTTTACGCAAATTAATGTTGGGGGCACAGCTTATAATCCTCCCACTAAAAGCGAATTATTCTTGTTTAACCTCAGGAGCCCGTCATGGTACTCACGCAGTTGTCGCCGGGGCAGAGTGCTCGCATCACACACATGAACCATCTTGGTCGCACCCTGCGACGCAAGCTGATGGTGATGGGCCTGTTGCCCCAGGCCGAGATCATCTATCTGCGGGCCGCCCCCCTCGGGGATCCGCTTCAGATCCAGTGCCAGGGGATCTGCCTCTCCATGCAGAAGAGTCTCGCCCAGCAAATAGAGGTGGAACCGGTATGAATGCCTTGTCACCACGCCATCGCCCTGCCCAAGGGCACACAGAGGTAGAACCGGTATGAGCTACTCCCTGGTTACCGTCGGCAACCCCAACAGCGGCAAGACCTCGCTGTTCAACGCCCTCACCGGGGCCCGCCAGCAGGTGGGCAACTGGAGCGGGGTCACGGTCGACAAGAAGATGGGGGCGTTTCGCGCGGGCGAGCATGAGTGCAAGCTGATGGACTTGCCCGGCATCTATAGCCTGGCCGGTGAGGATGGCAGCCTGGACGAACAGATCGCCAGCCGCTTTGCCCTGGGCCAGCGGCCGGATCTGGTGCTCAACGTCATCGACGCCGCCAATCTGGAGCGATCCCTCTATCTGACCCTGCAACTGCGGGAGCTGGGGCTGCCCATGGTGGTGGTGCTCAACAAGATGGATATCTTGCAAAAGCGGCGGGAAGTGATAGACGAAGCCCTGCTGGCCGAGGCGCTGGGCTGCCCCGTGGTGGCCCTCTCTGCCCACAATCGCCAGCAGGTCGCCGCCTTCAAGCGCCAGATCCCCGCCCTGACCGATCAGGCCCAATCGGCCTTGCGGCTCGATTATGGCCAGCCCCTCGAGCAGGATCTGGCGGAGCTGGAGACCCTGCTCGCCCCCCATCACCTCAGCGCCCGCGGCCGGGCCCTGCGCCTGCTGGAAGAGGATGAGGCGATGCAGGAGACCCTGCTGCCGGGCCAAGGGGCGGCGGCCGCCAACGTGGTCGCCCGAGCGCACCAGACCCAGGACGTCGACCTGCAACTGGCCGATATTCGCTACGGCCACATCCATCACTGGGGGAGCCAGGCGCGCCAGCACAAGGGCAAGCTCACCCAGGCCCAGAGCGAGTGGCTGGACCGGGCGCTGCTCAACCGCTGGATTGGCATCCCCTTCTTCCTGCTGGTGATGTACCTGATGTTCCTGTTCGCCATCAATGTGGGCAGCGCCTTCATCGACTTCTTCGACATCATGGGGGGCGCCCTGTTCGTCGATGGGGTACACCACCTGCTGGGTCTTGTCCAGGCACCCGACTGGCTCGGTGCCCTGCTGGCGGACGGCTTCGGGGTGGGCCTACAGACCGTGGCCACCTTCATCCCGGTGATTGGCTGCCTCTATCTGTTTCTCGCCGTGCTGGAGAGCTCGGGCTATCTGGCCCGGGCCGCCTTCGTGGTGGATGCCCTGATGCGCCGCCTCGGCCTGCCGGGCAAGGCGTTCGTCCCCATGCTGATGGGCTTTGGTTGCACAGTGCCCTCGGTGATGGCGACCCGCACCCTCAACTCCGAGCGGGAAAGGCTGATGACCTCGGCCATGGCCCCCTTCATGTCGTGCGGCGCCCGCCTGCCGGTCTACGCCCTGTTTGCGGTGGCGTTTTTCCCTGCATCCGGCCAGAACCTGGTGTTCGGCCTCTACCTCATCGGCATCCTGGTGGCCGTGCTCACCGGCCTCTTCCTGCGCAGCACCCTGCTGCCGGGCAAGAGCGACTCCATGGTGATGGAGATGCCGGACTATGAGTGGCCGCGCCCTATCGACGTCGGGATCAAGACCTGGCAGAAGCTCAAGTCCTTCGTCTTTGGCGCGGGCAAGACCATAGTGCTGGTGGTGGCCGTGCTGAGCGTGCTCAACTCCCTCGGCACCGACGGCAGCTTCGGCCATCAGGATCAGGAAAGCTCGGTGCTGAGCAAGATAAGCCAGGCGGTGACCCCGGTGCTGCATCCCATCGGGGTGCGCGACGACAACTGGCAGGCCACGGTCGGCATCGTCACCGGCATCTTCGCCAAGGAGGCGGTGGTCGGCACCCTCAACAGCCTCTACGCCGGCGCAGGCGGGGACGAGGAGGCGAGCGAATTCTCCCTGGTGGCCAGCTTCCATGAGGCCATCGCCGCCGTGGCCGCCAATCTGGCCGACATAGACCCGTCCGATCCCATGGGGATCCAGATCGGCGAGCTGGATGACAGACAAGCCGCCGCCGAGGCCCAGGAGGTGGACGTGTCAACCTATGGCAACATGCAGAGCCACTTCGACGGGGCCGCAGGCGCCTTCGCCTACCTGCTGTTCGTGCTGCTCTACATGCCCTGCGCCGCCGCCATGGGCGCCCTGGTGCGGGAAACCGGTCGCCAGTGGGCCCTGCTGACCGCCGCCTGGTGCAACTACATGGCCTTCCTGTGTGCCACCCTTTTCTACCAGCTGGCCACCTTCGCCGACCATCCCGAGCAGAGCCTGCTCTGGGTGGCGAGCTATGGCCTCTCCCTGGCGCTGCTGTGGTGGGTTGGCCGTCGCCGTGGCGACATCGCCGCGCGCAAGGTGGTGACCCTGTGATGGCGCCAACGAGGGGATGGATCCGGCAAGGGGAGGTCACCCCATGATATTGCGCGAACTGGGTGATTATCTGGCGGCGCAGCAGAGGGTGAGCCGGCGGGATCTGGCCCGCCACTTCCACACCTCGGAGGATGCCGTCGAGGCCATGCTGGGGGTCTGGATGCGCAAGGGGCGCGTCACCAAGCGGGAGAGCCGGGTGTGCGGCGGCGGTTGCTGTGGCAAGAGCCAGGAGGTGATGTTCGAGTGGTGCCAGCCCGGCCGGATAGGCCTGGTGCAAAAAGGCTGAGCCGCCCCGCCCCCAGGGCTCATACTGCGCATGAAGCAAAGACCCGCCAGCGGGGGGTCTTTTGTGTTGGCACGGGGCAGGGGCGTTTGGGCTCACAGCCTGGCCAGCATCTCCTTGGTGACCAGGACGGTGCCCTGCTCGGAGCGGTAGAAGCGGCGGGCATCCTCGTCGGCGTTCTCCCCCACCACCAGCCCCTCTGGCAGGATGCAATCCTTGTCGATCACCACCCGGCGCAGGCGACAGCCGGCCCCTATCTCGACGTCGGGGAAGATCACCGCCTGATCCAGGGTGCAGAAGGAGTCGACCCGCACATGGTGGAACAGCACGGAACTCATGATGAAGGAGCCGCTGACGATGGTGCCGCCGGCAAACATGGAGTTGATGGTCATGCCGTGCTGGCCGTTCTGATCCTGCACGAACTTGGCGGGGGCCGTCATGCTCTGGCTGGTCCAGATGGGCCAGTCCTGATCATAGATATCGAGCTCCGGGGTGACGGAGGCGAGATCCATGTTCGCCTCCCAGAACGAATCCACCGTGCCCACATCGCGCCAGTAGGCGCGCTTTTGCGGGCAGCAGCCGACGCAGGACATGCTGAACGGGTGAGCATGGGCGGTGCCCTCCTTGACCACCCGCGGGATCACGTCCATGCCAAAATCGTGATGGGAGGCCTCGTTGGCCAGGTCTTCTTCCAGCAACTGATAGAGGTATTCGGCATCGAAGATGTAGACCCCCATGGAGGCCAGCGCCGTGTCGGGCTTGCCCGGCATGGCGGGGGGATTGGCGGGCTTCTCGACGAAGGCATTGATCTTGCGATCCCCATCTACCGCCATGACGCCGAAGGCGCTCGCCTCGCTGCGTGGCACTTCGATGCAGGCCACGGTCACGCGCCCGCCCATCTTGACGTGGTCGAGCAGCATGGCGGCGTAGTCCATCTTGTAGATGTGATCCCCCGCCAGCACCACCACATATTTGGGGGCGTGGTCGCGGATGATGTCCAGGTTTTGATAGACGGCATCGGCGGTGCCGCGATACCAGTTCACCTCGTCCACCCTCTGCTGGGCCGGCAGCAGATCGATGAACTCGTTCATCTGGTTGCGCAGAAATGACCAGCCCGATTGCAGGTGACGCAGCAGGCTGTGGGATTTGTACTGGGTCACTACGCCTATCCGACGGAGCCCTGAGTTGACGCAGTTGGAGAGTACGAAGTCGATGATGCGGAACTTGCCGCCAAAATGTACGGCGGGTTTCGCCCTGTGGTCCGTCAACTCTTTGAGGCGGCTGCCTCGGCCTCCTGCTAAAACCAATGCCATGGTTTCGTTCAGCAACTGTCTGGATGTTGCCGTTTCGGTAGGCTGTAATAACATTTAAATCCCCTTTGTTGGTGGTATCTGCTGAGATTAACCGTTAAGAGAAGATGTTTTAGCGCGCTCAGTCACACTTCACAAAAGGTCACCCTCTATTATTGATTTCTTTGTTAGTTGTGCGAAAAAAGTTGTCGCAAGGGGCGTCGGCAGGTGGCGCTCAGACGGGAAAGGGGCGAGGGAGGAGGAAGGCAGAGGGCAGGGAAGAGTCCTGCCAGGGGGGATGGGGAAGCCGGGGGCCGAGCTTCATGGCGGGAGAGGAAAGGCGCGGCGCGAACAAGAAAGGAGCAGGGTGGCGGGGCAGGCACCTTGCCGGAACCCGGGGCGTTCCAGCAAGGTGATGGGGGCCTGACAGGGTCAGAAGGGATCGCTTCCCTCGTCCCCGGTGGGTTCCAGGCTCCAGCCGCTGGCATCGCTGCTGGCGGCAATCTGCCCCTTGTCACGCCAGAGTTTTATCTTGAGGCGCAGGTTGGTCTGGGAGTCGGCGTTCTTCACCGCCTCCTCATCCTCGATCACCCCTTCCACCACCAGATCGAACAGGGCCTCGTCGAAGGTGACCATGCCAAGGGCCCGGGACTTCTCCATCACCTCCTTGAGACTGCCAAACTCGCCGCGCTTGATGAGATCGCGAATGGTGTGGGTGCCGAGCATCACCTCCACCGCCGCCCGGCGCCCGCCATCTGTGGTCTTCACCAGCCGCTGGGAGACGAAGGCCTTGAGGTTGTTGCCAAGGTCGTTGAGCAGCTGGGGCCTGCGCTCCTCGGGGAAGAAGTTGATGATGCGATCCAGCGCCTGGTTGGCATTGTTGGCGTGCAGGGTGGAGATGGCCAGGTGGCCGGTCTCGGCGAAGGCCAGGGCATGCTCCATGGTTTCGCGATCGCGAATTTCACCGATGAGGATGACGTCCGGCGCCTGGCGCAGGGTATTTTTCAGGGCGGCGTGGAAGCTGCGGGTGTCTACCCCCACCTCCCGCTGGTTGATGATGCTCTTGTGGTGGCGATGGACGAACTCCACCGGATCCTCGATGGTGATGATGTGACCGCCGCTGTTGCGGTTGCGATGGTCGATGAGGGCCGCGAGCGACGTGGACTTGCCCGAGCCCGTGCCGCCGACGAACAGCACCAGGCCGCGTTTTTCCATGATGGTGTCGAGCAGCACCGGGGGGAGCTTGAGATCCTCGAAGCGGGGGATCTCGGTCTTGATGTTGCGCGCCACCAGGGAGACCTCATTGCGCTGCTTGAAGATGTTGACCCGAAAGCGGCCTGTCTGGGGCAGGGAGATGGCGAGGTTCATCTCCAGCTCCTTGTCGAACTGCTGGCGCTGCTCCTCGTCCATGATGGCGGCGGCGATGGCGGCCACCTCCCCCGGGGCGAGGGGAGTGTCGGTGAGGGGGCGCAACGCCCCCTGAAACTTGGCGCAAGGGGGAGCGCCGGTGGAGAGATAGAGGTCGGAGCCATCCTGGCTCGCCAATATGGTCAGCATCGCTTGCAGCTCCATGATGGGCCTCGTTTTAGGGTGAACAGGGAATGGAGAAGAGTGTACCCCTTATCCGCCGACCAGTTTCTCGCGAAACACAAAAAACACCGCCCCCATGATGCACAGGGCCGCCCAGAGGTAGTCCCACTTCAGCTCCTCCTTGAGGTAGAAGACGGCGAAGGGGACGAAGACGGTGAGGGTGATCACCTCCTGCAGGATCTTGAGCTGCGCCACCGTCATGACGCTGTGGCCGATGCGGTTGGCGGGCACCTGCAACAGGTACTCGAACAGGGCGATACCCCAGCTCACCAGGGCGGCGATGATCCAGGGCTTGTGGTTCATCTCCTTGAGGTGGGCATACCAGGCGAAGGTCATGAAGACGTTGCTGCACACCAGCAGACCGATGCTGACGAGAATGGGATTCATGGGTCTTCCTTACGTGAGGCCGCATCGGGCACTGAGAAGAGGATGGGCAGGAGGCGGAGCCTCCCGATGACGGCTGCTGTTATATCCTAGCGGAGCCATCTCCATAACCCCCTCTCCAAGGTATTTTTGACACGGGATCCTCGGGAGGAAAAGCGAGACAGGTTCTGGTGGGCTGGCGCTGTGTTCTGTGGGGCTGTCCGGCACAGGGGCGCCAGCTCTGCGAGCCTGACGATGACCACCGACGTCTGGCCACCATTTCGCATCTTGCAGGCCGACGGCCGTTTCACCGGGCTGGATAGGGATAGCCTGGCCGCCGTGCAGGCGCACCGGCATCCGCCCCATGGTGCGGGTCCAGTCTCTCTCCTGGCTCGGCGCCTTGACCATAGGACCCTCTCCCTTGCTATCATTGGCCCCTTCTCATCTCGACCCAAGGGTCTTTGCTCGGGACATGCCTTGTTCACCACACTGATCGCCCGCCAGCGCCGCCTGCAGCGCCGCCTGCTGCTCGGCCTGCTCTGCCTGACCCTGTTGCTGCTGCTGCTCTCCTTGAGTGTCGGCGCCTTCATGGTGCTGCCCTGGCAGCCCCTTGGTCCCCTGGAGCAGCAGATCCTGCTGGAGCTGCGCCTGCCCCGGGCCCTGCTCGCCCTGCTGGCGGGGGCCGCTCTGGCCTGCGGCGGCGCCGTGCTGCAGATCATGCTGCACAACCCGGTGGCCGAACCCGGCCTGCTCGGCGTCTCGAGCGGGGCCGGACTGGCCGCCATGGTCGCCATGGCCCTGGCCAAGGGGGCCGACATGGCGCTGCCGGGCTGGGCCCTCTCCCTGGCCGCCTTCGCCGGGGCCCTGCTGGTGACCCTCCTGCTGCTGCTGGCCGCCCGCCGCGCCCATCTGGGCAGCGCCCGTCTGCTGCTGCTGGGGGTGGCCATCGGCATCCTCACCAATGCGGCCATGACCTGGCTGATGTATTTCGCCGACGACGGCTCGGTGCGCGAATTCATGTTCTGGATGATGGGCAGCCTGGCCTATGGCAGTCAGCAATTTGGCTGGTGGTGGCTGCTCATGCCCCTGACCCTGCTCTGGCTCATCCGGCAGGGACGGGGGCTGCAACAGCTGCTGCTGGGGGAATCCCAGGCCAGATTGATGGGGCTGGACGTGCAGCGGCTGCGGGTGCGGCTGGTGCTGGCGGTCTGCCTGCTCACCGGGCTGGCGGTGGCCCTGTGCGGCGTCATCGGCTTCGTCGGCCTGGTGGTGCCCCATCTGCTGCGCCTGTGCGGGGTGAGCGATCAGCGCTTCTTGCTGCCCGCCTCGGCCCTGGGGGGAGGCGCCCTGCTGCTGGGGGCGGATCTCTGCGCCCGCACCCTGCTGGCGGCGGGGGAGCTGCCCATCGGGGTGGTGACCGCCTCGGTGGGGGCACCCCTGTTTATCTACCTCCTGCTCAGGCAATCCCATGACCAGCCCCATTGATGACAAGGCGCGGCTCTGCGCCCGCGACCTCTGCCTGGCCCAGCGCCTGGCCCCCCTCAGCCTGAGCTGGTCCGGGGGCCAGCTGGTGGCCCTGCTGGGCCCGAACGGCAGCGGCAAGTCGACCCTGCTCGCCTCCCTGGCCGGCCTGCTGCCCGCCCGCGGCGAGGTGCTGCTGGAGGGGGAGGGGATCGCCGCCCTGAGCCTGGAGGCGCTGGCGGCGCGCCGCGCCATGTTGCCCCAGCGTCAGCCCCATCTGTTTCATACCCCCGTTTTCGCCGTGCTCGCCCTGGGGCTGGGAGGGCGCGATCCTGCGAGCCCGGCGGCCAGGGCCGCCATGGCGACCCTCTGTCAGGCCCTGGAGCTCGATACGTTGCTGGCCCGGGATTTCAGCCGCCTCTCCGGGGGGGAGCAGCAGCGGGTGCTGATCGCCCGCACCCTGCTCCAGGTGTGGCCCGGACTCAATCTGGCGGGGCGTCTGCTGCTGCTGGATGAACCCCTGGCCGGGCTGGATCTGCACCATCAGCTGGCGCTGCTGCGGCTGCTGAAATCGTTGGCACGCCAGGGACTGCTGGTGGTGATGGCCATCCACGACATCAATCTGGCCATCGACTGGGCGGATCGCATGCTCTGCCTGCAAGGGGGCAAGCTGGTGTGCGAGGGGAGCGTCGACATCATCGACGAGGCGCTGCTCGAGCGGGTGTTCCAGATCAAGACGACGCGGATCGAGGCGGGCGGCCGCACCTGGTTTATGCCCAGTTTGTAGGAGCGGGGCGCAGCGTAATCGGCCGCCCAAGAAAAAGGGGCCAGTATCGAACATACTGGCCCCTTTGCTTATTGGCTGTTCAGCCCAGCTTGTGCAGGCGCACTTGGGCGGCGTCGGCCAGCATGACCAGCAGGGTCTCGGTGTCTGACCAGGACAGGCAAGCATCCGTGATGCGCTGGCCGAAGGCGATTGAGGCAGCCGTTATCTCGTGTTGGTCTTGGCAAGGCGCGCAGTGGCCGCTTCGGCCAGCATGGCCAGCAGGGTCTCGGTGTCATTCCACGACAGACAGGCATCCGTGATGCTCTGACCGAAGGTGGCGGCGCAGCCGTTCTCCACCTCCTGGCGGCCTTCCACCAGGAAGCTCTCGGCCATGATGCCGGCGATGCCGGTACGGCCGCGCCGCAGCTGATCGCAGATATCCTGGGCCACCAGTAGCTGGCGGCGGTGATCCTTCATGCTGTTGCCGTGGCTGAAGTCCACCACCAGCCGTTCGGGCAGGCCCACCTGGGCCAGGGCTTCGCACGCCTCGTCGATGCTGGCGGTGTCGTAGTTGGGCCTGTGGCCGCCACGGAGGATCACGTGACCGAAGGGGTTGCCGGCGGTGCGGTAGATGGTCATCTTGCCGTCCTTGTCCGGGGAGTAGAAGATGTGGCTGTGGCGGGCGGCGCGCACCGCATCGATGGCGATGCGGGTGTTGCCGTCTGTGCCGTTCTTGAAGCCGACCGGGCAGGAGAGGGCGGAGGCCATCTCCCGGTGGACCTGGGATTCGGTGGTGCGCGCGCCAATGGCACCCCAGGTGATGAGGTCGCTAATATACTGACCGGTCACCATATCGAGGAACTCGGTGGCGGTGGGCATGCCCAGGGCATTGATGTCCGCCAGCAGCTTGCGGGCCAGTTTCAGCCCTTCATTCACGTCGAAGCTGCCGTCGAGGCGGGGATCGTTGATGAGCCCCTTCCAGCCGACTATGGTGCGCGGCTTCTCGAAATAAGTGCGCATCACGATGCACAGGCTCTCTTTGTACTGCTCGCGCAGGACATTGAGGCGGGTGGCGTAGTCGAGGGCGGCGACCGGATCATGGATGGAGCAGGGGCCTATGATGACCAGCAGTCGCTGATCCTCACCGGTCAGTATGGCTTCCACTTCGCGGCGGGCATCGAGCAGGTTCTGGGCGATCGTGTCGGTAATGGGGAAGGCGCTGGCGAGTTCGCTGGGGGTGATGAGGGACTCCAGGCGACGGGTGCGCAATTCATCGGTGTGAATGGACATAAGAAACTCAAGTCTCGAGTGGGTGGCATGGCCACAGGCGGCGAAAAAAAGCAAAGGGATAAAATAAAGCAAAATCCTGTCGATTGAAACCTTGGCCGGCTCTGCTAGGATGTGAGGCCGTTTTATCCCTACCCGAGGTAGTTTTTGTGGCAAAACCTGGCGCGACCGGCCTGACCCGGATCATCAAGGCAACCGGTTACAGCATGAAGGGTCTGAGATCCGCCTGGCTCAACGAGGCCGCCTTTCGGCAAGAGCTGATCCTGATCGTGCTGTTAATGCCGCTGGCGTTCTGGATCGGCGACTCCCTGGATCAGATCCTGCTGCTGATCGCGGTCAGCTGGCTGGTGGTGATCGTCGAGATCCTCAATTCGGCGGTGGAGGCGGTGGTGGATCGCATCGGATCCGAACACCACGAGCTGTCGGGGCGCGCCAAGGATCTGGGGTCGGCGGCCGTCTTCATCGCCCTGGCACTGAACCTGCTGGTGTGGGGCGCCCTGGTGGGGCGCAATCTGCTCGGCTGGTGGTGATCGCCCCGAGGCGAAGCAGAATGCAACAAAGGCGCCCGATGGCGCCTTTGTTGTGACTGGCATCGCCGCCTTACTCTGCGATGAGCAGGGTATAGGAGCGGTTGCGGCGCCAGATCTTGCGTTTGGTGTCGTTGAGCTTGAGTTTGCGTCTGGGGCTCCAGCCGCTCTTTGTCGCCTTGACCAGACGTATTCTTCTACGTTTTTGCATCTTGGTCTCCTGCCCCCTTGCTCGCTCGAGCCAGGGGATCCTCATGTTGCATAGGGGTACTCGAGGTGGGGCACTGCCGACACTGTCATTGACCATCGCGAGCCGGGCTGCCGGGGGATGGCGCCGTGTCGGACAGGCTCCGCTGTGTCGGCATGATAGCAGGCCGGCCGGTCCTAAGACAGGGGGGAATATCAGCCTTGTTCGGCACCCGTGATCCGGCTCACGGCCTCCGCGATGGGGCTGGGCGCCGCCTGGCTCACCGCTTCGCTGTCATCCTCGTCCAGGGCCTCGAGGCGCCGCGCCTTCTGCTGCTCGTTGTCGAGCCAGAGCAGGCTCTGGTAGTACTGGCGCACATTGTTGACATAGCTGCGGGCCTCGCCGCCCCGGGCGTAGCCGTAGCGCACCTTGCTGTGCCATCTGGCCTGCTGCAGCAGCGGCAGCACCTCCTTGACGTCGCCCCAGCTGTCGGGGTCCTTGCCAAGCAGCTTGGTGAGGCGGCGGGCATCCATCATGTGACCGTAACCTATGTTGTAGGCGGTGAGGGCGAACCACACCTTTTCATCGTCAGGAACAGAGTCCGGCACCTTGTCCATCATCAGCTTGAGATAGCGGGCGCCCCCCTCGATGCTCTCCTTTGGGTGGGTTCTGTCCTTCACCCCCATGGCCTTGGCGGTGTTTTCGGTCAGCATCATCATGCCGCGCACCCCTGTGTAGGAGCGGGCATTGGGGTCCCAGTGGGACTCTTGATAGCTGATGGCGGCCAGCAGGCGCCAGTCGATGTCCAGGGCGTGCTGCTTGAACAGGGACTGGTACCTGGGCAGCCGCTCCTTGGCCCGGCGCAGGAAGGTGCGGGTATCGACGAAGTCGAAGTTCTGCACATGGCCGAAGTATTTCTCGTCGAGCTTGGCGATGGCGCCGTCCATGAAGCGCTGGCCGAAGAAGTCGATGATGCTGGCGTAGAGGCTGTCATCGGGCAGCCGGTTCATGGCCCAGGCCACCGTCTGGTTGTCGGAGAGGGTGAGCGCCTCGGCCAGCTCGGGGTAGTAACGCTGGGTGCGGGCCAGCACAGTGTCCTGCACTATGGTGTAGTCGATCTCGCCCTTGGCCACGGCCTTGAGCAAGTCCTCCGTGTCCATCCTGGCGTCCGCGCGCCAGCTCAGGGTCGGATGCTGCTTGCCATAGGCCTTGAGCAGGTCATCGCCGGTGGAGCCCTGGGCCACCACCAACTGGCCGTCGACGTCCGCCAGGCTGCGGGGGCGCCGGGTGCCGTTGCGATAGACCAGCTTGGGGGAGACCTGATAGAAGCCGGGGCCGAAGCGAAACAGGGCGCGGCGCTCCGGGGTGACGACGATGGCGGCGGCGGCCAGATCCAGCTTGCCCCGCTCCAGCAGCCCCACCAGCTCGGCGCTGGTGTTGACCGGCACTATGGTCAGCTTGACCCCGAGCCAGTCGGCGAAGGATTGGGCCAGCTCGTAATCGTAGCCCAGGGCCGTGTCGTCCCGCTGGTAATAGGAGGTGGGACCGTACAGGGTGCCGACCCGGATCTCGCCCCGTTGGCGGATCTGTTCCAGCTGGCTGGAGGGGGTGTGAAAGTCACAACTGGCGAGGGCCAGGGTCATGGTCACGGCGAGCAGCAGTCGAACAATGGGGCGCAAGTAGGTGAATACCCTTGTTGAAAATATCGACGATCGTCGGGAAACAGGCCCCTTTATACCAGAGAGTCGGAGGCGAGTCACATCGATGGCGAGGATAAAAACGTTTGTCCGGCGGGGGCGGGATCCCTATAATACGCGCGTCTCAAATCCCCCCCACACATTAAAACTTGGTGAGAAAGGTCATATGGAAATCTTGCGAGGTGCGCCTGCACTGTCTGAGTTTCGTATCAACAAGTTGCTGCAAAGCTTCGCGCACAGAGGACTCGAGATAAGCAGTATCTACGCCGAATACGTGCATTTTGCCGAATTGACTGCGCCGCTCTCCGATGGCGAGCGAACGACACTGGAACGGTTGCTGCGCTACGGCCCGACCATCCAGGAACACGCCCCCAGCGGCCAGCTCTTCCTCGTTACCCCCCGTCCCGGCACCATCTCCCCCTGGTCTTCCAAAGCAAGCGACATCGCCCACAACTGCGGCCTGACCCAGGTCAAGCGGCTCGAGCGCGGTATTGCCTACTATGTGGAAGGCGAACTGACCGCCGACCAGCACGCGGATGTGGCCGCCCTGCTGCACGATCGCATGATGGAGACCGTCTTCTCGGCCCCCGAGCAGGCGAGCGCCCTGTTTGCTCACCATGAACCGCGCCCCTTCACCCAGGTGGATGTGCTCGGCGGTGGTCGCGCCGCCCTGGCGTCGGCCAACATCGCCCTGGGCCTGGCCCTGGCCGATGACGAAATCGACTACCTGGTGGAGAACTTCACCAAGCTCGGTCGTAACCCCAACGACATCGAGCTCTACATGTTCGCCCAGGCGAACTCCGAACACTGCCGTCACAAGATCTTCAACGCCGACTGGACCATAGACGGGCAACCCCAGCCCAAGTCCCTGTTCAAGATGATCAAGAACACCTTCGAACAGACGCCGGATCATGTGCTGTCCGCCTATAAAGACAACGCCGCCGTGATGGAGGGCAGCGAGGCTGGCCGCTTCTTCCCGAGCAGCAAGGGCGAGTACCAGTATCACCAGGAGCGGGTCGACATCCTGATGAAGGTGGAGACCCACAACCACCCGACCGCCATCTCCCCCTTCCCGGGGGCGGCCACCGGCTCCGGCGGCGAAATTCGCGACGAGGGTGCGACCGGTCGTGGCGCCAAGCCCAAGGCGGGTCTGGTGGGCTTCTCCGTCTCCAACCTGCGCATCCCCGGTTTCGAGCAGCCCTGGGAGCAGGATTTCGGCAAGCCGAGCCGCATCGTCAGCGCCTTTGACATCATGCAGGAAGGCCCGCTCGGCGGGGCGGCGTTCAACAACGAATTTGGCCGTCCGGCCCTGCTCGGTTACTTCCGTACCTTCGAAGAGAAGGTGCCGAGCCACAACGGCGTCGAGGTGCGCGGCTATCACAAGCCCATCATGCTGGCGGGCGGCCTTGGCAACATCCGCAGCGAACACGTCCAGAAAGGGGAGATCCCGGTCGGCGCGGCCCTGATCGTGCTGGGCGGCCCGGCCATGAACATCGGCCTGGGCGGCGGCGCGGCTTCCAGCATGGCCTCCGGCCAGTCTGCCGAAGACCTCGATTTTGCCTCGGTGCAGCGGGACAACCCCGAGATGGAGCGCCGCTGCCAGGAGGTGATCGATCGCTGCTGGCAACTGGGGGACGACAACCCCATCGCCTTCATCCACGACGTGGGCGCCGGTGGCCTCTCCAACGCCATGCCCGAACTGGTCAACGACGGCGAGCGCGGTGGTCGCTTCGACTTGCGCGCCATCCAGAGCGACGAGCCCGGCATGAGCCCGCTCGAGATCTGGTGCAACGAATCCCAGGAGCGTTACGTGCTGGCGGTCGCCCAGGACAAGCTGGCGCTGTTCCAGGCCCTGTGCGAGCGCGAACGCGCCCCCTATGCCGTCATCGGTACCGCCACCGAAGAGAAGCACCTCACCCTCTCCGATGCGCATTTTGACAACCAGCCCATCGATCTGCCCCTGGACGTGCTGCTCGGCAAGGCGCCCAAGATGCACCGGGACGTGCAGAGCCTGCCCGCCCAGGGCAAGGCGTTGCAACTGGACGGCATCACCCTGAATGACGCGGCCGAGCGGGTGCTGCGCCTGCCGACCGTGGCGGAGAAATCCTTCCTCATCACCATCGGCGATCGCACCGTGACGGGCCTGGTCAACCGCGATCAGATGGTCGGTCCCTGGCAGATCCCGGTGGCCGATTGCGCCGTCACCGCCGCCACCTACGACAGCTATCACGGCGAAGCCATGTCCATGGGGGAGCGCACCCCGGTGGCCCTGCTCTCCCACGCCGCCTCTGCCCGCATGGCGGTGGCCGAGGCCCTGACCAACCTGGCGCCGGCCCACATCGGGTCGCTGAAGCGGGTCAAGCTCTCCGCCAACTGGATGTCCGCCGCCGGTCACCCGGGGGAAGATGCCGGCCTCTACGACGCCGTGAAGGCCGTGGGGGAGGAGCTCTGCCCCGAGCTCGGCCTCACCATACCGGTGGGCAAGGACTCCATGTCCATGAAGACCCGCTGGCAGCAAGATGGCGAGGAGCGCAGCGTCACCTCGCCGCTCTCCCTGCTCATCACCGCCTTTGCCCGGGTGGAAGACGTGCGCAATACCGTGACCCCTGTGCTTCGCACCGATCTCGGTGAGACCGACCTTATCCTCATCGACCTTGGCAACGGCAAGCAGCGCCTGGGCGCCTCCGCCCTGGCCCAGGTCTATCGCCAGCTCGGTGACAGTGCGCCGGATCTGGACAACCCGACCCAGCTCAAGGGCTTCTTCAACGCCATTCAGGCCCTGGTGGCGGACAGCAAGCTGATCGCCTACCACGACCGCTCCGATGGCGGCCTGTTCGTGACCCTGGCCGAGATGGCCTTCGCCGGTCACTGCGGCCTCGATATCCAGCTCGATCGCGTCGGTGGCGAGCTGCTGCCCGCCCTGTTCAACGAGGAGCTGGGGGCCGTCATTCAGGTGCGCCGCGAGGACAAGGAAGCCGTGATGACCCTGCTGGCGGGCCACGGCCTGGCGGCCTGCGCCCATGTCATCGGCACCGCCAGCGACGGCGATGATCTGGTGATGAAGCGGGTCGGCCAGGAGGTGTATCGCGCCAGCCGCACCGCCCTGCGTACCCTCTGGGGCGAGACCAGCTGGCAGATGCAGCGCCTGCGGGACAACCCGGAGTGCGCGGATCAGGAGCATGCCGCTCGCCAGGACGCCACCGACCCGGGCCTGCACGCCAGCCTGAGCTACAACCCGTCCGAGGACGTGGCCGCCCCCTACATCGCCCGCGGGGTCTCCCCCCGTCTGGCGGTGCTGCGCGAGCAGGGGGTCAACTCCCACGTCGAGATGGCGGCGGCGTTTGATCGCGCCGGATTCACCGCGGTGGACGTGCACATGAGCGACATCCTCAGCGGCCGCATCGAGCTTGGCCAGTTCCAGACCCTGGTGGCCTGTGGCGGCTTCTCCTACGGCGACGTGCTGGGGGCGGGGGAAGGCTGGGCCAAGTCCATCCTGTTCAACGACAACGCCCGCGAGCAGTTCCAGCGCTTCTTCGAGCGCGGCGACACCCTCTCCCTGGGGGTGTGCAACGGTTGCCAGATGATGTCCAACCTGCGCGACCTCATCCCGGGGGCCGATCTCTGGCCGCGCTTCGTGCGCAACCGCTCCGAGCGTTTCGAGGCGCGCTTCAGCCTGGTGCAGGTGCAGGATTCCCCGTCCGCCTTCTTCGCCGGCATGGCGGGTTCCGTGATGCCCATCGCCGTCTCCCACGGGGAAGGGCGAGTGGAGGTGCAAGACGCCGCCCACCTTGCCGCGCTGCAAGCCAGCGGTCTGGTGGGGCTGCGCTTCGTCGACAACCGGGGTCAGGCGACCGAAGGCTACCCGGCCAACCCGAACGGCTCACCGGACGGCATCACTGCGGTCACCACCACGGACGGCCGCGCCACCATTATGATGCCGCACCCGGAGCGGGTATTCCGCACCGTGGCCAACTCCTGGCACCCGGACAACTGGGGCGAGGACGGTGCCTGGATGCGCATGTTCAGAAACGCCCGGGTCCGCCTGGGCTGATGCAGGCAACCCCATAATGAGAGAACCGGCCCATGTGGCCGGTTTTTTTATTCGTAGCAGGCGGTCATCTTGCCTGCCGGGGCAGAGAGCCCGAGCTCGGCGCTGGCAGCGGTGAAGGACCTCCTGGCCCAGGAGACGCGGGATCGCTGGTCAGCGCCCTCTGAAAGAGATCGGGCAAGGGGTGAGAGACAAGGGGAGGGGGGCAGGGAGGGGCCGGCATGACGAAAAGCAAAAAACCGACCCTGAGGTCGGTTTTTTCAATTTGGCGGTGAGGGAGGGATTCGAACCCTCGATACGTTGCCGTATACACACTTTCCAGGCGTGCTCCTTCAGCCACTCGGACACCTCACCAAATTTTGGTCTGTGGTTTAACGTGTTCAGCCAACACTGTGTTCACTACGCTGTTGCGCTGGAACGGGGCGTAATTTAGGGGAAAGCCGGTGATGGGTCAACCTTTTTTCCCCTTGTTTTTCATATCTTTTTCCGTTTGCACAGCTTTTATGCCGACTCTGGCGCTTTTATCGCCTCATGGCTTGTCCAGCATGATCAGGCTGTCGGGCAGCTCGTTCTTGTCGTTGGTGGGGGGGAAGGCATCGGCCAAGATGGCGCCGGTGCGGGTCACGCACTCGATGAAGCCGGGCTCCACCTCACCCTTGCGGATCCGGGCGGTAAAGTCGTCGATGATCGCCTGCCACTGGGCGTTCTCTATGTGCCGGGCGACCCCGTCATCGACCAGGATCTCCACATAGTGCTCCGCCACCGAGACGAAGATCAGCACCCCCAGCCGGTCGTGGGTGCGGTGCAGCCCCTGCTCGACAAATTGCAGCCGCGCCATCAGGGCCGCCCGGTGGCGACGCACCTTCTTGGGAATGAGCAGCATCTTGATGGGGGTCCAGTGAAACAGCAGGGTCAGGGCGAGCCAGACCGCCCACTGGGTCAGCAGGATCTCGTACCAGCCGAGCCAGAAGCCCAGCTCGAACACCAGCAGGGGGGTGAGCATGGCGAGCAGGGCCGCCCACAGGGTGGGGATGTAGCGATAACTGTCGCTGGCCGGGGCCAGTACCGTCACCAACTCGGCGTCCGTGGCCTGCTCGGCCTGCTTGACCCTGGCCTGGAGAGTGTGAAAAAACTGTTTTGATATCATCTCTTTATCTCAATAGGTATGGGGATCACCAGCCACCGGAGGCACCGCCGCCACCGAAGCTGCCACCACCGCCGCCGAAGCTGCCGCCGCCAAAACCGCCACCCGAGCGTCCGGCACCGAATCCGCCGGCGGTATAGATGGCGCCTCTGCGGCCCCGGCCGCCGCCGCCCCCTCCGCCACCGCGCAGGTTGTGCAGCACTATCATGGCAATCACCATGATGATGAAGATGAGCAGGCCGTTGACCTTGTCCTTCTTGGGAGGAGCCTTGGCCTGATACTCGCCGGCCAGTGCCTGCATGATGGCCTGGCTGCCGCCGAGGATGCCGCTCGCCATGTCGCCTCGACGAAAGGCGGGCAGCACCCGGGTCTGGATGATGTTGGCGGCGATGGCGTCGGGCAACACCCCCTCCAGGCCGTAGCCCACCTCGATGCGCACCTTGCGATCCTCGGGGGAGATGATCAGCAGCACGCCATTGTTCTTGCCCTGCTGGCCAATGCCCCAGTGGCGGCCGAGCTGGTAGCCGTACTCCTCTATGGTATTGCCATCCAGGCTGGTGAGGGAGACGACCACCAGCTGGACGCCGCTCTGTTGTTCGAAGGCCGCGAGCTCGCGGGTGAGGCGACTGGCCTGCTCCGGGCTCAGCAGGTGCGCCTCATCGACCACACGCCCGCTCAGGGCCGGAAATTGGGGGGCGGCCAGCAGGGAGAAGGAACAGAGCAGCCCCAGCAGCAACAGCCAGGGCCGGATGAGTTGCGCCATCAAAATTCGACCTTGGGCGCTTCGTCGGCACCCGGCTTGGCACTGAAGCTCGGCTTGGGCTCGAGATCCGAGTAGAGCAGCTTGGCCCAGATGACCCCCGGGAAGGTGCGCAGCTCAGTATTGAACTGGCGCACCGCCTCTATGTAGTCACGGCGAGCCACCGAGATGCGGTTCTCCGTGCCCTCGAGCTGGGCCTGCAGGGTGAGAAACTGCTGATCCGCTTTCAGATCCGGGTAACGTTCCACCACCACCATGAGGCGGGAGAGGGCGCTGCTGAGCTGGTTCTGGGCCGCCTCGAACTGCTGGAGCTGGGCGGGATCGCTCACCTGCAGGCTGCCGACCCGGGCCCGGGCATCGGTGACCGCCTTGAGGGTCTCCTGCTCGTGGCTGGCATAGCCCTTGACGGTGGCAACCAGGTTGGGGACCAGATCGGCGCGGCGCTGATACTGGTTCTCCACCTGGCCCCAGCTCGCCTTGACCTGTTCATCCAGGGTCGGGATCGTGTTCATGCCGCAGCCGGTCAGGGTCAGCAGCAGGGAAGCCAGCAGGCAGGCCCGGGTGAAGGGGCGCCAGATACTCGTTGCCATCTCGTTGTTCTCCAGTGAGTTTTCAATGTTTGCCCGCACACCATACCCCTTGTGCTCAGCCCTCACAACGGCGAGGCAGCGGGGGCAGGTTGCGATAGGTGACGGAGACCCTGGGCAACTGCGGCTTGTCCTTGAGCCAGGAGGCGAGCTCGGCGCCGCAGCCATTGCCCGGCGGTATGGGGGCCTGGGGCTGGCAGTCCGGGCTGCCGGCCGGGCAGCGCAGCCGCACATGGAAGTGGCTGAAGTGGCCGACCCAGGGCCTGAGCTTGCCGACCCAGGGCTCGTCCGGGCTGCGTTTGCACACCTCCGCCTTGAGGGCGGGGTTGATGAAGATGCGGGTCACCTCCGCCGGTTGGGCGGCGAGGCGCAGCAGGGTCAGCTGCTGGGGGCCGAATCGCCCCGGCAGCACCCGATAGCTGGGCTCGTCGATGAGGGCCCACTCCTTGGGGGCATCCTGCTCCCAGCGGTTGATGGGCTGGTTGGCCATGCGAAACCAGATGTCGGCGTCGAGCCCGGTCTGGTGGCTGCGGTGTCCCGAGCGGAAGGGGCCGCCGCGGCTCATGGCGAGATCGGCGATGTAGAGATCCGGCAGGCCGGCCATCCTGGTGCGGCTTGCCAGCCCCTTGAGGTAGTCGATGAGGTCGGGGTGACCGTAGTAGCGCAGTCGCTTGCTGCGGATCACCTGGTAGCCCGGGCCACTCAGGGGTAGGGCCATGCCATTTTTCAGGCAGCCGCCGGCATAACCGCCGATGGCCTCGGGTTGTGCAGTGGCGCCCAGCAAGAGCAGGGTGGCGATAAGCATGATGTGCCTCGAACAGGGATAAAGGGTGTCTTTTGAGCGTCACCAGCATAGCAACAGAGCGGGGGGCGAGACCAGCACCTGGCTTGCCCTTGCGCCCGGTGTCGCCTTGTTGCCACAATGCGCCCCTCAACGGTATCTGAACAGGGGAAGAGGATGATGAAAGCGAGTGAGCTGGTCGGCAAGGCGGGGGTCTGCTGGCTGCAACCGCCGGCCGGGCGCTTCTATGTCGCCATGGGCAGCCTGCTGGTGCTGAGCCTGGCGGCGGTGGGGGCGTCACTCTGGCAAGGGTATCCCCAGATGGGGCTCCTGCCCTGGGTCGGCGTCATCTTTGGCGGCATAGTGCTGCTGATGATGCTGGTGCCCCGCCACTGGCAGCCCTGGCGCATGGCGGAGCTCGCCTGGGACAGGGATCATCTCTATCTCATCAACGGCCAGCAGGACAGCGTCAGGGCGCTGCCCCGGGCCGCCCTGGTCGAGGTGGGCCGCGAGCGGCGGGTCGGCCACAACGGGGAGTGGCTCGAGTTCAGCCTGGATCTTGCCCTGGACCAGGATGAGCTGACCCAGGTGGCCGAGTTGCTGGACCTGGGGGAGGAGCCCGCCCATGAAGTGAGCCCGGGCGTCTACCGTTTTGGCTTTAAACGGGCCTGGCACAGTCGGCGCGCCCTGGGGGCTCTGCTGGCGCAATTGGTGCCACATCGAGCTGATTAATTTCTAGACAAGCCGGGGGCAAGCTCAGATACTGCCAGTTATTCGCATTGAACTTGTCGCCTGACTTGTCCAAGAGATCAATGGCTTGGACTCTGAGGCGAGGAGGCCCCGGGCATGATGCCCGGGTCAATCCGGCGTGGTGGTTGTGCCCTTGCTGCGGCGCCGGTGATTGCATAGTGAAGGCACCCTGACTCGAGAGTGGATGGCATGAAGATTTACGTAGGTAATCTGTCGTACCGGATGACGGCCGACGAACTGACAACCCTATTCAGCCAGTTTGGACAGGTGGACAAGGTCGATATCATCATCGATCGCGACACCGGTCAGTCCAAGGGATTCGGTTTTATTGAAATGCCGGTCAATGGCGACGCCGAGAAGGCGATCGCCGAGCTGCACGGCACCGAGATTGGTGGCCGCACCATCACGGTCAATCAGGCCAAACCCAAGACAGATGCACCCCGTGGTCGCCCCCAGCGTCATCGTTAAGGGGCCTCGCTAACGCAAAACGGCATGGGTTTTCCCATGCCGTTTCTGTTTGTGCAAGAGGGCGCATCGCGCCGGGATCAAGGCACGTCGTAGCCCAGGGCCGCCTTGCGGATGCGAAACCACTGCTGGCGATCGAGCCTGATCTGCTCGGAGGCGACGGCGCTGGCGATCCGCTCGCGCTTGCCCGAGCCGATGATGGGCAGCGGCTGGCTCGGCAGCATCATGACCCAGGCGTAGACCACCTGCTCCAGGGTCTGGGCCCCCACCTCTTCGCGGATCCGCTCCAGCTCGTGGCGCAATCCCTGGTAGCGGCCGTCATGGAACAGGCTGCCGCCGCCGAGGCAAGACCAGGCCATGGGCCTGATACGCAGCTGCTGGCACTGATCCAGGGTGCCATCCAGGGTGAGATCCTGGTTGAGGGGGGAGATCTCCAGCTGGTTGGTGACCAGGGGGAAGGGCAGGCGCGACTGCAACAGTTCGAACTGGCGTGCGGTGAAGTTGGAGACACCGGCGTGCCTGATCTTGCCCGCCTGCTGGAGGGCGATGAAGGCCTCGGCCACCTCGTCGGCATTCATCAGGGGGTCCGGGCGGTGGATCAGCAGCAGATCCAGGTGATCGGTGCCGAGTTTGTGCAAGGAGGCCTCGGCGCTGGCGATGATGTGCTCCTTGCTGGTGTTGTAGTGGTTGAGGGCATGCTCGGGCTTGGCGGTGAGGGCGATGCCGCACTTGCTGACCAGCTCCATCCGGCTGCGCAGGGCGGGTTCCAGACGCAGGGCACGGCCAAAGGCCTCCTCGCACTGATAGCCGCCATAGATGTCGGCGTGGTCTAGGGTGGTGACGCCAAGGTCCAGGTGGTACTTGATGAGGTCCAGCAGGGCCGTCGGGCTGAGCTGCCACTCCATCAGGCGCCAGTAACCCATGACGATGCGGGAGAACTCCGGACCCTGGGGATGCAGAGGCAGGCGGGATACGGTCATAACTCACTCCTTGGAATAAATGCTGGGCCTATCTTGGCCCCTGCCCCCGGCTAAGGCAATATTGGCGCCCCGTGCAATTCGTACTTTGGTTCTGATGGAGGGGCAGATGGACGCAGGGTTTGCCGCGCGGCTGCGCATATTGATGGGGGAGATGAGCGTGAGCGCCTTCGCCCGCAAGGTGGGACTGGGTGAGGCGCTGATCCGCAAGTACCTCAAGGGGGCCGAGCCCGGCTTTGCCAAGGCGAACCAGATCGCCATGGCCGCCAACTGCTCCCTGGAGTGGCTCGCCACCGGCTGCGGCTATCTCTATCGGCAGGCGGAGGTGGTGGATCGGGCCGCGTTGCAGGGGGCGGGGGAATTGCTGCGGGAACAGGCGCCCGCCACCGTGCTGCCCGATGAGGAGGCCCTGGTGAAGCTGCTCGCCTACTACCAGTTCCTGCGCAGCCACAAGCGGGCCGACGGCTTTCTCGATCTGGCCATGGCCCGCCAGTTCGGCAAGCACCTGGATGAGGCTTGAGCCCGGTGCCTCGCCCTGGAAAGGCCCGGCCCCCTAAGGGCGCTTCAGGGGAGCACATAGCAGCCTGAGCTGTTTCTCCGTCTCCATGATGGTCATGGCCTCCCCGCGTTGCTGGGCAGGGTCCAGCGGATGGCCTGCTTGATGTTGTCATAGACGGTGCGCCCCTCTCGCACGGCCGCGGCAATGCAGGCGATGTTATCATCGGCCAGCACCAGGTCGGCGGCCTCCTTGGCCGCTTCCGATCCCTTATGGCCCATGGCGATGCCGCCGTCCGCCCGCTTGAGGGCGGCGGCCTCCGGGTTGCTCCGTGTGCATGGTTCGCTCCCAGCGTCAATATGCCGCCACCGGGGAGACAAAACCGTTGGGCTTGAGGGCCAGCAGAGAGCATGCCAGGGTCTGCACTATGTTTTCCGCCGTATTCCCGATGAAGAAGCCCGAGATCCCGGTACGGGCAACCGTGCCCATCACCAGGATGTCGATGCCCTGCTCGGCCACATATCGGGGGATCACATGTTCCGCATGCCCGCGCAGCAGGTGCAACTGCAAGGCGCCCTGAATGCCGGACGCTTGCAACAGGCGCTGTTGCGCCGCCTGATGCTCCGCTTTGGCGGCACCTATCTGCTGATTTAACTCATCATCCGATATCTTGAGCCACACGTTGTGACGCAGATACTCCTCGAACTCATACTCCCAGCAGGAGAGGACGCTCAACTCGCCGCTGCATGTGTCCGCGAGTGCACGGGCCTCCTTCAATAGGTGCAGGGAGAGGTCGTGTCCCTCGGGGGCCGAACTCTGCGGATCGATAGCCACGGCGACGCGAATGGCGTTGCGATGCCGGTGAATGGGACGGGTCAGCCACACGGGGCAAGGGCACTTGCGCAGCAGCTCCATGTCGATGGCCTTGAAGCCCTTGCCACCCTCCTTGGGCTCTGCGGCCTTGATGACCAGATCATGGGCATGCTTGAGCGCGTGTCGAATGATGCGAATGGCGGGGGCATCCCCACTCTCTATGTCGATGTGCAGCGGCAGTTCGGATTCATCCACCTTGACGACATCGCGAGCGGCCTGGATGGCGTGCGCCAGCTGTGCCTTGAGAGAGGCCTCGTACCTTTCTCTGTAGTGCTTCATTTGCCGGGGAAATGGAGGGCATACCACCAGGGCTGTCAGGATGGCCCGATTGTTGCGGGCCAGGCTCATGGCCTGCGTCAGGGCTTCCGTTTCATCGACCAGCCCCTGGCTGACAAACAGGATGTGATGAAGGTTTTTCATGGTGTCTCTCCTCTGCTCATGGGCGGGATCTGTCTTGTGAATGCTGATGTGATGGGGGAGGGGGAACGGGCGGGTCGCTGCCTGGAAGTGGCCCAGGGTCATCGCTGCGGCCATGGTCCTGCTCGCCGCGGGCGGCCATGAGGCTGCTTACAAGACGCGTCGGCCGGCTTGCCGGCGGCGGGGGGAAAAAGGGGGGATCCATCCATGAACAGGGTATGGGGAGGCGCATGCCGGCAGGGCCAGGAGTCGGCATGGCCTTATCCCGCAGGGTGTCGGCGGCTGGCGGCGGTTGTCCATCACGAGAGAGGCGGATATCTGACGGCTGATGGCGGTGCGCCTTGGGTACGGCTGAGTCGGTATGTTTCATATCATTGACTTCCTGTCAAAGGAGGAATGAGTCAGCGACATAATGACAGCAATGCCAGGAGATCCCTGTTTGTCTGCGCCCCTGGCGGGGCTGGTGGTGCAAGGTCTCCCGATCACCCTAACCCGGTTTCTGGCCCCATGCCAGGGACTTGCGTCAGATTTGCCGGTGTGATCAACTTGGGGCGGGCAGGCGGTGTTCGACCCGGTGGCCGAGCCCCCCGGGTTTCACATTCTGAGTATGGCTTCCTTGCCAAGCCTGCCCGAGCTGGCTAATGTCATCCTCCTGCATCAGGAGGGATCTCATGCGCTATATCGATTTACGAAGTGATACGGTAACCCAGCCCACGGACGCCATGCGTCAGGTGATGCTCCATGCCCAGGTGGGGGATGATGTGTACGGGGAAGACCCCGCCGTCAATGCCCTCGAGGCTTATGCCGCCGGGCGCCTGGGCAAGGAGGCCGCCCTCTTTGTCCCCTCGGGCACCATGTCCAACCTGCTCGGGGTGCTGGCCCATTGTCAGCGCGGCGAGGAGGCGCTGCTCGGCCAGGGGGCTCACATCTTCCGCTACGAGGCCATGGGCAGCGCTGTGCTGGGCTCGGTGGCCCTCAATCCCGTGCCCATGCAGGCCGACGGCACCCTGGCCTTTGCCGATCTCGCGGCGGCCATCAAGCCCGATGACCCCCATTTCGCCCAGGCCCGCCTGCTCTGCCTGGAGAACACCCATAGTGGCAAGGTGCTGCCCCTCGCGTATCTGCGTCAGGCGCGCACCTTCGCCGATCAGCACGGGCTCAAGCTGCACCTGGACGGGGCTCGGGTCGCCAACGCCGCCGTGGCGAGCGGGGTCTCCCTGGCCGATATTGCCGCCCCCTTCGACAGCGTCTCCCTCTGCCTCTCCAAGGGGCTGGGGGCACCGGTGGGATCCGTGCTGGTGGGGGATGGCGCCACCATCGCCCGGGCCAGACGGCTGCGCAAGATGGTGGGTGGGGGCATGCGCCAGGCCGGCTTCCTCGCCGCCGCCGCGCAATATGCCCTGGAGCACCAGTTCGAGCGACTGGCGGATGACCATCGCCGGGCCCGCCGCCTGGCCGAAGGGCTGGCCGCCCTGCCGGGTATCAAGCTGAGCCTGGCGCAGGTGCAGACCAACATGCTGTTCCTGCAGCTCGACAAGGGGGAGAGCGGGGAGCTGCTGGCCTTCATGAAGGAGCGGGGCATCCTCTTCTCCGGCTATGGCGAGATGCGGCTGGTCACCCACTTGCAGATCACCGACGATGACGTGGCCGAGGTGATCGACGCCTTTGCCGAATACTGCCAGGGACGCTAGTCCCTGATATCGGCGCTCGTCTTGCCAGACGGGCGCCAGCAAAAAGCGCAGCCAGGGCTGCGCTTTTTCATTATCGGGCGGGCAAGTCCGCGCTCAGTAGGCCTGCTGGTGGACGTCCAGCACGGCGCGACCGGACGGATCGGCCATCTCCTTGAACTTGGCATCCCACTCCAGCGCGGTCGGGGTGGAGCAGGCGACCGACTTGCCGTAGGGCACGCAGCGGGCGGCGGATTCCAGCGGGAAGTGCTCCTCGAAGATGGCGCGGTAGAAGTAGGCCTCCTTGGTGAGGGGGGTATGGATGGGGAAGCGGAAGGAGGCCGCCTCGAACATCTGATCCGTCACCTCGACCTCGACCATGGCTTTCAGGCTGTCTATCCAGGAGTAACCCACGCCGTCGGAGAACTGCTCCTTCTGCCGCCAGGCCACCTCGTGGGGCAGCAGGGCCTCGAACGCCTCGCGCAAGATGTGCTTCTCTATCTTGCCGTTGCCGCACATCTTGGCAGCAGGGTTGAGGCGCATCGCCACGTCCATGAACTCCTTGTCGAGGAAGGGCACCCGGCCCTCCACGCCCCAGGCGGCCATGGATTTGTTGGCCCGCAGGCAGTCGTAGAGGTGCAGGGCGTCGAGCTTGCGCACCGTCTCCTCGTGGAAATCTTTGGCGCTCGGCGCCTTGTGGAAGTAGAGGTAGCCGCCGAACAGCTCGTCCGAGCCCTCGCCCGAGAGCACCATCTTGATGCCCATCGCCTTGATGTAGCGCGCCATCAGGTACATGGGGGTCGAGGCGCGTATGGTGGTGACGTCATAGGTCTCGAGGTGATAGATGACGTCCCGCAGGGCATCGAGGCCCTCTTGCACCGTGAAGTGGATCTGGTGATGGACGGTGCCCAGGTGATCGGCCACCTTCTGGGCGGCGGCGAGATCCGGCGACCCCTCCAGCCCCACTGCGAAGGAGTGGAGCTGGGGCCACCAGGCCTCGCTCTTGCCATCGTCTTCGATGCGACGGGCGGCATAGATCTTGGTGATGGCGGAGATGACGGACGAATCCAGGCCGCCGGAGAGCAGCACGCCGTAGGGCACATCGCACATCAGCTGGCGCTTGACCGCGGCCTCGAGGGCGGCGCGCAGCTCCTCGACCGAGGCGGGGTTGTCCTTGACGGCGTCAAACTCGCGCCAGTCCCGCTGATAGTAGTGGGTCAGGACCCCATCCTTGCTCCACAGGTAGTGTCCGGGCGGGAACTCTTCCACGCTCTTGCACACCGGCACCAGGGCCTTCATCTCGGAGGCGACATAGAGGTTGCCATGCTCGTCACGCCCGGTGTAGAGGGGGATGATGCCCATGTGGTCGCGGCCAATCAGATAGGCGTCCTGCTCGGCGTCATAGAGGATGAAGGCGAAGATGCCGTTGAGATCATCCAAGAAGGCGGGCCCTTTCTCCTTGTAGAGGGCAAGCAGCACCTCGCAGTCGGACTTGGTCTGAAACTGGAAGTCCACCGCCAGGGTCTTCTCCAGCTCCTTGTGGTTGTAGATCTCGCCGTTGACCGCCAGCACGTGGGTGCGTTCCGGGTTGTAGAGGGGCTGGGCGCCATTGCCTGGATCGACGATGGCCAGTCGCTCGTGGACCAGGATCGCCTTGTCAGAGCTGTAGACACCGGACCAGTCTGGCCCGCGGTGGCGCAGTCGCTTGGACATCTCGAGCGCCGATTTACGCAGGCTTGCCGCGTCAGATTTGATGTCCAGAATGCCGAAAATTGAGCACATTGATGTAAATCCTCTTTAATTTTTATTGAGCCCCCCACGTTTGGGCTCGAAATTCCATTTACATTCCTCGCCATTCACAATGCCTAGCGCCACCCCCTTTTGCAAGCGGCAACATGGCACAAAATCGGGTCCGTGGGCCGGATCCTGCCCGCTCAAAACCATGACGTCCGCGTCAAGCTGCTTGACGCGGGCGTCATGGGGCAAGGGATACCCCGCCTCATCTCGGCCTAAGCGCTGGGTTCGAAGATCACATAGAGCTTGCGACAGGGGGTGAGGGTCTCCCACTGTCCGGTGAAGCCCGCCGGGATGACGAAGCGATCCCCGGGGCCGAGATGCAGCTGGTTCCCCTCATCATCGTGGATGCAGACCTCCCCCTCCAGCAGCTGGCAATATTCGTGCTCCGTGTAGTGCACCGCCCAGCGCCCCGGCTCGCAGTGCCAGAAGCCGACATGAAACTGCTGGCTCGGATCCGAGTAGTGGTTCCAGACGCTCTGGGTCGGGTTGCCCGCCCGGATGCGCTCCGGGGCCGGGGTGAGTGGCGAGGGGGTGACCGTCTGGCGGTCGAGCAGGGTCCAGTCTTTGAGTGTCAGCATGATGCCTCCATGGCAGGGGAGAACCAGGGGCTTACCGGCCACCCTCCTGGTAGCCGACGACGCCCCGTTCGTTTTAATTGACGGCTAGCAAGGTACGCTAAACGATCGTCCCCGTCTTGCCAAGGGGGTCGCGCCCCTCCATTCCCCTGATCACGTGGCGGGCGAAGCCGCTGCCCGCCTCGTCATAGACGTTGAACACGGCGTCCACCCCCTGCTCGCGCAGGGAGTCGATGTCGTCCTCGAAACGGACGATGGCGGCTATCTTGCCGGTGAAGCCGTGGCTGCGCAGCTTCTCGATGGCATAGAGGTTGCCGGAGTGATGGGGCATGGCCAGCAGCACCAGGTCTATCTGGTTGGAGATGAGCACCTTGTCCCAGAAGTCGGTATCGGTCGCGTCCCCCTCTATCACGTTCATGTTGCGCTCGCGCAGCCCGGGCAGTTTGCCGTGGTCGTTCTCCACCCCCAGGATGACGGGACCGTACTTGTTCTCCAGCTCGAAGTAGGCGCCCTGGCCGATGCGGCCCATGCCGAGGATGATCACCTGGGCGTCGCCCAGCTCGATGGGCCTGTCTTCCGGGTGCAGATCGCTGGCCTGCAGGCCGCGCAACCAGTTGCCGAACCTGTGGTATATCCGCTCGCTCTGGCCATTGAGGGGGGCCGAGATCATGAAGCTGGCCGCCAGCGCCAGGGAGAGGGTCACCAGCCACTCATGGGAGAGCCAGCCCGCCTTGGCGGCGATGGCGGCGACGATGAGGCCGAACTCGGAGAAGTTGCTCAACGCCAGGGTGGAGAGCAGCACGGTGCGTACCCTCAGGTGGGCGCCGCTGTAAACCAGGTAATAGAGCGCGCTCTTGAACGGCAGCGCCAGCACCAGGGCCAGGGCTATCCACATGGCATCCTGGGTCGGCAGGCCGTTGAGCCCTATGGTCAGGAAGAAGCAGATGAGGAAGAGATCCTTGAGGGTGAACAGCGCCTTGGCCAGCCCGGCGGCGGCGGGGTGGGAGGCCAGCATCATGCCGATGATGAGGGCCTCCAGATCCGGCTTGAGCCCCACCACCTCGAACCCGGCGGCCCCCAGCACCAGGGCCAGGAAGACCCCAAACAGCACCTGCAACTCCCCGTGACCGGCTCGCTCGAGCAGCCGGCACAGCAGGGGGCGCAGGAGGGGCAGCCCCAGGATCCACAGCGCCCAGATGCTCGGCAGCTTGCCGCTGGAGATGGCGAGAAAGGCGACGGCGAAGATGTCCTGCATCACCAGCACCCCGATGGCGAGGCGCGCATAGAGGGCATTCATGTCGCTGCGCTCCTCGAGCACCTTGACCGCGAAGACAGTGCTGGAGAAAGAGAGGGCAAACCCCAGCAGCACGGCGAGTTGCCAGCCCAGGGACATGGCCAGCGCCATGCCGAGCCCCTTGCACACCAGGAGCACCAGGGTAAACAGCAGGGTGGAGAGCAGCATGTGCAGGCTGGCGGTGCCCCACACATCCCGACGTAGCAGGGTATGCACATCCAGCTTGAGCCCTATGGTGAACAGCAGCAGGGTGACCCCGAGATCCGCCAGCTCTGCCAGGGCCGGGGTATTTTCATACCCCATGCCATTGAGAAGGAAGCCGGCGGCGAGGAAGCCGAGCAGGGGAGGCAGGCCAATCAGGTTGACCAGCATGCCGCAGACGAATGCCACGGCGATCAGTACAGGTTCCATACAATTACCATCTTCCGGGCCTCGGCCCGCAACTCATGAGGGATGGGCGGCCCGCAGGGGCCGCGCCGCCATCGGCCGACCTAGACGATGTCGATATCGACCACGGAATTGAAGATGTGGTTGGGGCTAAAGGGCATCTGCTCTATGTCGGCCACCTTGCTCACCCCTGACAGCACCAGCACGGTTTCCAGACCGGCCTGGAAACCCGCGAGGATGTCGGTGCGCAGGTTGTCACCTATGATGAGGGTGTTGTCGGAGTGAGCCTCCATCCGGTTCAGCGCCGCGCGAATGATCCAGGCGCTCGGCTTGCCGACATAGAAGGGCTTCTTGCCGGTCATCCGCTCGATGGGGGCGCACAGGGCGCCGCAGGCCGGGTACATCATGGGGCCGTGGGTGTCCGGATTGGTGGCGATGAAGCGGGCGCCCTGGGCGACAAACTTGGCCCCCAGCTGCATCATGGACCAGTTGTAGTTGCGGGTCTCCCCCACCACCACGAAGTCGGGGTCTATGTCGGTGATGGTGAAGCCAGCCTTGTAGAGCTCGTGGGTCAGGGCCCCTTCTCCTATCACATAGGCCTTCTTGCCATCCTGGCGCTTGAGGAAATCGGCGGTGCCCATGGCGGAGGTATAAAAGCTCTCCTCCGGCACCGTTATCCCGGCCGCGCGAAAGCGGTTTTGCAGGTCTTTCTGGGTCTGGGCCGGATAGTTGGTGAGGAACAACAGCTTGCTGCCCTGTTCCAGCAGGCGATGGACGAAGAGATCGGCCCCCGGGATGAGATCGTTGTTGTGCAAAATGACGCCGTCGATGTCACAGATGACGTTTTTCTTCATGGAAACTCCTTCAGGGGCAGGGATGAGGCAGAGACATTCTTGCATGTCTTCAATCGGTTATGGTTTTTTGTGCCGCCATTATAAGCCCCTTTGATGACAAGGTGTGACAGCAATCGAGCCAAACAGCCCCTTGTGGTTGGCTCGGCCAGGGCGCCGGCCTTTGCCGAGACGCAGGGGGAGAGAGAGAAGGAGTCGATCATGGACGAGTTTATCGCTGGGTTGCCCAAGCTGGAGCTGCACCTGCATATCGAGGGCACCCTGGAGCCGGATCTGATGCTGCGCCTGGCCGCGCGCAACGGCATATCGCTACCCTGGGCCGATGAGAAGAGCGTGCGCGCCGCCTATGAGTTTGACGGCCTGCAGTCCTTCCTCGATCTCTACTACCTGGGGGCCAGCGTGCTGGTCACCGAGCAGGATTTCTTCGACCTCACCCGGGCCTACCTGGCGCGCTGCGCGGCGGAGGGGGTGGTGCATGTGGAGATCTTCTTCGATCCGCAAGCCCATACCGCTCGCGGCATTCCCTTCGTCACCGTGCTTGCGGGCATCGAGCGGGCGCTGCGGGCCGGGGAGCGGGAACTTGGCATCAGCTGGCGCCTCATCATGAGCTTTTTGCGTCACCTGAGCGAGGAGGCGGCGTTCGCCACCCTGGAGCAGGCCATGCCCTCGCTCGACCGCATCCACGGCATCGGCCTGGATTCGGGGGAGAGGGACAACCCGCCCGCCAAGTTTGCCCGGGTCTTCGCCCGCGCGCGGGAGCTGGGGCTGCCGGTGGTGGCCCACGCCGGGGAAGCAGGGCCGGCCGACTACATCTGGCAGGCCATCCGGGAGCTGCAGGTGCGCCGCATCGACCACGGGGTGCGCTGCGCCGAGGATCCCGAGCTGCTGCGCTATCTGGCCGACACCCGGCTGCCCCTCACCGTCTGCCCCCTCTCCAACGTGCGGCTCAAGGTGTTTGGCACCATGGCGGATCACAATGTGCTGACCCTGCTGGAGCAGGGGCTGTGCGTCACCATCAACTCCGACGATCCGGCCTATTTCGGCGGCTATCTGACCGCCAACTTCCAGGCCCTGGCCCATGAACTGGGCGCCAGCATGGGCCAGCTCTGCCGCCTGTCTCTGAACGCAGTGGAGGCGAGCTGGCTCGGTCTGGCCGACAAGGCGCGGCTGACCCGGGAGATCAGGAGCCATGCCGCCTGCCACGGGGTCAGCCTCTACTAGCGCCGGCACGGCAGGATACGGCAACGCCCGCCAGAGATGGCGGGCGTTGGCGTCATGGTCGGGCCTGGCCTCAGGCCGATTGCGGCTCTTTTGACTCCTGGTAGGTCGGGTAGTCGGTCAGCCCCTGCTCGCCGCCGCCAAACAGGGTGGCGGGATCGTGGGGGGCCAGCGGATAGCCGTGGCGCAGCCGGTTCGGCAGATCCGGGTTGGCCACGAAGGGGCGACCGAAGCCTATCATGTCGGCCCAGCCCGCCTCGAGGGCTGCCCGTGCCCGGGTGCCATCATATTTGCCCGCATAGATAAGGGTGTTGGGGAAGGCATCCCGCAGCCCCTGCTTGAAGCTCTGCGCCATCAGGGGGGCGTCATCCCAGTCCGCCTCGGCCACGTGCAGATAGGCGACATCGAGCGCTCCCAGCAGGCGGGCGGCGGCCAGATAAGTTTCCTGGGGGTTGGCATCCACGGTGCCGTTGAGGGTGGTGAGCGGCGCCAGACGCACCCCAACCCGGTCGGCGCCGATTTCGCTGCTGACCGCCTCTGTCACTTCTTTCAGGAAGCGCAGCCGGTTCTCCAGGGCGCCGCCGTACTTGTCGGTGCGGGCGTTGGACTCGGAGTCGAGGAACTGGTTGATGAGGTAGCCGTTGGCGGCGTGCAGCTCGATGCCGTCAAATCCCGCTTCCATGGCGTGGCGAGCGGCCCGGCGGAACTGGCCCACCACGGCGTCGATGTCGGCCTGGGTCATGGCGCGGGGGGTGACCGTCTCCACAAACCCCGGGGCGTCGCTGCCATTGTCCACAAACACCTTCACCCCCTTGGCCTGGATGGCGGACGAGGAGAGGGGCTGGGCGCCGCCGATGTTGTCCGGGTGGGTGACCCGGCCCACGTGCCAGAGCTGGGCGAAGATGACGCCGCCCTTGGCGTGCACCGCGTCGGTCACCTGCTTCCAGCCGGCCACCTGCTCGGCACTGTGGATCCCCGGGGTCCAGGCGTAGCCCTTGCCCAGGGGGTCTACCTGGGTGCCTTCGGAGATGATGAGACCGGCCTCGGCGCGCTGGGCGTAATAGGTCGCCATCATGGCATTCGCCACATCGCCGGGCTGGCTGGCGCGGGAGCGGGTCATGGGGGGCATGACGATGCGGTTGGTGAGATGCAGCTGGCCCAGGCGCAGCGGGCAGAACAGGGGATCATGGTTCACTTGGCGTTCCTCATGGTGGGAGTGGGGCCACTCTAACGATCCTCATCATTGGGATAAACCCGGGTATCTGCATAAGAGTGCTGCGCTGATGGCAACAATGGGGAGATGGAGGAGGTGGCGTCAGGAGAGGTGGGGGCGCCGCCTCGCATGTCGGCGGCTGATCACGCGGGGCTATGGGCCCCGCGTTGCATCAGGATGGCTGACGCCGGATCAGAGCCAGCGCTTCTCGCGGGTGAAGCAGACCGAGAGCCAGGCGTCCCCCAGGGTATCGCCGAGGCGGGACCAGAGCTCCTGGCGCAGGGCATCCTGGCGCTCGATGGGCCACTCCTGATCCGGGGCCACCAATATGTTCAATTCCAGATCGAAGCGGCGGCCGCTTTTCGCCAGATGGCTATGGCATTCGATGCCATGGCGCTGGCGCAGGGCATCAATCTCGCGCTCGACTCGCGCCGAGACGTCCCCCTTGGGGGCGATTTTCAACACTTCCCGCAGGTTGCGGCCGAGCACCTTGATGGGGATCAGGGTGGCGCACAGGGCGAGCAGGGTGACCAGCACGGGGTCTATGTAGCGGTTGTACTGGCCATGGCCGAGGGCGTCGAGGCCGATGGCGACCAGAAAGCCGATGAGCAGGGTGGCGCTGAGCAGGGTATCCACCAGCCACTCCTTGGCGTCCACCCGCACCAGCTCGGAGCCGACTCGTTCGGCGACCGCAGACTCGACCCGATAGATGATGGCGCAGAAGAAGGTGGAGACGGCGGCATAGATGAGGGCGTGACCAAGGTCTATCTCCCGTCCCCCTTCGAGCAGGGAGGTGATGCCACTATGGAGGGCGCCGAGGCAGAGCAGCAAGATGATGGCGCCATTGATGACGTTGGTGATGGGCTCGAAGTGGGCGTAACCGTACTGGAAGCGGGCGTCCGAGGGGCGGGTCACCAGGTAGGCGGTGATGAGCCCCAGGCCCGTCATGCCCATGCTGAACAGGGTGAAGATGCCATCGAGCATGATGGCGTTGGAACCGACCAGGAGGCCATAGCCAATCCCGAAGATGGCGAAGCCGATGCAGCCAAACAGCGACAGGGTCAGCGCCTGTTTCTCTGTGTTGATCAACGTACTGATAACATGGCTGTAATGAGCCATAAATATCCTCCTTTCAAATGGTAAAGATTGCGCGCGCAAGCGGTTTTCTAGCTGATATACTGCCCGCTCACATGTGAGCGGGCTGGCCCCATGGTTCTGAAAACCAGAGCACCCTGAAGAGGTGAGCCAGGCCAGTCGTTGTCGCCGGCGTGCCGGCATCAAGCAAAGGATGGGAACAAGGATTCATGATCCCGAGACTCGATTACCAGGACAGTTTGTCACCTACAACCCTGCAGTTTCTTGAGTTGCTGGCGCGATCAGCATTTCGTGGTGATATCGAAAAGTCTTATGCAAGCCGGCTCGCCATGGCGACGGATAACAGCGTCTATCAGGTGGTGCCTCAGGCGGTGCTCTATCCGCGCTGCGCGGATGATATCGCCACCTTGCTCAAGCTGGCACAGGGTCCCGAGTACGCCACCTTGAGTTTCTTCCCTCGCGGCGGCGGCACCGGCACCAATGGTCAGTCCCTGGGCGGCGGCATTATTGTCGATCTCTCCCGCCATATGAACCAGATCCTGGAAATTAATCTGGAGCAGGGCTGGGTACGGGCCCAGGCCGGTGTGGTCAAGGATCAGCTCAACGCCTACCTCAAACCCCACGGCTACTTCTTCTCGCCGGATCTCTCCACCTCCAACCGCGCCACCCTGGGCGGCATGGTCAACACCGACGCCTCGGGACAGGGGTCCCTGGTGTACGGCAAGACCTCGGATCACGTGCTCGGCCTCAAAGCCGTGCTGGAAAACGGCGACATCATGGCGACCGAACCGGTCACAGGTGCCCGGCTGGCGGACAAGCTGGCGCTGGAGAATCGCGAGGGGGAGATCTATCGCACCCTCTATCGCATCGGCAAGGAGAGGCGCGCCGACATCGAGGCCACCTTCCCCAAGCTCAACCGCTTTTTGACCGGGTACGATCTCAAGCACCTTTATCAGCCCGACAGCGACACCCTGGACGTGAGCCGGGTGCTGTGCGGATCTGAGGGGTCCCTCGGCTTCATCACCGAGGCTCGCCTCAACATCACCCCCATCCCACGCTATCGCACCCTGGTCAATGTCAAGTACGACAGCTTCCCCTCGGCCCTGCGCAACGCCCCCTTTATGGTGCAGGCCCAGGCCCTGTCGGTGGAGACGGTGGACTCCCGGGTGCTGGGGCTGGCCCGTGCCGACATCATCTGGCACTCGGTGAAAGACCTCATCCAGGATGTGCCGGGCAAGGACTTGCAGGGGCTCAACATCGTCGAGTTTGCCGACACCGATGAGGCTGAGCACGAGATCAAGGTGGCCGAGCTGTGCCGGCGCATCGACGGCCTGCTGGCCAAGGGGGAGGCGGGCATCATCGGCTATCAGGTGTGTGACCACCTGCCAAGCATCGAGACCATCTACGGCATGCGCAAGAAGTCGGTGGGCTTGCTCGGCAACGCCGAGGGGCGCAAGAAGCCGGTGGCCTTTACCGAAGACACCGCCGTGCCGCCGGAGTCCCTGGCGGACTTCATCATGGAGTTTCGCGCCCTGCTGGACGGCCACGGCCTCGACTACGGCATGTTCGGCCACGTGGATGCGGGGGTGCTGCACGTGCGCCCGGCGCTGGACTTGTGCGACCCCGAGCAGGAGGTGCTGCTGCGGCGCATCTCGGATCAGGTGGTGGCGCTCACCGCCAAATACGGCGGCCTGATGTGGGGCGAGCACGGCAAGGGTTTTCGCTCCGAATACAGCCCAGCCTTTTTTGGCGAGCTGTGGGAGGAGCTGCAACGGGTCAAGGGGGCCTTCGATCCCCATAACCGCATCAACCCGGGCAAGATCTGTATCCCTTACGGCAGCGACGCCGAACTGGTGTCGGTGGACGGGCCCAAGCGCGGCAAGTTTGACCGCCAGATCCCGATTGCGGTGCGCGAGAGCTACACCCGGGCCCTGGACTGCAACGGCAACGGTCTGTGTTTCACCTTCGAGACCGACTCTCCCATGTGCCCCTCGGTCAAGATCAGCCGCGACCGCCGCCACTCCCCCAAGGGGCGGGCCGGGCTGATGCGCGAATGGTTGCGCCAGTTGTCTGAGCAGGGTTTCGACCCCCTGGCCGAAGAAGTCGCGCTGCAAAGCGGTGGTCTGCGCTTCAAGCAGATCGTCGACAAGTTCCGCAACACCCTGGCCCGTGCCCGCGGCCAGTATGACTTCTCCCACGAGGTGATGGAAGCGATGGAGGGGTGCCTGGCGTGCAAGGCCTGCACCAGCCAGTGCCCCATCAAGGTGGATGTGCCCACCTTCCGTGCCCGCTTCATGCAGCTCTACCACAGCCGCTATCTGCGCGGCCCCAAGGATTACTTCGTGGGCACGGTAGAAAGCTATGCGCCCCTGCTGGCCAAGGCCCCCAAGCTGGTCAACTTCTTCCTGGAGAAAGAGTGGGCCCAGAAGGCGACCGAGAAGAGCATCGGCATGGTGGATGTGCCGCTGCTGAGCATCCCCACCCTGGCCGAGGAGCTGCGTGATCACAAGGCCCGCTATTTCGATCTGCCGGGCCTCGAGGCAATGAGCCCCGAGCAGCGCCAAAAAGTGGTGCTCATCGTGCAGGATCCCTTCACCAGCTACTACGACGCCCCCGTGGTGCGCGACCTGGTGAAGCTTGCCAGCAAGCTGGGTTATCAGCCCTACCTGCTGCCGTTCAAGCCCAACGGCAAGCCCCAGCACGTGAAGGGCTTCCTGCGCGCCTTCGCCCGCACCGCCGCCAGCAGCGCCCAGTTCCTCAACAAGATGGCGGCCCTCGGTATCCCCATGGTGGGGGTGGATCCCTCCCTGGTGCTCTGTTATCGCGATGAGTATGTGAAAGCCCTGGGCCCCGCCCGCGGCGACTTCCAGGTGTTGCTGCCCCAGGAGTGGCTGCTCTCTC
Source organism: Aeromonas sobria (assembly GCF_050266975.1). Lineage (GTDB taxonomy): Bacteria > Pseudomonadota > Gammaproteobacteria > Enterobacterales > Aeromonadaceae > Aeromonas > Aeromonas sobria_B. Next base: position 55,670 of record NZ_JBKISU010000018.1, read on the forward strand.
TTCCGGCCCCGCAAGTCAGGGCCGCAGCGAAAGAGCCGGAGCAGGCCGAGCCCTGGTATCTGTTTGCCCACTGCACCGAGAAGACGGCCAAGCCCTCGACCCACGGCGATTGGGGTACCCTGTTTGGCCGCTTCGGTGCCCAGTTGCAGCCGGTGTCGGTGGGCTGCTGCGGCATGGCCGGTACCTATGGCCACGACGCCAAGCAGGTGGAGCACTCCAAGGGCATATATGGTCTGAGCTGGGCCGAGCCCCTCGCCCGTCTGCCCAAGGAACGCTGCCTTGCCACCGGTTATTCGTGCCGCAGCCAGGTCAAGCGGATGGAGGGGGAGAAACTCAAGCATCCGCTGCAGGCCCTGCTGGAACTGCTCTGATGCTGTGTTTCCCCAAGGGATTTCGGGTGCCCAAGGCCTATCGGCACCCGCACTTTCTGCTGTTGCCCGCCACCCCGTCCCAGGCCGTGGTGGAGTTCGTCGCCATGCTGCGCGAGCGGGAGCAGCTCCACCAGCTGTTTCGCCCGAACGATGCCTGGCCCTCCGCCAACTTCAGCCTGAGTCAGCACGAGGACGATCTGGCGTGGCAGCGCTCGGAGTTTCTCGCCAAGCGCTCCTTCGCCTATGGCCTCTGGAGCCCGGACAGGGAGCCCCAGTTCTGGGGCGGGGTCTATCTCTACCCCTCGGTGCTGCCGGAGGTGGAGGTGGAGCTCTTCTTCTGGAAACAGGCCGAGGCCCCCATCACGGATGCCGAGCTGGAGGCCGAGCTGCGCGCCTGGCTGGGCAAGGTGTGGCACTGGCATCATCCCTGTCTGCCCGGACGAGGGGTGCCCTGGTCTCAATGGCCCGGTACCAGCTATCCATGGTGAGGCGCAGCGCCGCCGCCCTCCGTCATCCGATCCCGGACGCAGGCCTCTGGCCCGCGTCCTCACTTTGTTAAGCACCCAGTACAGGACAAGAGCCCATGAGCGATGCGATGACTCCCATCTGGCAGCAACCCCTGACGTTGGCGGGACTCAATGCCAGCTCCCGCAACACCCTGATGGCCCACCTCGACATCGTCTACACCGCCTTTGGCCCCGACTGGCTCGAGGCCACCATGCCGGTGGATCACCGCACCCATCAGCCGCTGGGCATGCTGCACGGCGGCGCCTCCGTGGTGCTGGCGGAAACGCTGGGATCGCTGGCGGCCAACATGGCGGTGGGGGAGGAGAGCTATTGCGTGGGACTGGAGGTGAACGCCAACCACCTGAGAGCCAAGCGGGAAGGGGTGGTGACCGGGCGCTGCTCGCCGCTCCATCTTGGGGCGACCACCCAGGTGTGGCAGATAGAAATAAGAGACGAACGAAGCCGTTTGCTCTGCACCAGCCGCTTGACGGTCGCCGTGCTCAAACACAAGCGGGACAAGGGCTAAGGCGCCGCTCGACCCGCCATCACGCACCATGACCGAAAAATAAGCAAGCCATAGTCGGGAGATCCCTCTATAATTGCCAACGTCTTGAGACACCTATCACATTTTTCAAGACAGCAGAACAAAGTGGCGCTATAATCGCCGCCTTTTGCTATTCCGCGGTGTTTAGCCGCCTGCCTTAATCTGGAAGAATCTATGTCTGATACCGAACAACTGCCCCTTTTTAGTGAGCTTGGACTGGCCGCGCCTGTATTGAAAGCGCTGCAGGACGTGGGCTATGAGCGCCCGTCACCGATCCAGGCCGCAGCAATTCCCCACCTGATGGCGGGACACGATCTGCTGGGGCAGGCGCAAACCGGTACAGGGAAGACCGCTGCTTTTGCCTTGCCTCTGTTGTCTCGTCTGGAAGCTGGTAACCGTAACACCCAGATTTTGGTGCTGGCACCGACCCGTGAGCTGGCGCTGCAAGTTGCCGAGGCGTGCCAACGTTACGCCAAGCACATGCCTGACTTCCATGTCCTGCCCATCTATGGTGGTTCCTCCTACGAAACCCAGACCCGCGCCCTGCGCCGCGGTGCCCAGGTGGTCGTCGGTACCCCGGGCCGCGTGATGGATCTGATCCGTCGCAAGAACCTGGATCTGTCCGGCCTGAAAGCCCTGGTACTGGACGAAGCCGATGAAATGCTGCGTATGGGCTTCATCGACGACGTGGACTGGATCATGGAACAGTGCCCGGCCACCCGTCAGGTTGCCCTGTTCTCCGCCACCATGCCGGACCAGATCCGCCGTGTTGCCCAGAAGCACCTGAAGCAGCCCAAAGAGATCAAGATCATCACCAAGACGTCCACTGCACCGACCATCCGCCAGCGCTACTGGCAGGTAACCGGTCTGCACAAGTTGGACGCCATGACCCGTCTGCTGGAAGTCGAGCCGTACGAAGCCGTACTGGTCTTCGTGCGCACCAAGAACGCCGCCGAAGAGCTGGCCGGCAAGCTGGCCGCCCGTGGCCACGCCTGTGAAGCCCTGCACGGTGACATCCCGCAGAAGCTGCGTGAGCGTACCGTCGACAAGCTGCGCCAAGGCCAGCTGGACATCCTGATCGCCACCGACGTGGTCGCCCGTGGTCTGGACGTCGAGCGCATCACCCACGTGGTGAACTACGACATCCCCTACGATACCGAATCCTACGTTCACCGTATCGGTCGTACCGGCCGTGCCGGTCGCAAGGGCGAGGCCATCCTGTTCGTGGCACCCCGTGAGCGCCGCATGCTGCGCGCCATCGAGCACGCCACTCGTCAGGCCATCGAGCCGATGAAGATGCCGAGCACCGAGGACATCAACCAGCACCGCATGACCAAGTTCAAGGAGCGCATCCGGGAAACCATGATGGGCGAAGAGCTTGAGATCTATCTGAACCTGGTGAACGAGCTGATCGAAGAAGATTCTGCCGATCCCCTGGAGCTGGCCGCCGCCCTGGCCAAGCTGGTACAGGGTGACCAACCCCTGCTGCTGGATGACTCCATCCCGGATCCGCTGCTGAACGCCGGCAACGATCGCGGTGGCTTCGAGCGTCGTGACTTCAACGACCGCGGTGGCCGTGACTTCGCTGACCGTGGCGATCGCCCGGCTCGTCGCATGCCGTCCCTGGAGCCGCGCCCGCTCAAAGACAATCCTGACGTGGAGATGGAGCGTTACCGCGTAGACGTGGGTGCCCATCACGGCGTCAAGCCGGGCCAGATCGTTGGCGCCATCGCCAACGAAGCGAACATCGAGAGCCGCTTCATCGGCAACATCGACATCGCCGATGACTTCTCCACCGTCGATCTGCCCAAGGGCATGACCGCCGACGTGCTGGAAGTGATCAAGAAGGCCCGTGTCTGCCAGCGTCCGCTGCAGATCACCCGCTACACCGAAGTGCCGGCCGGCGGCAGCACGGGTGCCCCGCGTCCGTACCGTAATGACCGTCCCTTCAACAAGGACCGTCGTCCCAGCGGTGACCGCCCCTTCAACAAGGGTGGAGAGCGCCGTGAAGGTGGCTTCAACAAGGATCGCAAATTCGGTGGCAAGCGTCGCGACAGCTAAGCCCTGATACCCTGCCAAGAGGCCGCTCATCGAGCGGCCTTTTTTATGGCTGTCGCGGGCTTGCCCCGGGTGTCTCGATACACTCGGACCCCAGGGGGAAACGGCCGCCCCAATGAGACCAATGATGTGAGGGGGAGAGGCAGATGGATAGACTGGCGGTGGAGACCGGCTCTTTCTCGGCGGCGGCTCGCCGGCTGGGGCTGGGGCAAGCCGCCATCTCCAAGCTGATTGCGCAGCAGGAGGCCAGGCTGGGCTCCCTGCTGCTGCGCTCGACCCGGGGCCTGACCTTGATCGAGCGGGGGGGAGGTATTCCCCTGGCGCGCGCTACCGAGGCGGGGGGCGCGGTCAATGAATGACGGATGACGGCAGGGGCACTCCTCACTCTATGGGCATGGGGGAGCCATCCTGGCTGGAAGGAGAGGCCGCTTCGGGTTGAAGCCGCCGCCATTTGTCCGTAGCCTGTATGGTTTTGGCGCGGCAGAGAGGGCACGGGAGATGGTGGCGACGAGGTGGCAAGGGGTGGTCTCCCCGCTGATGAGTCTGGTGATCTTCATCCTGGGTCACGGCCTGATGAGCACTCTGCTGACGGTGCGGCTCTCGGCCGAGCAGGTGGATGCCCAGGCCATCGGGCTGGTCTCTGGCACCTATTTCGCCGGTCTGGTGCTCGGCTCCTTCGTCAATGCGCGCCTCATCATACGGGTGGGCCATATCCGCGCCTACGCGGCCTATGCCTCCCTCATCTGCACCTTGACCCTGCTTCACGGCCTCATCGTCGATCCCTGGATCTGGGCCGGGCTGCGCCTGCTGGGGGGCTTTGCCACCGGGGGCCTGTTCGTGGTGCTCGAATCCTGGATGCTGGTCTCCAGCACGCCGCGGGACAGGGGCAAGCTGATGTCCCTCTACATGATACTGCTCTACGGGGCCCTGGCCGCCGGTCAGCTGCTGCTCAAGGTGATCGACCCCATGGTGCTGGCCCCCTTCGCCCTGTGCGCCATGGCCGCTTCCCTCTCGGTGATCCCCCTGGCCCTCTCCCGGGTCGCCATGCCCACCATGATCCAGCCCCAGCAGGTGGGCTTTTTCGAGCTGTTTCGCCTCACCCCGGCCGGGATGTGGAGCAGCCTGAGCTCGGGGCTCATCCTGGGGGCCATCTATGGCCTGCTGCCCCTCTATTTCACCGACAACGGCTATGGCCTGGAGCGGGTCGCCAACATGATGGCCGTGGTGATCCTGGGGGGCATGTGCCTGCAATACCCCATAGGGCGGGTGTCGGATCGCCTCGACAGGCGCCTGGTCATCGGCCTGCTGGCCGCGCTGCTCACCCTGGTCTCCCTGCTGATGGTGATCCTGCCGGCGCCTCAGCCCGACTGGCTGATGACGGGACTCATCTTCCTGTTTGGCGGCCTGGCCTTCTCCATCTACCCCTTGAGCCTCAGCCATGCCTGCGATGAGCTCAAGCCGGATCAGGTGCTGGGGGCCAACCAGGGGCTGCTGCTCGCCTACAGCCTGGGGGCCATGATAGGGCCTGTGCTGGCGCCGAGTGCCATCCAGCTGTTCGGTCCTCAGGGCCTGTTCGCCTATTTCTGCCTGTGCGGGGCGCTGTTGACCCTGTTTCTGATCTGGCGCCAGCGGGTGCGGGCCCCCGTGCCCCTGGCCGAGCATCAACAGTTCATCCCCGTGCCGCCCAACACCCCCATGACCGCCGAGCTGGAGCCCAGACCCGATGTGGAGCTGACCCAGGCGCAGGGCCAGACGAGCTGAGCCTGCCCCAGCAAGGTGCCTGGTATTGCCCTGGCATCCGCGATGGGATGGTGGGGCGGGCAAGCGAAACATCAACATATAAAGGAGTCGTCATGCAGACCGAGCTGGTGGCCATGAGCCAGGGGCAGTATGAGCGCTATGTGGCGCAGTCATGGCGTGATTACGCCGAGGAGAATGTGGCGACCGGGCGCTGGCCGCAGGCGGGCGCCCTGGCGCGAGCCAGGGCCGAATATGAGGCCCTGCTGCCTCAGGGGCTGGCGACCTCCTCCCAGCAGCTGTTCGCGATCCAGGATGGCGCTGGGCAGACGGTCGGCGGGCTCTGGCTGGCCATCCGCACCGCGCCGGATGGCCAGCGCAGCGGGTTTGTCTATGACATCACCATCTTGCCGGGCGCCAGGCGCCAGGGTCATGGTCGGCGCGCCTTCACCTTGCTCGAGTCCCTGGCCCGTGCCCAGGGATTGGTCAGCATTGGGCTCAATGTCTTTGCCAATAACCCGGCAGCCCTGGCGCTCTATCGCCGGCTCGGTTATCGGGTGACCAACCTGGCCATGAGCAAGGCGCTTTGACCCCGATGGCGGGGCGAGCGGGACCCGTCGTGCCAGCAAGAGGATAAAAAAACCGGTGCCTGGGCACCGGTTTGCGATCGAGGGGGGAGGGATCAGGCCAGGGCCGGTTCCGCGTTCGCCACCTGGCTGGGCTCAGGGGTGCGAATGAGGTAATCGAACGCCCCCAGGGCGGCGGTGGCGCCGGCACCCATGGAGATGATGATCTGCTTGAACGGCACCGTGGTGGCATCCCCTGCGGCGTAGACGCCGGGCAGGGAGGTAGCCCCCTTGGTGTCGATCTCGATCTCGCCAAAGCGGGTCAGGGCAATCTCGCTCCCTTTGAGGAACTCGGTGTTCGGCACCAGACCGATCTGGACGAAGATGCCGGCCACCGCCAGGTGCTTGATCTCGCCTGTGGTGCGGTCCTCGTAGTCCATGCCCACCACCTTGCTGCCGTCACCGATGACTTCCGTGGTGCGGGCGCTCATGATGATGTCGATGTTGCCCATGGAGCGGGCCTTCTTCTGCAGCACCTCGTCGGCGCGCAGGGTATCGGCGAATTCCACCACGGTGACGTGCTCGACGATGCCGGCCAAGTCGATGGCCGCCTCGATGCCGGAGTTGCCGCCACCTATCACCGCCACCCGCTTGCCCTTGAAGAAGGGGCCGTCACAGTGGGGGCAGTAGGCCACGCCCTTGGTGCGGTATTCCACCTCACCCGGCACGTTCAGGTCGCGCCAGCGGGCACCGGTCGCCAGGATCACGGCACGGCTCTTCAAGGTGGCGCCGGAGGCGAGATCCACGTTGACGTAACCATCCTTGCTGATGGCGGCGGCGCGCTGCTCGGTGATCACTTCCACGCCGTACTGCTTGACGTGCTGCTCCAGGCTCGCGGCCAGCTTGGGGCCCTCGGTGTAGGGCACGGAGATGAAGTTCTCGATACCGACGGTGTCCATCACCTGACCACCGAAACGTTCGGCGACGATGGCGGTGCGAATGCCTTTGCGGGCGGCATAGATGGCCGCTGCGGCGCCGGCCGGGCCACCACCCACCACCAGCACGTCGTAGGGTGCCTTTTCGTTGAGTTCTTCAGCCTTGCGCTCTGCGGCGCCGGTATCGAGCTTGGCGACGATCTCTTCGAGCGAGGTGCGGCCCTGGCTGAACGGTTGACCATTCAGGTAGACGTTCGGCACCGCCATGATCTGACGCTCGTTCACCTCATCCTGGAACAGGGCGCCGTCGATCATGGTGTGGCTGATGCCGGGGTTCAGGGTGGCCATCAGGTTGAGGGCCTGCACCACGTCCGGGCAGTTGTGGCAGGAGAGGGAGATATAGGTCTCGAAGTGGAACTCGCCCTTGAGGTTTTTCACCTGCTCCAGCACGGCCGGATCGGCCTTGGAGGGGTGACCGCCGCTTTGCAGCAGGGCGAGCACCAGGGAGGTAAATTCATGACCCATGGGGATGCCGGCAAAGTGCACGCGCGGGGCTTGGCCTTGGGGCGCGATGCTCATGGAAGGCTTGCGGGCATTGCTGCCATCGGTCATGGCAATCTTGGGGGACATCTCGCTTATCTCTTGGCCCAAGGCCAGGAGTTCGGCGGATTTGTCGCTGTCATTGCCGGACACGCTGATCTCGATGGGATTGACGATGTACTGCAAGTAACCGTTGAGCTGCTGTTTGAGGTTGGTATCCAACATCTTCGAATTCCTTCTTGTAATTGCGGTCGACACTGTTTGCAGGCCGTGAGAATGCGCCTGGAAAGCAGGACAGAAAGTCATAGGCCAGAAAGCAGACCGGCCCTTGAATGGGCCGGTCTTGGAGAGCAGGAGGCTTAGATTTTGCCTACCAGATCCAGGGACGGGGCCAGGGTGGCGTCGCCTTCTTTCCACTTGGCCGGGCACACTTCACCCGGGTGAGCGGCAACGTACTGGGCAGCCTTGACCTTGCGCAGCAGCTCCAGGGCGTCACGGCCGATGCCACCGGCGTTGATTTCAACGATCTGGATGACGCCTTTCGGGTCGATGACGAAGGTACCGCGGTCAGCCAGACCGGCTTCTTCGATCATCACGCCGAAGTTGCGGGTGATGGCACCGGTGGGGTCGCCGATCATCGGGTACTGGATCTTGTTGATGGTGTCGGAGGTGTCGTGCCACGCCTTGTGAGTGAAGTGGGTGTCGGTGGAGACGGAGTAGATCTCGACGCCCAGCTTCTGGAATTCGGCGTAGTTGTCAGCCAGATCGCCCAGCTCGGTCGGGCAAACGAAGGTGAAGTCAGCCGGGTAGAAGAAGATCACGGACCACTTGTCTTTCAGGTCACGTTCGGAGACCTCAACGAATTTGCCATTGTGATAGGCGGTAGCGGTGAACGGCTTGATCTCGGTATTGATATAGGTAGACATCTATTTGCTCCTGTGAATCCCTGGTGCAACGATTTGCGACCCCGGGTTAGTTGACTTGGGCCATGATAGAGGCTGGTCCCAATCGATTAAAGCGGCAATTATCAATCGGGCAAATCTGTTTTTTAGATTAACCATCCTGCCTGTACCCAGGATGAATATACCGACCCATTATGAATAAACATATGTTTTACAAAGATAAGCTAGATGTTGCATCCCTCTTTGCCCAGCAGTCGGGGTGACTTTTGCTCACCTGAGCCGGGGTGAGGAACCAGAGACATACTGCTCGTGGCACGGGGTCGGTTGCAAGGGGAAGCGCATCAGGGGGCAGGGGGGAAGGGGTGACAGATAAAAAAATCCCGGCGCAGGGGCCGGGCTATCAAAACAAGGAATGGCAATAAAAATAAAGACTTGGGGTGTGCAAACGTGCAGATGATGAGAGGAAGCTTGCTGGCTGCACACACCACAGGCACCCCCTCGGCAATTTTGCAGGGGGATAATAGTGTGACGAGCGTCACATTGCAACCCTGATTTGTTGTTTTATTACCATTTAAGGCCGTTCTCTCGCTGGGAATGGCGATTAAATGGCCTTGTCATCGTCATTTCTGTAACTTTATTACCTTTTTTCAGGGCCGACTCCACTCGCCCTCATCCAGGCTGTCCGAGGTCGGTGGCTCACGCTCTTCCATCAGTTCCAGCAGATTGATGGCCACGGCGATGAAGTCCGACTCGGTGACGATGCCTATCAGCACTCCCTTGTCCTGTACCGGCAGGCAGCCGTATTTGTGGCGTTGCAGATAGAGCGCCGCCTCCTTGATGCCGGCATGGGGGCTGACGCTGGCCACCTTGCGGGTCATGATCTCCTCGAGGCGGGCGCTGTCGGTGAACTCGGCCTCCCGCTCCGGGTCTATCAGCAGCAACTTGGATTCCCTAGTCGCCAGGATATCGGTGAGGGTCACCAACCCCAGCAGCTGTTGCTGTTCATCGACGATGGGGACGTGGCGGATCCGCTCCTGCTGCATCAGATCCATCGCCTGCTTGACGCTGTTGTCCGGTCCCAGGGTGAGGGGGTGCTCTGTCATTATCTCGCTCAGGGTCATCATGGGAGCCTCCTATGGCTGATGTCGAGTGCCTGAGTTCACCCTAGCCCAGGGGGCCGGGTTGCAACATGATCGGGGTCAAGGGGGAAGGGGATAGCCGGGTGAGGGGGACCGACGCGCCAGGCTGGCCTCTACCCCTTGTATCCCCTGTGTTTTTGGCCTTTTCGGTTGCCATGCCTGTGGGGGATAACTAGACTAGCCGCCGATCCTATTGCCAAGCCAAGTAGTCACGATGCAAGTATCCGATTTTTCCTTTGAGCTGCCCGACGCCCTGATCGCCCGCTATCCCATGAGCGAGCGCAGTGCCAGTCGTCTGCTGCAACTCGATGGCGACAGCGGCGCCCTGCGCCACGGCCAGTTTGTCGACCTCCTGGAGAGACTCAATCCGGGGGATCTGCTGGTGTTCAACAACACCCGGGTCATTCCGGCGCGCATGTTTGGCCAGAAGGCCAGCGGCGGCAAGTTGGAGGTGCTGGTGGAGCGCATGCTGGACGAGCACAGCGTGCTGGCCCATGTCCGCTCCTCCAAGTCCCCCAAGCCAGGTACCCGCCTCATCCTCGATGGCGGCCCCGACGGGGAGAAGGTGGAGGCCGAGATGCGTGTCCGCCACGATGCCCTGTTCGAGATCCACTTCCTGGATCCCCGCCCGGTACTCGATATCCTGGAGGCCATCGGCCACATGCCGCTGCCCCCCTATATCGACAGGCCCGACGAGGACGCCGACAAGGAGCGTTACCAGACCGTCTACAACGCCAAACCGGGCGCAGTGGCGGCGCCCACAGCCGGCCTGCACTTCGATGAGGCCATGCTCGAGCAGATCCGGGCCAAGGGGGTGGAGACCGCCTTCGTCACCTTGCACGTGGGGGCGGGCACCTTCCAGCCGGTGCGGGTGGACAAGATTGAAGATCACCACATGCACTCGGAATACGCCGAGGTGCCGCAAGAGGTGGTGGACGCCATCGCGGCGACCCGGGCCCGGGGCGGCCGGGTGATCGCGGTGGGCACCACCTCGGTGCGATCGCTCGAGAGCGCGGCCAGGGTGACCCTGGCCCAGGGCAAGCCGCTGGCGCCCTTTTTCAGCGACACCGACATCTTCATCTTCCCGGGCTACGAGTTCCAGCTGGTCGATGCCATGATCACCAACTTCCACCTGCCCGAATCGACCCTGATCATGCTGGTCAGCGCCTTCGCCGGGTACGACCACGTGATGGCGGCCTACCGGGCGGCGGTGGCCGAGCAGTACCGTTTCTTCAGCTACGGGGACGCCATGTTCGTCACCCGTCGCCGGGCGCAAGGCTAAGCCTCGCCCTTCAGAAGCCGTTCAGGGACACCTTGTCACTATCTTGGCCGGCTTCTTTGTCTCGGGTCCATCGGGCCCCCTGCTGTCAGACTGTTTCTCTGACTGAATCGAGGTAGCAATGAAATTTGAACTGAAAACCACAGATGGGCGCGCCCGTCGCGGCCAGCTGGTGTTCGAGCGCGGCACGGTCCAGACCCCGGCCTTCATGCCGGTCGGCACCTATGGCACCGTCAAGGGGATGACCCCGGAAGAGGTGCGCGAGACCGGCGCCCAGATCCTGCTCGGCAACACCTTCCACCTCTGGCTGCGGCCGGGTCAGGAGGTGATGCGCGCCCATGGGGATCTCCATGACTTCATGAACTGGCAGGGGCCCATCCTGACCGACTCCGGCGGTTTCCAGGTGTTCAGCCTGGGTCACATCCGCAAGATCACCGAGGAGGGGGTGCATTTTCGTCATCCCATCAACGGCGAGAAGATCTTCCTCGACCCCGAGAAATCCATGGAGATCCAGTACGATCTGGGCTCCGACATCGTGATGATCTTCGACGAGTGCACGCCCTATCCGGCGACGTACGAAGAGGCGCGCAAGTCCATGGAGATGTCCCTGCGCTGGGCCAAGCGTTCCCGCGACAAGTTCGATGCCCTGGGCAACAAGAACGCCCTGTTCGGCATCATCCAGGGCTCGGTCTACGAGCCGCTGCGGGATGTCTCCCTGGACGGCCTGCTGGAGATAGGCTTCGACGGCTATGCGGTCGGCGGTCTGGCGGTGGGTGAGCCCAAGGAAGACATGCACCGCATCCTGGATCACGTCTGCCCGAAAATCCCGGCCGACAAGCCCCGCTACCTGATGGGGGTGGGCAAGCCCGAAGATCTGGTGGAAGGGGTGCGCCGCGGCATCGACATGTTCGACTGCGTCATGCCGACCCGCAACGCCCGCAACGGTCATCTGTTCACCACCGACGGCGTGGTCAAGATCCGCAACGCCAAGTATCGCGAGGATACCAGCACCCTGGATGCGGACTGCGACTGCTACACCTGCAAGAACTACACCCGCAGCTATCTGTACCATCTGGACAAGTGCAACGAGATCCTTGGTGCCCGTTTGAATACCATTCACAACCTGCGCTATTACCAGCGGGTGATGCAGGGTTTGCGGGACGCGATCGAGCAGGGTAAATTAGACGACTTTGTGACTGAGTTTTATCGTCGGCAAGGGAAGGCCGTGCCTCCATTAGCTGAAGAAAACGTGTAATAACAACAACGTATCAGCGCGTTGTGTCTTGTATCTACATCAATAAGAGGTTGTTAAATGAGCATTATCTCTAAAGCATATGCTGCCGGTGAAGCGGCCCCCCAGGGTGGCGGCATGGAAATGATCATCATGCTGGCCGTGTTTGGCCTCATCTTCTACTTCATGATCTACCGTCCGCAAGCCAAGCGCGTGAAGGAGCACAAGAATCTGATGAGCTCATTGGCCAAGGGTGACGAAGTGCTCACCTCCGGCGGTCTGGTTGGCAAGATAGTCAAGGTCTCCACCGAGAACGACTACCTGGTGCTGGCCCTGAACGAGCAGACCCAGGTCACCATCAAGCGTGATTTCGTCACCGCCGTTCTGCCCAAGGGTTCTATCCAGTCCCTTTAATCTCCCAAGGAGCACAGCGTGTTAAACCGCTATCCGCTGTGGAAATACCTGATGGTGATCGTCGTGATCGCCATCGGTTTTCTATATGCAGCCCCCAACCTGTACGGTGAGGATCCGGCTCTGCAAGTCTCCGCCAGTCGCGGTGCCGAGGTTCAGCTCAAGACGCTGGATCAGGTCAAAGCGATCCTGGATGAGGCCGCCATTCCGGTCAAACATGCCGCTTTCGAACACGGCCAGATCCTGGTGCGTTTCACCAATACCGAAGATCAGCTCAAGGCCCGCGACCTGGTCGCGACCAAGCTGGGCGATGACTTCGTCACCGCGCTGAACCTGGCCCCTTCCACCCCGGCCTGGCTTGAGGCCATCGGTGCCAATCCCCTCAAGCTGGGTCTGGACCTGCGCGGTGGTGTGCACTTCCTGATGGAAGTGGACATGGCCGAGGCGCTGACCAAGCAGCAGGAGCAGATGGTGCAGGATTTCCGCACCGAGCTGCGCACCCAGAAAATTCGTTACTCCGGCGTGCGCCGCAGTGGCGATCGGGTCGAAATCCTGTTTCGTGACGAGGCGGATCAGGAGCAGGCTATCGCCCATCTGCGCCGCCAGAATGCCGATCTGGTGTTCAACAGCGAGCAGAAAGGGGATGACTTCCTGGTGCTGGCCTCCCTGAGCGAAGCCAAGATCAAGGAGGTGAAGAAGTACGCTCTCGAGCAGAACATCACCATCATCCGCAACCGGGTCAATGAGCTGGGGGTGGCCGAGCCGCTGGTGCAGCAACAGGGTGCCGAGCGCATCGTGGTCGAGCTGCCCGGCATCCAGGACACCGCCCGTGCCAAGGAGATCCTGGGGGCCACCGCGACCCTGGAGTTCCACATGGTCGATGAGACCGCCGATCTCCAGGCCGCCGCCAACGGGCGGGTGCCGCCGAGCTCCAAGGTCTATACCGATCGCAACGGCCGCCCTGTGGTGCTGCAAAAGCGCATCATACTGACCGGTGACCACATAGTGGGTGCCCAGTCCGGTTTCGATGAGTACAGCCGTCCCCAGGTCAACATCAAGCTCGATGGTCAGGGTGGCAACAAGATGGCCAACTTTACCAAGGACAACGTCGGCAAGGGCATGGCCACCGTCTTCATCGAGTACAAGCCGGTCGGTGAACCCGGTCCCGATGGCAAGCGCAAGTTCCGCAAGCAGGAAGAGGTGATCAACGTGGCGACCATACAGTCGCGCCTTGGCAGCCAGTTCCGCATCACCGGGATCGACAACGCCAACGAGGCCCACAACCTGGCGCTCTTGCTGCGTGCCGGTGCCCTGATAGCCCCCATCCAGATCGTGGAAGAGCGCACCATAGGCCCGAGCCTGGGTCAGCAGAACATAGATTCCGGCATGCAGGCCATGGGCTATGGCATGCTCGCCATCGTCATCTTCATGGCCATTTACTATCGCAAGTTCGGCCTGGTGGCCAACCTGGCGCTGGTGGTCAACGTGGTGCTGATCATCGGGCTGATGTCCATGATCCCGGGCGCCACCATGACACTGCCCGGCATCGCCGGCATAGTGTTGACCATGGGCATGGCGGTGGATGCGAACGTCTTGATCTTCGAGCGTATTCGTGAGGAGCTGCGGGCGGGACGCGGTGTGCAGCAGGCCATCAACCTGGGTTACGAGAAGGCGTTTGGCACCATTGCCGACTCCAACATCACCACCCTGATCACCTGTATCATACTGTTCGCGGTCGGAACCGGCGCCATCAAGGGCTTCGCCCTGACCCTGGCCATCGGTATCCTGGCCTCGATGTTTACCGCCATCACGGGAACACGCGCCATCGTGAACCTGGCCTGGGGCGGCAAGCGTCTCGACAAGCTGCCGATCTGAGGGAAGCGCCATGCATGAGTTATTGAAAACCGACAAAGCCATTCCCTTCATGCGCTTTGCCAAACCGGCCTCCGCCCTCTCCATCCTGTTCGTGATCCTGGCCTTTGCCAGCCTGTTCACCAAGGGACTGAACTGGGGCCTGGACTTCACCGGCGGCACCATCATCGAAGTGGGCTTCGAGCAGACCGTCGAGCTGCCCAAGGTTCGCGAGGTGCTGGAGAGCCAGGGGATAGAGGGCGCGACCGTGCAGAACTTCGGTTCCAGCCGCGACGTGCTGATCCGCCTGGCACCGGAAGAGGGGCTGCAGGCCCAGCAGCAGGGTGACAAGGTGCTGACCGCGGTCAAGACCCTGGGCAGCGCCCAGATCAAGCGGGTCGAGTTCGTCGGCCCCGCGGTCGGTCAGGAGCTGGCCGAGCAGGGTGGTCTCGCCATCCTGGTGGCCCTGCTCTGCATCCTCGCCTACATCAGCTTCCGCTTCGAGTGGCGACTCTCGGCCGGCGCCGTGCTGGCGCTGGCTCACGACGTCATCGTCACCCTGGGCTTCTTCTCCTTCTTCCAGTGGGAGTTTGACCTGACGGTGCTGGCGGCCGTGATGACGGTGGTGGGCTACTCCCTGAACGACACCATAGTGGTGTTTGACCGGGTGCGGGAGAACTTCCGCAAGCTGCGCCGTGGCGATACCGCCGAGATCCTGGATGCCTCCATGACCGAGACCCTGAGCCGTACCCTGATCACCTCAGGCACGACCCTGGTGGTGGTGGTGGCCCTGTTCCTCAAGGGGGGCACCCTGATCCACGGCTTCGCGACGGCCCTGCTGATCGGCATCGGCTTTGGTACCTACTCTTCGGTCTATGTGGCGAGCGCCTTCGCCATGTTCATCGGCATCAAGCGCGAGCACATGATGCCGACCCAGGTCGAGAAGGAAGGGGCGGATCAGCCCGATGTACTGCCCTGAGCGGCATCCCTGATCCTGATATGAAGAGAGCGCCTGCGGGCGCTCTCTTGTTTTGCATCGCCCGGCATCTTCAGGCAGGGTGACAAAGGGGGCGAGACCCCGTATCGTCACTGCGCAGCGGGAGCATGGCACTTCATTCTCTCTCCCATTGGTCACAAGACAAGGAGCATCACATGCAACACAGTCCCCGTTTTTTGGCTCTGATCGAGGCAACCCGAGGCCGGGTTGAAGAGACGGACGTTCATCAGATCAAGGGTTGGCAGGATGAGGGGCGTCACTTTCATCTCATCGACATCCGCGAGGAGAGCGAGTGGGCCCGTGGCCACCTGCCGGGGGCTCGCTACCTCGGCAAGGGGATCATAGAGCGGGACATAGAGGTCAACTACCCGGATCCGGAAACCCCGCTCTACCTCTATTGTGGCGGCGGTTTTCGCTCCATTCTGGCGGCAGATGCCCTGCGCCAGATGGGATACCGCCATGTGATCAGCGTCGATGGAGGCTTCAGGGGCTGGCTCGATGCTGGATACCCTGTCGAATCCTGATTTATTTGTCGGGAAAGGGGTCAGCCACATGACAAAGGCGGACTTCCTCTTTACCATATGCCAGTCAAGGGTCTGCGTCGGAGTGTTCATTGAGCGTCAGTAAAGGGATGGGATACCTGCTCGGTGTCCTGGTATTGCTGCCCCTGTCGGGATGCAGCAGTCGTAGTCAGGTAGAGCCCCCTAAAGTAGTGCCACAGCCCACCTCGCTGGTGCTGGCGACCCCCTTGCAGGTTTCTTACCAGAGTGAGCTGGCGTTGGCCCGCCTCGGCCAGATGCTGGGAGAGATGGAGCTGACCCCGGAGCAGCGGGCCGAGCTGTTTTACGAGCGCGCCGTGGTGTTTGACCGGGTCGGGCTGCGTTCCCTCGCCAGGCTGGATTTCAACCGCGCCCTGCGGGAGAAACCGGACTTTGCCGAGGCGTACAACTTCATCGGCGTCTATCTGGTGCAGCAGCAGAACTATGACGAGGCCTACGAGGCGTTCGACTCGGCGCTGGAGCTGGCCCCGGATTACGACTATGCCTACCTCAACCGCGGCATCGCCCTCTATTACGGCAACCGGGCCTCGCTGTCGGTCTCGGACATGAAGCGTTTCTACGATGCCCAGCCCGAAGATCCCTACCGGGTGCTCTGGCTCTACCTGGCCGAGCGCAAGCTCGACGAGGCGAGTGCCATGAGCCATCTGCGCGAGCACCTGCGCCAGCATGGTGATAGCGCCTGGAACTGGGATCTGGTGCGCCTCTACAGCGGCACACTCACGCCTACCCAGCTGATGGCCAGCGTGGTGACCGGGGTGAAGGACAACCGCGAGCTGGCCGAGCGCCTGTGCGAGGCCTACTTCTACCTGGGCAAGTTCGAGCTGGCCAAGGGCAACCGCAAGGAGGCGATCAGCTACTTCAAGCTGGCGCTTGCGAACAATGTCTATGACTTCATCGAGCACAGGTACGCCCTGCTGGAGCTGGAGCTGATGGCGAGAAAGGCGGCGCAGCCGGGGGGTGAGGCCAGGCGCGATCAGGGCAGCAAGCAGCCCGCCATCTGATCTGGGTCTGTTCCTCCCATGAGAAAAGGCCTCGTCACGAGGCCTTTTTCGTCTCTGGCGAACGCAGGTCACTGCGCCAGCTGGATGCCCGGGATCTGGCGCCAGTAGCCGTTGCACTCGCGATCTGCCGAGAGGGGCAGGGGAGCCAGCCCCCCCTGATTGGCCCGAAATCGCTCCAGCATCGCCAGGGTGTCCATCCCCTGGGGGGAGAGGCGCACCACATCCACCAGATCCCGCATCCCCGCCAGCTCGTTGCCGAGGTTGTAGCAGTAGCCGGACTGGGTCTGGATGCCATTGAGGTTGAACAGGGGCTGCCCCTCCCGGCTCAGGGCCTGACGCCCGGTAGGGTAGTGGATGCAGGCCAGCTCGCAGCCATCCTTGGGCTTGTCCAGCGAGCGGGCGGTGAAGCAGCGCGCCGAGTAGGCCAGGGGCAGATAGCCGTAGGCGAAGATTTCCACCTCGAACTGCTGACGCTCCTTGCCCAGATCCTGTGCCAGCTGCACCAGCCAGTCACGGGAGAGCTCCACCGGCATCACCCAGCGCTGCATCCCTTGCTTGAGCAGCAGGCGCAGTACCTCGGCGTTGTAGGCATTGATGGCGGGGCCGCAGACGAAGGGCACCCCCGATTCCCGGGCGAGCTGTACCGCCCCCAGATCGTTGGCCTCTATCATCAGCTCGCCATTGTCGACGAGTCGCTTGAGCTCTTTGAGCTCAGACGGCGCCGAGATGAGGGCCAGGGTGGAGAGCACCACCTGCTTGCCGCTCGCCGCGACCTCCTTGGCGAGCGCCATCCACTCATCGACCTTGAGTTCGCGCCGCTTGGCACAGACGGTTTCCCCCAGATAGACGATATCGGCCTCGCTTTGGGCCGCCGCTTCGTAGAAGGCCCGGGTCTGGGTCTTGGGCCAGTAGAACAGCAGGGGCCCGAGAGAAAATTGCATATGTGCTCCTTTTATTGCCACTTGCGGTGATAGGCGCCGAGGGTGGTCTGGTTGCCCTCGGAGACGCGGGCGAGCTGGGCATCCCACTCGGGTTTGACGCCATAGCGTTCGGGGGAGGCGAGGTAGCTGTCGATGGCGGCGCGCCACACCCGGGTCACCTGCTCCACGTAGGCGGGGCTGCGCTGGCGTCCCTCTATCTTGACCGACTGGATCCCGCTTTGAAAAAGCTCGGGCAACAAGCCGAGTGTGTTGAGACTGGTGGGCTCCTCCAGGGCGTGATAGGTCTGACCATCCACCTCGAAGCGCCCCTTGCACAGGGTCGGGTAGCCGGCGTTCTCACCCGGACCGTAGCGATCGATCAGCACCTCGTTGAGCCGAGATTCGAGCCCGTTCGGGGTCTCCTCCCAGCGCACGAACTTGGCGGGGGAGCAGGCCCCGACCGTGTTGGGGCTCTCCCCGGTCAGGTAGGAGGAGAGGTAGCAGCGCCCCTCGGCCATGATGCAGAGGCTGCCGAAGGCGAACACCTCGAGGCCGACGTCCGTCTCCCGCGCCAGCTGCTTGACCTGATGCATGGAGAGCACCCGGGGCAGCACCACCCGGCCGACGTTGAAGTGGCGTTGGTAGAAGCGGATGGCGGCGGCATTGGTGGCACTGGCCTGCACCGAGACATGGAGCTCCATCTCGGGATGGCGACGGCTGGCGTAATCGAGCACGGCGAGATCGGCGACGATGAGGGCGTCGGCGCCCAGGGCCACCCCCTTGTCCACCGCTTGCTGCCACCTGGCATCGCCGCCCGGGTGCGCGAAGGTGTTGATGGCGATGTGCAGCTTGCGGCCATGTTGGTGCACATAGTCGACCGCCTTCTCCAGCTTGCCGCCATCGAAGTTGAGGCCGGCGAAGTGGCGGGCATTGGTGTCGTCCTTGAAGCCGATATAGACGGCATCGGCGCCGTTATCCACGGCGCTTTTCAGAGCCGGCAGGCTCCCCGCCGGGCAGAGTAATTCCATCGGTTGTGCTCCGATAACGCAAAAGAGCCCCGATTGTATGCAGGGCGGCGGCCGCGCTTTTTGACCTGAGGCAGTTTTAGGTGGCTTTACCCAGCAAGGGTTAACCGCGCACAAGTTTGATTTTCAACAGGATCCGTCTTGCCGGCCTGTGCTTGAATGCCGAAAACCCCGAGGAGGAGAGAACCGTGTTTCAACAACTACAGCGCCGTCTGGTCGCCCAGGCCCCCCAGCTGCTGCGCCGTCCCCTGGGGATGGTGCCCTTTGCCCTGCAACGCCGATTGATGGAGCCGCTGCTGGCCCGGGTGTTCCGAGAGGCCATCGCGGACGGGGATCTCGATTTTCTGGCGGACAAGTGGCTGAAGGTGGAGGTGACGGATCTGGGGCTGTGCTGGTTCATCAGTCAGCGGGAGGGGGCGCTGCTGGTGAGCGACGCCTCCCCCAGGGTCGATGTCAGCTTCAGTGGCAGCGGCAGCGATCTCATTCTCATCTCGGCGCGCAAGGAGGATCCCGATACCCTCTTCTTCCAGCGTCGCCTCAAGATCGAAGGGGACACCGAGCTCGGGCTCGAACTCAAGAACCTGATAGACAGCCTGGATCTGGCCGCCCTGCCGGCGCTGCTCAGGTATCCGTTGCAGGATCTGGCCCATTTCATCGTGCAGGGACAGGCATCAGAGCAGCCGGTGGCGACGGCGCAGGGTGCTGCGCTTTAACTGAGACGCCAGGCCGTCGGCGTGATGGCGATGCCTGTGTCTGGCCCAGAGGCAGCGCAGGGCCCACCCGCTGGCAAGCAGAGCCGGCCAGGTGCCCTGCTCGAGCCGGCCGAGGGCGGCGGCCAACCCCAGCCAGAGGAAGGGCTGCGCCTCATAGAACCATTCGGGGCGAAACCACCAGTGGCTGGGATAGACCACCAGGTCGGTGCGTCGATAGCTGGAGCGCATCATCCAGAGCAGGGCGCCACAGCCAAACAGCAGGGCGCCGCCCCCCAGCAGGAGAGGATGAGCACCAAGGTGCAGCAACAAGAGGCCCCCGCCCAGAGAGGCGGCGGGCAGGCTTTCATACAACCAGAGCGGCAACATGCCATCAACCTGTGTGGGGTACCTATCTTGTTAGTCCCGGGAGATGGGCCAATAAGTTCCCTGGGCCCTCGAAATGGATCGCCATTTACGATGCCAAAAGGGGCATCGGCTATGTTACAATTGCGCGCCATTTTTCACGAAAGATTGACCGGGCATGTTGGATAAGATTCGTATCGTCTTGGTAAACACCTCTCACACCGGCAACATGGGCTCGGCCGCCCGGGCCATGAAGACCATGGGCCTGAGCCAGATGGTACTGGTTGACCCCCAGGCGCTGCCCGATGGCAACGCCAATGCCCTGGCCGCCGGTGCCAGCGATATCCTGGCCAATGCCCGCATCGTTTCTACCCTGGATGAAGCGATCGCCGATTGTGGTCTGGTGATCGGCACCAGTGCCCGCTCACGCACCCTGAGCTGGCCGATGCTGGACTCGCGCGAAGCGGGAGCCAAGCTGGTGGCGGAGGCGGCCCGGCATCCGGTCGCCCTGGTGTTTGGTCGCGAGCGTACCGGCCTGACCAATGACGAGCTGCAGAAGTGCCATTTTCATGTGGCCATCCCGGCCAATCCCGAATACAGCTCCCTCAACCTTGCCATGGCGGTGCAGACCCTCTGCTACGAGGTGCGCATGCACTGGCTGGCGCAGCAGGCACCGTCCCCTGAGCCGGCAGACGAGGCTGTCTACCCGAGCGCCGCTCAGCTCGATGGCTTCTATCAGCACCTGGAGCAGACCCTGCTCAAGACCGGTTTCATCAGCGAGGAGCACCCGGGACAGGTGATGAACAAGCTGCGCCGCCTGTTCAACCGGGCCCGGCCGGAAGCGGTGGAACTCAACATCTTGCGCGGCATCCTGACCTCGGTACAGAAGCCCAGACCCCAGGATTAATCCCGACTAAAACAGTCAACCATAAACTTGACTGTTTTAGTCGGGTATGTGACCATAATTGCCAATTGGTTCGCAAGACGGTAACGGATATGAGACTGACCTCGAAAGGACGTTATGCAGTAACCGCCATGCTAGATGTGGCGTTACATGCCGAGCAGGGGCCCGTGCCCCTGGCTGATATTTCCGAACGCCAGGGCATCTCTCTGTCCTACCTTGAGCAGCTGTTCGCCCGCCTGCGCAAGCACGGCCTGGTGAGCAGCGTACGCGGTCCCGGCGGCGGCTATCGCCTCGGTCTGGATCCGGCGGCCATCTCGGTCGGCCAGGTGATCACGGCCGTCGACGAGTCGGTCGATGCCACCAAGTGCCTCGGCAAAGGGGGCTGCCATGGCGGTACCCAGTGCCTGACCCACTCCCTGTGGCGCGATCTGAGTGAACGTATCTCCAGCTTCCTTGGCGATATCACCCTGGCCGAGTTGGTCGGGCAGGCGGATGTCCGCCGGATTGCCGACAAGCAGGATGAAAAGATGAAAACCGTGTTGTCCCTGGTTGACCGGGCGGAACGCGGCGATGTGAGCCTGAAAGTCCAACTATAAACGTGCTTTCCACAGCCAACCGATGTGTGGTCGGTCTGTAACGGAGAAAAAGATGAAACTGCCTATATACCTTGATTATTCGGCAACCTGCCCCGTCGACCCCAGGGTCGCTGAGAAGATGATGCAGTGCCTCACCATGGATGGCCTGTTTGGCAACCCTGCCTCCCGTTCCCACCGCTTCGGCTGGCAGGCCGAAGAGGCGGTCGATCTGGCCCGAAATCAAGTGGCAGAGCTCATCGGTGCCGATCCCCGCGAGATCGTGTTCACCTCAGGTGCGACCGAGTCCAACAACCTGGCCATCAAGGGCATAGCCCACTTCTACGCCAGCAAGGGCAAGCACATCGTCACCTCCAAGACCGAACACAAGGCGGTGCTCGACACTTGCCGCCAGCTGGAGCGTGAAGGCTACGAGGTGACCTACCTCGAGCCCATGCCCAACGGCCTGTTCACCCTGGAGCAGATCGAAGGCGCCCTGCGCGATGACACCGTGCTGGTGAGCATCATGCACGTCAACAACGAGATCGGCGTGGTGCAAGACATCGCCGCCATCGGCAACCTGTGCCGTTCGCGCAAGATCTTCCTGCACGTCGATGCGGTCCAGAGCGCCGGCAAGATCCCGGTGGACGTCGAAGCCCTCAAGGTGGATCTGCTCTCCGTGTCCGCCCACAAGGTCTATGGCCCCAAAGGGATCGGCGCCCTCTACGTGCGTCGCAAGCCCCGGGTTCGTCTGGAAGCCCAGATGCACGGCGGCGGTCACGAGCGTGGCATGCGCTCCGGCACCCTGCCGACCCACCAGATCGTCGGCATGGGCGAAGCGTTCCGCATCGCCAAGGAAGAGATGGCGAGCGAGAGCCAGCGCATGATGGCCCTGCGCCAGCGTCTGTGGGACGGGGTGAAAGACATCGAAGCCGTCTACGTCAACGGGGATCTCGATCAGCGCGTGCCGGGCAACCTCAACGTCAGCTTTGCCTATGTGGAAGGGGAATCCCTCATCATGGCGCTCAAGGATTTGGCGGTCTCCTCCGGTTCGGCCTGTACCTCTGCCAGCCTGGAGCCCTCCTATGTGCTGCGCGCCCTCGGCCTGAACGACGAGCTGGCACACAGCTCCATTCGTTTCAGCATGGGTCGCTTCACCACGGAAGAAGAGATCGATTACGCAATCAAGCTTATCCGTGACTCCATCGGTCGTCTGCGCGAGATGTCTCCCCTGTGGGAGATGTACAAGGACGGCGTCGATCTGAACACGGTCGAATGGGCACACCACTGATCACTGAGGATCAGCGGCGACAACGGAATTAGCAGGAGTTAATCATGGCTTACAGCGAAAAAGTAATAGACCACTACGAAAACCCCCGTAACGTCGGCGGTTTCGACAAGAACGACCCCAGCATCGCCACCGGCATGGTCGGTGCGCCGGCCTGCGGCGACGTCATGAAGCTGCAGCTGAAGATCAGCGACGCCGGCATCATCGAAGATGCCAAGTTCAAGACCTATGGTTGTGGCTCCGCCATTGCCTCCAGCTCCCTGGTGACCGAGTGGGTCAAGGGCAAGACACTGGACGAAGCGGCCGGTATCAAGAACACGGATATCGCCGAAGAGCTGGCGCTGCCGCCGGTCAAGATCCACTGCTCCATCCTGGCTGAGGATGCCATCAAGGCAGCCATCGCCGACTACAAGCAGAAGAAAGGTCTCGTTTAAGGTTCGGAGAGCAGTATGGCCATTACCATGACAGCAGCCGCGGCCGAGCGGGTATCCAATTTCCTGAGCAACCGCGGCAAGGGCCTGGGCCTGCGCCTCGGCGTCAAGACCACCGGCTGCTCGGGTCTCGCCTATGTGCTGGAGTTCGTTGACGAGCTCAGCGACGGCGATCGGGTATTTGAGCAACAGGGCGTCAAGATCATCGTCGACGCCAAGAGCCTGGCCCACCTGGATGGCACCGAGCTGGATTTCGTCAAGGAGGGCCTCAACGAGGGCTTCCAGTTCAACAACCCGAATGCCAAGGGCGAGTGTGGTTGCGGCGAAAGCTTCAGTGTGTAAGGGGACCTCATGAACCATTTCGAGCTGTTTGGACTGGTACCAGGGTTCGAGCTCGATACCCGCCAGCTGGGGGAGACCTACCGCCAGCTGCAAAGCCAGTTTCATCCAGACCGTTTTGCCACCGCACCCGAACGGGAGCGGTTGGCGTCCGTGCAGCAGGCGGCCCGCATCAACGATGCGTTCGCCACCCTCAAGGCGCCCCTGCGCCGTGCCGAATACCTGCTCTCCCTGCGGGGCACCGAGATCCGCGGCGAACAGCAGACCCTGCAAGACACCGCCTTCCTGATGCAGCAACTGGAGTGGCGCGAGCGGCTGGCGGATCTCAAGTCCGATCCCCAACCTGAGGCGGCCATCGCGGATTTTCGCCAGGAGATAGGGCAGGATCACCGCCATCTGATGCAACGGCTGATCGACAGTCTCGCCGCTGGCGACGATCTCAAGGCCGCCGATTGCGTGCGCAAGCTCAAGTTTGTCGACAAGCTGCTCGATGAGCTGGAACGTTTCGAAGACTCGCTGTTCGAGTCTTGATCCCTTAACGCTGGAATTTTCACTCCCATGGCATTACTGCAAATCGCCGAGCCCGGCCAGAGCGCCGCGCCTCATCAGCATAAACGTGCCGTCGGCATCGATCTGGGCACCACCAACTCGCTGGTTGCCGCGGTGCGCAGCGGCCAGGCCGATACCCTCAGTGACAGTCAGGGGCGGGTCTTGTTGCCCTCCGCCGTGCACTACCAGACCGACACCATCCGGGTCGGATTTGACGCCAAGCGCGAGGCCGCCCTCGACCCCCGCAACACCATCATCTCGGTCAAGCGCATGATGGGCAAGGCCCTGGCGGACATTGACACCCGACAGCAGCCTTACGAGTTTGTGGCCAGTGACAACGGCTCGCCCCAGATCCTGACCCGCCAGGGGCTGGTCAATCCGGTGCAGGTGTCGGCCGAGATCCTCAAGAGCCTGGCCGAGCGCGGTGCCGCGTCCCTGGGGGGCGATCTCGATGGTGTCGTCATCACAGTGCCTGCCTATTTCGATGATGCCCAGCGCCAGGGCACCAAGGATGCGGCCCGTCTGGCCGGTCTGCACGTGTTGCGCCTGCTCAACGAGCCCACGGCCGCCGCCATCGCCTACGGTCTGGATTCGGGCCAGGAAGGGGTGATCGCCGTGTATGATCTCGGCGGCGGTACCTTCGACATCTCCATCCTGCGCCTGCATCGCGGCGTGTTCGAGGTGATGGCCACCGGCGGCGACTCGGCCCTGGGTGGCGATGACTTCGATCACCTGCTGGCGGACTGGATCAAGGGGCAGGCCGGTCTGGCCGGTGACCTCGATGCCCGCCTGCAACGGGAGTTGCTGGACACGGCGGCCGCGGTCAAGCATGGCCTGACCGATGCCGACACCGTGCCCTGCACCTTTGCCGGCTGGCAGGGGGAGGTGAGCCGTGTCCGGTTTGATGCCCTCATCCTGCCCCTGGTCAAGCGCACCCTGCTGGCCTGCCGCCGCGCCCTGAAAGATGCCGGGCTCGGCGCCGAGGAGGTGCTGGAAGTGGTGATGGTCGGCGGCTCGACCCGCGTGCCCCTGGTGCGTGAACAGGTGGGGGGCTTCTTCGGCCGCACCCCGCTCACCAGCATCGACCCCGACAAGGTGGTGGCCATCGGTGCCGCCATCCAGGCCGACATCCTGGTGGGCAACAAGCCCGACGCCGAGATGCTGCTGCTGGACGTGATCCCGCTCTCCCTGGGGCTTGAGACCATGGGGGGGCTGGCCGAGAAGGTGATCCCGCGCAACACCACCATCCCGGTGGCCCGCGCCCAGGAGTTCACCACCTTCAAGGATGGCCAGACCGCCATGGCAATCCACGTGGTGCAAGGGGAACGCGAGTTGGTGGCCGATTGCCGCTCCCTGGCCCGCTTCACCCTGACCGGCATTCCGCCCATGGCGGCGGGGGCCGCCCACATCCGGGTCACCTTCCAGGTGGATGCCGATGGTCTGCTCTCGGTCAGCGCCATGGAGAAGTCCTCCGGGGTGCAGGCCGAGATCCAGGTCAAGCCCTCCTACGGCCTGGCCGAGGAGGAGATCCTCTCCATGCTGACCTCCTCCATCGAACATGCGGAGCAGGACATGGCCGCCCGCATGCTGGCCGAACAGCAGGTAGAGGCGGATCGAGTCATCGAGAGCCTCAATGCCGCCCTGACCGCCGATGGCGAGATCCTGCTGAGCGCCGCCGAGCGGGCCGAACTCGATGCCGCCATCGCCCATCTCAGCCAGATGCGCCTGGCCGGGTCGACCAATGAAATCAAAGATGCCATCGAGGCGGCGGATGCTGCCAGTGGCGAGTTTGCCGCCCGTCGCATGGATGCCTCCATCCGCAAGGTGCTGACCGGCCAAGACGTTAACAAGGTGTGATATGCCGAAACTGATCATTTTGCCCCATCCCGAACTCTGCCCGGAGGGCGCGGCCCTGGAAGGGGCGAGCGGTGAGACCATACTGGACATCGCCCTGCGCAACGGCATCGAGATAGAGCATGCCTGCGAGAAATCCTGCGCCTGCACCACCTGCCACTGCGTGGTACGGGAAGGCTTTGATTCCCTCGAGCCGAGCGACGAGCTGGAAGACGACATGCTGGACAAGGCCTGGGGTCTGGAGCCGGAATCCCGGCTGAGCTGCCAGGCGCGTCTGGCGGACGAGGATCTGGTGGTGGAGCTGCCCAAGTACACCCTCAACCTCGCCTCCGAGCGCCACTGATCCGCGCCGGGTCAAACGAGTATGCAGCCGGTGCGGATGCAAAAGTGATATGGTGAAGGCCGTGACCCGAGAGGGAGACGGCCTTTTTTATTGCCGCCATTCCCCGACCGACCCATTGCCAAAAAGAAAAGGAAGCAAGAAGAGATGGCTGAGATGATGAATGTAGTGTTGTCCACCCAGGCGGCCGCCCCCCACTGGGGCGAGAGTGCCCTGCTGAGTTTCAACGGTGACGAGGCCCGGGTACATCTTGACCAGGAGCCCCTGCGCGCCATTCAGCGGGCCGCCCGCCGCCTGGAGTCCTCCGGCATCAAGCGGGTGCGCCTGGCCGGTGAGGGCTGGGATCTGGAGCGCCGCTTCGCCTTCGCCCAGGGCTTCTATGCCGCCAAGGGGGAGCGGACACTGGCGTTTGGCGAGCAGTCGGCCCAGGACGCCCAGGCCCTCGATGGCCTGCTCAAGGCCAGCGCCTGGGTGCGGGACGTGACCAACGCCTGCCCGGAGGAGATCTACCCCATGAGCCTGGCGGAATCCGCCCTGCTGCTCATTCGCGGCCTGGCCGGTGACAGTGTCACCGCCCGCATCACCAGCGGTGAAGCCCTGAAGGAAGCGGGCCACATCGGCATCTGGTCGGTGGGCCGGGGCAGCGAGCGCGAGCCCGTGTTGCTGGAACTCGATTACAACCCGAGCGGCAACCCGGATGCCCCCGTGGCCGCTGCCCTGGTGGGCAAGGGGATCACCTTCGACTCCGGCGGCTACAGCATGAAATCGTCCGATGGCATGCTGCCGATGAAATCCGACATGGGGGGGGCCGCCATGGTAACCGGCGGCCTGGCCCTGGCCATCGCCCGGGGCCTGGACAAGCGGGTCAAGCTCATCCTCTGCTGCGCCGAGAACCTGGTCTCGGGCCATGCCTTCAAGCTCGGCGACATCCTCACCTATCGCAACGGCATCAGCGTCGAGATCCAGAACACGGACGCCGAGGGACGCCTGGTGCTGGCGGACGGCCTGCTGACCGCCAGCGAGAGCGGCGCCCCCTACATTCTCGATGCCGCCACCCTGACCGGCGCCGCCAAGATGGCCCTGGGCCGTGACTACAATGCGCTGTTCGCCCTGGACGAGGCCGAGCAGGCCCGTGGCCTGGCCGCCGCCAAGGCGGAAAACGAGAAGGCCTGGGTCCTGCCGCTGGAGACCTGGCATCAGGGCCAGCTCGGCTCCTCGTTTGCCGACATGAGCAACGTGGCCACGGCCGAAGGCACGGCCGGCGCCACCACGGCGGCCGCCTTCCTGTCGCGCTTCGTCCGTGACGAGGGGCGGGGCTGGCTGCACATGGACTTGGCCGGTGCCTACCAGAAGGCGGGCAACGAGCTGTGGGCCACCGGCGCCAAGGGCCATGGCCTGCGCACCATCGCCCGCTGGCTCGAAGAGGTGACGGCATGAACGCCTGCCTGAAACAGGGGGATCATGACCACGGCTACCCGGTGTTAGCCGGGGGGGCCTCCATTGCGATCTGTCTCGAAGAGGTGTCTGTATGAATGTCTGGCTGAGCCGTGAATTTGCCGCCCCAGAGTGGGGGGAGGGAGCCCTGCTCTCCCATCGCGCCGACGGCGCCCTGATCCATCTGGTGAGTGCGAGTCCCCTGCAGGATATCCAGCAGGCGGCGCGCCGCCTCTGCAGCCAGGGGATCCACAGGGTGAGCCTGGCCGGTCACTGGGACAGGGAGCAGCAGTGGGCCTTCGCCCAGGGGCTGCAGACCCCCAAGGTGGAGGTGGAGCTGCAATGGGCCACCTGCAGCGAGGAGGACAGGGCCGAGCTGGAAGGGCGCTGGCTGTGCGGGCGCTGGGTGCGCGAGATGACCAATGCCACGCCGGAGCAGCTGGGGCCGCTGGATCTCGCGGTGGAGGCGGCGGCCTTCATCACCGAGCTGGCGCCGGACAAGGTGAGCCACCGCATCCTCAAGGGCGAGGCCCTGGCCCAGGCCGGTTGGGTGGGCCTCTATCAGGTGGGCCGGGGCAGCGATCGCGAGCCGGTCATGCTGGAGCTCGACTTCAACCCGGGCAAGGATCCCAAGGCCCCCGTCGCCGCGGCCTTGGTGGGCAAGGGCATCACCTTCGACTCCGGCGGCTACTCCATGAAGACCTCCCAGGGCATGCTGACCATGAAGCATGACATGGGGGGCGCCGCCATCGTCACCGGCGCCCTGGCGCTGGCCATGCTGCGGGGCCTGGACAAGCGGGTCAAGCTCATCCTCTGCTGCGCCGAGAACCTGGTCTCGGGCCACGCCTACAAGCTGGGTGACATCCTCACCTACAAGAACGGCACCACGGTGGAGATAGTCAACACCGACGCCGAGGGGCGTCTGGTACTGGCCGATGGCCTGCAGCTGGCCTGTGCCAGCGGCGCGCCCCTCATCTTGGACGCCGCCACCCTGACCGGGGCGGCCGTGATGGCGCTGGGGGGACGTTACAACGCCCTGTTCGGCCTGGACAAGGGACTGGTGAGCCGGGCCATGACCTACGCCGAGGCGGAGCAGGAGCCGGCCTGGCCGCTGCCCCTCGAACCGTGGCACCGCACCCAGTGTCCGTCCCACTATGCCGACACCGCCAACAGCCGTCCCGTGCCGGGCGGCGGCCCGGGGGGCGCCTCCAACGCGGCCGGCTTCCTCTCCCGCTTCGTCGCCAACGAGGGGCAGGGCTGGCTGCACGTGGATCTTGCCTCCTGTTTCAGCGAGAACGGTGACAGCCTGTGGGCGCCGGGGGCCAATACCCTGGGGATGCGTACCCTGGCCCGCACCCTGCTGGACGAGACGCGATAGTGCTCACCCCATTGCCACAAGGCGCCTGATGGCGCCTTTTTCATGGCGAAGATCCGCGCCTTCGGGCGATCGCCCGCCGCAAGGCAGCAGGCCAACAGGGCGCCCGAAAGGGGGGGGAGAGCTTGATTTTCATGCATTTGGTCAGAAAAACGTGGGCAAGCGCACATTTTTTTGGGTTAGGCTACGGCAAGGTGAGCTGTCATGTTGTTTTAACGATGACTTTGTTTAACAAAAAGTTGCCTTTTTGTATGTTGTTTCGCTTTTTGTTTACGTATAATCGCCGCCGAACATCAATTCTTACCCTAATTCTCAGTAGTTTAAGGAAGATCTAATGGCTATCGAACGTACCTTCTCTATCGTCAAGCCGGATGCGGTCAGCAAGAACTTGATCGGTGCCATCTACAACCGCTTTGAGAGCGCGGGCCTGCGCATCGTCGCAGCCAAGATGATCCACATGAGCCGCGAGCAGGCTGCCGGCTTCTACGCCGAGCACGAAGGGCGTCCCTTCTATGATGCCCTGGTTGCCTTCATGACCTCGGGTCCCGTCATGGTGCAGGTACTGGAGGGCGAAGACGCCATCCGTCGCAACCGCGAGATCATGGGCGCCACCAATCCTGCCGATGCCCTGGCCGGTACCCTGCGTGCCTGCTTCGCCGACAGCATAGATCGCAACGCCGTACACGGTTCCGATGCCCCGGCCTCTGCCGCCCGTGAAATTGCCTACTTCTTCGGCGATGACGAGATCTGCCCGCGCGCCTGATGACGTCGGCAGTGAAAACCAGCAAAGGGAGCCTCGGCTCCCTTTCGTTATTTGGCGAAAAGCCGGATAACTCCGTATGCTGCGGGTAGCAAGGCAGACACATTATTTGTACAATGCCGCCCCCTGACGACCGTCAGCAATCATTTCGTAGTGTGTGGACTGAGGCCTTTGATGAGCGAAACAAAAACCAACCTGCTGGATCTTGATCGGGATGCCATGCGTGCCTTCTTCGTCGAACTGGGCGAGAAGCCATTCCGGGCGGATCAGGTGATGAAGTGGATCTATCACTTCGGTTGTGACGATTTCGATCAGATGAACAACGTCAACAAGGTGCTGCGCGAGCGGCTCAAGGCGGTGGCCGAGATCCGCGCTCCGGAAGTGAGCCGTGAACAGCGCTCTTCCGATGGCACCATCAAGTGGGCCCTGCAGGTCGGGGACCAGGAAGTCGAGACCGTCTACATCCCGGAAGCGGACCGCGCCACCCTGTGCGTCTCCTCCCAGGTCGGCTGCGCCCTGGCCTGTACCTTCTGCTCCACCGCCCAGCAAGGTTTCAACCGCAACCTGAAGGTCTCCGAGATCATTGGCCAGGTGTGGCGCGCCGCCAAGGTGGTCGGCGGCAAGCGCCCCATCACCAACGTGGTGATGATGGGCATGGGCGAGCCCCTGCTCAACCTCTCCAACGTGATCCCGGCCATGCGACTGATGATGGACGATTTTGGCTATGGCATCTCCAAGCGTCGGGTGACCATCTCCACCTCCGGCGTGGTGCCGGCCCTGGACATGCTGGGGGATCAGATCGACGTGGCCCTGGCCATCTCGCTCCACGCGCCCAATGACAAGCTGCGCTCCGAGATCATGCCCATCAACGACAAGTACAACATCGAGGATTTCCTCGCCGGTGTGCGTCGTTACCTGGCCAAGTCCAACGCCAATGGGGGCCGGGTCACGGTGGAATATGTGCTGCTCGATCATATCAATGACGACATGCAGCATGCCCACGAGCTGGCTCAGGTGCTGAAAGATACCCCGAGCAAGATCAACCTGATCCCCTTCAACCCCTTCCCGGGCAACCCGTTTGGCAAGCCGAGCAACAGTCGCATCGACCGCTTCTCCAAGGTGCTGATGGAGTACGGCCTGACCGTGATAGTGCGCAAGACCCGCGGGGACGACATCGACGCCGCCTGCGGTCAGTTGGTCGGAGATGTGATCGACCGCACTAAACGCACCATGAAAAAGCGGATGCAACAGGATGGGATTTCCGTCAAAATGGTCTAACCGCTAAGCCATTGTATAGTCAGGGAAATGGATACACGTAAATTGATTATGGTGGCAGCGCTCTGTGCGCTGTCCGGCTGCGTGACCGAGACTAGCTACGTTGGCCCGAACTCGACACAAAGGGAAGTCGGCCCGGATCTGAAGGCCGCGGCCCAGACCAGGCTGGATCTGGGTATCCAGTATCTGCGTCAGGGCAACAGCGAGCAGGCCAAGTTCAATCTGGACAAGGCGCTGCAATATGACCCCGGCAACCCCCAGATCCAGATAGGCTTTGCCTATTTCTTCCAGCAGGTGCAGGATTTCAAGTCGGCCGAGGCGAGCTACAAGAAAGCCCTGGCCATGGATCCGACCAATGCTGACGCCATGAACAACTACGGCGCCTTCCTCTGCAATCGCGGCCGCTTCGACGAGGCCGACCAGGCCTTCAACCGGGCCATCGCCCAGCCAGACTACGTCAAGATCGCCGACACCTACGAGAATGCGGCGCTCTGTGCGTTGCAAAACAACAGAAAAGACAAGGCGAGCGAATACTATCATCTGGCCTTGGGGTATAATCCCCGCGATCCAGGGTTATTGCTGGACTTGGCCGAGCTTTCCATGAAAGATGGCAAGCTGACCGATGTGCAGGACTATCTCGTTCGTTATGCGGCCGTGGCCGAGGAGAGCGAACAGAGCCTCTGGCTGAGACTGCGTCTCGCCCAGTCGATGGACAAACCGGCATTACTTCACCAATTCGGGACTGAGCTGGTACAGCGCTTTCCCTCTTCGCCACAAGCCAAGCGTTACTTAGCCAATGACTATTGAACAGCAACACGACTCTCAAGACGAATCTCAGGCAGCGGGCCCTGGCCAGCTGCTGCGCGCCGCTCGCGAACAGCTTGGCTGGACCCGTGAACAGGTAGCGTCACGCCTTCATCTTCGTCTTACCCTGATTGCGGCTATCGAATCAGATACTTACGACAAGCACACCTCTCATACCTTCATCCGGGGTTACCTGCGCACCTACGCCAAGCTGGTGGGGGTGCCCGAGGAGACTGTGCTCGCCGCCTATACCAAGCTGGGGTTGACCCCCCCGGACAACATCGACATGCAGAGCTTCTCGCGCCGCTCCCGTCAGCAGGCCAATGACAGCCGCCTCAAGTTGGTGACCTGGCTGGTGATCCTGGCCCTGATCGGTCTGTCGGTCGCCTGGTGGTGGCAGAGCACGGCCAAGCGATCCGCCGGGGAGGAGGCGCTGGCCGCCAGCGAGATAGGCCCCTCGGCCTCCCCCGAGGTGAGCGAGGCCACCGAAGGCGAGCTCTCCCTGGTAGAACCGGCTCCCCTGGCCGAGGTGGATCAAGGCGTTGCGCCCGTGAGCGAAGAGCCTGCCGTGAGCGCCGCCATCCCCACGGCCCCGGTCGAAGAGCCCGTGGTCAGCGAGGCCGTGGCCACGGTGGCCGAGCCCGCCGCAGAGCCGGCCAGCGTGCCCCAGCTCAAGCTCAACTTCACCGCCGACTGCTGGCTCGACGTGAAGGATGCCACCGGCAAGACCCTGTTTAGCGGCCTGAAGAAGGCCAATGACGAGCTGGTTCTGAACGGAACCGCGCCGCTGAAATTCATCGTGGGCGCGCCCATGGCGGTCCGGATTGAGTTCGAAGGCCAGTCCATCGACATGAGCCGTTACAATAACGGCCGGACCGCCAAGTTCGCGTTGCCGCAGGAGTAAGTTGTACCCATGTCCGCTCATGTATCCCCGATCATTCGTCGCAAGTCCAAGCAGATCATGGTGGGTAAGGTACCGGTGGGGGGCGATGCCCCCATCACGGTCCAGACCATGACCAATACCAAGACCACGGATGTGGCCGCCACCGTCGAGCAGATCCGGCGGATCGAGCGGGTCGGTGCCGATATCGTCCGGGTCTCGGTGCCCACCATGGAGGCGGCGGAAGCCTTTCGCCTCATCAAGCAGCAGACCCAGATCCCCATCGTTGCCGACATCCATTTCGATTACCGCATCGCCCTCAAGGTGGCCGAGTATGGCGCCGACTGCCTGCGCATCAACCCGGGCAACATCGGCAATGAAGAGCGGGTGCGCGCCGTGGTCGACTGCGCCCGTCATTACAACATCCCGATCCGCATCGGCGTCAACGGCGGCTCCCTGGAGCGGGACATCCAGGAAAAGTATGGCGAGCCGACCCCGGAGGCCCTGCTCGAATCGGCCATGCGCCACGTGGATTACCTGGACCGCCTCAACTTCGACAACTTCAAGGTGAGCGTCAAGGCATCCGACGTCTTCCTGGCGGTCGGCGCCTATCGCCTGCTGGCCAGGCAGATCGACCAGCCCCTGCACCTGGGGATCACCGAGGCGGGCGGGTTCCGTGCCGGCGCGGTGAAATCCGCCATCGGCCTTGGCATGCTGCTCACCGAGGGCATCGGGGACACGCTGCGCATCTCCCTGGCCGCCGATCCGGTGGAGGAGGTGAAGGTGGGCTTCGATATCCTCAAGTCCCTGCGCATTCGCTCCCGTGGCATCAACTTCATCGCCTGTCCCTCCTGCTCCCGTCAGGAGTTCGACGTGATAGGGACGGTCAACGCCCTGGAAGAGCGGCTCGAAGACATCATCACCCCCATGGATGTCTCCATCATCGGCTGCGTGGTGAACGGCCCGGGCGAGGCCCTGGTCTCGGATCTCGGCCTCGCCGGCGCGGCCAACAAGAGCGCCTTCTACGAGGGGGGGCAGCGGGTCGACCGGCTCGACAACAAGGATCTCATCCCGACCCTGGAGCGGCGCATCCGTGCCCGCGCCGCCATGCTGGATCCCGCCAACCAGATCCAGGTGGACAAGGGTTGAACCGGTAAAGGTACAACCAGAGCGGGGCCACCTGGGGTGGCCCCGCCTTTAGGTTATTGATTTTACATCCCGCATCCGGGCACCCTGATTTTACCTCGGGGTCGAAAATCCCTATAATGCGGCCAAATTTCACGTCTTTTCTCGAGTAGCAACGTGGCAAAACAGATTCAAGCGATTCGCGGTATGAATGACTGCCTGCCGGAGCAGAGCCCGGTATGGCAGAAAGTGGAACAGATCCTGCGTCAGGTTGTCGCCAGTTATGGCTACAGCGAGGTGCGCATGCCCATCGTCGAGCAGACTCATCTGTTCAAGCGTGCCATCGGTGAAGTGACCGACGTGGTCGAAAAAGAGATGTACACCTTCGAGGATCGCAATGGCGACAGCCTGACCCTGCGCCCCGAAGGCACCGCCAGCTGCGTGCGCGCCGGTATCGAGCATGGTCTGCTCTACAACCAGGAGCGCCGCATGTGGTACATGGGCCCCATGTTCCGCCACGAGCGTCCCCAGAAGGGGCGCTATCGCCAGTTCCACCAGTTCGGGGTCGAGCTGTTCGGCATCCATGGGCCTGACATAGACGCCGAGCTCATCATGCTGACTCACCGCCTGTGGCGCCTGTTCGGCATCCAGGATCACGTCACCCTGCAGCTCAATACCCTGGGTCAGAGCGAGGAGCGCGCCGCCTATCGCGATGCCCTGGTCGCCTACCTGGAGCAGTACAAGGAGGAACTGGACGAAGACAGCCAGCGCCGCATGTACAGCAACCCGCTGCGGGTGCTCGACTCCAAGAGCGAGCGGGTACAGGAGATCCTGGTGGGCGCGCCGCGCCTGTTCGACCACCTGGGTGAAGCGAGCCTGGCCCACTTCGAGGGGCTCAAGCGCCTGCTCACCGCCGCCGGCATCCGGTTCGAGGTGAACGAGCGACTGGTGCGCGGTCTCGATTATTACAACCTCACCGTCTTCGAGTGGGTGACGAGCAGCCTGGGAGCCCAGGGCACCGTCTGTGCCGGTGGCCGCTACGATGGCCTGGTGGAACAGCTGGGCGGTCAAGCCACCCCGGCGGTGGGCTTCGCCATGGGCATGGAGCGTCTGGTGCTGATGCTCGAGACCCTGGAGCTCAATGCCGACATTCGCCCTGCGGTGGATGTCTACCTGGCCATGGTGGGCGAGGGGGTGGAAGCGGCCGGTTTTGCCCTGGCCGAGCGGCTGCGCGATGCGCTGCCTGACTTGCGCCTGATGAGCCATTGCGGCGGCGGCAACTTCAAGAAACAGCTCAAGCGTGCCGACAAGAGCGGTGCGGCCATCGCCCTGATCCTCGGCGAGTCCGAGGCGCAGAACGGCGAGGTGACCATCAAGTATCTGCGTGGCCAGGGGGAACAACAGACCGCCCCGGTCGATGCCGTCATTGCCCTGCTGGCAGACAAAGGAGAGTAAGCCGTGGAAGTGTATACCACCGAAGAACAACAGGTTGAAGTCATCAAGAACTGGTGGAAAGAGAACGGCACCTCGGTCATCGCCGGGACCGTCATCGGTCTGGTGGCCCTGTTTGGCTGGCGCTATTACAACGAACACCAGCAGTCGAACCAGGAGGCCGCCTCCCAGGCCTACAACCAGCTGACCCAGACCCTGGCCAAGGGCGACGATGCCGCCTTTGCCCAGGCGCAGAGCTTCATCGCCGAGCACAAGGGCGAGTCCTACAGCGAGCTGGCCGCCCTGCAGCTGGCTGCCGCCGCCGTCAAGGCGGGCAAGCTGGATCTGGCTGCAGAGCAGCTGACCCGGGTCGTGGCCGAGGGTGACGAGAGCGTGCAGCCCATCGCCGCCCTGCGTCTGGCCCGGGTACTGGGGGATCAGGGCAAGTTTGACGAGGCCCAGGCCCAGCTTGGCAAGATCAGCAATGACGCCTTCAAGGCCCAGGTGGCGGAAGTGCGTGGCGACCTGCTGCTCAAACAGGGCAAGCCGGAAGAGGCGCGGGATGCCTACCAGGCGGCGGCCGATGCCGGTGGCCTGCAGGCCAGCCCGGAACTCAAGCTGAAGATGGACGATCTGGCCCTGCCGGCCGCCGCCACTGCAGGAGCTCCGGATGCGTGATCTGACATCGGGTTTGCAGCGCGACCTCAAACGCGTCGCGCTCGCCACCGCCATCGCCGTGGTGCTGCAGGGCTGCTCCCTGTTCAGCAAGGATGAGGATCTCAATCCCATGGCGCCCCTGCCCAAGGTGGAGTCCAGCTTCCAGGCCGACACCCTGTGGCGCAGCTCGGTCGGGGATGGCATCGGCAATTTCTACTCCCAGCTGCGTCCCGTGGTCGAGGATGATGTCATCTATGCCGCCGCCCGCGACGGGGACGTCACCGCCTTCGAGCGCAGCACCGGCAAGGCGCTGTGGAGCGTGGATCTGGCGGACTTGCCGGTCAATGCCGACAAGCGCAGCGCCCGCCTCTCCGGCGGCCTGGTCTCCCGTTACGGCAAGCTGTTCCTCGGCTCCGAGAATGGTCAGGTCTATGCCCTCTCCGAGGAGAATGGCGAGGTGCTGTGGCAGACCAATGTGCCCGGTGAAGTGGTGGCGAGTCCCGCCGTCGAGGATGGCCGTGTGGTGGTGCTGACCACCTCGGGCCGCCTGGTGGCGCTCGATACCGACGAGGGCAAGCTGCAATGGACCCTGGCCGAGGAGCAGCCGCCGCTGACCCTGCGCAGCACGGGGGCACCGGTGATCACCAATGGCGCCGTGCTCTACGGCCGCGCCGATGGCAAGGTGGGCATCGCCCTGCTCGGCAACGGCCAGCCGGTGCGCCAGTCCAAGGTGGCCGACCCGCGTGGCGCCACCGAGCTGGATCGCATGGTGGACGTGGATGCCGCCCCCCTCATCGCCGGCGATGAACTCTACGCCATCGCTTACAATGGCCAACTGATGGCCCGCAAGCTGATGACCGGTGACGAGGTGTGGAAGCGCAAGTATTCCGGCTATCGCGACATGGCGGTGACCGGCAATGCCATCGTGCTGACCGACAGCCGCAGCCACCTGTTTGCCATCGACCGTCGCAACGGTCTGGAGCTGTGGTCCAACACCCAGCTCGAAAATCGCAGCGTCACGGCCCCCGTCATCTTCGGTGACTATGTGGTGGTCGGCGATGTGGAAGGTTACCTGTATTGGCTGGATCGTAGCGACGGCACCATACAGGCGATGCAACAGCTCGACAGCAGTGGCCTCTACGCCGCCCCCCTGGTGGATGACGAGACCCTGTATGTGCAGAGCCGTGACGGCAAGTTGTACGCCCTGAAGCGTCCCTGATCGTCCGACATTATGATTATCCGGCTCCTGGTCTTCGGACCCGGAGCCTTTGTCGTCTTGAGAATGAGGCTTTTATGACTCCTGTAGTAGCCCTGGTGGGCCGCCCCAACGTGGGGAAATCCACCCTGTTCAACCGCCTGACCCGTACCCGGGATGCCCTGGTGGCAGACTTCCCCGGCCTGACCCGGGACCGCAAGTACGGCCAGGCGAAGCTGGGCGAGCTGGAATTTATCGTGGTCGATACCGGCGGTATCGATGGCACCGAGGAGGGGATCGAGCTGAAGATGGCCGAGCAGTCCCTGCAGGCCATCGATGAGGCCGATGTGGTGCTCTTCATGGTGGATGCCCGCGCCGGCCTGACCGCCGCGGATCAGGCCATCGCCGAGCATCTGCGCAAGTCCCAGAAGAAGGTGTTCCTGGTCGCCAACAAGACCGACGGCATCGACGGTGATTCCGCCGTGTCCGAGTTCTACTCCCTGGCGCTGGGGGAGGTCTACCAGATCGCCGCCGCCCACGGTCGTGGCGTACTGAGCCTGCTGGAGCTGGCCCTGGCCCCCCATCTGGAGGAGCTGGTCGAGGCCGCCGCCGACGCCGAAGAAGAGGCGCAGGAAGAGGAGGACTTCGACGAAGAGGCCCTGCTGCGCATGGTCGCCGCCGGTGAGCTCGATACCAGGGAGGACACCAAGGAGACCCCGTTCGCCGACCTGCCCATCAAGTTCGCCATCGTCGGTCGCCCCAACGTCGGCAAGTCCACCCTGACCAACCGCATGCTGGGGGAAGACAGGGTCATCGTCTATGACATGCCGGGCACCACCCGGGACTCCATCTACATCCCCATGGAGCGTGACGAGCAGAAGTACGTCATCATCGACACCGCCGGCGTGCGTCGCCGCGGCAAGGTGCACGAGACGGTGGAGAAGTTCTCCGTCATCAAGACCTTGAAAGCGATTGAAGATGCCAACGTCTGCCTGCTGGTGATCGACGCCCGCGAGACCATCACGGATCAGGACTTGAGCATCCTGGGCTTCGTGCTCAACACCGGCCGCTCCGTGGTGCTGGTGGTGAACAAGTGGGACGGCCTGGATCAGAAGGTGAAAGAGGACGTCAAGAACGAGCTGGACCGTCGTCTGGGCTTCATCGATTTCGCCCGGGTGCACTTCATCTCCGCCCTGCACGGCAGCGGGGTCGGCCACCTGTTCGAATCCATCCAGGAGGCGTACCAGTCCGCGACCCGTCGCACCAGCACCGCCATGCTGACCCGCATCATGCAGATGGCCCAGGAAGATCACCAGCCGCCCATGGTCAACGGTCGCCGGGTCAAGCTCAAGTATGCCCACGCCGGTGGCTACAACCCGCCGCGCATCGTGATCCATGGCAACCAGTTGAACGACTTGCCGGATTCCTACAAGCGCTATCTCATCAACTACTTCCGCAAGTCCCTGAAGATCATGGGCACCCCGATCCGGGTCGAGTTCCAGGAGTCGGTCAACCCGTTCGAGGGCAAGAAGAACAACCTCACCCTGAGCCAGGAGCGCCAACGCAAGCGCCTGCTCAAGATGAAGAAGAAGTGATGACGACGGCTGCCTCAGGGCAGCCGTTTTACCTTGATGGGGGTCAAGGTCCGGGGGCCCGGACCCTGTTACCTTGACCCGGGCCAGCCGTCGCCCCCATGCTGATAGCGGTGAACCTGCGCGCCTGCTTGGGCCGGCGCCATCCAATGAGGACCCTTGTCATGAATGATTCCTCCCCCTGCTGCCCCCTCTGCGCGGCGGCGCTGGATCCTCGCCACGGCGAGCAGCGCTGTCCTGGCTGCCATGCCGAGTTGAGGTTCGAGGCCAGCTGCCCCGATTGCGGGGCCCCGCTGGAGCGCCTGCAGGCGTGCGGCGCGGTCGATTACTTCTGCCAGGGATGCAGCTCCCTGATCTCCAAGCGCCGGGTGATCTTTGCCATTACCCGGGTCGATGAATAGGCGGACGGGGCTGGCCCCATCCGGATTGACGGACAAATAAAGAGGCGCCCCTGGGGCTAATGCCAGTCAGTTAAGGCTGACTGGCATTGTTTTTATTGGCTTTTTTCACACTGTACTTCTGTGGTCTTGGCTTCACGCAGCGAGGGTAACTTCGCTCTCTTCGTGCCGGCAGCACAAACTGCCC
>NZ_JBKISU010000019.1:0-92609 GCF_050266975.1 Aeromonas sobria
GCGAATGCTGGTTCAACGAAGAGTACGAAGATACAGAGCAGTTGAAGCGTGCGGTGGATGAATACATCCACTACTACAACCACGAGCGGATCAAAGCAAAACTAAACGGCCTGAGCCCGGTACAGTATCGAACTCAGGCCATGTCATCCGCCAACTAATGTGCCCAATAAATGGGGTTCACTTCACCGAGGCGGTTTTTTTTATGGTGAGCATAAGGGCTCTGGCTCAGATCACCCGGGAGAACTGCTGGGCCCGCGCCGCATTGCGCAGATAGACATCGAAGCACATGCAGATGTTGCGAATGAGCAACTGGCCCGTGCCGACCACCGTCAGGCCTGTGTCGGTCAGGCGCACCAGACCATCGTCGACAAAGGTCTGCAACAGCTTGAGATCGTCGGCAAAATACTGGGCGAACACCAGATCATGGGCCTGTTCGACCGCTGCGAAATCCAGGGAGAAGTCGCAGATGAGGCGCTTTATCACCTCCCGGCGGATCAGGTCGTCCCGGTTCAGGGAGCATCCCTTCCACTGGGCATGGCCAAGCGTTTCCACCTGGGCGTAGTAAGCCTTGAGATCCTTCTGATTCTGGGAGTAGGCATCCCCCATCATGCTGATGGAGGAGACCCCCAGCCCCAGCAGATCGCAATCCCCCTGGGTGGTGTAGCCCTGGAAGTTGCGATGCAGGGTACCGTTGCGCTGGGCCACCGCCAGCTCGTCATCGGGCTTGGCGAAGTGATCCATGCCGATGAACTGGTAGCCCTGACCGGTGAGGAAGGCGATGGTGTCCTGCAGCATGGCCAGCTTCTCCCGAGGGGCCGGCATATCCGCCTCTTTCAGCTTGTGCTGGGCGGCAAAGCGGCTCGGCAGGTGGGCATAGTTGAAGATGGAGAGGCGGGCCGGATCGGTCTTGAGCACTTCCTCCAGAGTGTGGTGGAAGCTGTCGCGGTTCTGGTGCGGCAGGCCGTAGATGAGATCCAGGTTGGTGGATCTGAACCCCAGCTCCCGCGCCCGCTCCAGCATGGCACGAATGAAGTCGTTGTCCTGCTCCCGGTTGACCGCCGCCTGCACCTGCTTGTTGAAGTCCTGCACTCCAAGGCTGATGCGGTTGAAGCCCAGCTCCCGCAGCACGTCCAGCATGGAGAGTGCGATCTCCCGCGGATCCACCTCTATGCTGATCTCCCCTTGCTCCGCAAACCGGAAGTGTTGCCGCAGCATGGCCATCAGCCGCCGGGTCTGGGCTTCGTCCAGATAGGTGGGGGTGCCGCCGCCCCAATGCAGTTGCGTCACGGTGCGGTGGGCAAACAGGGGGGCCTGGGCGGCAATTTCCCGCTCCAGATAGTCGAGATACTGATCGGCCTTGTGCTGATGGCGAGTGATCACCTTGTTGCAGCCACAGTAGTAGCAGAGCTTGTGGCAGAAGGGGATGTGCACATAGAGCGAGAGATTGCGCTGGGGATACTGGCCGGCGGCACGGACGAAATCCGGATAACCGAACGCCTCGTTGAATTCCAGCGCAGTGGGATAGGAGGTATAACGGGGGCCGCTGTGGTTGTACTTCTCGATCAGCGCCTGATCCCACACTATCGGTTCGACTCGCACACTTGCTTCCTCATGGGTTGGCCGGGATCACTTGCCCAGCTGAAAATCCTTCAACAGGGCCACATCCTTGAGGATCTGGGCCTCCAGTTCGACCTCGTAGCCGCTGCGCTCGAGATCCATCTTCATGATCTCGTTACGCTTGAGCGCCTTGCGCGCCTCATGGGTCGGCATCTCCTTCACCTTCTCATACAAGCCGTACAGGCCGGGGAACTCCTCGGCAAAGGCGCGTCCCTCCTTGATCTGCAGGGCATTGAGCAGGTTGGTCAGGCGGATGGCCCCTTCCGAGTAGTCGCACTGGCCATCGCGCACCGCATGGGCGATGACGCGCACGCTGTCGAGGATACGCTCGTTGCGTGCCCGAATGGCCTGCTCCTGCTGCTCCGTCTGGCGTCGTACCCTGGCCAGCAGCATGCCGGCATAGACGGCCAGACCGAGCAAGACAAGGCTACCCGCCAGGGTAGCCAGCATCAGGGCGCCGCTCACTTTTTCTTGGGCTCTGCTTGTTGCGGTTGGTAATCCGCCTTGGTGAAGCGATCCCACAGATCCTCTTCGGTCGCGGGAGCCTGCGTCTGCTCGGCATCCTCAGCCAGGAAGGCGGACTCGTCTTCGTCCTCGTCATCTATGATGCCGAGTTCATCCATCAGCTCCTGATAGCGATCGACCCGCTGGTCGACCCAGGCCTGATCGGCGGCGCTCAGGGTCTCACCCTCATCCAAACGGTCGAGGAAATCATTGAGACGATCATCGTTTTCGATGGCGGCCAGCTCCTGCTCCGGAGTCAGCTTGAGGATCTTCTCCCTGGCAACCTTGGCGGGCTGCGGCTTGCTCTGTTTGTCGTCGACGATCAGTGCTACCGGCTTGCGCGACCCCAGGCGAGGATCCTGTGCCTGCTTGCTGCCCTTGTTGCGCTTGGGCTCGGCGACCTGCTGGCGCGTCCCCGCCTTCAGACCTTTGCGCCGGGCGGCACGCTTGCGCTCACGGCCTTCCAGGGCACTGGCATCTGATTCTTTACGCTTACCCGTGGGTTTGCGACTGGGTTGTTTGGCCGACATGAATGACTCCGGGACATTGCTGGATATAAAAACCGCCACGAGGCGCCATGGCGCCTGGCGGGATAAGATGCTGACAGTGAATGATTGAGGAGGCACGGGATCCAGCATCATGGCAGCCCCGCAGGGCAACTGAGCATCGCAGGATCGGTACCCTCTGGGCATGTTGCTGGTATTTTGACACAAAATGCCGGCCCGGGTTAATCATCCAATAGAAAAAAGGCAGCCGAAGCTGCCTCTATATGCTGTGCGAGTCCCATCCCTGTCAATGCCGCCCTTCCCTGGCGCCTCGCCGCATATCTTTATATGGGTCTTCCTGACCTCAGTTGATCATTCCTGAATATGCGTGTGCCTGCTTGCCTCGACGCGCGACCTCCCTGTGGTACGTCGACCCGATTGCATCCCGCGCCCCTCCCGTCCCGAGAGGTCATCATCCTGATGCTTCACTCCCTTGCCAGACATCCCAGCCTGTCCCGACATCCTTGCGCTCACCCGCTCCCAGGTGAATCCTTGACCCGATCTCGAGTCATTTCCTGGCCGCAACTCTATCAAGTTCAGGAGGTGACTCAATCCGATCGCTCTCTCGTGAGGGGGAAAGGGTGACAAAAGAAATGAATAACCAATTAATA
The DNA here is from genome assembly GCF_050266975.1 of Aeromonas sobria. Classification (GTDB taxonomy): domain Bacteria; phylum Pseudomonadota; class Gammaproteobacteria; order Enterobacterales; family Aeromonadaceae; genus Aeromonas; species Aeromonas sobria_B. Next base: position 3,278 of record NZ_JBKISU010000019.1, read on the forward strand.
AATAATAACTTTATTGGATAAGGCGTGATTTTTTCAGCCGAGGCCAACGCTCGGAATGGGAAATATCGCACAGGGAGAGGGGCAAAGCGGCAACCCATAAAACAAGGGAGCCCTTGGGCTCCCTGCTTCGTTAGGCGGCTTGGCGGTGCAAGCTGCGCCATGCCGTCATCAGTGCAATCCGGCAACGTACTTGGACAGCACTTCGATATCGTGGTCCGTCAGTTTCTTGGCCACATCACGCATCATGCCATTGGGGTCATTGTCGCGGGTCGCGGCCCGGAACCCCTCCAGCTGCGCCTTGATGTAGGCGGGATGCTGACCGGACAGGCTAGGATACTTGGCCTGCTCAACTCCCACCCCACGGGGGCCATGACAGGCGGCGCAAGCGGGCAGGCCCCGGCTCATGTCACCCCCCATGTAGAGCGCCTTGCCTTCGGCAATGACCTCATCGGGCACCGCCACCGGCGTGATCTGCTGGCCGGAGAAGTAGGCCGCCAGGTCATCCATGTCCTGATCGGACAAGGGCAGTGCCATGGGTCCCATGATGGGAGAAGCGCGACCCGAGGTGCCAGAAGCGGCAGCCTTCAGTTCCACTAACTGTTTTTTGATATATGATGCGTGCTGACCAGCAAGCTTGGGGTAAATATCAGCAGGACCATTGCCGTCCGGTCCATGACAGGCAGCGCACACCGCCGATTTGGTTTGTCCCGCAGCGGCATCGCCCTTGGCTTGTGCCATCCCCGTTACGCCAACCATCAGAGCAAGAGTAATGACTAGGTTCTTCATGGCGTTCCAACTTCTCGTTATTAGGCTTCCAGATCCCATGCCGCTGAAGGCATGTTAAAATAAACGCGTTTAAGCGACGCCATTTTACACGATTTCACAAAAAAGTAACTCTATAACCCTCTCTCTCCATGGGGAATTTACGTTGGATACACAAACTCTGAATTTCAATAAGGTGCATTTTGTGACCAGCGCACCCGACATCCGTCACCTGCCAAATGATGGGGGTGTCGAGATTGCGTTTGCCGGACGTTCCAATGCCGGCAAGTCATCAGCCTTGAACACCTTGACCAAGCACAAGAACCTGGCCCGCACCAGTAAGACGCCAGGCCGGACCCAGCTGATCAACCTGTTCGAGCTGGAACCAGGCAAGCGTCTGGTCGACTTGCCAGGTTACGGTTATGCCCAGGTTCCACTGGAAATGAAGCTAAAGTGGCAAAAGTCGCTGGCCGAATACCTGCAACGTCGTGAGTCCTTGAAAGGCTTGGTGATCCTGATGGACATCCGCCATCCGCTCAAAGAAACCGACATGAACATGCTGGAGTGGAGCTCTCACCGCCAATTGCCGGTCATGCTGCTGCTGACCAAGGCCGACAAGCTGAGTCCGGGGCCACGTAACAATCAGGTGATCAAGGTTCGCCAGGCGGTGGCCAATCTGGGTCCTCAGATCCAGGTTGAAGCCTTCTCTTCCCTCAATCAGATCGGGGTCGAGAAGCTGGCGCAGACGCTCAGTGGCTGGTACCTCTCGGGTGAGACGGCCGCAGACGCCATCGATGCCGAGTCCGACACCGAATAATCCCGCCACTTTTCAATTGGCGGAGCCGGCTCCGCCAATTGAAACCCCTCCTGAGCCCCCTCTCATCAATCCCGCCGTCACCAACCCTCATCCACGACGTTATAACTAGCTGTTTTTAATAGCTAACAACTTAATTCCTACCAAGAACAAACAAAAACATCAAATGATAACGTTTTCAACATGGGTCAGTGCCCGCCGGCTAAAAATCGGCAACAAATACCAAACTGTAATTTAATTACATTGAGCAGCCGACAAAGGGATAAAAATGAGGCCAGTTCCCTGGGTAAGGAACCGGCCCGAAGACACTGTTCAAAATTGGGAAGAAATCAGTCTTGAGAAGAAATGACGACTGGGTTTACTCAAGAAACCCCCTCATTTTATCAGAGGACAGTGGTTTTTAAAGTCTTTACTCTAAACCAGAACCATAAAAAAACGCCCCGACGATGACTCATCGGGGCTGCTATTCAGCCACATTCAATTACGTGAAATAAAAGGTCTGAAAGATAGAACATCTTACCTCTGTACCCTACGAGAACAACTGTACATCAAACCAACAAAAAAGTGAAAGTAATTTATGTAACAAAGTTTCACCAAGAGTGGGCAAATATTTTTCTTTTATTTTCATATAGATAAAAAAATCCCCAGTACGAATACCGGGGGTTATAAAGGTGACTAACTAGCACTTCCTCAACTATCTAGTTAGTCAGCCTGGTCTTGAGAAAGTTCCAATCCTCAGCAAAAAAACTTTGTCTGTTTAGAGATAGATGGCGCCATCCTCTCCAAACTCTTGTTCTTCAATGAGTTTTTCAACCATTTCCTCAATATCGAACCGCAGGCTCTCGAATGCTCGCAGGATATCGTCTTCCCGCACCAGGGAGAGTCCGGCCAACCGCTCCAGACGGTGGCGACTGATATAGCAAGAGATCAATCCCCCCATCAACTGAGCCGGGAAGTGAACCCGCTGCTGCTCGGCCTGCCATTCGGCCGAGTCCGGGAATTGGATGCTCTGGTTCATGCCACCCCCAGATTGCGTTTCAGTTCGCGCAGCACCTGGGTCGTTCCCGGGCGAATGCCGCGCCAGATGGTGAACGCCTCGGCGGCCTGCTGCACCAGCATGCCGAGCCCATCCATGATCTTGCGCGCCCCCTGCGTCCGAGCCCAGGCGTTGAACGGTGTCTCTTCGGCGCCATACATCATGTCATAGACGGCGATATCACTGTGTATGACCGAAGGGGGTATGGGGGGCAGCGATCCTTGCAGGCTGGCCGAGGTGGAGTTGATCACCAGATCGAACGGCCCGAGCAGATCCTCGTATCGTGCGGCCTCAACGGGACCCAAGGGGGCAAAGTCCCGGGCCAGCTGGGCCGCCTTGTCATGGGTGCGATTGGCGATGACCAGGCGACTCGGCCCCTTGGACAGCAAGGGGGCCAGGGCCCCACGGGCCGCCCCCCCGGCACCGAGCAGCAGGATCCGGCTCCCCGCCAGGCCGACCCCCTGGGAGGTCAGATCGGCTACCAGGCCGGCGCCGTCGGTATTGTCCCCCAGCAGGAGGCCGTCGTCGGTCAGCTTGATGGTATTGATCGCCCCGGCCAGCCTGGCACGCGGGCTCAGGCTATCGACCAGCGCAAACGCCTGCTCCTTGAACGGGACAGTGATGTTGCAGCCCTTGCCTCCCTCGGCGAAGAAACCGCGCAACGCCTCGGCAAAGTCGTCAGGTGCGGGCTCCGCCAGGGTATATTCCATCGGCTGCTGGGTCTGCCGGGCAAAGAGGGTGTGAATGAAGGGGGATTTACTGTGTCGTACCGGATAACCGAATACCGCATACCTGTCCATCGCAAGGGTCCATCTGGAGGAGAATGATCCGATTTAACGGTTTTTCCCCCGCCGGGACAAGGGCATTTCCCATGAAAAAGGGCCGCCTCGGCGACCCTTGTCATCAGAGCCACTGCCGCGGCTTGAGATAATCCTGATAGAGCCGCGCCTCCGCCGACCCCGGCTCGGCATGCCAGTCGTACTCCCACCGCGCCAGAGGCGGCATGGACATCAGTATGGATTCGGTCCGGCCACCGGTCTGCAGGCCAAACAAGGTACCCCTGTCGTAGACCAGATTGAACTCGACGTAGCGACCACGGCGATAGAGCTGGAACTGGCGCTCCCTCTCGCCGTAGGGGGTATCCTGGCGGCGGGCCACAATGGGCAAATAAGCCTCGAGATAGCCTTCTCCCACCGCCCGCATGAAGGCAAATGACTGCTCGAAGGGCCAGCGATTGAGATCATCGAAGAAGAGACCGCCAACCCCGCGGGTTTCGTCCCTGTGCTTCAGATAGAAATAACGGTCGCACCAGGCTTTGAATTCGGGATAGATCTCATCGCCAAACGGCTGGCACAGCTCATGAGCCACGCTGTGCCAATGCCGCACATCCTGCTCGAACGGGTAGAAGGGAGTCAGATCGAAGCCACCGCCAAACCACCAGATGGGCGCTTCGCCCTCCTTCTCGGCGATGAAGAAGCGCACATTGGCGTGGCTGGTCGGCACATAGGGGTTGTGGGGATGGATGACCAGCGAGACCCCCATGGCCTCGAAGCGACGTCCGGCCAGCTCGGGTCTGTGGGCGGTGGCCGAGGCGGGCATGGCATCGCCATAGACATGAGAGAAGTTCACCCCCCCCTGCTCGATCACCTTGCCGGCCCGCATCACCCGGGTTCGGCCACCGCCGCCGCCCTCCCGCGTCCAGGCATCCTCGACGAAGCGGCCCAGGCCGTCGGCCCGCTCCAGCCCCTGACAGATGGTGTCTTGCAGTGCCAGCAGGAAGGTCTTGACTGCGGCCACATCCGGTTTGCTCATTGCTTCTCCAGCCGGCGGGATCGTGGCGCCCCGCCTCATTATTGTCTTGTCAGGGGTCCGGCCGTCACGTCAGGAGGGGCGGATCACGGCGCCGCTGCGAGCGTCTTTTATTTCGGACGGATTGCTGAGCCCGCCCACCTCGCCAACCTGTATATGTGCCAGCTGCGCGGCCAGGGCCTGACCTATCTGGGCGACGCTGCGAGCAGGCTCCTCACCGGTCAGGTTGGCGCTGGTCGAGACCAGCGGCTTGCCAAAGGCGCGGCACAGCGCCTGCACCTGAGGATGGCCACTGACCCGCACCGCCAGGGTATCGAAACGACCGGTCAACCATGCCGGGGTACTCGCCCGGGCGGGCATGACCCAGGTGAAGGGGCCGGGCCAGCTCGCGTCGACCCTGGCCATCTGCTCGCTGCTTAGCTGGCTCAAGTCGATGTAGCTCTCCAACTGACTCAAGTCGGCGGCAATCAGGATCAGTCCCTTCTCCACCGGGCGCTGCTTGATGGCGAGCAGACGCTGTACCGCTGCCTGGTTATCGGGATCACAACCCAGACCAAAGACGGCCTCGGTGGCATAAGCGATGACGCCGCCCGCCCGCAGGGCGGCGACGGCTTGTTCAAATTCGTTCGACATACGCATTCTGTATCAGGGCCAACGCGCCAGCTCGGGCTGTCGCGTCTGGTTCACGTCAATGATAAAGCCTGCAGGGTGGCGCCTTCGCCATGACCCCTTCGGCGCTCTTCCCTCGCCGGCACACGTAGGCAACCTAAGATAGCCTTGCCATCGATGCCAAGCCGCGAGGCGGTATTCGAAGGCCTGCTTCCTTGCCTGTGTCACAGCCAAGATGTCGCTGCCCGAAATGCGCTCCATCACGGGGAGCGCGGCACAAATCCCGGCGACGCAGGCTGATGCCAGACGGGGACACGCTTACACCAGAGGCGAACCAAATGACGATGCACTTGGCCCATCAGGCGGCGGCGCGATTATACCCGCTCGTCTTGGTGGCCGCATTTCTTTTGCGGACAGCACCATTTCAGCGTCCCCCGGACCCGCTTCTCCACCATGATGCCCCAACCACACTTGGCACAGGGCATGGCCACAGGCTTGTCATTGACCACATATTTACAGTGGGGATAGTCATCGCAGCTATAGAAGAACTTGCCAAAACGGGAGGTTCGGCTGACCAGATGGCCCTTGCCGCAGGCGGGACAGGGGATCTGGGTATCATCGCTCTCCTGCAGGGAGGCCATGTGCTGGCAGGCGGGGTACTGGGTGCAGCCGACGAAGAGACCGTAGCGCCCTTTCTTGATGGCCAGCGGTTGGCCGCACGACGGGCAGACGGAGCCCTCCATCACCGTTTCGATGTCGCGGCCGGAAGGGGTCAGCGAACGGATATAGTCGCAGGCAGGATAGCTGGCACACCCGAGGAAGGGACCATGCTTGCCCTGACGGATCACCAGCTCGGAGCCGCATTGGGGGCAGGGCTCTCGCTCGAGAGCATGCTCGTGGGCGGAAAACAGGTGATTGTCGATCTTGGACATGGGCCGCGCCTCGAATTCAGAAGATCCAAATTCTACCAGCGCGGCACCGGGCTGTCAGTGCAGTATGCCGTCCGACTCGTCGAACACCAGCTCTTCCATCTGATGGTAGGCGGTCTCGCTGCCGGGCACGTTGAACAGCACCATCATCACGACCCATTTCAGGTCATCGAGTTCGATGTCGGGTTTGTCGAGTTCGAGCAGCCGCTCGATGCAGATTTCGCGGGTCTCGGCGTTGAGCACCTGCGCCTGTTCCAGGAACAGCAGGAAGCCGCGACACTCGGTGCTGAGCCGCGCCAGCTCTTGCGGCGCATAGACCCGCATCGAGCCCTGGGCGCTGGCGGTGACATAGACTTCCCGCTCGCTGTCATGGAGGTTGGCCAGTCGTTCCAGCCAGTTGAGGGCCTTGTTGATCTCGTCCTGGTTGAAACCGGCACGGGTCAACTCGTCGGTGAGTTCATCTTGCTGGACCATTACATCGGCATCACTGTGGATGTAGGTCTCGAAAAGGTACATCAATACATCAAACATGATTCGCCCTCCTCGTTCTGACGTATCCACCGGCTACCGCTATCACAGCACCTGCCAGCTCAAGCTCGACTAACCTGCCCAGAACCACCTCGACAGGGAGCTCGGCCCGCTCGGCAACGGTATCCACGCTCGTGGTCTCATAACCTACGTTATCCAACAAATCGGCATAAGGCAATGCACTATTAGTACCGGTATTTGCATCCATCTCGTCGGCTTCGGCCCCCGAGACGGCGCGGATCTGTGCCCAATTGAGCTCGACCAACACATCCTCTGGCTCCATCACCAACTTGGCTCCTTGCTGGATCAGCCGGTTGCAACCGAGGGCCTGTCCATTCTGGGGAGCCCCCGGCACGGCAAACACCTCGCGCCCCTGCTCCAGGGCATAGCGGGCCGTAATGAGGGAACCACTCTGTTCGGCCGCCTCCACCACCAGGGTGCCGAGGGAGAGGCCGCTGATGATGCGATTGCGGCGAGGAAAGTGCTCCGCCAACGGCCCTTTGCTAGGGGCCAGCTCGGAGACGATGAGACCGCCGCTGGCCACTATCTCATCGGCAAGGCCCTGATGTCGCTTGGGATAGACGGCATCCAGCCCGGAGCCGAGCACGGCGAGGGTGATTCCCCCGGCGGCGAGCGCCTGCTGATGGCAGATGCCATCGATACCGAGCGCCAGCCCAGAGGTGATGGCCAGTCCGCTCTCGGCCAGTGCCCGGCTGAGACGGGCGGCATTGTCCCGGCCGGCATAACTGGGATGACGGCTGCCCACCATGGCCAGTTGCACTGTGCCCAGTGCATCGAGATCGCCACGGCAGTAGAGCAACAGGGGGGCGGCCGGGATTTCACGCAGCAGGGGAGGATATTCGGGGCTGTCGCGGCAGATGAGGCGGTTGCCCGGACGCTCGGCCCACTCCAGCGCCTGGACCACACCGACTTGCGGATGGCGCAGCGCCTGGATCTGCACCCAACTGAGACCGACCTCATGGAGCTTGGTGTCGTCCCAGGCAAAGAGGATGTCGATGGCGCTCGCCGCCGCCCCGCTGTCAGAGCCGGACACGGCCGCCAGCAGGCGGGTCGCGGTGACCGGGCCGATCCCGGGGACGGCCTCCAGGGTCAACCAGGCGGTCAGTCTGCCCTGGGAGGATCCCATCTCAGAAGTGGCTGACCTTGTAACCCGTGCTGACCATGTCCTGGCTCTGCAAGATCATGCCGTAGCTCAGCTTGTCATAGACCTTGAACAACATGATGCGGGCGATGGACTCATCCGGCAGGGGTGTGCGGTCCGCAGAGTGAAACCCCTTGTCATAGAGGGAGGAGAGATCCCGATAGGAGACCTTGCCATACTTGTCCGTCAGGCGCCCCCCGGGCCGCAGCACATCCAGCACGTCCCCGGGCGCCATCTGCTCCCTGGCCCCCTTGTTGATCAGGACGATATCGAACTTGCCCCCGCCCCGGGCCTTGCTTGGCAGCTCGACCACATAACCAGGGGTGGTCATGGGCGCCGCACGAGGGACAAACAGGGCTGACAGCATCTCCTGCGCCGGCAGGGGCATCAACCTGTCCCCCTGATAGACTTCCCGCTGACTGCTGGTGAGAAGGACGCGACTGCGATTCTTTGGCAACCGCTCCTGGGCGCGAGCCGTGCCCACGAAGATGGCCTCCTGGCCCAGCAGTTCGCGGGTCTGCTTGTCCCGGTAGACTGTGCCCGGCCGATAGATGCCATAATCCTGCCCCGGAATGAGCGCCCCCTGCACATAGAGGGTGGCCCCCTCCAGCATGCCGATATGGCCCGCATTCTCACCCAGGATATAGGGCAGGGTCTTGCTCTCCTGCTGCGTCGTGAAGATATGATCCGTCTGCATGAAGGGGCCTATCTCGCTCAACGGCAGGGTGGGGATCGGATTGGCCTTGCTCTCGTAGTGGCTCTTGGGGGAGAGCCGGAGCACCCGCTTGCCCCCCTGCACCATCTTGCCGAGGCGGGGCTCCCCATTGACCCAGCTCAGTTGCAGCACCTCACCCGGGTAGATCCAGTGCGGATTGGCGATCTGCGGGTTGATGTTCCAGAGCCTGGGCCAGAGCCAGGGTTGCTCCAGATACTTGCCGGATATATCCCAGAGGGTATCCCCCTTCTGGACCTGATAGCTGCTGGGATAATCGCTCTTGAGGGTCAGTGCCTGGGCCAGCACGCCCTGACTGATCAAGGCGAATAGACAGGCTAAAGTCGTTTGCTTCAGATACATAACGCTCCCTGTTATTTTCTGCACGCAAAGTGTTGCTGTTTTTTGTCGGCGTAAATGACTAGAATTACGTCAATATTGACTGCATTGATACGAAGCTAAAGACAAGACTATGGCCATTCTAGATGTACTGCGTTTCCCCGATGAACGTCTGCGCACCATCGCAGCCCCCGTCGAGACCATTACACCCGAGTTACAACAGATTGTAGATGATATGTTCGACACCATGTATGCGGAGGAAGGCATAGGCCTGGCCGCAACCCAGGTCGACATCCATCAGCGCATCATAGTTATCGACGTTTCGGATGACAGGGAAGACCCTCTGGTGCTGATCAACCCGGAAGTCATCGCCCAGTCAGGCAGCACCGGTATCGAAGAGGGTTGCCTCTCTGTCCCCGGCAGCCGTGCCCTGGTGCCCCGCGCCGAGTGGATCAAGATCCGCGCACTGGATCGCAACGGTGAGCCGTTCGAGCTGGAAGCGGATGATCTGCTGGCCATCTGCATCCAGCATGAGATGGATCACCTGGTGGGCAAGCTGTTTGTGGATTACTTGTCCCCACTCAAGCGCCAGCGCATCCGTCAGAAGCTGGAAAAAATGGCGCGCGAAGACCGTAAAGCCGGTTAAGGACCTGCCCCCTTGAAGAAATTGAAACTGATTTTTGCCGGTACTCCCGACTTCGCCGCCCGTCATCTGGCGGCGTTGTTGTCTTCCGGCCATGAGGTTGTCGCCGTCTATACCCAGCCCGACAAGCCTGCCGGCCGTGGTCAGAAGCTCAGCGCCAGCCCGGTCAAGGAGCTGGCCCTGGCCCACAACCTGCCCGTCCATCAACCCGCCTCACTGCGCAACGAAGCGGCCCAGGCCGAGCTCCAAGCCCTGGGGGCCGACCTCATGGTGGTGGTGGCCTACGGCCTGATCCTGCCCAAGGTGGTGCTCGACACCCCGCCCCTTGGCTGCATCAACGTCCACGGTTCCCTGCTGCCCCGCTGGCGCGGCGCGGCCCCGATCCAGCGCGCCATCTGGGCGGGCGATAGCGAAACCGGTGTCACCATCATGCAGATGGACGTCGGGCTGGACACTGGCGCCATGATCCGCAAGGCTCATTGCCCCATCGCCAGTGATGAGACCTCCGCCAGCCTGTATGACAAGCTGGCCGAGCTGGGCCCCCAGGCATTGGTCGACACCGTCAATGCCATGGCCGCCGGTGACACCGCCGCCGAGCCCCAGGACGACGCCCTGGCCAACTACGCCGAGAAGCTCTCCAAGGAGGAGGCGCGCATCGACTGGTCGATGGATGCCGCCGCCATCGAGCGCTGCGTTCGCGCCTTCAATCCCTGGCCCATCAGCTGGTTCGAGGTGGCGGGACAGACCATCAAGCTGTGGCAGGCGCAAGCCATAGACAGCGACCATGGCCAAGCCGCCGGCACCCTGCTCAAGGCCGACAGGCAAGGGATAGAGGTGGCCACCGGCAAGGGCGTGCTGCGCCTGCTGACCCTGCAGCCTCCCGGCAAGAAGGCCATGGCGGCGCTGGACCTGCTCAACTCTCGCCGCGACTGGTTTGTACCCGGCACCCAACTGGTTTGAGCGGGATTGAATCGAAACAAGCGGGGCCCGGGCCCCGACTTGCGCATCTAAGGTAAGACTATGAAAACACGTGCACAGGCCGCCCTCGTCATCCAGCAGGTGCTGGACCAGGGGCTCTCCCTCTCCGCCGTTCTGCCTGCTGCCCAGGAGAAGGTGGCGCCTCGCGATCGCCCCCTCCTGCAAGAACTCTGCTACGGCACCCTGCGCTGGATGCCGCGCCTGGACGCCGCCGTGGGCGAGATGATGGACAAGCCGCTCAAGAACAAGAGCCGCATCTTCCACTATCTGATCCTGGTCGGCCTCTACCAGCTCATCTACACCCGCATTCCCGCCCACGCCGCCGTGGCCGAGACCGTCAATGCGGTCAAGCTGCTCAAGGGCAGCTCACTGCGCGGCCTGATCAACGGGGTGCTGCGCAACTTCCAGCGCAGCGCCGAGGTGATACTGGCCCGCATCGACCGGGTGCCCAGCACCCGCCTCGGTCACCCGGAGTGGCTCACCAAGCGCCTGCGCCAGGCCTATCCCGACGATTGGGAATTCATCATGGAGGCCAACAACCAGCGTCCCCCCATGTGGATCCGCAACAACGGCCAGCGCCAGAGCCGCGAGCAGATGCTGGCCCGCATGGCCGAGGCCGGCATCCATGCCGTCGCCGGTGAAGAGGGGGCTGACTGCATCCTGCTCGAGCGCCCCTGCGACGTGACCAAGCTGCCCGGCTTCGAGGCCGGCGACTGCTCGGTGCAGGATGGTGCCGCCCAGCTGGCCGCCCAGCTGCTCGACCCCCAGCCCGGGGAGTGGATACTGGACGCCTGCGCCGCCCCGGGCGGCAAGACGGCGCACCTGCTCGAGCGCCAGCCCGAACTGGCCGGCGTGGTGGCGGTCGATGCCGATGATAGCCGCCTCAAGCGGGTGCAGGAGAACCTGGATCGCATCGGCCTCAAGGCCAGGCTCATCCATGGGGATGCCAGCACGCCGGATCTGTGGTGGCCAGAGGGGCAGTTCGACCGCATCCTGCTCGATGCCCCCTGCTCCGCCACCGGCGTGATCCGTCGCCATCCCGACATCAAGTGGCTGCGCCGGGATCAGGACATCCGCGAACTGGCCGAGCTGCAGGGCCGCATCCTGGCCGCGCTCTGGCCCCGGCTCAAGGCCGGCGGCACCCTGCTCTACGCCACCTGCTCCGTGCTGCCCGAGGAAAACCGCGACCAGGTGCGCGCCTTCCTCGCGGCCACCCCGGACGCCCACCTGATCCCGCTGCACCCGCAGGATACCCCGGCCTGTCCGGGCCGCCAGTTCCTCCCTGGCGAGGCGGGCATGGATGGCTTCTACTACGCCAAGCTGGTAAAAGTTCAGCCATGACCGGCATCATTGGCCAGGCCGATGGCCTCCTCTTCTCTCTGCATGTGAGCAAGCGTTCCCTATGAAAATCATCATCTTGGGAGCCGGCCAGGTGGGCGGCACCCTGGCCGAGAACCTGGCCGGGGAAAACAACGACATCACCTTGGTCGACACCGACAGCGACCGCCTGCGGGAGTTGCAGGACAAGTTCGATCTGCGGGTGGTCAATGGTCACGGCGCCCACCCCAAGGTGCTGCGCGAAGCGGGCGCCCAGGATGCGGACATGCTGGTGGCCGTCACCAACAGTGACGAGACCAACATGATCGCCTGCCAGATCGCCTACTCCCTGTTCAACACCCCGAACAAGGTGGCCCGCATTCGCTCCCCCGCCTATCTGGTGGAGCGGGATCGCCTGTTCCTGCCGGAATCCGTGCCGGTGGATCACCTGATCGCCCCCGAGCAGCTGGTGACCGACTATGTGCGCCGCCTCATCGAGTATCCCGGCGCCCTGCAGGTGGTGGACTTCGCCGGCGGCAAGGTGGGCCTGGTGGCGGTCAAGGCCTACTACGGCGGCCCCCTGGTGGGCAACGCCCTCTCCAGCCTGCGCGAGCACATGCCCAACATCGAGACCCGGGTGGCCGCCATCTTCCGCCAGGGCCGCTCCATCCGTCCCCAGGGCACCACCATCATAGAGGCCGATGACGAGGTGTTCTTCGTCGCCGCCGCCGGCCATATCCGCGCCGTGATGTCGGAGCTGCAACGGCTCGAGAGCCCCTATCGCCGCATCATGATCGTCGGCGGCGGCAACATAGGCGCCGGCCTCGCCCGCCAGCTGGAGAAGCGTTACAGCGTCAAGCTTATCGAGCGCAACCAGAAGCGGGCGGAGCAGCTCTCCGAGCTGCTGGAGAACACCATCGTCTTCTGCGGCGATGCCGCGGATCAGGAGCTGCTGGCCGAGGAACACATCGACCAGATCGACGTCTTCATCTCGGTCACCAACGAGGACGAGGCCAACATCATGTCGGCCCTGCTCGCCAAGAAGATGGGCGCCAAGAAGACCATGGTGCTGATCCAGCGCGGCGCCTACGTGGATCTGGTGCAGGGCGGCTCCATCGATATCGCCATCTCGCCCCAGCAGGCCACCATCTCGGCCCTGCTGACCCATGTGCGCCGGGCCGACATCGCCAACGTCTACAGCCTGCGCCGCGGGGCGGCCGAGGCCATCGAGGCCATCGCCCATGGCGACGAGAACACCTCCAAGGTGGTGGGCAAGACGGTGGGTGAGCTCAAGCTGCCGCCCGGTACCACCATAGGCGCCATAGTGCGCGGTGAAGAGGTACTGATCGCCCACGATCGCACCGAGATCCAGCAAGATGACCACGTGGTCATGTTCCTGGTGGACAAGAAGTACATACAGGAAGTGGAACGGCTGTTCCAGCCAAGTCCCTTCTTCCTGTAACGCCACCATGCGGATTCATCGGACTGACAAGCCAGGGAACAGCACCAGCGGTGGCGCTCCCGGCTTCTCTCATCAACAACCAGGCCGAGCATCATGATCAAGCTGCGTCCCATCGTGTTCACCCTGGGGCTGGTACTCTCCAAGCTCGCCCTCTTCATGTGGCTGCCCACCCTGCTCGCCTTGCTGACCGGCTCGGAAGGCTTCGTCGAATTTCTGCAGTCGGTGGTCATCACTCACCTCGCCGCCTTCTGGTGCCTGCACTACGGCCGCAAGGCGGAATTTAGGCTCGGGGTGCGGGAGATGTTCCTGCTCACCACCTCCGTCTGGGGCGTGGCCTGCCTGTTTGGCGCCCTCCCCTTCGTCTTCATCAACCACATCGGCTTCGCCGACGCCTACTTCGAGACCATGTCGGGGGTGACCACCACGGGCTCCACCGTGCTGTCCGGGCTCGACGGCATGGCCCACAGCATACTGCTGTGGCGTTCCATCCTGCAGTGGCTGGGGGGAGTGGGCTTCATCGTGATGGCGGTGGCCGTGCTGCCCTACCTCAACGTGGGGGGCATGAAGCTGTTCCAGACCGAGAGCTCGGATTGGTCCGACAAGAGCGCCCCCCGCGCCAAGACGGTGGCCAAGAACATAGTGCAGGTCTATCTGGTGCTCTCCATGCTCTGCTTCCTCGCCTACTGGGTGAGCGGCATGACGCTGTTCGAGGCGGTCAACCATGCCATGACCACTCTCAGTACCGGGGGCTACTCCACCTCGGATCAATCCATGTCCCACTTCTCCCATGCCGCCCACTGGATTGGCACCCTCTTCATGTTCCTCGGCGGCCTGCCTTTTCTGCTCTATGTGCAGAGCCTCTCCCGGCGCGATGCCAGCCTGCTGCGCGACGCCCAGGTGCGCGGCTTCTTCTGGCTGGTGGTCTGGGTCACCCTCATCATGACGCTCTACCTCTGGCATCGTGGCACCTTCGATTTCATGGATGCCTTGCGCATCAGCAGCTTCAACATCGTCTCCGTGCTCACCACCACGGGCTACGGCCTCGGCGATTTCGGCACCTGGGGCTCCCTCACCAGCCTGCTGTTCATCTTCATCATGCTGCTCGGGGCCTGCTCCGGCTCCACCTCGGGGGGGCTGAAGATCTTCCGGGTCCAGGTGGCCTTCGCCCTGTTCAAGAAGCAGATGCGCCAGCTGATGCACCCCTCTGCGGTCTTCCCGCAGAAGTACAACGGCCGCCCGGTCAACGACGCCATCATCCGCTCCATGATCTCCTTCGTGCTGGCCTATTTCGCCATCATACTGCTCATCGCCGCCCTGCTGGCGGTGATAGGGCTGGATCCCCTGAGCGCCATCTCGGGGGCCATCACGGCGGTGGCCAACGTGGGTCCGGGCATGGGCCCCCTGATCGGGCCGAGCAGCAACTTCGCCGCCCTGCCGGACGTCGCCAAGTGGCTGCTCTCCTTCGGCATGTTGCTGGGGCGGCTCGAGATCCTGACGGTGGCGGTGATCTTCTTCCCCTCCTTCTGGAAGCAGTGACGCCCATCGCAACGACAAGGGCAGCCCGCGGGCTGCCCTTGTCGTCTGTTCATCCCCCGCATCCGCCTCAGTCGCCGGACTCCTCCCGCTCCAGGGCGCGATTGACCAGGGGCTCGGGCAGGGTCTTGGTCACCTCCACCCCCAGCTCGCGAAACCGCTCGGCCTGGGCGATCAGGTTGCCGCGGCCGCTGGCCAGGCGGCCCATGGCCTTGTCGTAGCTCTCCTGAGCCTTGTGCAGGCTGCCACCCAGCTGCTGCATCTCCTCCACGAACAGCCGCAGCTTCTCGTAGAGGCGCCCGGCCCGCTCGGCGATCTGCCGCGCATTCTGGTTCTGGCGCTCGTAGCGCCACAGGTTCTCTATGGTACGCAGCGCCACCATCAGGTTGGTGGGGCTCACCAGCAATATGTTGTGCTCCAGGCCGAAGCGCACCAGGGCAGGATCCGCCTCCAGCGCCGCCAGAAAGGCGGGCTCCACCGCCACGAACATCAGCACATAGTCCAGGGTGCGCACCCCGGGCAGCTGCTGGTAATCCTTGCGACCCAGCTCGCGGATATGGTTGCGCACCGAGGCGACGTGCTCCTTGAGCGCCACCGCCCGCCCCAGCTCGTCATCGCTGTTGTACCAGCGTTCGTAGGCGGTCAGCGACACCTTGGCGTCGATGATGATGTCCTTGCCCTGGGGAAGGTGGACGATGACGTCGGGCTGGTAGCGCTTGCCCTTGTCGGTCTCCAGGCTGACCTGGGTCTGGTATTCGTGCCCCTCCCGCAGGCCGCACTCGGAGAGGATGCGGGCCAGCACCACCTCGCCCCAGTTGCCCTGCTGCTTGCTGTCCCCCTTGAGGGCGCGGGTCAGGGCCGCCGCCTCTTCGGTCATGCGGGCGTTGAGTTCGGCCAGGCGCTCCAGCTCGAACTTGAGGCTGTGGCGCTGGGCCGTCTCCTGGGCGTGGGTCTCCCCCACCTGGCGGCGAAACCCCTCCAGCTGCTCCTTGAGCGGGCCGAGCAGGTTGTCCAGGCTGTGCTGGTTCAGTTCACGGAAATTACCCGAGTTCTGTTCGAAGATGCGATTGGCGAGGTTCTCGAACTGCTGGCCGAGGCGCGCTTCCGCCTGCTGCTGCAACGCCAGCTTCTCGGCGCTGGCGAGACGCTCGCTGCGCAGGGTCGCCTCGGCGTCCTTGAGGCGGGCGGTGAGCTTGATGACGAAGTGTTGCTGCTGCTCCAGCTTCTCCTGATCCCGCAGCTGCTGCTCCTGCAGCTCGGCGAGACGCTCCTGCCAGGTCTCGGCCCGCTCCCGGCTCAGGGCCAGCTCCTGAGCCAGGGCCTGGGCCCCCTGGCGCCCCCACAGCCAGCCAAGCCCCACGGCCAGCAGCCCGGCGCCGCCAAGCCAGAGCCAGGTCAGCGATGCCATCATCGCCGGCCCCGCTGGCGCAGGAACAGCAGCAGATAGCGATTGATCAGCAGCCAGAGCACCACGTAGAGCAGATAGGACGACAGCACCACCCACTTGTGGCCATTGACGCCGGTATCCAGCTCATCGAAGCCGATCCCCTTGAATCGGCAGTAACCCCACATCAGCAGGGGGAAGACATAGAGCAGGGAGGCCCGCCACAGAAATAACCACATAGAGTCAGCCCAGCAAAAAAGACTCGCCTAGCTTACACAAGGGGGCCTGGCCTTGCGATCCTGCCGTGCGGGTTCCGCTGGCTTGTGCGGCATTATGCCCATAGAATTACCCCCTATTGGGTATCAGGAGGCCAGCATGGCCCATGCACTCTGTCGACGGCTGACGCGGCTCTGGGCCAGGCGTCGGCCCCGGACCATCGACTGCCGCGAGGCCCGCCCCCCCTGGGCCATCGAGGAGTCCCAGTTTCTCGCCCTCTGCCAGCGCTGCGATCGCTGCCGCCAGGCCTGCCCACGGGGGCTCATCAAGGGGGCTGGCGGCGCCGAATACCTGGGCAGCCCGGTGGCCGGCACCCCAGTGCTGGATCTCGCCTGTGGCCAGTGCAGCTACTGTGGCAGCTGCGCCAGGGCCTGTCCGAGCGGCGCCCTCGATCTGCGCTACGGCCGCCAGGTGCAGACCCGGGTCAGGATAGAGGCGAGCTGCCAGGCCCGTCAGGGCTTCTACTGCCTGCTGTGCGAGGACGCCTGTCCCCGCCAGGCGATCAAGGCGGCTCCTGAGGGGGTTACGGTCAACATGGTCGCCTGCGATGGCTGCGGCGCCTGTGGCCTCGCCTGCGTCTATGGCGCCATCAGCCTGGTGCGCCAACCCTGATCCCGCCTGCGCCAGACGGCAGAAGGGGCCCGCAGGCCCCTTCTCCACCACGCAGCGGCGGCTCGTTTCAGCCCACCACCAGCAGCTGATCCTGCTCCAGCCCCAGCAGGTGACAGAGCCGGGTCGGATCGCTCACCACATCGGCCAGGGTGTACTCCCCCAGTACCTCGAGGAAGGCGTTCATCGCCTTGCGCAATATGCCCTGGATGCGGCAGCCGCCGGCCAGGCGGCAGTTGTCCGTCTTGCAGTAGGCGGGGCAGAGGATGTTCTCCATGTCCATCACCACGTCCCGCAGGTTGATGGAGACGGCGGCGCGGCCGAGACGAATGCCGCCATGCTTGCCGCGCACCGTCTCTATGTACCCCTTGATGCCGAGCTGATGCACTATCTTGACCACGTGATTGCGGGAGATGGCGAAGGTGTCCGCCACCTCTGTGATGGTCGACAGCCGATCCGCCGGCTGCAATGCCAGGAAGGTCAGGGTGCGCAGGGCATAGTCGGTAAAACGGGTCAGTTGCATGCTGGATCTGCCTCTCACTACAGCCGGAAATCGGACAAAGAGACCGGAGGGGGACGGCGGTCGGGACCGGGCTCCCTGAGGTTGAGGCTCCAAGGTTAAGAGCTGCCGCAGCGGGTGTCGATGAAGATGCACATAAATCGACACTTTCTTTGATTGATCGCAAACTTGCCGACTTGTACCGCCGTTTGCCCCGCTTTCAGCAGCAATCGGCGCAAGGAAGCGCGAGGATAAAGGGGGGCGAAATCCCCGGGATCCCGGCCCCGGATCAGGCGGCGCGGCCTCAGTGACCCTGGGCCAGCCAGCTCTTCAAGGCCTGGGAGGGGATGGAGCTCTGGCTGGCGACCGCGAAGGCGCCCCAGTCCACCGCGCATTGCAGCGCATCCGCCATGGCCATGCCCCGGGCCAGGCCATGGATCAGCCCGGCGGCGAAGGCATCCCCCGCCCCCGTGGTATCCACCACGGAGACGGGGCGGGCCGCCACCCGGATCCGCTCCTCGCCATGGATGGCGACCGCCCCCTCCTTGCCCTCCGTCAGCACCAGCCACTGCAACTTGTCACCGGCCAGGGTCAGGGCATGGGCCCAGGGGTCGGCTAGCTCCCCCAGATCGGAGCGCGACGCCACCAGCAGGTGACAGGGCCTGGGGTGCTTGCCCCCCTTGGGATACTGGGCCACCACCAGGCACTGCTCCAGCATGGCGGTCATGTACTGGGCCACTGCGCCCCCCGGGTAGTTTACATAGAGGCAGTCCACCCCGCGTTGGGGCAGCTGGCCCGGCAGATCCGGGCGGCGGGGCTGGCGCAATATGGTGCGCTCCCCGGTGGCATCCACCAGGATGAGCAGCTCGCCGGTCTCGCCGCCAAATCGCTCCACATGCTGGCAATCCAGGCCGTGGCCGCGGGCCTCGGCCAGCAGCCAGTCACCGGTCTCGTCCAGGCCGATGCGCGAGGCGATGGCGACCTGGTGCCCGGCCCACACCAGCCCTATGCCGGTATTGGCGGCGCCGCCCCCCAGCCGCCGCCCCTGATCCACGTAGTGCAGGCGGGCCCCGGCCACCAGGGGTTCAGAGAGGGAGAGCACGTGGTCACAGTTGAGATTGGCGAGCAGCAGGATGCGGGACATGGGGAAACCTCCGGGAGAGCGAAGGCTCATTATAAAGAGAAAGGGCCATGACGGCCCTCCCGGGGATGGCAGGGTTTGTGAACCCGCTCAAGCTTTCGCCGCGACCGGCTCAGCCCAGTACCGATTCGGCGCTGGCGTATTCGTAGCCCAGCGCCTGGGCCACCGCCTGCTGGGTCACCCTGCCCTTGAACACGTTCAGGCCGGCCCTCAGGTGCTTGTCCTCCTTGAGCGCCTGGACATAGCCCTTGTCCGCCAGCGCCAGCACGAACGGCAGGGTGGCATTGGTGAGGGCGAAGGTGGCGGTGCGCGCCACCCCTCCCGGCATGTTGGCCACGCAGTAGTGGATGATGCCATCCACCACATAGGTCGGCTCTTCGTGGGTGGTGGGGTGGGAGGTCTCGAAGCAGCCCCCCTGATCGATGGCCACGTCCACCAGCACAGAGCCCTTGCGCATCAGTCCCAGCATGGCGCGGGTCAGCAGCTTGGGCGCCGCCGCCCCCGGGATCAGCACGGCGCCGATCACCAGATCCGCCTGGGCCAGGCAGGCCTCGATGTTGACCCGGGTCGAGTAGAGGGTCTTGAGGGCCGGGCCGAACAGACCATCGAGCTCCCGCAGCCGCGGCAGGGACTTGTCGAGCAGGGTGACATCGGCCCCCAGCCCCAGGGCCATGCGCGCCGCGTTGATCCCCACCACACCGCCACCCAGCACCACCACCCGGGCGGGGGCCACACCAGGCACGCCGCCGAGCAGGGTGCCGTTGCCTCCCTGGGCCTTCTCCAGGCTGTGGGCCCCGGCCTGGATCGCCATCCGCCCCGCCACCTCGGACATGGGGGCCAGCAGCGGCAGGCCGCCACGCTCGTCGGTCACCGTCTCGTAGGCGATGGTCACGGCGCCCGAATGGACCAGCAGCTGGGTCTGCACCGGATCCGGTGCCAGGTGCAGGTAGGTGAACAGCAGCTGATCCGGGCGCAGCAGCTCGCACTCCTCCGGTTGCGGCTCCTTCACCTTCACTATCATCTCGGCCCGGGCGAAGATCTCCGCCGCGCTGGCCACCAGCTCGGCTCCCGCCCCCTGGTACTCGGCATCGGACAGGCCGATCGCCTCGCCCCCCTGCCGCTGCACCAGTACCTGGTGGCCCCGGGCCGTCAGCTCCTGCACCCCGGCGGGGGTCATGCCGATGCGGTATTCGTGGTTTTTGATTTCCTTGGGTACGCCAATGATCATCTCGATGCTCCTGCGTTCGTCCTTGTCCCCCGCCGGCGCCCCGCTATGGCCGAGCCGGCAGCATGCCTAAAAATCGCAACAACCAGCCCAGCATGATGTTGGAGTCCACCTCCTGCTCCAGGGAGGCGAGGAAGGCCTGATAGCGTTCCGGCGCCAGACTCTGCTGCCGCTTCTCGATCAGCGCCCTGTCATAGTCCACCGAGAATTCGGGGTGGCCCTGAATGGCAACGATGTGCTCCCCCTGGCCAAACATGAAGTTCGGACAGAAATCATTGCCCGCCAGGCGGCGCCCGCCAGAGGGCAGGCGCATCACCTGATCCTGATGGCTGGCGAGGATGCGGATCCGATCCAGCCCGGGCTGCATCCAGGGCTCACTCGCCAGCATGGCATTGCTGGCCACCCCCAGTCCCCAGCCCTTGTCGGACTTGCCCACCTCGCCCCCCAGGGCCTGGGCGATCAGCTGATGGCCGAAGCAGACTCCCGCCAGCTTGACCCTGGCCTCATCTGCCCGGCGCACCCACTCCCGCAGCGCCACCACCCAGGGGGCATCGCTATAGGCGTCGTGGCGCGAGCCTGTGATGAGCCAGCCATCGCACTCGTCCAGATCGGTCGGCAACTCGCCATCCAGGGCCGACCAGACCCGAAACGCCAGATGGGGCGCCAGGGCCCTGAATCCCTCGATAAACATCCCGGAATAGACCCGGCCAAACTGCTGCTCGAACTCGGGGTCCAACCGATCACAATCGAGAATTCCCAGTCGCATCCTTCACTCCTTTGCGTCACATCAGGGGCCGACCGAAATCGGCCCTGGGCCCTATTTCATGGTCGGCATGGAAAATTCGGCGCCGGCGCGCAGGCTCTGGGGCCAGCGGGCGGTCACCGTCTTCATCTTGGTGTAGAAGCGTACCCCATCCGGCCCATGCATGTTGAGCGGCCCGAAGAGGGATCGCTTCCAGCCACCGAAGCTGTGAAACGCCATGGGCACAGGGATGGGGACGTTCACCCCTACCATACCGACCTGCACCCGGGTGGTGAAGTCCCGCGCCGTGTCGCCGTCGCTGGTGAAGATGGCGGTGCCGTTGCCGTACTCGTGCTCGTTGATGAGGCGCAGGGCCGTCTCGTAGTCAGGCGCCCGCACGATGGCGAGCACGGGGCCGAAGATCTCCTCCCGGTAGATGCGCATCTCGGGGCCGACCCGGTCGAACAGGCTGCCGCCGATGAAGTAGCCCTCGCCGTGACTCACCCCACGGCCATCCACCACCAGCTCGGCCCCCTCGGCCACCCCCTGATCCACGTAGCCGCGCACCCTGGCCAGGTGCTCGCGGCTGATGAGGGGCCCCATCTCGTTTTCCGGACTCTGGCCGAGGCCGGGCCCGACCCGCAAGGTTTCCACCAGGGGGGCCAGCTTGGCCACCAGGGCATCGGCGGTCTCGTCCCCCACCACCAGGGCCACCGAGATCGCCATGCAGCGCTCGCCGGCCGCGCCATAGGCCGCCCCCATCAGGGCGGAGACCGCCTGGTCGAGATCCGCATCTGGCATCACCAGCATGTGGTTCTTGGCGCCGCCCAGGGCCTGCACCCGCTTGCCGTGAGCCGAGGCGGTGGCATAGATGTATTCGGCGATGGGAGTGGAGCCGACGAACGACACCGCGGCCACCCTGGGGTCGGTCAGCAGCACGTCCACCACCTCCTTGTCGCCGTTGACCAGGTTCAGCACCCCGTCCGGCAGGCCCGCCTGTTTGAGCAGCTCGGCCATGCGCAGGGAGAGGGACGGATCCTTCTCGGAAGGCTTGAGGATGAAGGTGTTGCCGCAGGCCAGGGCCACCGGGAACATCCACAGCGGCACCATGGCCGGGAAGTTGAACGGCGTGATGCCGGCGCACACCCCCACCGGCTGCATCAGGGAGTAGCTGTCCACCCCCCGGCCCACGTTGAGGGAGTGCTCCCCCTTGAGCAGATGGGGAATGCCGCAGGCGAACTCCACCACCTCCAGCCCCCGGGTCAGCTCACCCTGGGCGTCTGAAAACACCTTGCCGTGCTCGCGACTGATGAGCCGGGCCAGCTCGTCCCTGTGCTGCTCCATCAGCTCCTTGAAGCGAAACAGCACCCGGGCCCGCACCAGGGGCGGGGTCTGGGACCAGGCGGCGAAGGCGCCCTCGGCGCTGGCAATCGCCTCGGCACACTCGGCGGCGGTGGAGAGGGCCACCGTGCCCTGCTGCTGGCCGGTGGCCGGATCGAAGATGGCCCCGAAACGCTCGCTGCGGCTCTCCCTCGTCTCGCCGTCGATGAAGTTGTCAATTCTGTAACTCATAAATCCTCCGTGATGGGTCATTGCTCCTCCCTCTGCCGCGCCGAGAAGGGGCGGGGGGATGGCGCCCAGGGCGGGGTCATCCCGGGTGACAAGGGTCAGTCCTGGGCCTGCAGGGCGTCCTGCAGCAGGGTGAAGAGGTCGTCGATCTCGCTGCGTTCGATGATGAGGGGGGGCGACAGGGCGATGATGTCGCCGGTCACCCGGATAAGCGCCCCCTTCTCGAAGCAGCGCACGAACACCTCGTAGGCCCGCTTGCCCGGCGCATCGGGTATGGATTCCAGCTCTATGCCCGCCACCAGGCCGTAGTTGCGCACATCCTTCACATGCTTGCAGCCCCTGAGGGAATGGGCCGCCTCCTCCCAGTAGCCCGCCAGCTCGGCCGCCCGGGTCAGCAGGTTTTCATTGCGGTAGATCTCGAGGGTGGCCAGACCCGCGGCCGCCGCCACCGGGTGACCCGAGTAGGTGTAGCCGTGGAACAGCTCGATGGCCCCCTTGCCCGCCGCCATCATGTCGTCATGGATATGGTTCTGTACCAGCACGGCCCCCATGGGGATGGCGCCGTTGGTGAGCCCCTTGGCGCAGGTGATCATGTCGGGGATGACATCGAACTCCTGGGCCGCAAAGGGGGAGCCGAGGCGGCCGAAGCCGGTGATCACCTCGTCAAAAATCAGCAGGATGCCGTGCCTGGTGCAGATCTCCCGCAGCCGCTTGAGGTAACCCTTGGGGGGCATGATGACGCCGGTACTGCCGGCGATGGGCTCGACGATGACGGCGGCTATGTTGCTGGCGTCATGGAGGAAGACGATCTTCTCCAGCTCGTCGGCTAGGGTGAGATCCTCCTCGGGCAAGCCCCTGGTGAAGGCATTCTTGGCGATATTGAGGGTGTGGGGCAGATGATCCACCCCGCCGAGCAGGGAGCCGAACCACTTGCGGTTGCCGGGAATGCCCCCCACCGAGATGCCGCCGAAGCCCACCCCGTGGTAGCCGCGCTCACGGCCGATGAGCCGGGTGCGGGTGCCCTGACCGCGGGCCCGCTGCCAGGCCAGGGCGATCTTGAGCGCCGTGTCCACCGATTCCGAACCCGAGTTGGTATAGAAGACGTGGCCGAAGCCCTTGGGGGCTATCTCCACCAGCTGGTTGGCCAGCTCGAACGGCAGGGGATGCCCCATCTGGAACGTGGGGGCGAAGTCGAGGTGGGCGATCTGCTGGGAAACCGCCTCGGCGATCTCGCGGCGACCATGGCCCGCGTTGCAACACCAGAGGCCGGCGGTGCCATCCAGTATCTTGCGACCATCCTCTGCGCGATAATACATGCCCTCGGCAGACTTGAGGATCCGTGGCGCCGCCTTGAACTGCTGGTTGGCGGTGAAGGGCATCCAGAAGGCGGACATGTCCGCCGGCGTATTGATGTCACTGACAACTTTCATGGTCACCTCATCCTTAAGGTGTTTAGCTACTCAGGGTGATCGACTATTAAATTAAACACCTGTATCCATAAAAAAGGGCGCTATGCTGCCCAGTGATGGTGTCACCCCGACCAGGGTGGTATAAGATATTTAACACAAATTCAATAATAGTAAACACTCGAGGAGAACAGAAGGATGGATATAGGTCAACGCCTCAAGGCGGTCCGCACCAAGGCGGCCCTGTCCCAGCGCGAACTCGCCAAGCGCTCGGGGGTGACCAACGGCTTTATCTCCCAGATAGAAAAAAATCAGGTCAGTCCCTCGGTCGCCTCCCTGCGCAAGGTGCTGGAAGGCATTCCCATGTCCCTGGCCAGCTTCTTCACCGACGAGACGGCCCTCGACTCCGAGGTGGTCTTTCGCGCCGCCGACATGCCGGATCTCGGCAGCCACCCCATCAGCTACCGCCTGGTGGGCCACAGCCGGGCCAATCGCGCCATCGGCATGTTGCAGGAGAGACTGCCCCCCGGCGCCGACACCGGCGATGACATGCTCAGCCACGACGGCGAAGAGTGCGGCATCGTCATCCAGGGCCGGGTCGAGGTGACCATAGGCGAGCAGATCCACCTGCTCGGGGCTGGCGATGGCTACTACTTCGACAGCCGAACCCCGCACCGTTTTCGCAACGTCGACGAGCAGGAGTGCGTGCTGATCTCCGCCAACACACCGGCCACCTTCTGATCCGGGTCGGCGGCTATCCTGGCCACCCGCTGTTTAAGAAGTTGTTACAAGCCGGATTTACAGGCGGCGAAATGTTTAGCATATTGATACGCGGATGACCTTTGCACGTTCAAGGAGCGAACATGAGTGATATGAACCTGGCCCAGTGGCAATACCGACAGGCCCAGCTGACCCTCCCCACCCAGGCGTTCATCGACGGCAGCTACCGGGATGCGGTCAATGGTGCCACCTTCGAGTGCATCAATCCGGCCAATGGCCAGCTGCTGGCCAACGTCGCCGCCTGCGATGCCGCCGATGCCGAGCTGGCGGTCAAGGCCGCCCGCGCCGCCTTCAACGACAGGCGCTGGGCGGGACAATCCCCCAAGGAGCGCAAGCTGGTGTTGCAGCGCTTCGCCGAGCTGATGCGGCTCCACCGGGTCGAGCTGGCGCTGCTGGAATCCCTGGACATGGGCAAGCCCATCTCGGATGCCATGGGTTACGATGCCCCCGCCGCCGCCAACTGCATCGCCTGGAACGGCGAGGCCATCGACAAGCTCTATGACGAGGTGGCCCCGGTCGAGGAGGGCGCCCTGGCCCTGGTGACCCGGGAGCCGCTCGGGGTGGTGGCCGCCATCGTCCCCTGGAACTTCCCCCTGGTGATGGCGTGCTGGAAGCTGGGCCCGGCGCTCGCCACCGGCAACTCCGTCATCCTCAAGCCGTCGGAAAAATCCCCCCTCACCGCCCTGCGCATCGCCGGCATCGCGAAAGAGGCGGGCATCCCGGACGGCGTCTTCAACGTGCTGCCGGGCTTTGGCCATACCGTGGGCGAGGCGCTCGCCATGCACATGGATGTGGACTGCATCACCTTCACCGGCTCCACCCGGGTCGGCAAGCATCTGGTGCAGTGCTCCGGTAAATCCAACCTCAAGCGCGCCTTTATGGAGTGCGGCGGCAAGAGCCCCAACATCATACTGGCGGATGCGCCGGATCTGGACGCTGCCGCCAAGAGCGCCGCCGCCGCCATCTTCTACAACCAGGGCGAGGTGTGCACCGCCGCCTCCCGGCTGCTGGTGCAAAACAGCATCAAGAGCGACTTCATCGAGCGGCTGCTGGTCCATGCCAGGGAGTGGGTCGCGGCGGATCCCCAGGATCCCGCCACCCGCATCGGCGCCATGGTGGATGGCATCCAGATGGAGCAGGTACTGCGCCATATCGAGATAGGCAAGCAGGAGGGGGCCAGGCTGCTGCTCGGCGGCGAGCGCACCCGGGAGGAGAGCGGCGGCTTCTACATAGCCCCCACCATCTTCGATGAGGTGACCCCCCAGATGCGCCTCTTCCGCGAGGAGATCTTCGGCCCCGTGCTCGCCATCACCGGCTTCGATACCCTCGAGGAGGCCATTGCCCTTGGCAACGACACCGACTACGGCCTGGCCGCCGCCATCTGGACCGCGGATCTCAACAAGGCGATCAAGGGCTCCCGCGCCCTGCGCGCCGGTACCGTGTTCGTCAACAACTGGGACGGCGGCGACATGACCATGCCCTTTGGCGGCTTCAAGCAGTCGGGCAACGGCCGCGACAAGTCCCTGCACGCCCTGGAGAAATACACAGAGCTCAAGAGCACCTGGATACAGCTCGAGTCCTGAACCTGGCACCGGAATGGACATGGAAGGGGGGCTTGCCCCCCTTTCTCGTTTTTCCCCTTCCCTCACCCGAGTCGATTGATATAATCATCAGCTACACAAACCCTTCAATATCAAGATAAAAATGCTTTTTCTCGTGGGAAGCGTGCTGCTGCTGGTGATAGGGCTGCCACTGCTGTTTTTCCTGCTGGGTCAGGGGGAAGCCTATGTCACCTGGGGCCCCTGGATTTCGGCCATAGTGCTTATGCTGTGGGTGTTGCTGGATATCGGCAAGATCCGCCGGGGGTGAGGCGAAGTGCCGGATCCCCGGCCATAAGTTGCCTGTTAATCACTATTTAATCGCTTCTTTCCCGCCCCCGGGATGGCTAAACTGCGGGTTTGGCGATGTCAGTCACATCCGCCGTCCAGCGAAGGTCATCCAATGCCACAACAGATCCAGCGCCAGGGCATCCTCTATGCCCTGTGCGCCTATACCCTCTGGGGCATAGCCCCCGTCTACTTCAAGCTGATCGCCGAGGTGCCCGCCGCCGAGATCCTCACCCACCGCATCATCTGGTCCTGTGCCCTGCTGGTGATCCTGGTGCTGCTGGGTCGCCAGTGGTCCAAGGTGCGCGCCGTGCTGCGCAAACCCAGGGTCTTGATGACTCTGGCCCTGACCTCTACCGTGGTGGGCGGCAACTGGCTGCTGTTCATCTGGGCCATCAACAATGGCCACATGCTGGATGCGAGCCTGGGCTACTACATCAATCCCCTGTTCAACGTGCTGCTCGGCATGGTGTTTCTCGGGGAGAAGCTGCGCCGCCTGCAGTGGTGGGCCGTGGGCCTCGCCTTCATCGGCGTGGCGGTGCAACTGATAGCGTTCGGCTCCCTGCCCTGGATCGCCCTGGTGCTGGCCAGCTCCTTCGCCTTCTATGGCCTCATCCGCAAGAAGCTGGCCCTGGATGCCCTCACCGGGTTGCTGCTGGAGACCCTGATCCTGCTGCCCCCGGCGGCCATCTATCTGTGGGGCATAGCCGACAGCCCCACCAGCCATATGGCGGACAACAGCCTCTACCTCAACCTGATGCTGATTGCCGCCGGCGCCGTCACCACGGCCCCCCTGCTCTGCTTCACCGCCGCCGCAACCCGGCTCAAGTTCTCCACCCTGGGGTTCTTCCAGTACATAGGGCCCAGCCTGATGTTCATCCTGGCGGTCACCCTGTATGGGGAGGCGCTGCGCACCGACAAGCTCATCACCTTCGCCTGCATCTGGAGCGCCCTGGTGCTGTTCAGCCTGGACGGCCTGCGCAGCAGCCGGCGCCCGCCCCAGCCGGCGGCCCGATAAACCGGCAGACACACCCGGCATTGGCCGGGTGTGTGCTGTCTGGCCTCGCCCCGGGATTGCAATAATCTACAAGCGTCCCGCCTTCATCTGGGGTATTGATAGGGGATGAAACCCATAGCCCCCATTCACTACTGGCACTCCCCCCACCTGCCGGGGCTGGAGCTGTCCCACTCCCATCACAGGGAGTTCAGCTATGGCCGTCACGTCCATCTGGACTATCACGTCGGCCTGGTGCAGCGCGGCGGCCAGAAGTTCATCCACAAGGGCAACAGCCACGCCCTGGTGCGCGGCGAGCTCTCCACCGTCAATCCCGACGAGATGCACGACGGCCTGAGCCTGCTGCCGGAAGGGTACGAGGTGCGGGTCTTCTCCATCGATCCCGCCACCCTGGCAAACTGGCTGCCCGGTGGCGAACACTTCTTCGACCGAGCCCTGCAGCGGCGCCCGGATCTCTACGCCGGTTTCGCCCGCCTGCACATGTACCTGGAAGATCCCCTGGCCGACGGCCTGCTGGCCCAGAGCACCCTGCTGACCCTGCTCGGGGATCTGCTGCACCTGACGCCCGGCGAACACAGGCTGTCGGATCCCCAGCTCAAATTCCTGCGTGAGCACCTGCTGGACAGACTGGATCAACCCCACAACCTGGAGGATCTCGCCGCCCTGTTCGGGCTGGATCGCTTCGCCTTCCTGCGTCAGTTCAAGAAGAAGAGCGGCATGACCCCCTATGCCTGGCTCAAGCGGCTGCGGCTCGAGCGCAGCAAGGCCCTGCTCGCCCGGGGCATGGCGGTGAGCGAGGTGGCGCTGGCGGTGGGTTTCTTCGATCAGAGCCATTTCCACCACGGCTTTCGCCAGGCCTTCGGCATCACGCCGGCGCACTACCGCCAGCAGATGCAATCTTTTACAAGCCGCGGCCATCCCTGAGCTGGCAAGCTCTTCTCCTCATCGCCGGCACCATAAAGGAAAGCGCCCCCATGCAGAGCCTGTTCATCACCCTGGGACTCCTCCACCTCATCGCCCTGGCCAGCCCTGGGCCCGATTTTGCCTTGATCCTGCGCACCAGCCTGCACAGGCCCACCGCCCTGGGGGCCGCCATCGGCATCGCCCTCGCCATCCTGTTGCACGCCACTTTCAGCCTGACCGGCATCAGCCTGCTGATCGCCAGCCACCCCTGGTTGTTCACCCTGGTGCGGCTGGTCGGCGCCCTCTATCTGGGCTGGCTCGGCTGGGGTGCCCTCAGGGCCGCCTGGCAGGGTGGCGAGGCCGACCGTCTGCAGGCGGGGGGCGAACGGGGCGGACTGGCCCTCGGCATTCGGCGCGGACTCGCCACCAATCTGCTCAACCCCAAGGCGTTGCTGTTCTTCGTCGGCCTGCTGGCGGCCATGGTCACCCCCCAGGTGGGCGGCCTGACCCGGGGTCTGCTGATCCTGGAGCTGTTCCTGCTCTCCCTCGCCTGGTTCGGCCTGCTCGCCTGGTGCCTCTCCACCCCGCGAGCCCAGCGCCTGCTCGGCCGGGTGCAGCGCCCCCTCAATCTGGTGACCGGCCTGCTGTTTGGCGCCGTCAGTCTCTCCATCCTGGGCGGCATGGCCGAGCAGCTCATTTAGCGCGGCCCTCCCTCAGGGGCCAGGCCCCGGCCTGCTGTTTGGGTGCCCGGTCGCAGTCTCTCCCTCCCGGGCGGCATGGCCGAGCAGCTCATTTAAGCGCGGCCCCCCTCAGGGGCCAGGCCCTCGCCCCGCCTCTTGCAGCAGCCGACCCAGCCGCGCCATCAGCTCGTGGTGATCCGTGTGAGCCAGGTTGAGCCGCATATGGCGTTGCCCCTCCTCGCTCCGGGTGAAGAGGGAGCCCGGCGCCAGGGCGATGCCTTCGGCCAGGGCCGACTGGGCCAGGGTCTCGCTGTTGACCCCGTCCGGCAGCCGCACCCAGCGAAACAGGCCCCCCTGGCCATCGAACTCCAGCCCACAGCCCAGCCCCGCCAGCCAGTCGTCGACGCGCCCCCCCGCATCGCACAGCCGCTGGCGGATCCGCCGCAGCTGCCGGTCGTAGTGGCCATCTCGCAGCAGCCCGGTCAGCATCCGCTCCCCTATCTCCATGGTCACTCCGCCGCACACCTGTTTCAGGCCGGCGAGGCTGGCGGCCAGGGCCGGGCTGGCCGCGACGAAGCCCAGCCTGAGGTTGGCGCTGAGCAGCTTGGAAAATCCCGACACATAGGTCACCCGATCCCAGCCCCCCAGGCTGGCCAGCCGGGGCACCCCCTCCCCGAGCAGATCCCCATAGAGGTCATCCTCGATCAGATGGCAATCCCAGCGGGACAGCAATGCCAGCAGGCTGAACGCCTGGGCGGGCGAGAGCGACTGGCCGGTGGGATTGTGCAGCAGGCCTGAGGTGAGATAGAGCCGCGGCTTCTCCTCCCTGAGCCAACGCTCCAGCAGGGGCAGATCGGGGCCATTCGGGGTGCGGGGCAGGGAGAGCACCCGGGCGCCATGCAGACTCAGGACGCCGTGGAAGTTGAAGTAACAGGGGTCATCCACCAGCACGGTATCCCCGGGGCGCAACAGCAGGCGCAGCAGCAGATCCAGCGCCTGCATGGTATTGGCCGTGGTCACCAGCTGGCCCGGGGTCAGCGCCATGCCGAGCACCGCCAGCCGATCCCTCAGGGTCTCGCGCAGGGGGCGATAGCCGGCGGCATCGCCATACTCGGCCAGTCTGAGGTTGGGCTGCCGACTCACCTGGCGCAGGGCCTGGCGCAGGTTGTCACCATCGAGCCAATCGGCGGGCAAGAAGCCGCAGCCGGGACGGCTCGCCCCCTGCTCGCCGATCAGGGCGCGCCGGGAGACGCTCAGAAAATCCTGGGGCAGCAGTTGCCCCAGGCTGTCGCCATCCGGCACCGGGCCACGGCGGGAGACGAAATAGCCCCGCCCCTGGCTGGCATGGACCAGCTGCTGGCCCTTGAGCCGGTCCAGGGCATCCACCACGGTGAACTTGCTCACCCCGAACTGGCGCGTCAGGGCATGGATGGAGGGGAGCCGCGTCCCCATGGGCAGCACGCCCTCCCGGATCAACTGGCCGAGGTGGTCCGTGATTTGAACCACCTTGGGCTCCCCTGGCCTGAATGCCAACGCTGGGATCATCATGGCTGCCTCCTTGCGCAACTTTACCGGCCACTTTACCGGCAAAGTAATGCCAAATGAATACCGTCCTTCCCTGCCCCCCCATAGGGGGCGAGATTAGAGTTGCCCGATTCTCCGACTTCGCCGCCCGCACGGCGCACCACTTCCAGGTGGAGTATCACCCATGAACATCGTCATCCTGCACCGGCTGCCCTATGGCAAGATCCGCTACGACCAGGTGATAGACCAGGGCGTGCACCGGGTCGATTACCTCTGCCTGCCCGGCGGCGCGGCAGACCTTCCCCCCGGGAGTCACCATCATGAGGTCGCCAGCTTCGAGGCCGAGGCGCTGGCCCGCCAGTGCGCGTCCCTGCTGCAACGGGCCGATCGGCTGATCGCCCGCTCCGAGTACGAGCTGCTGGCGGCCGCCCAACTGCGCGAGCGTTTCGCCATCCCCGGGGATAGCCCGGCGGCCATACTGCCCCTGCGCGACAAGTGGGCCATGCGCCTGCGCTGTCGCGACGCCGGTATCCCCCAACCCGACTTCTGGTCTCTGGCGGCCTTTGCCCGCCTGCCGGACAGTCCCGGCTGCTTCGTGCTCAAACCCAGGCTGGAAGCCTCCAGCACAGGGATAGTGATGGGAGACAGGCGCAGGCTGCTCGACGCCATCGGCCAGCTGACCCGCCCGGACGACTACTTCGTCGAGGCTTTCATCCCTGGCAGCATCTGTCATCTGGACGGCTTCCTGCGCGATGGCGAGGTCGTGCAATCCATCACCAGCCGCTATGTGGGCAACTGCCTCGACTACGCCGGGGGCGCCCCCCTGGGCTCGGTCCAGATAGCCCCCCAGCCGCAGATGGAAGTGCTGCTGCGCCAGACCCTGGCCGCCCTGGGCCAGGCGCAGGGCTGCTTCCACTTCGAGCTGATCCAGGATGAGGCGGGCCGGGTCCATTTCCTCGAGACCGCCTGCCGGGTCGGCGGGGCCGGGGTCGCCGATACCTTCGCCCTGAGGACGGGGCTCAACCTCTATCACATCGACCTGCAATACCAGCTCCACGGGGAGATCACCCAGCAGGCGGCCCCCCTGACCGACACCCACTACGGCTGGTTCGTCTACCCGGCCCACCACAGGGGCGAGACCCAGCGCATCCACTTTGACCACGGCCGCTGGGGCGCCCTGCTGCACAGCTGGCATCAGGCGACACCTGTGGCGGCACGCCCCGGCAGCATCAGCTACGCCACCGGCGCCACCCCCTTGTCCGGCATAGTGCAGGGCCGGGCCGAGGCCCTGCCCCTGGCCCTCGGCGCCCTGCTGGAGCAGACCCGAGTGGAATACATTTCGACCCCGCTCGCGCGGATGGAGGCATCAGCATGACCCCCTGTTTCGTCATCGTCGGTTACAACAATGTGCGCATCTATGATGTCGCCAAGCTCCGCCAGCAGGCCCACAACCGGTTCGACTGCCAGCTGGTGCTGGTGGTGGAGCGGGCCAGCCTGCAAGACTGGCAGGCCGCCGATCTGGTGATCCAGGCGGAGCTCGGCCAGAGCCCCGCCCTGGCGCGGGTGTGCGAGGCCCTGGCCGAGGCGGCCATGACGCCGGTCGGCATACTCCCCTTCTCCGATCGAGGGGTACCGCTCGGTGCCCTGCTGGCCCAGCACTACCGGCTGCCCGGCGCCCGGCCAGAGGCGGCCCTGGCGGGTCTGGACAAGGGGCGCTTTCGCGCCATGGAGGCCGAGGAGCCCGCCCCGGATCACTATCTGCCCCTGACGGCCCGGGCCATCGACAGCCTCGAATCCCTGATCGCCACCCGGGAGGCATTGGGCGGCAGCGGCTTCATCAAGCCGGTGGCCGAGGGCAACAGCCGGGGCTGCATGGCGGTTCATCAGCACACCGACTGCGCCGCCGTCTGGGCCGAGCTCGCCCCCTATCACGCCAGCGGCATCATGATGGAGCCCCTCATCGAGGGGGCGCGGGAATTTAGCTGGGACTATGTGGCCGGTTGCCGCTGGCTGACCGAGAAGCACACCACCCAGGGGGAGTACCGCGCCGAGTACCAGCAGATAGTGCCGGCCCGGCTCACCCCGGAGCAGACCCGCTGGCTCAATCAGGCCGGGGGCTTCATGCGTCGGCTGCTGGCCGAGGAGTGGGGGGCCTATCACAACGAGCTCTTCCTGCGCGAGCAGGGAGCCAGCGCGGTGGAGAGCAACATGCGGCCGGCGGGGATGCACATCTGGGATCTCGCCGCCCTCAGCTTCGAGGCGTTCGACCCCTGGCAGCGCTGGCTGCACTGGGCCCGCACGGGGCAGACCCACAGCGCCCTGCCCCGCCAGCTGGGCTATAGCGGGATCCGCATGTTGCGCCCGCGCCAGAGCGGCACCCTGAGCCGCCAGGCCGATATCCCGCGCCTCGCCCAGGCCCTGGGCATCACCCTGCATCAGGGGAGCTACAGCAAGGCCGTGGGGAAGCGGGTCAGCGCCAGGGTGACCGACAATGGCGGCTTCATGGGCCAGATAGTGTTGCACCATGCCGACTACCCGACCCTGCTGGCCTGGCTCGACACCCTGGCCGACGCCATCGAGGCCGACACCCAGATCGCCTGCGACCAGCCGGTCGTCCACTGTTGAGGAGGCAGGCCATGCAGGGAATGCGCTTCTCCGTCTTTCTGGGCTCCCGCATGCTGTCCGGGCTCGGCGATCAGATCCTCCAGTTTGCCGTGCCCCTGCTGGTCTATCGCAGCACGGGGAGCGTCGCCCTCTCCGGGCTGGCCTTCTTCATCGAATGGCTGCCCCGCCTCATCTCCCTGCCCCTGGCGGGGGTGTTTGCCGATCGGGTCGGTGGACGGCGCGTCTACATACTGGCCGATGGCCTGAGGGCGGGGGCCTGCGTCGTCACCGCCCTCATCATGACCCTGTGGCCCGGCAGCGGCATGGCCCCCATCATGGTGATGATGGCGCTGTGCGCCTTCTGCTATGCCCAGGCCTTCATCGCCCTCGAGACCACCCTGCCCCAGCTGGTGCCCCCCGCCGACATGGCCAAGGCCCAGAGCTGGTTGCAGGTCACCAACAACGGGGCCAGCGTGCTCGGCCCCGCCTTGGCCGCAGCCCTGCTCATCTGGCTGCCGGCCACCCAGCTGCTGTGGGGATGCGCCCTGGGCTTCACCCTGAGCGCCACCGGCGTGCTGGGGCTGACCCGGGGTGCCGCCCCCGCCGCCCACAGCCAGAGCCAACGCCGGGCCCTGCTGCCCGAGCTGCGAGTCGGGCTCGGCGCCCTGCTGGCCCAGCCCATACTGCTGCGCCTGGTGGGGCTCGCCATGCTGGTCAACCTGATCGTCGGCCTGGCGCTCGCCACCGCCGCCCCCATGACGCTGGGGCTGTTTGGCCAGAGCGATCAGACCCTGGCCAGCGTCCAGCTCACCATGGGATGCATCTCCATCGGCGCCTTCCTGCTGATGCCCTGGCTGCTGCGCCGGGTCGCCGTCTACTGGATTGGGCAGCTCGCCTTCCTGCTGATCCTGGCCGGGGGCCTCATCATGGCCATGGCCCCGAGCTTCGGCTGGTATCTGCTGGGATGCGGCCTCAGCTACGGCCTGTGCGGCCTGTTCAATGTCTTCATTCGCACCGAGCGGCTGCACTGGATAGCGGAACAACAGCGGGGCAGGGTGATCAGCCTGATGGTGCTGCTCAATCAGCTCAGCCTGCCCCTGGCCGGCCTCATCATCGCCCTGCTGGGAGACAGGGTGGCGGTGCAGGAGATCTTCCTGATGGCGAGCCTGGTGTGCGCCCTGGGCTACCTGCTGCTCTATCGCGCCCTGGCGGGCGCCGCCCGGACCCGGGCCCTGCCCGAGCCGACTCAGCCGGTGGCGGGCAGCCGCAGGTAGAGATAGCCCTCCCCCGGGCTGCCCCAGCGTGGCTGGCCCGCCTCGTCGTAGGCCCTGTCCAGCAGCCGGATCCTGTCCTTGCCTATCCAGATGTACTGCACCAGGGTGGCGGCGCCGCCAAACTCGGTCGGGCAAAGGCCTATGTCGCTGCGGCCCCGATAGTCGCCGGAAGGTTGGCGATGCAGCCAGATGTCGCAGCCGCCGCGCAGGGAGAGCTGGGAAGGGGTGAGGCCTGCGAGCAGGTCGGGATCCCGCCAGGCACCGGCAAAGTCGCTGGCCCTGGGCATGGTCAGCTCGCTCATCAGAACCCGCCCTCCTGGGCCCGCGCTGAAACGGTAGATGCGCTGGCGAAAGGGTCGCTCGGGGCGCCCGGCCAGGCTCTGCTCGGCATAGACCCAGCGCACCCCGGCCCCGCCGGGCCAGATCTCTGTCAGCCTCAGGGTGGCATTGGCGAAGCGCGGGTCATAGCCGGCCTGCTCGGCATTGCTGAACTCGCCGCGAAACCAGGAGAGCAGCGGCTCCATGCTGCTCTGGCTCGCCGACGCGGCCGGGCGCGCCACAAAGGGGGTGGGGGCCGCCCATGCCAGAGCGGAGCAGAGCAGAGCAGCGCGAGCAGGGCCGCCATCGCCGTGACCATCGAATCCATCCGAATCATTTTCATGGCGGCGATTATATGAGCTATCGCTCACAAAAACAGCAAGCCAGATCAAACCCTTAAAGATCCCGGCCGGGCCGCTTCCCCTCTCGGTCACCTCTCTGGCCGCTAGGCCGCCAGGGCCCGACTTGTCGCCCGGCAGGGCGGCGCGCCAGATGTCGTTCTGGTGGGCGTCCCGCCTTTTCTCTGCTTTTCTCTGCTCCCACCCCCCCCCCCCTCTCCCCTACCTTTTCATTTTGGGACACCCACCTTTTTGATATCGACAGCCAACCTCGCTGTGACACGCACAAAAAGATGGGTGTCCCAGATTGCCCCTCCAGATTGCCCTTTTTTTGATCTGTGACACGCATCCCACTTTTTTGGAGGCGTAGTCTGGGTCCGCTGTCCTCGGCACAGGGCCGGGACACACATCAGAAAAGGAGAATGCCATGAAGATCTATGATAGAAACCGCAATGTGCTGACCCTTGGCCAGCGCGTCATGATTGCCGCCACCGGCGCCGTCGACACCCTGAAGGAGGCTCGCACCGACAACATGACTCCCTATGAGGCGGAGCATGAGAAGTGCGTGCTGCTGGCCAACACGCAAGAGCGTTATGCGCCCATCGAGTTGATTAGACTAGGCTGATACCCAGTTCCAACTGTCACCCTACTCTTTACAATTCACCCGGCCGTCGCACCCTCGGCATGGCGGCCGGGTTTCTGGCTCCCCCTGTTTCTCCGAGATGTGCTCGCGCCATATCCCCATCATCTGACGGTAATGCCTTGTCCAAAAAGATGGGTGTCCCAGATTTCCTCGCCCCATTGCCGGGAGCCAGACCCCACGGCGCACCCTGCCCCCCTCGGCAGCCGCCTGGCGATGGCATGTCCGACAAGGTGGGTGTCCCAGATATCCCCTCTCCAAGGTGTCGCATAGCATCGCCCACCACCGGACGGCACGAGTTACTTGCATAATGGAAGTAAGGGCCGTATGGTTACTTCCATTATGCAAGTAACCTGATAGCCCATATGCGCAAGAAGAGTCTGAGTGAACAGCAGTGCCCCATCGCCCGCAGCCTGGATCACGTCGGCGAGTGGTGGAGTCTGCTGATTATCCGCGATGCCATGCATGGCCTGTCTCGCTTCGATGAATTTCAAAAGAGCCTTGGCATCTCCCCCAACATACTGACCCGGCGCCTGACCGCCCTGGTCGAGGGGGGCCTGATGGAGAAGCGGCTCTACTCCGAGCGCCCCCCTCGTTATCAATATGCACTTACCCCCCGCGGCCAGGATCTCAGCGCCGTGCTGATTGCGCTGCTCACCTGGGGCAACAACCACCTGGCGCCCGAGGGGGCCAGCATCCAGCTGAGGGATACCCAGACGGGCGAGCTGGTCGAGCCCATGCTGGTGGACAGGCGCACCGGTCAGGAGATTTCACCCTCGCGCCACACCCTGGTGCCGGGACCGGCCGCCAGCGACGGCATGAAGCAGCGTCTGCGCCATACCAATGGCGTGATGAGCGGCGATAACCCTTCGAAACAGGAATCAGAATCATGAGCTCAACTCGCATCGTGGTGACAGGAATGGGAGCGGTGACCCCGCTTGGATCTGGGGTGGAAACCGTGTGGCAGCGGCTGCTGGCGGGCCAGTCCGGCTTGCGCCGCCTGCCGGAGGCCTTCACCGAAGGGCTGGCCGCCAAGGTGGGCGCCATGGTTCCTACCTTGGCCGAGGATCCCGTGGCCGGGTTTGACCCCGATGCCGTGGTGTCGACCAAGGAGCAGAAGAAGATGGACCGCTTCATCCTGTTTGCCATTGCCGCGGCCAAGGAAGCCCTGTTGCAAGCCAACTGGGCCCCCGAGACGGCGGCGGAGCAGGAGCGCACCGCCACCATCATCGCCTCGGGCATCGGCGGCTTCCCCGCCATCGTCGATGCGGTGCGTACTACGGATGAACGGGGACCCCGCCGGCTATCTCCTTTCACCATTCCCTCGTTTCTGGTCAACATGGCAGCGGGCCATGTCTCCATCAACTTCGGCTTCAAAGGGCCGCTCGGGGCACCGGTCACGGCCTGCGCCGCCGGGGTGCAGGCCATTGGCGACGCCGCCCGCCTCATTCGTTGCGGTGAGGCCGACATCGCCATCTGTGGCGGGGCCGAGGCCACCATAGACCGCGTCAGCCTGGGCGGGTTTGCCGCCGCCCGCGCCCTGTCATCCGCCTATGCCGATGATCCCGAAGCGGCCTCCCGCCCGTTCGATGTCAACCGCGACGGGTTTGTGATGGGCGAAGGGGCCGGGATCCTGGTGATTGAATCACTGGAACACGCCCTGGCCCGGGGCGCCACCCCCATAGTGGAGCTGGTGGGCTATGGCACCAGTGCCGATGCCTATCACCTCACCGCCGGCCCGGAGGATGGAGACGGCGCTCGCCGCGCCATGATGGCTGCCCTGGCTCAGGCCGGCATTCAGGGGGCGGATGTCCAGCACCTCAATGCCCATGCCACCTCGACTCCAGTGGGTGACAGGGGGGAGCTGGCCGCCATCAAACGCGTCTTTGGCGATGACAACCAGATTGCGGTGACCTCCACCAAGTCCGCCACCGGCCACCTGCTGGGGGCCGCCGGGGGGATAGAGGCCATCTTCACTGCGCTTGCCATTCGCGATCAGCGAGTGCCCGCCACCCGCAACCTGCTGCAACCCGACCCCCTCGCCGAGGGCCTGGATATAGTGCGTGGCGCGGCTCGTGACATGCGGATCGAGCACGCCATCTCCAATGGGTTTGGCTTTGGCGGCGTGAATGCCAGCGTGCTGTTCAAGCGCTGGCAGGGGGCCTGATCTCGCCGGCACTTTTCATCTTGGGACACCCACCTTTTTGATATCGACAGCCAACCTCGCTGCGACACGCACAAAAAGATGGATGTCCCAGATTTCCTCCATCTGCTGGGAACCGCCGGGGGGATAGAGGCCATCTTCACCACCCTGGCCATTCGCGATCAGAGAGTGCCTGCAACCCGACCCCCTCGCCGAGGGCGTGGATATAGTGCGTGGCGCGGCTCGTGACATGCGGATCGAGCACGCCATCTCCAATGGGTTTGGCTTTGGCGGTGTGAATGCCAGCGTGCTGTTCAAGCGCTGGCAGGGGGCCTGATCTCGCCGGCACTTTTCATCTTGGGACACCCACCTTTTTGACAGCGCTTTAGCTCTGTTCTTGACTGAAAGGGGAATCGCAGGAGGGTGCCATGACCATCGCCCATTCACGTCAAATCAGTTTGCAGGATACGCCTTACTACCATGTGGTCAGTCGCTGTGTGCGGCGGGCTTTCTTGTGTGGTGAAGATGCCCACTCCGGCCAGAGCTACGAGCATCGTCGTCAGTGGGTGGTCGACAAGCTGGGCCAGCTGTCGCGGCTGTTTGCCATCAGCGTCTGCGCCTATGCGGTGATGAGCAACCATTACCATCTGGTGCTCAAAGTCGAACCAGACACTGCCGCCAGCTGGAGCGAACGGGAGGTGGCAGAGCGCTGGGCTGCACTGTTCCAATGGCCGCTGCTGGTACGGCGCTGGTATCAAGGGGAATCTCTGATTGAGCCTGAACTGGCAGTCGTGCAACAGCTGATAACCCAATGGCGTGAACGGCTGCATTCCATCAGCTGGCTTGTTCGATTGCTCAATGAAACCCTGGCCCGCCAGGCAAATCGGGAGGATGGTTGCAAGGGGCATTTCTGGGAAGGACGCTTCAAGAGTCAGGCCTTGCTCACCGAGTCTGCCCTGTTGGCCTGCATGGCCTACGTGGACCTCAATCCAATACGAGCCGCGATTGCCGACAAGCCCGAACAGAGCGACTACACCAGCATCAAGCAGCGCCTAGATGAAACACCAACAAGCGACGCCTTGCCTCCGCTATTGCTGCCATTTGCCAGCCAGGGAAAACCGGATGGCTTGCCCCATACCTTCGTTGACTACCTGGCGCTGGTCGACTGGACAGGTCGCGTCATCCGAGCCGACAAGCGAGGCCATGTACCGGCTCACCTTGCGCCTATCCTGCAACGGCTGGGCCTTGATGCTGCACAATGGTTGAGACAAGTGACATTGTTTCGGCGACAAGGCATCAGAGCCGTGGGTGACAGGGAGCATTGCCAACAGTTTGCGCAGCACTGTGGCCAGCAACGATGTCACCAGCCGCCTCCTTGAATCCCTCCTCCTCTTCAAATCAAACCCCGGCATGTCATCCGATGCCGGGCATGACTGTGTCTGAATAAGAGTTTTAGCGCCAGCGCAGCCCTGGCCCACCCAGATCCAGGAACATTCTCGCTCTCAGTCCGCCACAACATCGACAGCCAGCTTGGCTGCGCCTCACTCAAAAAGGTGGGTGTCCTAGATTTTCCTAGATTTTCAGAATCTTTTGGTTATGGGCAGTAAGACCTGGTACAGACCTCTACTCCTCCCGTCGCACCGAAACCAGAAAATAACTCACCAAGTAGGATTGCTATCGCTACGGCTAAAGCACTGTAGCTGGCTGATGTGGCTAGTACGTCCATAAGAAAAACCTGAGGCGTCAAATCACCTTTCTCTTTCATCGCCTGATACTTAACACTGGATATGAACAAGAAAAGTAGGGAAAAGGACACCGTGGGATATGAGTTCACTAGAAACAGTAATGCGATGGGAATGAGGAAAATCCATGATCCAGTCGCAATGATGGCGAGAAGAGCTCCTATTGCGACAAACCCTCCTATTGCCATAAGCAATAACTCGAACACATCCATATTTTCCCCTGAAAAATATCCTTGTCAGTAAATTTCACTTTTCCAATATAGGTGTCCAGTACCCGCTTCGGCGGCTTTTTTCATTTCTGAGGATTCCCCATGGCCAGCAATGACACCGATATCCAGCTGCAGATCCCCGCCACTGTTGAAGGGCTGGTCGAGATCAGCGTCAGGGAAATAGGACACGAGGAGAAATAGGACACCCACCGTTTTGAGCGCCGCGTAGCGGTCAACGAGCCCATAAGCCCAAACAAAAAGGAGCCATCGGCTCCTTTTCACATCACGGGCGAGTGCGCTGCGCCCTACAGCGCCTCAAGACGGGCATACGCCGTCACCAGCCACTTGGCGCCGACGTCGTCGAACTGGATCTGCACCCGGCTCTGCTGGCCGACCCCTTCGAAGTTGAGCACTATGCCTTCGCCGAATTTCGGATGGAGCACCCGCTGGCCGAGCTTGATACCGTTGGCGTCGAAGCTTTGCTGCACCTCGTTCTGGCTGAAGCGGCCGTACTGGGTGGGGCGACTGACCTGGGTGCGCAGCCGGATCTCTTCCAGACACTCGGCGGGCATCTCGCGGATAAAGCGGCTCGGCTTGTGGAACATCTCGCGGCCGTAGATGCGGCGGCTCTCCGCATAACAGATGTAGAGCTTCTCCATGGCGCGGGTCATGCCCACGTAACAGAGGCGCCGCTCCTCCTCGAGCCGCCCCGACTCCTCGGTGGATTGCTGGCTGGGGAACATGCCCTCTTCCACACCGACCAGCAGCACCAGGGGATATTCCAGCCCCTTGGCGCTGTGCAGGGTCATCAGCTGCACCGCATCGGCATATTCGTCCGCCTGATTCTCGCCGGATTCCAGCGCCGCGTGGGCGAGGAAGGCGGAGAGATCGCTCATGTCCTCCAGCTCGTCCGGGCGCTGGTACTGACGGCAGGCGGTGACCAGTTCGTCAAGGTTCTCTACCCGCGCCTGGGATTTCTCGCCTTTTTCCGCCAGATACATGGCCTTGAGGCCGGAGTGCTGGATGGCGATATCCGCCTGCTGGTGCAGGGGCAGCAGGGAGACCTGCTCCTCCAGCGCGTCGATAAGATCGACAAAGCCGCGCACCGCGTTGCCGGCGCGGCCGGTCAGCACCTTGTCATTGAGCAGCGCCTTGGCCGATTGCCAGAGGTTCTGGCCCTGATCCCGGGCGTTGTTTCGCAGGATCTCCAGGGTGCGATCGCCGATGCCCCGGGTCGGGGTGTTGACCACCCGCTCGAAGCTGGCGTCGTCGCCACGGTTGTTGATAAGCCGCAAATAGGCCATGGCGTCCTTGATCTCCTGGCGCTCGAAGAAGCGCAGGCCGCCGTAGATGCGATAGGGCATGGCGTCCTGCATCAGCGCCTCTTCCAGCACCCGCGACTGGGCGTTGGAGCGGTAGAGGATGGCGCAGTCGGCCAAGAGGCCGCCTTTTTCCTTCCAGTCCTTGAGGCGGCCCACCACGAAACGGGCCTCGTCCACCTCGTTGAAGGCGGCGTAGAGGGAAATCGGGTCGCCTTCTGCCCCCTCGGTCCACAGCTCCTTGCCGAGCCGCTCCGAGTTGTTGGCGATGACGCTGTTGGCGGCTTTGAGGATATTGGCGGTGGAGCGGTAGTTCTGCTCGAGGCGGATGGTCTCGGCGCCCTGATAGTCGGTCAGGAAGCGCTGGATGTTCTCTATCTTGGCGCCGCGCCAGCCGTAGATGGACTGGTCATCGTCACCGACGATCATCACCCGGCCTGTGTCGCCGGCCAGCATCCGCAGCCAGGCGTACTGGATGCCGTTGGTGTCCTGGAACTCGTCCACCAGTATGTTCTGGAAGCGATCCCGATAGTGCTCGAGGATGTGGGGCTTGTTCAGCCACAGCTCGTGGGCGCGCAGCAGGAGTTCGGCAAAGTCCACCAGCCCGGAGCGATCGCAGGTCTCCTGATAGGTCTTGTAGATCTGCTGATAGGTGCGGGTGACGGGGTCGCCGTAAAGATCGATGTCGCCGGGGCGCAGCCCCTCGTCCTTCTTGCCGTTGATGTAGCCCATCACGGCGCGGGGGGCCCAGTGCTTCTCGTCCAGATTGAGCGCCTTGAGCACCCGGCGAATGAGGCGGTACTGGTCGTCGGAGTCGAGGATCTGGAAGTCCTGCGGCAGCCCCGCATCCAGATGGTGGGCCCGCAGCAGGCGGTGGGCGATGCCGTGGAAGGTGCCTATCCACATGCCGCGCACGCCGTCACCGATCACCTTCTCGACCCGGCCACGCATCTCGGCCGCCGCCTTGTTGGTAAAGGTCACGGCGATGATGGAGAAGGGTGAGCAACGCTCCACCTGCATCAGCCAGGCGATACGGTGCACCAGCACCCGGGTCTTGCCCGAACCGGCACCGGCCAGCACCAGCAGGTTGCAACGGGGGGCCGCCACCGCGTCTCTTTGCTTGTCATTGAGCCCGTCGAGCAGGGTTGAAACGTCCATCACCACTCCTGTTTATTTATACAGGCGGCGATTATACGGCTTGTGGCGCCGCAGACCAAATCCCGGTGCATCACCGCCTCCTCACGGTGAGGCCCCGCCCCGCGCCCGAGGGCGGCCCGCTCCCCCTGGCGGGTCGCGCGGCGGCCACTGGGCCATGCTGGCGTCAATAGACACTCACTCTCGCCCCGGTCTGGGAAAACGCTTGCGCACAACCTCATGATTCGTAATGAAAATGTCATTTGAGGCCGCCTTGTTGCAGCACAAAAAACCATAAAGTCGTCTATAAACAACAACTTATAAAGTCATTCGCTTATGTATCAAATCGTTAGCGCAAACGTTTTTCTGTGATGCCCGCCTTGACCCCCAACCTCACTCACATACAGTTAGCCTGCGTGCACGCTTGCCTGCGCCAGCAGGTTACGGACCCTCAATAACAATCAAGGACAAGATCGTGACTCAGCTACTCAAACTGGCCAGTGTGGCCGCCTTCACCCTGGCCGCCCTCTCGGCCCAGGCCGCTTCCCAGCCCGCCGTCATCTATGACACCGCTGGCAAGTTCGACAAGTCATTCAACGAGGCCGTGTTTCGCAACGGCGTCGAGCTCTACAACAAGGACAAGGGGGTCAAGGTCAGGGAGTTCGAGCCCCAGAACGAGGCCCAGCGCGAGCAGGGGCTGCGCCGTCTGGCCAGCCGGGGCAACAGCCCCATAGTCGCGGTCGGCTTCAACATGGGCTCCGCGGTGGAGAAGGTCGCCACCGAGTTCCCCGAGGTGCAGTTCACCATCATCGACATGGTGGTCGACAAGCCGAACGTGCAATCCATCGTCTTCAAGGAGCATGAGGGCTCCTTCCTGGTAGGCGCCCTGGCGGCCATGGCATCCAAGAGCGGCAAGGTCGGCTTCGTGGGCGGCATGGATATCCCGCTGATCCGCAAGTTCCAGTGCGGCTATGAGCAGGGCGCCAAGTACGTCAATCCCAAGATGGAGGTGTTCCAGAACATGACGGGCTCCACCCCGGCGGCCTTCGCCGACCCGGCCAAGGGGGCTGAGCTCGCCAAGTCCCAGTTCGCCAAGGGGGCCGACGTCGTCTATGCCGCCGCCGGCGGTACCGGCATCGGCGTCTATCAGGCCGCCAAGGACGAGGGCAAGCTGGCCATCGGCGTGGATTCCAACCAGAACCACCTGCAGCCGGGCACCATGCTCACCTCCATGGTCAAGTCGGTGGGCCTGGCCGCCTACAAGACCTGGGATGATGCCACCAAGGGCAGCTGGCAGCCGGGCATCCAGTCCCTGGGCCTGGCCGAAGGCGGGGTGGACTGGGCGCTGGACAAGGACAACGAGGCGCTGATCACCCCTGAGATGAAGGCCAAGGCGGACGCCATCAAGGCCGACATCATCGCCGGCAAGGTCAAGGTGCATGACTACATGAGCGACGGCACCTGCAACTACTGATAGCCCATTGGCTACCAGACACACCGGCCCGCTCGCGGGCCGGTTTTCGGTCTCACTCCCTCTGAACGGGCCTGCCCGACCAGGGGGAGAGACGCGTCATGATTAGCAAGGACTGCATCATGGACCAGACGGATCGCTACGCCATCGAATTACGCGGTATCGACAAGCGGTTTGGCGAGGTATACGCCAACAAGCAGATCGATCTCCAGGTTCAAAAGGGCAGCATTCACGGCATCGTCGGCGAGAATGGCGCCGGCAAATCGACCCTGATGAGCATCATCTACGGTTTCTACCACGCCGATCGCGGTGACATGTTCATCGACGGCCACCCCTTCAAACCCCATGGCTCCCAGGATGCGATCGCCGCAGGGATAGGCATGGTGCACCAGCACTTCATGCTGGTGAACAATTTTACGGTGTTGGAAAACGTCATCCTCGGCGCCGAGCACGGCTGGCACCTGGGCAAGAGCCTGGCGGCGGCCGAGAAACTGCTCGGCGAGCTGGCACGGGACTATGGCCTCGAGGTGCCCCTGCACGAGAGGGTCGAGGATCTGCCGGTGGGGCTGCAGCAGCAGGTCGAGATCCTCAAGGCGCTCTATCGCGGCGCCCGCATCCTGATCCTGGACGAACCGACCGGGGTGCTGACCCCGCAGGAGGCGGATCACCTGTTCGAGGTGCTGAAAAAACTGCGGGATCAGGGCACCACCATCATGCTCATCACCCACAAGCTGCGGGAGATCCTGGCCATCACGGATAGGGTCTCCATCATGCGCCGGGGGGAGATGGTGGCCCACGTGGCCACCAAAGATACCGACAAGGAGCAACTGGCCGAGCTGATGGTGGGGCGCAAGGTGCGGCTCAGGGTCGACAAGGGCCCGGCCCGGCCGGGGGCCCCCAGGTTGCAGGTGGATGGCCTCGGCTACCGGGATCCAAACGGCGTGCCGCGACTCAAGTCCGTCAGCTTCGCGGTACGGGCCGGGGAGGTGGTCGGGGTGGCCGGGGTCTCCGGCAACGGCCAGTCCGAGCTGCTCAGCCTGCTCGGCGGCATCCTCACCCCCAGCGAAGGGGGCTTCACCCTCCACGGCAAGGGGAGCGTGCACCGCATCGATGGCCAGCACCCGGCCAGCCCGGAGCAGGTGCGCGACTATGGCCTGGGCCATGTGCCGGAAGACAGGCACAAGATGGGGCTCATCAACCGCTTCGACGCCCAGGAGGCCTTCATCCTGGGTTATCACCGCCGTGCCCAGTACAACAAGGGCTGGCTGCAGGACAAGGGGGCCATCCGCCGGGACTGCCAGGACAAGATGGAGAAGTGGGACGTGCGCCCGCCCAGCCCGGACCACAAGACAGCGAACTTCTCCGGCGGCAACCAGCAGAAGCTGGTGATCGCCCGCGAGGTGGAGCAGGACCCGGACGTGCTGCTC
This sequence comes from Aeromonas sobria, assembly GCF_050266975.1. GTDB lineage: Bacteria > Pseudomonadota > Gammaproteobacteria > Enterobacterales > Aeromonadaceae > Aeromonas > Aeromonas sobria_B. The sequence goes on from NZ_JBKISU010000019.1 coordinate 48,169, forward strand.
ATCGGCCAGCCGACCCGGGGCGTCGACATAGGCGCCATCGAATATATCCACCAGCAGATCATCGCCATGCGGGATCAGGGCAAGGCGGTGCTGCTGGTGTCGGTGGAGCTGGACGAGATCATGAGCCTGTCGGACCGGATCCTGGTGATCAGCGACGGCCGCATCGTCGGCGAGCTGGATGGCGCCAGTGCGGATGAACGCACCATAGGTCTGATGATGGCGAATATCGTTCCCGACGAGGTGGCGGCAAGCCCATCGCAAGGAGCCACATCATGAACAGGGGATCAACCAGCGCAGCAAACGCAACAATCGCTGGCCTGATGACGGCGAATATCATCCCGGGCGAGGTGGCGGCAAGCCCATCGCAAGGAGCCACATCATGAGCATGGGATCAACCAGCGCAGCAAACGCAACAAACACAACAAACACAACGATCGGCCTGATGATGGCGAATATCGTTCCGGGCGAGGTGGCGACCCCATCCCCCACCCACGGGGCAGGCAAGGAGAGCCAACCATGAGTCAACAACGCGTACCGGCCTGGGTCTCGGTCGGCGTCCTCTCGGCCATGAACATAGGGCTGGCCTTTCTGGTCTCCGCCATCCTGTTCTATTACCTGGACATCAAGCCCCTCGATGCCGCCGAGATCATGTGGTACGGCGCCTTCGGCACCGGCGAGGGGATAGGCTTCACCCTCTACTACGCCACCGGTTTCATCTTCACCGGTCTGGCGGTGGCGGTGGCCTTCCACGCCGGCCTGTTCAACATAGGTGGCGAGGGGCAGGCCTATATCGGCGGCCTGGGAGTGGGCCTGGTCTGCCTGCTGCTCGGTGACGTGCTGCCGTTCGCCCTGCTGCTGCCGCTGGCCATCATAGCCGGCGGCCTGTTCGGTGCGGCCTGGGCCTTCATCCCCGCCTGGCTGCAAGCCAAACGGGGCAGCCACATCGTCATCACCACCATCATGTTCAACTTCATCGCCGCCTCCCTGATGGCCTACCTGCTGGTGGACGTGTTCAAGCCGCCGGGATCCATGGCCACCGAGAGCCGGGTGTTCGCCGAAGCGAGCTGGCTGCCGAAGATGAGCGAGCTGGCGGCCGCTGCCGGCATGACCCTGCCCAACAGCCCGCTCAACATCAGCTTCTTCTGGGCGCTCGTCTGCGCGCTGCTGGTATGGGTCTTCATCTGGCACACCCGCTGGGGTTACCAGGTGCGCGCCGTCGGGGCCAGCGCCTCGGCCTCCGCCTATGCGGGCATCTCCTACCCGGGGGTGGTGATCCTGGCCATGGTGATCTCCGGCATGCTGGCGGGCTTCTTCGCCCTCAACGTGCTGCAGGGGGAGCTGCACCAGATCAAGCTCAACTTCGTGGAGGGATTCGGCTTCACCGGCATCGCCGTGGCCCTGATGGGGCGCAACCACCCGGTCGGCGTCATCATCGCCAGCCTGCTGTTCGGCTTCCTCTACCAGGGGGGCGCCGAGCTCAGCTTCGAGTTCGGGGTGGATCGCAACATAGTGGTGGTGCTGCAGGGTCTGGTGATCCTGTTCTGCGGCGCCCTGGAACACATGCTGCGCCCGCGCATCGAGCAGGCCTATCTGGCCATTGCCCGACGTCCGTCCGTTCCGGTCAAAGGAGTCTGACCATGTTTGAAACCCTGATCCTGATGCTGGACGCCACGGTGCGCACCGCGCCGCCGCTGATCCTCGCGGCTACGCATGACGGGGATGTTTTGCGAACCGAAGGGAGTCCACGCCATGTTTGAGACACTGATATTGATGCTGGACGCCACGGTGCGCACCGCGCCGCCGCTGATCCTCGCGGCCATGGCCGGCATGTTTTGCGAACGCTCCGGGGTGGTCAATATCGCCCTGGAGGGCAAGCTGCTGGCGGCGGCCTTCGCCAGCGGTGCGGCGGCCGCCGTCTCCGGCTCCGCCTGGATTGGCCTGGGGGCCGGGGCCGGCATCGCCATCCTGTTTGCCCTGCTGCACGGCTTCGCCACCATCACCCACAGGGGCGATCAGGTGGTGAGCGGCATGGCCATCAACATACTGGCGGCGGGTCTCACCGTCACCCTGGGCCGTTACTGGTTCGATCAGGGGGGCCAGACCCCGGCGCTGTCCGGCGCCGCCCGCTTCGCCCCCATCGATCTGCCCTATGCCAAGGCGCTGTACGACGTGCCCGTCATCGGCCAGCTCTACAGCGAGCTCTTGAGCGGCCACTCCCTGCTGGAGTACCTGGCCTTCGCCGCCGTGCCCCTGGCCTGGTGGGTGCTGTTTCGCACCCGCTTCGGCCTGCGTCTGCGGGCGGTGGGCGAGGCCCCGGCCGCGGTGGATACCGCCGGCATCTCGGTGGTGCGCATGCGCTACACGGCCCTCATCATAGGCGGCCTCCTGGCGGGGATAGGGGGCACCTATCTGGCGGTGGCCCAGACAGCCCAGTTCATCCCCAACATGAGCGCGGGCAAGGGCTTCATGGCGCTGGCGGCCCTGGTGTTCGGCAAGTGGCGCCCCTGGAGCGCCATGGCGGCCTGCCTGCTGTTCGGCTTCCTCGACGCGGTCGCCATCCGCTTGCAGGGGGTCAGCATAGGGGACTTCCCCATCCCGGTGCAGGCCATAGAGGCGCTGCCCTATGTGCTGACCGTGTTCCTGCTGGCGGGCTTCATCGGCCGGGCCGTGGCCCCCAGGGCCCTCGGCACCCCCTATGTGAAGGAGCGGGAATGAGGCGCTTGCTGCAACCATGATCCAGGAGGGCCCGTCGGGCCCTCTTTTTCATGGTGCTCAGCCGATGGGGGGCATCAGGGAGGGCTGGCCCGGCTCCCCGAGCCGCTCGGCCAGATAGTCCACCAGCAGCCGCACCTTGGGGGAGAGGTGGCGGTTTTGCGGGTAGAGGGCCCAGATCCCCTCCTCGGGGGCCCGCAGATCCGGCAGCAGTTCGATGAGGCGGCCGGCGGCGAGATGGTCGCCGACGTAGTAGTCGGGCAGCTGCACTATGCCTATCCCCTTGAGGGCCGCGTCCATCAGGGCGTGGCCGCTGTTGCACCTGAGCAGGCCGCGCAGCCGCACGCTGTAAGGGCGGCCATCCAGGGTGAAGTGCCATTCGTCACCGTTGCCGAGCAGGCAGGCGTGACGGGAGAGCTCGGAGAGGCTGTTGGGCATGCCGCGGCGCGCCGTGTAGTCCGGGGAGGCGCACACATAGGGCACCCGCCCCGCCAGACGCCGCGCCACCAGGCTGGAATCCTTGAGGTGGCCGAGGCGGATGGCCAGATCGTAACCGTCATGCACCAGATCCAGCAGCTGGTTGGTGAGGTTGAGGGTCACCTCCAGGGCCGGATAGCGCACCATGAACTCGTTCACCAGCGGGGCGATGCGGCTCTCGCCGTAGGAGACGGGGGCCGTGATGCGCAACAGCCCCTGGGGCTGGGCCTGATGGCGGCCCAGGGCCAGCTCGGCCTCGTAGAGGTTGTCCAGCAGCTGGCGACAGTGGCGATAGTAGATCTCGCCGAGCTCGGTGAGCCGCACCTGGCGGGTGGTGCGCAGCAGCAGCTTGGCCTGCAGCCTGTCTTCCAGCTGCGCCACCTGGCGGCTGACCTGGGCCACCGACACCCCGAGCTGGCGCGCCGCCGGGGTAAAGCCCCCCTGCTCCGCCACGCTGACAAACTCACATATCCCTTCCCAGCCGAACATTATTACCTATGAGTAAAAGTGATTTGATATTTAACCCCATTATCACCAAATGAACGGGAAACTACACTCAGGCAGGTGCAAATTACGCTGATACATTTCCAGACAACCATCACAAGAGGATCCTTTCATGGCACAGGTACAGAGCATCAAGTGCAAGGCCGCCATCGCCTGGGGCCCGGGCCAGCCCCTCTCCATCGAAGAGGTGGAGGTCATGGCCCCCCAGGCCGGCGAGGTGCGGGTGCGGATCGTCGCCACCGGCGTCTGCCATACCGATGCCTTCACGCTGTCCGGTGAAGATCCGGAAGGGGTCTTCCCCTGCATCCTGGGTCACGAGGGGGGCGGCATCGTCGAATCCGTCGGCGAAGGCGTCACCAGCGTCAAGGTCGGCGATCACGTGATCCCGCTCTACACCCCGGAGTGCGGCGAGTGCAAGTTCTGCAAATCCGGCAAGACCAACCTGTGCCAGAAGATCCGCACCACCCAGGGCAAGGGGCTGATGCCGGACGGCACCACCCGCTTCTCGAAAGACGGCCAACCCATCTATCACTACATGGGCACCTCCACCTTCAGCGAGTACACGGTACTGCCGGAGATCTCCATCGCCAAGGTGGACCCGGCCGCCCCGCTGGAAGAGGTGTGCCTGCTGGGCTGCGGCGTCACCACCGGCATCGGCGCCGTGATGAACACCGCCAAGGTCAAAGAGGGTGAGAGCGTCGCCATCTTCGGGCTGGGGGGCATTGGCCTCTCCGCCGTCATAGGGGCGCGCCTGGCCAAGGCCGGTCGCATCATCGCCGTCGACATCAACGAGAGCAAATTCGAGCTTGCCCGCAAGCTGGGCGCCACCGACTGCATCAACCCGAACGATTACGACAAACCCATCCAGGAGGTGATCGTCGAGATGACCGACGGCGGCGTCGACTTCTCCTTCGAGTGCATCGGCAACGTCAAGGTGATGCGCGCGGCGCTCGAATGCTGCCACAAGGGCTGGGGCGAGTCGGTCATCATAGGCGTGGCCGGCGCCGGTCAGGAGATCAGCACCCGTCCGTTCCAGCTGGTGACCGGCCGGGTCTGGCGCGGCAGCGCCTTCGGTGGGGTGCGCGGTCGCAGCGAGCTGCCGAGCTATGTCCAGCGCTACATGCAGGGTGAGTTCAAGCTGGACGACTTCATCACCCACACCATGGGGCTGGAGCAGATCAACGAGGCGTTCGAGCTGATGCACCAAGGCAAGAGCATCCGCACCGTCATCCACTACTGAGTCAGGCAGGGCGGGCAGCTCCCGCCCTCTCTCTTTCATCCCAGGCGCCCATGGCGCAGGAGGATCAGATGTCGTTAGATATCATCGCCAGCAACAAGAGCTTCGACGGCTGGCACAAGCAGTATCGCCACGAATCGGCGCTGCTCGGCTGCGAGATGCGTTTCGCCGTCTACTTGCCGCCCCAAGCGCTGACCGGCCAGAAGGTACCCGTGCTCTACTGGCTGTCGGGCCTCACCTGCACCGACGAGAACTTCATGCAAAAAGCCGGTGCCCAACGCATCGCCGCCGAGTTAGGGATAGCCCTGGTGGCGCCGGACACCAGCCCCAGGGGTGAACAGGTTCCGGATGATGCCGCCTATGACCTTGGCAAGGGGGCGGGTTTTTACGTCAACGCCACCCAGTCCCCCTGGCGGGCGCACTACCAGATGTATGACTATGTCACCCGGGAGCTGCCCGACCTTATCGAGACTCACTTCCCCATCTCGAGTCGCCGCGCCATCAGCGGCCACTCCATGGGGGGTCACGGGGCCCTCATCGCCGCCCTGCGCGAGCCCGGCCGCTACCGTTCGGTGTCGGCCTTCAGCCCCATCAGCCACCCGAGCCGCAGCCCCTGGGGCCAGAAGGCGCTGGGGGCCTACCTCGGCAACAACCCCTTGCTGTGGCAGGAGTGGGACAGTTGCCAGCTGCTGCGCCACCACGACTGCCAACCCCTGCCGACCCGGGTCGACGTCGGTCTGGACGACCCCTTCCTCGCCGAGCAGCTCGGCATAGAGACGCTGGCGGAGATCGCCGAGGCCAAGGGCTGGCCCCTGGCGCTTCATCGTCACGCCGGCTACGACCACAGCTACTACTTCGTGGCGAGCTTCATCGAGGCCCACCTGCGCTTTCACGCCGAGCACCTGCTCGATCGCCCCTGATCGCCCCCCATACCGAGGCTCCGAGGGCAGCCCAGCTGCCCGCTTCTGCTCACCCCTGACCACCTCTTCTCTGCCACTCTCCCTCTCTTCCCCGGCCTCCCGCGCCCTTTTGTTGCCCCCCTCGCAGATATTTTGCCTGACATTAAATCTTGCCAGCCCGAGCGGGCACAGCAGATATGGTTCACCCCGTCCCCAGCCGCGCCCCCACGGCATCGCCGCCAGCACGCCGAGCTTGGCGCCGATGGATGGCGCCCGCGGATCAACTCCACCAGCATTAATCTTCATTAATCCAATTAAAAACAAATGTTTATGCTAACCACGCACAAGATGGACCGCCTTGAATCTCATCTGCCAGCGTGCTAGAAAATCGCCAAGACTCTTTCGCCACCCTGACTCCCACTGCGAGATCCCATCATGATTGCCCTCATTCAACTCTCCCCCATACTGCTGGTGATCTCCCTCATCATGGGGCTGAAACGCCCGCCGGTGCAGGCAGCCCTGCTGGGCTCCCTGCTGGCCCTGGCCCTGTGGCTGGGCGGCCTGGCGGATCCCTTCCTCCCCGCCACCCTGGTGCGGGTGCTGCAAGACAGCACAGTGCTCTTCCTGAGCACGGCCTGCGTGATAGCCCCTGGCCTGCTGTTCGTCATCTATCTGGAACGTATCAGGGCCAATCAGGCCCTGGAGGGCTGGGTGAGCGGGCTCGGCTGGCGGGGGGCCGCCCTCGCGGTCTTCGTCGTGCTCGGGCTGGCTCCCCTGCTCGAGTCCATGACCGGCTTCGGGGTGTCGCTCATCGCCACGGTTCCCCTGCTGCTGGCCCTGCTGGATCGCCAGGTGGCGCTGCGCATCGCCCTCACCGGCATGTGCATCATGCCCTGGGGCACCCTGGGGCTGGCCACCGTCATCGGGGCGGCCCTGGCGGGTCTGCCCGCAGAGACGCTCGGTGCCTGGGCCGCCTGGACCAGCGCCCCTGTCTTCATGCTGGCCATCGGCCTGGCCCTCTGGCTGATGGGGCAGCGGCACCCCCTGGTCTATCTGGCAGGCTGCGCCATGGCCGGGCTCTTCATCGTGCTGCTGCACTTCATCAGCCGCACGGCGGGACCCGAGATAGCGGGAGTCGGCGCCGGTGGCGCCATCCTGCTGGTCGGGCTGGCCTGGGCCCGCTTCAAGGAGCAGGCCCGGCTCCGCTTCCCCCGCCAGGCCTGGCCCTACCTCGCCCTGCTGGCGGCCATCTTGCTGCTCAAGGGGCTCAACGCCCTGTTTGGCATCGCCGATCTGCTGATTGTTCAGGGCTACCAGGTGAGCTGGAAACCCCTCGCCTCCCCCGGTCTGGCGCTGCTTGGCGTCAGCCTGCTGCTCATCGCCCGGGAGGGGAGCCAGCAGCTGGGTCAGGCCTGGTTCACCCGGGCCAAGCGCCCCCTGCTCACCATCCTCTTCTTCCTCTTCATGTCCCAGCTGCTGGTCAAGGCCGGCTTCCTGACCAGCATCAACCAGGGCCTGAGCGAGCTGAACGCCAGCCTGCTGAGCCCCCTGATCGCCCTGTTCGGCGCTCTGTCTGGCTATATCACGGGTTCCAACGTCGGCGGCAATGCCATCGTCATGCCCTCCATCGCCCACCTGCCTCTCGCACAGTCGCTGCTGCCCATCATGGCGGCCGTCCAGAACAGTGCCGCCGGTCATGCCGCCCTGGGCTCCCTGCCCATGGTCGCCCTGCTGATCGGCCTGGCCAAGGGGAGCCATGAGGAGGAGCAGAGCCTGATCCGCTTCGCCTTCTGGCTGGTGCTCGCCAATACCTTGCTGGTGGCGGCGGTCGGTACCCTGCTGGCCAGCATCATCACCACCGGAGGCTGACATGCCCATCTTCACCACCCTGCTGGTCGCGGCGGTCGGTACCCTGCTGGCCAGCACCATCACCACCGGAGGCTGACATGCCCATCTTCACCACCCTGCTGGCCATGCCTGACCGATTCCAGCAGCTGCTCGACCAGGTGCCCGAGGATCACCTGAACTGGGAGCCGGCCAACTGGGCCGGCATCCCCTCCGAGCGTTTCTCGGCCCTGGGCCACCTCTGCCACCTGCTTGACATAGAAACCCAAGGCTATCAGGTGCGCTTCTTGCGCACCCTGGAGGAGACGCGGCCCGAGCTGGCGTCCCTCGATGGCGACCAGCTGGCCCAGGACAATGACTATCCCCAGCAGGATCCCGCCGTGCAGCTGGCCCGCTTTCGCGCCGCCCGCACTCACACTGTCACCTGGCTCCAGGGGCTGCCCCCCTCGGCCTGGGGGCGACGGGCCCATTACGGCAACTATGGGGAGCTCACCCTGGATGGCCTGGTGCGCCTGCTGGTCAGTCATGACCACCAGCATCTCGCCGGGATGCAGTGGCTGCTGATGCGGCTCAACGCCGACAGGGAGCTGCAGCTTCCCCTCGCCTGAACCACCCTGCAGGCAGGGGGACGACGCAGGCCGGGCCCCCCCTCCCCTGACGGGCAGGCACAATAAACGAAACGGGCCCGTCGGGGCCCGTGTCGTCCCTGCAAAGTGGCGCGGGGTCAGCCCCCTTTGCGCACCAGTTGTCCCGACCCCGCGATCTCGCTCTCCAGCTCGGGATCCCCCCAGTAGTCGATGTTGCCGGAGCCCGCTATGGTGGCCGTCAGCCTCTGCGCGGCGCGCACCGCCACATCGCCGCTGCCGGCGATGTTGACCTCCACCTCCCGGGCCCGCAGCGCCCCGGCGGCTATGCCCCCCGAGCCGGCGATGTTGAGGGTGAGGCTGTCGACATGGCCCTGCCCCAGGGCAAGATCCCCCGAGCCGGCGATGTTGCCCTCCAGACGCCTTACCGCCAGCCGATCGGTGCGTATGCCCCCGGATCCCGCCAGGGAGAGGGTCAGCGCATCCCCCTCGAAGGCGCCGACCTCGCCCTGGCTGCTCCCGGCCAGGGCCAGCTCGCGCAGGCTGGGCAGGGTGATGGTGACCTCGAGCCGCTCGCCGGGATCGAGCCGGTCCCCCTCCTTGACCTCTATCTCCAGCTTGCGGCCACTCTCGTTGAAGGTCAGATAGGGCAAGAGATTCTCCTCACCCTGCAAGCGGATCCCGCGCTCCACTCCTGGCACCAGCCTGACATCCGCCGGCACCACGGCCAGTATCCGGTCGACCCTGTCTCCCAGGGGCAGCTGCGCAATGACGGTCGCCCCCTGGCCCCGGATGATCTCGTCGTCCTGCCAACTGCACCCCGCCAGCCCCACTGCCAGCACCATGACCCCCATCATCGGTTTCATCTCGTTCATCCTTGTTGCGGGAACCCCCATGGCCTCCCCTTGAGGTGTGATGAATCGCAATCCCTGTGCCAAAACGTAACAGATTGATTTATATAAGAAGACTCTTCATTCACCCAACATCTGCGGCAAAAGAAGAGTCATTTAGACCACAAGTTGGTCAGTTTGACCACGCCCAGGGGAGGCCCGCCTCAGCGGCCCCCTGCCAGGTCGATGAAGGCACCGGTGACATAGGAAGCCTCGTCGCTGAGCAGCCAGCGGATGGCGGCGGCGACCTCGACCGGCTCACCACCGCGTCCCAGGGGGAGCTGGGGGGCGAGGCGGGCCACCCTGCCGGGCTCGCCGCCATCCCCGTGCATCTGGGTATGGATGAAGCCGGGGCGCACGCCATTGACCCGAATGCCCTCCCCCGCCACCTCCAGGGCCAGACCCCGGGTCAGGGTGTCGATGGCCCCCTTGCTGGCGGCATAGTCCACGTATTCATGGGGCGACCCCAGCCGGGCCGCCACCGAAGAGACGTTGACGATGGCCCCGCCCCGGCCGCCATGACGGCGGGACATGCGCCTGACCGCCTCCCGGCAGCAGAGAAACTGGCTGGTGACATTGGTGGTCAGCAGGCGATTGATGCGGGCGGCGTCGAGATCCTCGACCCGGCTCTGGGGCAGCAAGATGCCCGCATTGTTGACCAGGGCGTCGAGGGGGCCGAGACGCGCATCCAGGGTTTCGAACAGCCGCACCACGTCCGCTTCGTCCGCCACATCGGCCTGTACCGTGATCACTTCCGCCCCCTGCGCCCTCAACGCCTCGGCCAGGGCCTCGGCGCTGGCCGTTTCCCGCAGATAATTGAGGCAGAGTCGATAACCCTGCTGCGCCAGCAGCCGGGCGGTGGCGGCCCCTATGCCGCGGCTCGCCCCCGTGATCAGTGCTACCTTGCCCATGCCGGCCTCCTTGTCGTCACCTCATTGATCCTGCTTGTGATACTGCCATGGCTCACCGCCATTGTCCTCCCGGGGCAGGCCGAGCAGGGCCCGGGCCATGGGGATGACCCGCGCCAGCGCCCCCGTCTCCTGATAGCTGTGGGTCATCACCACGGCCCCCTCCAGCAGCAGGCAGAGCCGGCTCGCCACCTCCTCATCGCACTCCAGACGCCGCTGCACCCAGTCCCGCAATGCCCGCTTGTGGCTCGCCACCAGCTTGCGCACCGGGTGGCGCGGATCCCCGAACTCGGCGCTGGCATTGATGAAGTTGCAGCCGTAGAAGTCGCTGCGGCCGAACCAGTCGGCGAAACCATCGAGCAGGGCCATCAGCCTGGCCTCCCGGCCAGAGCGGCCGGCCTGCCTGGCGTCAAGCAGGGCGAAGAACTCGGCATCCCGCGCCGTGAGCACCGCCTCGATCAGCGCATCCTTGCTGGGAAAATGGCGATAGAGGGTGCGCTTGGTGCTGCCCGCCTCGGCCCAGATGCGGTCTATGCCGGTGGCGTGAAAGCCATGGCGGTTGAACAGGCGATAGGCGGTCGCCATCAGCTGCTGTCGTTTCTCGCTCATCATCGATTTCCCCTTGAAGTACACCGACCTGTCTACCTAATGTCTCAGTTCGGGTCAAGTGACCCGCACCGACAAGGAGACAGAAATGGAAACCATGATGGCAAGAGGATGGGGCGCCCTGCTGGCGGGTCTGGGAGCCGCTCTGGCTATCGCCCTGCTGGGCTGGCTGGATCTGGGCTGGCAGCTGAGCCTGCTGATGGCGCCGTTCGGGGCGAGCTGCGTGCTGCTCTTCTCCCTGCCACAGAGCCCGCTGGCGCGGCCGCAGAACGTGCTGGGGGGTCACCTGCTGGCGGCGACCGTGGGCCTGCTGGTGCAAGAGTTGCCCCTGCCATTCGCGCTGCAACTGGCCCTGGGCGTGGGGCTGGCCATCGCCCTGATGCAGGGGCTGCGGCTCATTCATCCCCCCGCCGGGGCCAACCCGCTGCTGGTGCTGCTCACGGATCAATCCTGGCCCTTCCTCTGGCAGACCGTGCTGCCCGGCGCCCTGCTGCTGGTGCTGATCGCCGCGGGCTATCGCCGACTCGCCCGGCGGCCGGCCCCGGCCTGAGCGGATCGGCGCCACACCCTGGGTCGCGCCTTATGGCTGGGGTGGCTCCCCCACCCCGTCCAGCTGGATGTCGACCCGCCGATCCGGGGCCAGGCAGGGGATCAGTGCCTGCTTGCTGTCGCCGTTGCAGCGGTTGCCGGTGACGGGCTCCTGCTCGCCACGCCCCGTCACCTCCACCTTGTCCGCCGGCCAGCCCCGGGCGATCAGCCCATCGGCCACGGCCCGGGCCCGCCGCTCCGACAGGCGCTGGTTGTAATCATCGGCCCCCAGCCGATCCGTGTGCCCCACCACGGTCGCCACCCCATCCCTGGGATTGGCCGCCACTATCTGCTGGAACAGGGTGTCCAGCGCCTGATTGGCCTCCGGCCTGAGATTCGCTTCGTTGAACGCGAACAGCAGATCCGAGCTCAGGGAGAATCGCTGGCGGATGATGACGGTGGCGGGGGGCACGGGGGCGGGCGCCGGGCTGATCTCGGCCTGCACGTCCTCCCCCTGGCCGAAACGGTAGACGATGGCGAGGGCGAGCAGGCCGTTGTCCAGCTCTATGCCGGACTCGTCCAGAGAGGTGTTGCCGAGGGGGGTGGTGTATTGATACTCGAGGCGCAGGGCCCAGCTGGGGTTGAGGGCATATTCACCGCCGAGGGCGCCGACGAAGGCGGCACCATGGTACTTGTTGCCATTGGCCGAGTCGCGAAACTGGCTGCTGTCCGTGGTGATCTCTGCGCTCACGTCGCTCTCGGTCCAGCCATAGGCGCCGCCGAGGCGGCCATAGAGATCCAGGTTGGGGGTGACGGGGTAGCCGATGCGCATGCTGGCCTGGACGAGCTGACCCTTGGCCTCGCCGGTCAGGCCGGCGCTGAGGCCGCCTTCGCGCTGGCGACCGCTGAGGCGATAGCGACCGAGGTGGTCGTAGCCAAGCTCGAAGCCGAGGTTGGGATTGAGCTGGTAACCGACAAACAGGCCGAGGCCGAGGACGTCACCCTGTTCATCGGCACCCACCAGCTCGAATGCCCGCTCGACCCCGGGCTCGAAATCGGCCCCGAAGTAGTGGGACCAGCCGGCCTTGCCCCCCAGGTACCAGCTGTTGTCCAGCCCCTGGGCCTGGGCCAGCCCGCTCATACCGGTGGCGCCCATCAGGAGCGCCAGCAGGGATCTTGTCATGTGAATGCCTCTTCCTTGAGTCTGTGATGGCGAACGTCGGCCCATGGCCCCCGCTAGCAGGGAGCCGCGCAGGGCCGAGCGTTCCAGCCTATCCCATCCTGGCTCGGTCTCAAACGATCCGGTGGGTCAGAGTGTGAGCCAGTTGGCACAAGCCGGGCCCGCCGCCATGAGAGAGGGGGGCAAGTGCCCCCCTCTGTGCGCCACGCCATCCGTGCTCAGTTCGCCAGGAACAGCCGGTAGGCGGGATCCTCGCTCACCTCCTTCCAGTCATACCCCAGCTCGTAGAGGTAGTCGTGGAAGGCGGCCACGTCCTGGTCCGGCAGCTCGAAGGCGCACAGCACCCGGCCGTAGTCGGCTCCGTGGTTGCGGTAGTGGAACAGGCTGATGTTCCAGCGGCAACCCAGGGTCTCGAGAAAGCGCATCAAAGCGCCCGGCTGCTCCGGAAACTTGAAGCTGTAGAGACGTTCACCGAGGGGCCAGGCCGGGCGGCCGCCAATCATGTAGCGCACATGGTTCTTGGCCAGCTCGCTCTCTGTCATGTTGACCACGGGGTAACCGTTGCCACCCAGTTGTTCGATGATCTGGCCCAGCTCCTCGTCGCCGCCGGTGAGGCGCACCGAGACGAACAGCGACGCCTGCACCGCATCGGCGTAGCGGTAGTTGAACTCGGTCACCATGCGGGGCCCAAGCTGACGACAGAAGTCGAGGAAGGCCCCCTTGCGCTCGGGGATGGTCACCGCCAGCATGCCCTCGCGCTTCTCGCCGATCTCGCAGCGCTCCGACACGTAACGCAGGCTGTGGAAGTTGACGTTGGCGCCGGACAAGATGGCCGCCATCCGCCCGCCCTTGACCTGCTCCCGCTCGCTGTAGGCCTTGAGCCCCGCCAGCGACAAGGCCCCCGACGGCTCGGCGATGGCGCGGCAGTCGTCGAAGATGTCTTTCAGTGCCGCGCAGATCTGGTCGTTGGAGACGGTCACCACCTCGTCCAGATACTGGTTGCACAGGCGGAAGGTCTCCTCGCCGATGCGCTTGACCGCCACCCCGTCCGCAAACAGGGAGACCCGCTCCAGGTTGACCGGCTCACCCGCCTCAAGGGCCGCCTTGAGGCAGGCGGAGCCCTCGGCTTCCACCCCGATCACCTTGACGTCCGGCAGCAGCTGCTTGATGTAGACCGCCACCCCGGCGGCCAGGCCGCCGCCCCCCACCGGCACGAAGACGTGGGTGAGGTGGGTGTCCTGCTCCAGCAGCTCCTTGCCGATGGTGCCCTGGCCCGCGATCACCTCGACGTCGTCGAACGGCGGTATCAGGGTGTAGCCCTCGGTTTCTGCCAGGCGGCGACTCTCGCCGTAGGCCTCGTCGAAGCTGTTGCCAAACAGCAGCACGTTGCCGCCCAGGCGACGCACCGCATCTATCTTGATGTCCGGCGTGGTCTTGGGCATCACTATGATGGCCTTGATGCCGAGCTTGGCCGCCGACAGCGCCACCCCCTGGGCATGGTTGCCAGCAGAGGCGGCGATTACACCGTGATCCTTCTGCTCCTGGGTCAGGGTGGCGATCTTGTGATAGGCACCGCGCAGCTTGAAGGAGTGCACCGGCTGCAGGTCTTCCCGCTTGAGCGCCACGTGGTTGCCGAGTCGCTCGGAGAGTTTTTTCAGGCTCTGCAAGGGGGTCACCCGCGCCGCCTCATAGACGGGGGAGAGCAACACCTTGCGTAGATAATCTGCCGCTGAAACCATGGCTTATTCCTCCAGCTTGCTTAAATCGCGCACCGCGCCCTTGTCGGCGCTGGTGGCGAGCATGGCGTAGGCGCGCAGGGCGTAGGAGACCTGACGCTGGCGATCGAGCGGCTTCCAGCCACGGGCCGAGACGGCGGCGCGGCGGGTGGCCAGCACGCTGTCGGCCACCTCCAGCACCATGCTGCGGGCCGGGATGTCGATGTTGATCATGTCGCCATCCTCCACCAGCCCTATGGTGCCGCCGGAGGCAGCCTCCGGGGAGACGTGGCCGATGGAGAGACCCGAGGTACCGCCGGAGAAGCGACCGTCGGTGATGAGGGCGCAGGCCTTGCCCAATCCCATGGATTTCAGATAGGTGGTGGGATAGAGCATCTCCTGCATGCCGGGGCCCCCTTTCGGTCCTTCGTAGCGGATCACCACGACTTCACCGGCTTTCACCGTGCCGTCCAGGATGCCGGCGACCGCCGTGTCCTGGCTCTCGAACACCCGGGCCGGGCCACGGAAGCGGAGGTTCTCGTCATCCACCCCGGCGGTCTTGACGATGGCACCATCGAGGGCCAGGTTGCCGGAGAGCACGGCCAGGCCCCCCTCCAGGCTGTAGGCGTTGTCCAGGGAGCGGATGCAGCCCTCGGCCCGGTCCAGATCCAGCTCGGGCCAGCGGCAGCTCTGGCTGAATGCCTTGGTGGTGCGAATGCCGGCCGGGCCGGCGCGGTAGAAGTCGTGCACCGCCTTGTCGTCGCAGCGGCTGACGTCATAGGCCTCCAGCAGCTCGCTCAGGGAGGTGCCGAGCACGTTGCGGGCGTCGCCATGCACCAGACCCGCCTTCTCCAGCTGACCCAAAATGGCGACCACGCCACCGGCGCGGTGCACGTCCTCCATGTGGTACTTCTGGGTGGACGGCGCCACCTTGCACAGCTGGGGCACCTTGCGGGACATGCGGTCGATATCGGCCATGGTGAAGTCCACCCCGGCCTCCTGGGCCGCCGCCAGCAGGTGCAGCACCGTATTGGTGGAGCCGCCCATGGCGATGTCCAGGGCCATGGCGTTCTCGAACGCCGCCTTGGTGGCGATGTTGCGCGGCAGGGCGCTCTCGTCATCCTGCTGGTAGTAGCGATTGGCCAACGCGACGATGCGCTGACCCGCCAGCTTGAACAGCTGTTCCCGATCGCTGTGGGTCGCCAGCATGGAGCCGTTGCCCGGCTGGGAGAGGCCGAGCGCCTCGGTCAGGCAGTTCATGGAGTTGGCGGTGAACATGCCGGAGCAGGAGCCGCAGGTGGGGCAGGCGCTGCGCTCTATCTGATCGCTCTGGGCATCGGAGACCTTGGGGTCGGCCCCCTGGATCATGGCGTCCACCAGATCCAGCTTGATGATCTGATCGGACAGCTTGGTCTTGCCCGCCTCCATGGGGCCGCCGGAGACGAAAATGACCGGGATGTTGATGCGCAGGGCGGCCATCAGCATCCCCGGGGTGATCTTGTCGCAGTTGGAGATGCAGACCATGGCGTCGGCACAGTGGGCGTTGACCATGTACTCCACCGAATCGGCGATAAGCTCGCGGGATGGCAGCGAATAGAGCATGCCGCCGTGGCCCATGGCGATGCCGTCATCCACGGCTATGGTGTTGAACTCCTTGGCGACACCGCCGGCGGCCTCGATCTCCCGGGCCACCAGCTGGCCGAGATCCTTGAGGTGAACGTGGCCCGGCACGAACTGGGTGAAGGAGTTGACCACGGCGATGATGGGCTTGCCGAAGTCCTGATCTGTCATGCCGGTGGCACGCCAGAGGGCGCGGGCCCCGGCCATGTTACGTCCGTGGGTGGTGGTGGCGGATCTCAACTTCGGCATTGTCTCTACTCCCTGAATACATGAGCCCGACTGGGCAAACTTATGGTGCGAAGCTGTCGCTTCAAATCGGTTGTGGCAAAGGGGATGCCCCTTGCCATAGCCGACTCGGCCCTTGCTCTCTCTTCTAGCTTGGACTATCTGCGGGCGACAACGCCGCCCGCGCTATCCATCAATCGTTGACCGGGGTCAGCCAGCCCCACTTGTCCTCGAACTGGCCGTTGCATGGGGGCAAATGCTGCCCCTGCTGATTCAATCGTTGACCGGGGTCAGCCAGTTCCATTTGTCCTCGGTCTGGCCGTTGCATGGGGGCAAATGCTGCCCCCGCTGATTCAATCGTTAACTGGGGTCAACCAACCCCACTTGTCCTCGGTCTGACCGTTGAACAGGCCGAAGAAGGCATTCTGCAACTGCTCGGTCACCGGGCCACGGCTGCCAGAGCCCACCGTCATCCGATCCACCGAGCGCACCGGGGTCACCTCGGCGGCGGTGCCGGTCATGAAGATTTCGTCTGCGACGTACAGCGCTTCACGGGGCAGGGCCTGCTCGCGCACCTCGTAACCGAGATCACGGGCGAGGGTCATGATGGTGTCGCGGGTGATGCCGGGCAGGATGGCGGCGGTGGCGGGCGGGGTGAACAGCACGCCGTTCTTCACCAGGAACAGGTTCTCACCGGCCCCCTCGCTCAGGTAGCCGTTCACGTCCAGCGCCAGCCCCTCGGCGAAGCCGTTGCGCTTGGCCTCCCGGCTGATCAGCTGGGAAGAGAGGTAGTTGCCGCCCGCCTTGGCACCGGTGGGAATGGTGTTCGGCGCAAGCCGGTTCCAGGAGGTGACGCACACATCCACCCCGTTTTTCAGCCCCTCTTCACCGAGATAGGCGCCCCAGGGCAGGGCGGCGACAATCAGGTCCGCCTTGGCATCCAGCGGCGGATGCAGCCCCAGCCCCACATTGCCGACAAAGGCCAGCGGGCGCAGGTAGCCGCTCTTCAGGCCGTTCTCGCGCACCACGGTGCGGCAGGCTTCATTCACCTCAGACTCGCTGTAGGGCACGTCCATCCAGTAGATCTTGGCGGAGTCAAACAGGCGGCGGGTGTGCTCCTGCAGGCGGAAGATGCAGGTGCCCTTGGGGGTGTCGTAGGCGCGCACCCCTTCGAATACCGAGGAGCCGTAGTGCAGGGCATGGCTCATGACGTGGACCTGGGCATCCTGCCAAGGCACCAGTTTACCGTTGAACCAGATGAATTGCGGGTGTGAAGGCTGTGACATTGGCGTTGCTCCTTAAGCGCTGATCCGGGGTTGCTGTTCCAGTGCATCGACCCGGGAGACATCCACCAGCTTGCTCAGCTGGCTCCACAACTGCTGGATGGGACGCACCGACTCGACAGTAACCGTGATCCGCAGCTGTTGGCAATCCTGCTCCATGTTCAGAGCGCAGAGAGCGAAGCCGCGGTGGCGGACCACCCGCAGCACCCGCTCCATCACTTCGGGTCTGGGCTGGGCGTGGATTTGCAGGGTGCTGGTGTTGAGCTGGTTCATGGGCGTTGCTCCATCATCTTGTGGTTGGCGACCCCTGGCGGAACCAGGGGCCAGACATTTTCTTCCTCTGAAATGGCCACATGCAGCAGGTAGGCACTCTCGCTCGCCAGCAGGCGATCCAGGGCCGGGGCTATCTCTTCCTTGCATGTGATGGTCTCGCCGGGGATGCCGAAGGCGGCGGCCAGGGCGACGAAATCCGGGTTGTCGGACAGGTTGGTCTCGCTGTAACGGCCGTCGAAGAACAGCTCCTGCCACTGGCGCACCATGCCGAGGCGCTGGTTGTCCAGCAGCACCATCTTCACCTTGAGCCGGGCGCGGCGTATGGTGCCGAGCTCCTGCACGTTCATCATGAAGGAGCCGTCGCCGCTCACCAGCACCACCTCGTCATCGGGGCGCGACATCTTGGCGCCGATGGCGGCGGGCAGGCCGAAGCCCATGGTGCCGAGGCCGGCGCTGGAGAGGTGATTGCGCGGGCTGGTGAAGCGCATGTGCTGGGCCACCCACATCTGGTGCTGACCCACGTCGCAGGCCACCACGCTGGTCTCGGGCAGGCGCGCCGAGAGCTGCTTGAGCAGGGCCGGGGCATAGATGGGCTGCCCCGGGTGGTCGTAGCGAAAGGCATATTCCCGTGCCATGGCGGCGCAGTACTCACGCCAGGGATCGATGGCCAGCGCCATTGCCAGGGCGGGCAGCACCCGCTTGAGATCCGTGGTGATGCCCACCTCGGCGGCGCGACGCTTGCCGAACTCGGCGGCGTCCACATCGAGGTGGATCACTTTCGCCTCGGGGGCAAACTCCTCCAGCTTGCCGGTCACCCGATCATCGAAACGGGCGCCCACCACCAGCAGCAGGTCGCACTGCTGCACCGCGTAGTTGGCGGCCTTGGTACCGTGCATGCCGAGCATGCCCAGATAGACGGCGCTGTCGGGGTCAAGCGCGCCAATCCCCTTGAGGGTGGTGACCGCAGGCATGCCGGTGGCGGCGGCAAAGTCGCGCAGCTGCTGCTCGGCATTGGCCATGCCCACCCCGCCGCCGACGTAGAGTACCGGACGCTCGGCACCGGCCAGCAGGGTACGGGCGACCATCAGTTCGGCCGGATTCAGGGGTTCGGGTTCCTCCACGGCAAACAGCGGGCTTTGAGAGGGAACGGCGGCCAGTTGCACATCCTTGGGCAGGTCGATGAGCACAGGACCCGGACGCCCCTCGGTGGCGATGGCGAAGGCTTCCGCCAGCACCCGACCCAGATCGGCGGGGTCTGTGACCATGAAGGAGTGCTTGGTGCAAGAAAGCGACATGCCGAGCACGTCGACCTCCTGAAACGCATCGGTGCCCACGGCGGCGCAAGGCACCTGGCCGCTGATGGCGACCAGGGGCACGGAATCGAGCAGTGCCTCCGCCAGACCGGTGACCAGATTGGTGGCCCCCGGGCCCGAGGTGGCGATGCAGACCCCCACCTGGCCGGAGGCACGGGCATACCCCACGGCGGCCATGGCAGCCCCCTGCTCGTGGCGGCAGAGCTGATGGGCCAGACCACCGTCATACAGGGCGTCATAGACCGGCATGATGGCCCCGCCCGGGTAACCAAACACCTGGGTCACACCCTGTTTCTTGAGAGCCTGTACCAAAAACTGCGCGCCGTTCATGTCAACAATCCTGTTCCTTGGTCGAAAAAAAACCCCCGGGCCGTGAGGCTCGGGGGTCGTCTTGTTTCGTTCTGTCCGGTGGTGGGTCTATCCCTTGTTCCGTGCAGCCAAACGAGCCCCGAGCGGTGTGATAATAATCACCACTAGGACCACAATAATGCTGACGAAACGGGAGGCCATGTTCATAGTTACAACCGGAAATCCTGTGAAATTGAGGCGGTTTGCACCGCGAATGGCTATTAGAACTAGCATGATGGTTTTTATCAGGCAAGCATTTATTGCATTACAAGCCACTAATTTTAACTATATCAGTCGAACGAGGCTGGCATAAAAAACTGACAAATTGCAGTTAGTCAGAACATAACTCAACTCAAGGATGGGGTTTATGTCATTAGCTGTGGTTTATAGCCGTGCCAGCCTGGGGATCCAGGCACCTCAAGTCACGGTGGAAGTGCACCTCTCCAACGGCCTGCCCGCCTTCAACATGGTGGGCCTGCCGGAAACCTCGGTGAAGGAGTCGCGGGATAGGGTGCGCAGCGCCCTGCTCAATGGCAACTTCGAGTTTCCCTCCAAACGCATCACGGTCAATCTGGCCCCCGCCGATCTGCCCAAGGAGGGGGGCCGTTTCGATCTGGCCATCGCCATCGGCATTCTCGCCGCATCCAGGCAGATACCGGCAACATACCTGCTCGATCATGAATTTTTGGGCGAATTGGCCCTGACCGGCGAGATCCGCCCCATCCACGGCGTGCTGCCCGCCGTGCTCGCCTGCCGCGATGTCGGCCGCACCCTGCTGGTGCCCAGCGCCAACGGTGCCGAAGCCGCCCTCATCCAGGATGCCGAGGTGCGCTGCGCCCACCAGCTGCTGGCGGTGACCGCCTGGCTGGCGGGCCAGTACGAGCTGCCCCTGCCCCTCTCCCAGCCGGACAGCGAGGGCCCCCTGGTGGCCGATCTGCAGGATGTGATCGGCCAGTCCCAGGCCAAGCGGGCACTGGAGATCGCCGCCGCCGGCAGCCACAACCTGCTGTTCATCGGCCCGCCCGGCACCGGCAAGAGCATGCTGGCGAGTCGATTGCCCGGCATCTTGCCGCCGCTGAGCGAGCTGGAGGCGCAGCAGACCGCCGCCATTCACTCCATCGGCGGCCTCACCCCCCGCGCCGGCCACTGGCACCACAGGCCCTATCGCACGCCCCACCACAGCGCCTCGGCGGTGGCCCTGGTGGGAGGCGGCAGCCACCCGAGACCCGGGGAGATCTCCCTGGCCCACAATGGGGTACTGTTTCTCGACGAGCTGCCTGAATTCGAGCGCAAGGTGCTCGATGCCCTGCGCGAGCCGCTGGAAACCGGCCGCATCACCATCAGCCGAGCCGCCCGCCAGGTGGATTTTCCCGCCCGCTTCCAGCTCATTGGCGCCATGAACCCCAGCCCCTGCGGCCATTTCGGCGACGGCCTGAGCCGGGCCAGCCCGGATCAGATACTCCGTTATCTTGGCAGGCTCTCGGGCCCCTTCCTCGACCGATTCGATCTGACGGTGGAGGTTCCACTCTTGCCCAAGGGGAGCCTGACCGGCAAGGTGCAGCGCGGTGAACCCAGCGCACAGATCCGCGAGCGGGTGCTGGCCGCCCGTGAACGCATGCTGGCCCGGGGCGGCAAGCTGAACAACCTGCTAGATAGCCGGGAGATAGAGGACGTTTGCCACTTATCACCGCAAGATGCCGACTTTCTCGAGACGGCGATCCAGCGGCTGGGACTCAGCATCCGGGCCTGGCACCGCATCCTGCGGGTGTCCCGTACCCTGGCCGATCTGGCGGGCAAGGCGGACATAGAGAAAGGCCACCTGGTCGAGGCCCTGGGCTACCGTGCCATGGACCGGCTCCTCAACCGGCTGCGCAGCGGTTGAACCTGCCGAGGCAGGCACAGCCCCCAACCACCTCCCCCTTGGTCCTGGCCCGACTCGGCTGCTAACATGGGCACACATCTGACCACTTAATCACACCCTAGTCGGCAAGACGGACGCGACCCCCATGCAAAACAAGCTGATAGAGCGACTGCGCGGCAGCCTCTCGACCCTGCTCTATTTCATCAATACCCTGTTCTGGTTTATCCCCGTGCTGTTGCTGGCCCTGCTCAAGCTGATGGTGCCCCTCGCCCCTTGGCGCAGAGGATGCACCGCCCTGCTCGATGGCTGCGCCGGTTACTGGATCCGGTTCAACAACCTGGTTCAACAAAGCCTCTCTCGGACCCGGTTCGAGGTGACAGGGATGGACCAGGCCAGCCTGCAGCAGTGGTACATGGTGATCGCCAACCACCAGTCCTGGGTCGACATCCTGGTGCTGCAGCGGGTGTTCAATGGGCAGATCCCCTTCCTGAAATTTTTCCTGAAGAAAGAGCTGATCTGGGTCCCCTTTCTCGGGCTGGCCTGGTGGGCGCTGGACTTCCCCTTCATGCGGCGATATTCGAGAAAATTGCTGGAAAGAAAGCCACATCTGAAGGGAAAAGACATAGAAACAACCCGGCAGGCCTGTGCCAGGTTCGCCCATATCCCGGTGAGCGTGATGAACTTCGTCGAAGGCACCCGCTTCACCCCCCGCAAGCATGACAAGCAGGGGGCTCCCTACCGCCATCTGCTCCACCCCAGGGCCGGTGGCATCGCCTTCACCCTGGCGGCCATGGGCGGCAAGCTGCACCAGCTGGTCGACGTGACCATAGGTTATCCAGGGGGGATCCCGAGCTTCTGGGACTTCATGTGCGGGCGGGTAGAGACCATTCGGGTCAGGGTGCGCTTCCTGCCCATAGAGCCTCGTCTGGTGGGGGACTACTTCAATGACCCCGAATTCCAGCAGGGGTTTCAGCAGTGGCTGAACGGGATCTGGCGCGAGAAGGATCAGACCCTGACCCGGCTGCTGGCCGATGGCAGCCGCCCAGGTCAGCCAGGGTGAGCCCCGGCGACGCCGGGTAATGGGAGGGCCGGGCTCAGCCCAGCGCGCGGGCCAGCTCGGCCAGCTGATCCTCGGAAAAGACACGGATGCCGTGGCGGCGTAGCAGGGCCGTGGTCTTGCCCTCCCCCGCCATGGAGATGCCCTCGAAGCGGCCGTTGTAGATGCGGCCGCTGCCGCAGGAGGGACTCCCCTCCTTGAGCAGGGCGAAGCGGATCCCCTCGCGCCGGCAGAGCGCCAGGGCCAGCTCGGCGCCATGGTCGAACTCTGTGGTGACATCGAGCCCGGTCACTGTGATCACCCGTTCACCCTGTCGCTCGGCCGGCGGGCGCGGGGTGGGCAGACCGCCTGCCACCTCGGGACAGAAAGCAAACGAGCGCCCCTCGGCCCCCAGCGCCACCAGCCAGTCGCTGACGATCCCCTTGCTCTGGCCGTCATAGCGGACAGGTTGTCCCAACAGGCAGGCGCTGACCAGCACCCTGGCCTGCGTGGGTCTTGATTCCTTCATGGTTCGACCTCCAGTCGATTGATGACGCTCCCATGGCCCCGGCACATCCCCTCTCCTATCGCGGCGCTCCCGCGAGCGGCTCAGGCCTCGGCGCCATGCATCAGCTGATCGAACAGGATGCAGGGCGGGGCATCGAGCCGGTAGAGGCTGGCGGGCCTCTGCTTGCCGGTGCGTTTGCGGCCGGTGTCGGCCAGGATATTGGCGCGATGGATCCGCTTGCGAAAGGCCGCCGTGTTCATGGGCGTCTGCAAGATGATCTCGTAGGCCCGTTGCAGTTCGGACAGGGTGAACTCGGCACCGAGCAACTGCACCGGCAGCGTGCTGTAGCGGCTCTTTATCTTGAGCCGCTCCAGCCCTTTGCCGATGAGACGAGCGTGGTCGAAGGCCAGACTCAGCCCTTCCAGGGCGGTGAGGGGATGCCACCGGCCCCGGCTCGGCACCGTATCGGGCCCCACCAGACACAGATAGACCAGGGTGGTGGACCAGCCACGGGGATCCCGCTCCTGATCCCCCAGGGTGCAGACCTGCTCGCTGTAGCAGACCCCCAGCCCCCACTCGGCCAGCAAGCGCTGCAGGGCATCGTCCAGATCCCGGTCACGACCCTCATCGATGCGTCGGGCCGGCAGTTGCCAGCAGTGGGCAAAGGGCTGGCGTTGGCGCGGCTCGAGGAGCAGCTCGAGCCGCTCCTCGTTCAAACGCAGCACCACCATGTCCAGACTCATGCTTGGCATCTCGATCGTCTCGCTCGCCTTCCATTAATGTTTGGTAGATAATATCACATAGATAATATGTGCAGGAGTCAATCATGGGAATCATCGCCAGCCTGGATATAGACGCGCAGAAGGGATTCACCCCCCTCTGTCCGCAGGAGCTGCCCGTGCCCGGCGGGGATGAGATAGTCGCCGCCCTCAACGCCCAGGCCGCCTTGGCCAGCGTGCGCGTCGGCAGCAAGGATGCCCACTCGGCGAACGCCATCTGGACGACGAGCCCGCCCTTCACCCCCCTGCCCCATGCCAATGCGGACCTGAGCTGGCCCCGCCACTGCGTGCCCGGCACCCCGGGTTTCGAGCTGCTCGACGGCCTGCCTGCCCCCATCGATTACGACTTCTTCGTCTGGAAGGGAATTGAGTCCGACCTGCACCCCTATGGCGCCTGCTACCACGATCTGGCCGGGCGACGCAGCACCGGCCTCATCGAATTTCTCCACAGCCGCGGCGTCACCACAGTGCTGGCCGGCGGCCTGGCCACCGACTACTGCGTCAAGACCAGCGTGCTGCAACTGCGCCAGGCCGGTTTTCGGGTCATAGTGCATCTGGCCGCCTGTCGCGGCATAGCCCCGGATACGGTTGCCAGTGCTCACACCCAGATGATCGAAGCCGGGGCCGAGCTGGCCCGGGACCTCACCGCCGTACAACGCCTGCTGGATGCCTGATATGCAACCTATTCTCACCAGCCTGCTCGACACCGATGCCTACAAGCTACATATGCAGCAGGCCGTCTATCACCGCTATCCCGATGCCGAGGTGGTGGCTGAGTTTCACAGCCGCAACGAGGAAGACCTGCTGCCCATGATGGGCCAGATCGAGGAACAGCTGCGCCTGGCCGGCTCCCTGCGTCTGAGCAGGGCGGAGGCCGACTTCCTGGCCAAGCGCCCCTTCTTTGGCGCCGACTATCTCGATCACCTGCGCCGCAAACCGCTGGACGCCTCCCTGCTCAAGGTGTTCGAGCAAGATGGCCGCATCAATGTCCGGGTCGAGGGGCCCTGGCAGGACGTGATCCTGTGGGAGATCCCCGTGCTCGCCACCATCAGCGAGATGCGCAACCGCTTCCGCTATCCCCAGTTCGGGGTGACCCAGGCGCTGGCGCGGCTCGATCAGAAAATAGACCAGCTGGAGCGGACGCTGAGCCCGGCGGAGATGAGCGAGTTCCACCTCATCGACTTCGGCACCCGCCGCCGCTTCTCCCACGCCGTCCAGGATGCCGTGGTGGGCCGCCTCCGGGAGCGTCTGCCCTGTTTTCGCGGCACCAGCAACTATCAGCTGGCCCAGAAGTACCAGCTGCCCGCGGTCGGCACCCAGGCCCACGAATGGTTCCAGGCCCACCAGCAGCTCGGCTTCCCCCTGGCCCTGAGCCAGCGCGCCGCCCTCACCAGCTGGCTGGACGAATTTCGCAGCCACCTCGGCATCGCCCTGACCGACTGCATCACCATGGATGCCTTCCTCCATGACTTCGACTTCGATCTGGCGAGCCGCTACCAGGGGCTGCGCCACGACTCCGGCGACCCCGTGGTGTGGGGGGAGAAGGCCATCAGCCACTATCAGCGCCTCGGCATCGACCCTGCCGGGAAGACGCTGGTCTTCTCCGACGGCCTCAACCTCGACAAGGCGGTGGCGCTGTTTCGCCACTTCCGCGGCCGCATCAACACCAGCTTCGGCATCGGCACCCAGCTCACCTGCGATCTGCCCGGGGTGACCCCCATGAACATCGTGTTCAAGCTGATGGAGTGCAACGGCGGCCCGGTCGCCAAGATCTCCGACAGCCCGGGCAAGACCCTGTGCCGGGATGCCGACTTCGTCCGTCACCTCAAACAGGCTTTCCACCTGCCCCGCTGAGCCCGGAGCGGGCCGCGCTGGCGTCCGCGCCCCGGGATGAATACCATATGCCGATACCAGGCCCGCCCCGGCGCGGGCCTTCCTGCTACCCGCCCCCATGAAAGGAAAACCCTATGCTGAAGAAATGGATGCTTCCCCTCACCGCCCTGTTTGCCACTCTGGGGGTCATGGCCGCCGAGCCGCTGCGGGTCTCCGCCATCCCGGATGAGGCGCCCACCGAGCTGCAACGCAAGTTTGCCCCCCTGGGGGACTACCTGGCCGAGCAGACCGGGCGCGAGGTGGTCTTCGTCCCGGTCAACGACTACGCCGCCGTGGTCGAGGCCCTGGCCGCCGGCAAGATAGACATGGCCTGGCTCGGGGGCTTCACCTATGTGCAGGCCCATCGCCGCGCCGACAAGGTGGTGCCCCTGGTGCAGCGGGCGGAAGATGCCCAGTTCACCTCCAAGTTCATCGCCAACGCCGACAGCGGCATCGAAACCCTCGCCGATCTGAAGGGCAAGGACTTCGCGTTCGGCTCCCCCTCCTCCACCTCTGGCCACCTGATGCCACGCCACTTCCTGGCCGAGCAGGGCATCAAGCCCGAGCAGGATTTCGCCCATGTCGCCTTCTCCGGCGCCCATGACGCCACCGTCGCCTGGGTCGCCTCCGGCAAGGTGCCCGCCGGCGCCTTGAACGCCTCCGTATGGGACAAGCTGCTGGAAGAGGGCAAGGTCGATACCAGCAAGGTGAAGGTGATCTGGACCACGCCGACCTATTTTGACTACAACTGGACGGTGCGCGGCGACCTGGACCCGGCGCTGCAGGCCAGGCTCAAGCAAGCCTTCCTGGCCCTGGACCCCGGCGTGCCGGCCCAGGCCGAGATACTGCAGCTGCAGCGGGCCAGCCGCTTCATCGAGACCAGGCCCGAGAACTACCAGGGCATCGAAGCCGCCGCCATCCAGGCGGGCCTGCTGAAGTGATCGCCGTCGACCTGCGTCGGGCCAGCCTGAAGTTCGGTGAACTGCCCGTGCTGGCAGACATCAGCCTGCAGATCCGGGTCGGTGAGCGGGTCGCCGTGATCGGGCCGAGCGGGGCGGGCAAGACCAGCCTGCTGCGCCTGCTCGCCACCGAACTCAGGGCCGAGCAGGCGGGGGCCCTGCTGCTGTGGCAGCAGGACCCCTGGCAACTGTCGAGCCGGCAGCGGCAACGGCTGCGCAGCCGCATCGGCATGATCTGGCAAACCCCGCCCCTGCCCGACTCCCAGCCCGTCATCACCGCCGTGCTGGCGGGTCGGCTCGGCCAGTGGTCTCTGCCACGGGCCCTGTTCTCCCTGCTGCGTCCCCAGGATCCGCAGGGTGCCCGCGCCGAACTGGCTCGATTGTCTCTGGCCGACAAGCTGCACCAGCCTTGCGGCGAGCTCTCCGGTGGCCAGCGCCAGCGGGTCGGCATCGCCCGGGTGCTCTATCAGGATCCGCCGCTCATATTGGCGGACGAGCCCGTCTCCGCCCTGGATCCCGTGCTGGCCGAGGCCAGCATTCTCACCCTGCACCAGCAGGCCGGGGCGCGCGGCAGCACCCTCATCGCCAACCTCCATGCGGTGGATCTGGCCCTGCGCCACTTCCCTCGCATCATAGGGCTGCGCCAGGGGCGCATCCTGTTCGACTGCGCCGCCGAGGCGATCTCCCCCGCCATGCTCGCCGAGCTCTATGGCAACGAGTCGCCTGCCAGCCCGGACGCAGAGCAGGCCCGACCGTGCTAGCGTCCGCTCCCCGTCTCGACCAGGCCCTTCGTCGCCCCTGGCCCTGGCTGTTGCTGCTGGCTCTCTACGGTCTCTGGCAGGATGCCGACGGCTGGCTCGCCCTGCTCGACCCCGCCAGCTGGCGGCAGATGGGCCACTTCGCCG
Organism: Aeromonas sobria; assembly: GCF_050266975.1. Classification (GTDB taxonomy): domain Bacteria; phylum Pseudomonadota; class Gammaproteobacteria; order Enterobacterales; family Aeromonadaceae; genus Aeromonas; species Aeromonas sobria_B. The sequence continues at coordinate 75,236 of NZ_JBKISU010000019.1, forward strand.
CCCAGAGCTGGCCGCCGCGCCTGGATCAGGATTTTCTCGTCCTGACCCTGAGAGCCAGCCTGGAGAGCCTGGCGGTCGCCACCCTGGGATTGTTCGGGGCTCTGCTGCTCGGGGTGCCCTTCGCCCTGCTGGGCTCCCGCGCCCTCTCCCTGTCGCGGATAGGCGCCCTGCCTGCTCCGCTGCGCAACGGCCTGCGCGCCCTGTGTCGACTGGTCGCCATCCTGCTGCGCAGCCTGCCCGAGCTCATCTGGGCGCTGCTGTTCGTGCGCCTGTCGGGGCTGGGCCCCATGGCCGCCATCCTGGCCATCTCGGTCAGCTACGGCGGCATGCTGGCCAAGGTCTACAACGAGATCATGGAGAGCGGGGCCCTGCAACCGGCCCGGGCCCTGCTGCTCGGCGGGGCCGGCCGGCTGCAGGCGCTCTGCTATGGCGTGCTGCCCGCGGTGCGCCAGGAGCTGCTCTCCTACACCGTCTACCGCTGGGAGTGCGCCCTGCGCGCCTCCGTCATCATGGGCTTCGTCGGCGCCGGCGGCCTGGGCCAGCAGCTCGAGCTCTCCCTGCGCATGTTCGCCGGCGGCGAGGTGGCGACCCTGTTGTTCGCCTTCGTGGTCCTGGTGGTGCTGGCCGATGGCCTGAGCGCCTGGCTGCGCCAAAGCCGTGCCCCTGGCCTGCTGCTCTGCGCCCTGTTGCTGCTCGCCAGCCTGGGAGCCTTTGTCCTGCTCGACTGGCGCAGCCTGAGCCTCTCCCTCGGCGGCATGGGGCGCTTCCTGGCCGAATTTCTGCAGCCGGACTGGTCTGCCCCCTTCCTCGCCCTGGTGGCCAAGGGAGTGGTGGACACCCTGCAGATGGCACTGCTGAGCACCCTGCTCAGCGCCCTGCTGGCCATGCCGCTGGCGGTACTGGCCCGCCAGTTCTGGCCGCTGCGCCTGCTGTTCAACCTGCTGCGCTCCGTGCCCGAACTGATTTTTGCCAGCCTGCTGGTGATCGCCGTGGGGCTGGGTCCGGTCGCCGGGGTGCTGGCGCTGACCCTGCACACCACAGGGGTGCTGGCCCGCCTGTTCGTGGAGAGTCTGGAGAATGCGGACCAGGCGCCGCGCCGCGCCCTGCAACTGGCGGGGGCGGGCCGGCTGGCCAGCTTCTGCTATGGCCTGCTGCCCCTGGTGTGGCAGCAGTGGCTGGCCTATGGCCTCTATCGCGGCGAGATGAACCTGAGGGCCGCCACCATACTCGGGGTCGTCGGCGCCGGCGGTCTGGGGCAGCAGCTCTATGTCTCCCTCAGCCTGTTTCGTTACGATCAGGCCGCCACGCTGATCCTCGCCATCCTGCTATTGGTCTGGCTGGCGGAGGAGCTCAGCCGCCGCACCCGGCTGCCCAGCGTCTCTCGCCCGCAGCGGGACTGTCAGGTCTGACACTTAGCGCAGCCGTGCCTGTGCCTTCCTTGCCCCATCGCCATAAAAAAACGCCCGCCGGTTTGCACCGGCGGGCGTGTTGTCAGGGGGCGTCTATCAGTCTTTCTTGGCGAGCAGGAACTTCACCAGCTGATTGAACTGCTCCTGGGAGGTGATGGATTCGATCTTCACCATGTACTTGCCGTTGACCAGGAAGGCCGGGACGCCGCGCACATTGTAGGTCTCGGTGTTGCGGTCGAACTGGGCGACCATGCCGGACACGGCGAAGCTGTCCACGGCGCCGCCGAACTCTTCGGCCGGCACGCCGTTGGCCGTGAAGATCTGCTGCACATCGTCACGGCTCTGGGGCATCTGACGCTTGACGTGCATGGTCTCGAAGATGGCCGGAGTCACCTTCTCTTCCACCTTGAGCAGGTTGGCCACCGCATAGGCGCGCTGCAATTCGGGGCCCATCTCGCGACCCAGGAAGGCAACCGGGTTCTTCTTGAGGGACACCCCTTCCGGCAGGCTCTTCTGCAGATCGGCGACGATCGGCTCGAATTTGTAGCAGTGAGGGCAGAAGTAGGAGAAGAACTCCATGACCTCGGGCTGGGCACTGCCGGTCTGTTTGACTACGTCATAGTTGACGCCTTCCTTGAACTCAGGGGCGGCGTGGACCATGGGCATCATCAGCATGGCAGCAAGAAAGCACAGTATTTTTTTCATGATGTTTCCTGTTAAGGGGAAGCAGTGAGGCACGCCCGGAGAACCGAAGCAGTCCAAGCCTATTGTGTCCCCCTGCCGGCGTCAATGGCAAAGGCGGGCGCGTTCAGGCCCGCGGGACGGACGTCACCAGCCCGGCATCAGTGCCAGGGGCGGGGCGTGCAGGGCCGCCAGCTGATCATGGAGACTGGCGATCTGGCTGCGCCAGTAATGTTCGGTATTGAACCAGGGGAAGTGGCGGGGGAAGGCGGGATCCTCCCAGCGCCTGGCCAGCCAGCCCATGTAGTGCACCATGCGCATGGCGCGCAGGGGTTCGATGAGCGCCAGTTCGCGGTGGTCGAATGTCATGAACTCCTCGTAGCCCGCCAGCAGGGTGTCGAGCTGGATCAGCTGCTCGCTGCGCTCCCCCGAGAGCAGCATCCAGAGATCCTGGATGGCGGGACCGGTGCGACTGTCATCCAGATCCACGAACAGGGGGCCGTCGCGCCAGAGGATGTTGCCCGGATGGCAGTCCCCGTGCAGGGCTATCTGGGCCACGTCGAGGCGCAGGGCATCGGTGACGTGCTTGGTCAACTCATCGAGCAGGCCGAAGAACTCCCGGGCAAGGCCGCTCGGCAGCCACTCCCCCGCCGCCAGCAGCGCCCGAGGCTCGTGGAGCATGCTCTCCACGTCGAGCCGGACCCTGTGCTGGAACGGACGGGCGGCCCCGATGCGATGGATGCGGCCGAGGTAGCGTCCCACCCACTCCAGCTGATCCAGATTGTCGACCTCGAACTGACGTCCTCCCACGCTGTGCCAGATGGCGAAGGGGTAACCCTGATGCTCGAGCAGGGTCTCACCGGCGAAGGCGATGGGCGCCGCCACCGGGATCTCCGCCTCGCTGAGGGCGGCGGCGAAGCCGTGCTCCTCCAGGATCTGGGCCCGGCTCCAGCGGCCAGGGCGATAGAACTTCACCACATAGCGGCGGCGATCCTCGTCTTGAAACTGATAGACCCGGTTCTCGTAGCTGTTGAGCTCGATGAGGCCGGAGTCGATACGCAGGCCGCTGAGATCCAGCGCATCCAAGATGAGATCGGGATTGAGGTCGGAATAGTTGAAACGCATGAAATCCACCATGAACAAGGGGCGCCGATGCGCCCCATTCTATCACTCCCCCGGCAAATGATTGGCGAAACTGGCCCGCCATCTGCCTCGCGCCCGGCGCCTCCCGGGATCAGAGCCGGCTGATGAACTTGCTGGCCTGGCGCAGCTCGGCCTTGCCATCCTCCGCCGGCGCATCGGTGCGCCTGAGCACGAACTGGATATCCAGGGCCGGCCGCTTCAGGTTGTAGGGATCCACCGCCAGGCTGATGGGCAGGGTATAGACCTCACCCGCCTTCAGGGTCACCTCCCGCGGGCCGAACCACTGGTGCTCGGGCAGGCCTTCCACATCCAGCTGGAATCCCTGGTCATGGAGGGTCTTGTTGAGGATCTTGAGGGTGTAGGTGTTCTCTATCAGCCCCTCGCTGTTCTCGCGAAACAGCTGGTTGCGGTCACGGATGATGTCCAGCCCCATGGGCATGATGGACATGGCGTTGTAGACGAAGACCCCCAGCATGATCACCATCACCAGGCCATAGCCAATCAGTTTGGGACGCGCCACATGGGTGCTGTCGTGTTCCAGCTTGTGCTCCGTGGTGTAGCTGATCAGCCCCTTCGGATAGCCCATCCGCTCCATGGTGTTGTCGCAGGCATCGACACAGGCGCCGCAGTTGATGCACTCGTACTGCAGGCCATCGCGGATGTCGATGCCGGTCGGGCAGACCTGCACGCAGAGATCGCAGTCGATGCAGTCCCCCAGCCCCAGCGCCTTGGGATCCGCTTTGCGGGCGCGGGGGCCCCGGTTCTCGCCGCGCTTGGCGTCATAGCCGACGATGAAGGTGTCCTTGTCGAACATGGCGGACTGGAAGCGGGAATAGGGGCACATGTGGATGCACATGATGGCGCGCATCCAGCCGGCGTTGCCATAGGTGCAGGCGGCGAAGAAGATGACCCAGAAGGCGACCCAGCCCGAGGTGGCGGCGCTGAAGAACTGGGGCACCAGCAGGGTGGCATCCTGGAAATAGGCCACGAAGGTGAGGCCTGTGCCCAGCGACAGCAGGATCCAGGCCAGGTGCTTGGCCCCCTTGCGCAACAGCTTGTCGGCGCTCCAGGGGGCAGCATCCAGCTTGCGGCGCTTGTTGGCCGAGCCTTCGAACTTCTCCTCGAACCAGATGAACATGAAGGTCCACACCGTCTGCGGGCAGAGGTAGCCACACCAGACCCGGCCGAGGAAGGTGGTCACGAAGAAGAGGGCGAAGGCGGCTATCATGAACACCCAGGCCAGCAGGGTGAGATCCTGGGGCCAGATGGTGGCGCCGAAGATATGAAACTGCTGATGCTCAAGATCGAACAGTATGGCCTGACGACCATCGTAACGGAGCCAGGGCAGGGCGACGAACAGCACCATGAAGAACCAGCCCATCAGCTTGCGCAGCCGCTGCCAGCGCCCGGTCTGGGCCCTCACATAGATGCGATTGCCCGGATTGAACCTGTCATCGCCGGACTTGAAGGCATTCGGGTTGAAGGTCCCGGTCACACCCTTGTCGGTGACATCCTTGATGTCGATCTTCTCCTGCTCGGCCATTGCTACCCATCACTCCGTCAGTTGTTATGGCGCGGATTATATCTTAAACAGCCTGATAACAGAGTGGGTTTAATGTGTCGAATATTGGAGCGCGCTCGCAATTCACGGCAACAGAAAAGGCACATCGCCGGTTGACGACCTGCCTCTTAGCAAGATTCTATTGAACCCTCTTCGTCCCCTCAATCCGGACTCGGGATCACTTGATGCCGCGCGCCTTGAGCAGGGCTTCCTTGAAATCGGGCACATGATCCTTGGCCAGCCCCGGGATCATGGCCTGCTTGTCGGATTCACGCATCTTGAGGTGATAGATCAGCATGTCATCGGTCAGCTCCGACAGCGGCCCCTCGAAGCCGGCCTCCCCGGCCAGCTTGGCAACAAACTGCATCAGAGTGAGATCCTGCTCCTTGATCCAGGCGGGTTGCAGCAGCTCGAGCAGCTCTTCGATACGATGACATTGCATAGACGACCTCTTTAATCTGTCAGGAGTGAGTCAAGCCACCTTTCCCATCAAGGCGACTTCGATCCGATCCCGCCCATTATGCTTGGCCTGATAGAGGGCCGCATCCGCTTTCTGCACTAAATCCGCAATAGTGGCATGGTTATCCGGCACCAGGGTCGCCACCCCGAAACTGCAGCTCACCCGGCCGCTGACCAGGGACTTCTGATGGGGAATATGGATCTGCTTGAGGGCGTCGCGCACCTGCTCGGCTACCTGCAAGGCGCCCTGCATGCTGGTGCAAGGCAGCAGCAGGGCGAACTCCTCGCCCCCGTAACGGGCCGCCAGATCGTCTTCGCGCCGCGGCACCTTGGCGAGCAGGGCCGCCACCTGCTGCAGGCACTCGTCACCGGATTGATGGCCATAGTGGTCGTTGAACTGCTTGAAGTAATCCACGTCCACCAGCACCAGGGAGAGGGGAGCCTGGGCCCGATGGCAGCGGCGCCACGCCTTGGCCAGACAGTGATCCAGATGGGCGCGGTTGGCGATCCCGGTCAGGCCGTCCCGACGGGAGGCGAGCTTGAGGTGTTCGGAGACCTGCTTGAGCTCGGCCACCAGATTGGCATTGGAGAAGCTGTGGTACAGAGACGCGGCCTGATCCCGGCGCAGGCGACGCAGCAGGGTCGGCAGGAAGATGAACAGGTAGCCGGCCAGCATGCAGGCGACGATCCGCTCCTGCTCATTGCCCTGGCCCAGCTCGAACAAGATGGTGAGCCCCAGGGGCAAGACGGCGCCATAGAAGGCGCGCCGACTGCCGAACAACATGATGGCGCTGCCGGTCAGGATCAGGCTGGCCAGCATCATCATGGCGGCGCGATAGGCGTCGGGCAACGCCCCCATGTAGAGCAGCACGCCGAGGGACCAGATGATGGAGGTGATGGTGACGCCGACGAACAGCTCGATCTCGAGCTGGGCCAGGGGGGTGCTGTCCAGCCTGGCGCGACGCCAGCGCAGGTGCCAGACCCGGGCGCAGAGCGACAGCAGCACCAGGCCGAACCAGCTCCACGCCTCAAGGGCGGGCAAATAGTCATGGAACAGCATGGACCACGCCAGGGCCAACAGCGCCAGACAGGGCAGACTGAACGAGGCATGGGTATAGAGCTGGACCATGATGGCCTGCCTGACCTGTCGTGTCACACTCTGGCTCAAGGGGGAGGTACTCCGTTTGCGATAGCCGCCTAGTCTATCCCAGCCCCCGGCAGCCAACAACAAATGGCCACTTATTAACCACTCCATCAGCCAGGGTCAGCCAAGGGGCGGCGAACGCCCCCGCCTCAGCCCCGCTCCAGCTCGTCGAGAATGGGGCACTCTGGCCTGTCATCACCGTGGCAGCAGGTTACCAGCCCCTCCAGGCTGCTCAACATGGTCTGCAAGCCCTGGATGCGGGCCTTGAGGTCGACGATCTTCTCCTGGGCCAGCTTCTTCACCTGGGCGCTGCTCCTGTGCTTGTCACGGTACAGGGCCAGCAGCTCCTGGCACTCCTCCAGGTTGAAACCCGTCTCCCGCGCCCGCTTGACGAAGTGCAGTTCACGCACCGTCTCCTCCCCGTAGCTGCGATAGCCGTTATCGCTGCGAAGGGGCGCCGTGATGAGGCCGATGCTCTCGTAATAACGTATGGTCTTGGCGCTGAGGCCGGTGGCCTGGGCGGCCTTGCTGATGTTCATCTATGACTCCTGATATCGGGCCCGCTTCCGGGCCTGGACTAGCTACCGAACAATGGATGATGCAGGGCGTCCGCCATGGCCCGCCGCTGCCGCTTCCTGTCTGTTATCTGTCGGGGACCGCGATGCCCCCGCCCCCTTCATGCCTGCCCGGCCTTGGGGCACCAGCGCTTGAGCAGCAGGGAGTTGCTGAGCACGGTCACGCTGCTCAGGGCCATGGCGGCCCCCGCCAGCTCGGGGCTGAGGTAGCCGAGCGCCGCGAGGGGAATGCCTATCACGTTGAAGGCGAAGGCCCAGAACAGATTCTGACGTATGGTGCGCCAGGTCGCCGCCGAGATGTCGATTGCATCGGCCACCAGCCGGGGATCTGCTCTCATTAGCGTGATGGCCGCCGTCTCCATGGCCACATCCGAGCCGGACCCCATGGCGATGCCGACGTCGGCCGCCGCCAGGGCGGGGGCATCGTTGACCCCGTCACCGACCATGGCGACCCGCCCCTGCACCTGTTCGCGCAGCGCCTCGACCTTGTCGACCTTGCCGGCGGGCAAGACGGAATCGAATGCCCCAGTCAGCCCCAGCTCGCCGGCGATCCGGGCGACGGGGCCGGGGGCATCGCCGCTCACCAGCCAGCTGTCGATGCCGCGCGCCCGCAGGTTCGCCACCGCCTGACGGCTCTCTGGACGCAGCTTGTCCGCCAGGGCGGCCACCCCGGCCAGCCGGCCCTCGATGGCCACCCAGACCCGGGTCGCGCCATCCGTCTCCTCAATCGGGTCGACGGTCAGCCCCAGGCTCGCCATCAGGGCCGGATTGCCGATGGCGACCCTTTTCCCTTCGACCTCCCCCACAATGCCGCTGCCGACCCGCACCTCGACCCCTTGCGGCTCGGGCAGGGAGGCCTGCACCTGGCTGGCAGTCATGGCGCGGGCCAGGGGGTGTTCGCTCGCCTGTTGCAACGCCGCCGCAAGACGCAGGGAGTCGGCGTCACCGCTCCAGCTCTGCAACACCGGTTTGCCCTCGGTCAGGGTACCCGTCTTGTCGAAGATGACCGCCTTGATGTCATGGGCTTTCTGCAAGGTGTCCACGTCCTTGATCAGGATGCCGTGGCGCGCCGCCACCCCGGTGCCCGTTACGATGGCCGCCGGAGTCGCCAGGCCGAGAGCGCAGGGGCAGGCGATGACCAGCACGGCCACCGCCGCCAGCAGGGCATGGCCGAAGTCTCCGGCCCAGGCCCACCACAGCAGCAGGGTGAGCAGGGCGATGGCCATCACCAGGGGCACGAACACGGCGGAGACCCTGTCCACCAGCTGTTGCAGGGGCGCCTTGCCCATCTGGGCACGCTCGACCAGGGCGATGATCTTGTTGAGGCTGGAATCCTCCCCCACCGTCGTCGCCGCTATGGTCAGCACACCGGAGCCATTGATGGCGCCCCCCAGCACGGGCTCGCCCATGCCCCGTGGCACCGGCATGCTCTCGCCGGTGAGTATGGATTCATCCAGCTCGCTGCTGCCCTGGGTGATGGTGCCGTCCACCGGCACCCGCTCGCCGGCCAATACCCGGATGAGATCACCACGCAGCACCTCGTCCACCGCCACGCTGACCCAGTCCCCACCCCGCTGTACCGTGGCACGCTCGGGGCGCAGCGCCATCAGCTCGCGAATGGCCGACTGGGTGCTGCGCCGGGCGCGGGCCTCCAGCAGCTTGCCGAGGGAGATGAGGGTGATGATGAGGGCGCTGGCCTCGAAATAGAGGTGACCCGAGGCCTGCGCCCCTAGGCTCAGCCAGAGATAGAGGCTGTAGAAGTAGGCGGCGCTGGTGCCGGTGGCCACCAGCACATCCATGTTGGCAGCCCTGTTCTTCAGGGCCAGCCAGGCCCCGCGGTAGAAGCGCCCACCGATCCAGAATTGCACCGGTGTGGCCAGCGCCCACTCGGCCCAGGCCGGCAGATGCCAGCTCAGCAGGCCGGCCATGGTCACCATGCCCGCCAGCAGGGGCAGGGTGAGCAGGGTGGCGATCAGCACCTGATGCAGGGCGTGCCGAGCCTCCTGTCGCTCCTGCTGCTCCCGCGCCTGCAACTGCTGCTGACGGGCGGAGACGCTGCCGCGCACCTGCTCGGCGCCAAAGCCCAGTGCGACTATCTGGTCGCGCACCGCGGCCGGGCTCAGGGGCCCGGGCAGCATGATGATCAACGCGCGCTCGGTGGCGAAGTTGACCTCGGCCGACAGGGCGCCCGGCAGGGCAGAAAGGGCCCGCTCAATGCGGCCGGCGCAGGCGGCGCAGCTCATGCCGCTCACCTGAAACTCGACTCGCTCGCCCGGCACCTCATAGCCCTGCTGACGAATGCTCGCCACCACCTCGGGCAGGGAGGCCTCATCCTGCAGGGTGACGGCGGCCTGCTCCAGGGCGAAATTGACCCTGGCCTCGACGCCATCGATGCGATTGAGGGCCGCCCCGATGCGGCTCGCGCAATTGGCACAGCTCATGCCTTGGATAGGTAGCTGGATGGTTGTGGTCATGATAAGTCTCCTGTGATGCGACTCATGCATCAACATTAACCTTTACTGTAAGGGTAAGCTCAAGCATCCATACCCAACTAAAAGATGACGACACCGGATGGGGTTGAGGACGGCTCAGATCAGGCCGCCGGCGGCCAGGGCGCTGATCTGGCTCAGGCAATGGAGGTGCCATCATGCATTCACACATTCACCAACCAGCCAGGGGGGATAAAAGATGAGCAGGCTCAATGCCGCCGTCATGGGGCAGGCTCATAATTCGAGGGTTTTGAATGTACACTGGACGCGGCCAGGGCGAGACACTCTGTTACATGAGTCCACTCACCGGCTCGGTATACTAGCCACAATAATAAGGTTTGGCGGGAGCCTTGCCTGCAAGGTTCAAACACAACTTGGAATCTCAGGAAGTCTATGAAAAACATCAATCCAACCCAGACCCAGGCCTGGCAGGCGCTGGAAGCCCATTTTGCAGCGAACAAAGAGACTCGACTCAAGGATCTGTTCGCACAGGATCCCCAGCGTTTTGACAAGTTCTCCCTCACCTATCAGGGCGACATCCTGGTCGACTACTCCAAGAACCTGATCACAGAGGAGACCCTCAAGCTGCTCATCGATCTGGCCAAAGAGACCGATCTGCGCAGCGCCATCGATGCCATGTTCAACGGCGACAAGATCAACATGACCGAGGGGCGCTCCGTGCTGCACGTGGCCCTGCGCAACCGCTCCGACCGCCCCATCGAGTGCGACGGCAAGGACGTGATGCCGGAAGTGAACGCCGTACTGGCCAAGATGAAGGGCTTCTGCGAGAAGATCATCTCCGGCGAGTGGAAAGGCTACACCGGCAAGGCGATCCAGCACGTGGTCAACATCGGCATCGGCGGTTCCGATCTGGGCCCTGTGATGATCACCGAGGCGCTGCGCCCCTACAAAAACCACCTGCAGATGCACTTCGTCTCCAACGTCGATGGCACCCACATCGCCGAGACTCTCAAAGAGATTGATGCGGAAACCACCCTGTTCCTGGTGGCCTCCAAGACCTTCACCACCCAGGAGACCATGACCAACGCCCTGACCGCCCGCGACTGGTTCGTCGACATCGCCGGTGACAAGGCCCAGGTGGCCAAGCACTTCGCCGCGCTCTCCACCAACGGCAAGGCCGTGGCCGAGTTCGGCATCGACACCGACAACATGTTCGAGTTCTGGGACTGGGTCGGCGGCCGCTACTCCTCCTGGTCTGCCATCGGCATGCCCATCGCCCTGTCCCTCGGTTTCGAGCACTTCGAGGCCCTGCTGCAAGGCGCCTTCGAGATGGACATGCACTTCGCAACCAAATCCTATGAGCAGAACGTGCCTGTGCTGCTGGCGCTGATTGGCCTGTGGTACAACAACTTCCATGGTGCCGAGTCCGAAGCCATCCTGCCCTACGACCAGTACATGCACCGCTTCCCGGCCTACTTCCAGCAAGGCAACATGGAGTCCAACGGCAAGTACGTGGATCGCAATGGCAACAAGGTCGACTATCAGACCGGCCCCATCATCTGGGGCGAGCCGGGCACCAACGGCCAGCACGCCTTCTACCAGCTGATCCACCAGGGCACCAAGCTGATCCCCTGTGACTTCCTGGCGCCGGCCATCAGCCACAACCCGATCGGTGACCACCATCCGAAACTGCTGGCCAACTTCTTCGCCCAGACCGAGGCCCTGGCCTTCGGCAAGAGCAAGGAAGCGGTGGAGGCCGAGTTCCTGGCCGCCGGCAAGACGCTCGACCAAGTTAAAGAGCTGGTGCCGTTCAAGGTGTTCGAGGGCAACCGCCCGACCAACAGCATACTGTTCAAGAGCCTGACCCCGAAAACCCTGGGTGCCCTGATCGCCATGTACGAGCACAAGATCTTCGTCCAGGGCGCAATCTGGAACATCTTCTCCTTCGACCAGTGGGGCGTGGAGCTGGGCAAACAGCTGGCCAACAAGATACTGCCGGAGCTGGGCAACAACGAGGCGGTCACCAGCCACGACAGCTCCACCAACGGTCTGATCAACACCTGGAAAGCCTGGAAAGCCTGATTTATCCGGCCTTTCTGAATGCAAAAGCCCCGCTCGATGAGCGGGGCTTTTTATTGCCCGTTGGCGGATGGGCGGGAGTCGTCACCCCCGCCCCTGATTGACACTCAGCCGCCGACGGCGATGCGCTTCATGTCTTTCATGTAGCCGCGCAGGGTCTGGCCGATCTGCTCGATGGGGTGATTGCGGGTCGCCTCGTTCGCGGCCAACAGCGCCAGGTTGTCCACCGCCTTGCTCTCGGCACGGGCGCTGCCCAGATCGCCGGCCTGCAGGGTCGGCATAAAGTGCTCGCGCAGCAGCGGCACGGCGGCGTTGGCGAACAGGTAGTTGCCGTACTCGGCGGTGTCGGAGATGACCACGTTCATCTCGTACAGACGCTTGCGGGCGACTGTGTTGGCGATGAGCGGCAGTTCGTGCAGGGATTCGTAGTAGGCGGACTCTTCATAGATGCCGGAGGCCACCATGGTTTCGAACGCCAGCTCGACACCCGCCTTGACCATGGCCACCATGACCACGCCATTGTCGAAGTACTCCTGCTCGGCGATCTTGCCCGCATAGGCCGGGGCATTCTCGAAAGCGGACTTGCCGGTCTCTTCGCGCCAGGTGAACAGTTTGACGTCATCCTCGGCCCAGTCGGCCATCATGCCGCGGGAGAATTCGCCGGCGATGATGTCATCCATGTGCTTCTCGAACAGCGGACGCATCAGGGTGCGCAGTTGCTCGGACAGCTCGAAGGCGCGCAGCTTGGCCGGGTTGGACAGACGGTCCATCATCAGGCTGATGCCACCCTGCTTCAGGGCCTCGGTGATGGTCTCCCAGCCGAACTGGATCAGCTTGCCGGCGTAGGCCGGGTCGGTGCCCTCGGCAACCAGCTTGTCGTAGCAGAGCAGGGAACCGGCCTGCAGCATGCCGCACAGTATGGTCTGCTCGCCCATCAGGTCGGATTTCACTTCCGCCACGAAGGAGGATTCCAGTACGCCGGCACGGTCGCCGCCGGTGGCGGAGGCCCAGGCCTTGGCGATGGCCATGCCTTCGCCCTGGGGATCGTTCTCCGGGTGGACGGCGATCAGGGTCGGCACACCGAAACCACGCTTGTACTCTTCACGCACCTCGGTCCCCGGGCACTTGGGTGCGACCATGACGACTGTAATGTCGGCGCGGATCTGCTGACCCTCTTCCACCACGTTGAAGCCGTGGGAGTAACCCAGGGCGGCGCCCTGCTTCATCAGCGGCATGACTGTCTTCACCACGTCGGAGTGCTGCTTGTCCGGAGTCAGGTTCAGCACCAGATCGGCGGTCGGGATCAGATCTTCATAGGTACCGACCACGAAGCCGTTGTCGGTGGCCTTCTGCCAGGAGGCGCGCTTCTCGGTGATGGCGGCCTTGCGCAGGGCGTAGGAGATGTCCAGCCCGGAGTCGCGCATGTTCAGGCCCTGGTTCAGACCCTGGGCGCCACAGCCCACAATCACCACCTTCTTGCCCTTCAGTACCTCGCAGCCATCGGCGAATTCCGCCCGCTGCATGAAACGACACTTGCCCAGCTGGGCCAACTGCTGACGCAGGTTCAGGGTGTTGAAATAGTTCGCCATGGTGATTGCTCCGTTCGGTTGATTCCGTGCCGCTATGGGCGTTGACCAAACCACTATAGCGCGGGACAGATATTGCTTGAACTGATATATTCGAAACAGTACGTTGCAGGAATTGAAATATTATACTTCGCCATTTCAGGCCGCCTTCTCGCCCGAGGCATGACTTCCGACACCCCGGGCGGATATATGCGGCCCATGGACCGTTTTGCAGGATTTCAACGATGGACCTTCGCAATCTCGAGCTGTTTCTTCACCTCGCCGACTCCCTTCATTTTGGCAAGAGCGCCGACGCCATGGCAGTCAGCCCCTCCACCCTGAGCCGCGCCATCCAGCGTCTGGAGCAGGAGACCGGCTGCGTGCTGTTCGAGCGGGACAACCGCAGCGTGCGCCTCACCCCCGCCGGGGAGAAGCTGCGGGAGTTCGGTGGCAACCTGTTGCAGGAGTGGCGCCAGCTCAAGCAGGAACTCAAACGCAGCGACGAACCCTTGCAGGGGCGACTGCGGGTGTTCTGCTCGGTCACCGCCAGCTACTTCCTGTTGCCCGATGTGCTGGAGCGCTTTCGCCGCCGCTACCCCCAGCTGGAAATCAAGCTGGAGACCGGCGACCCGGCCCTGGCGGTGGAGAAGATCCTCGGCGAGGAGGTGGACATCGCCATCGCCGCTCGCCCCGACGCCCTGCCCGCCAAGCTGGAATTCGCCAGCCTGCAGCAGGTGCCCCTGGTGTTTATCGCCCCCCGCACGGCGCCACAACTGAGCCAGTGGTTTCGCCAGGGTGAGCCGGATTGGGAGAGGCTGCCCCTCATCCTCTCCGAACAGGGTTTGGCACGAAAACGCTGCGATCAGTGGTTTCGCAACAAGGGCATAGCCCCCAACATCTATGCCGAGGTGGCAGGCAATGAAGGCATCGTCGCCATGGTGGCCCTCGGCTGCGGTGTCGGCCTGGTGCCCGCCGCCGTGATCGATCACAGCCCCATGGGGGAAAAGGTGCGCATCGTCGACCCCAAGCCGGCGCTGAAACCCTTCGATGTGGGCATGGGGGTACTCAAGAAGCGGCTGGAAGAGCCTCTGGTCAAGGCATTCTGGGACACAGCCAAGAGCCAGCACAACTACGGCTAGCCGCCCAGCCGCCATCTTGGTGACAGATCTGACAGCTAGCACCCCTGACCCTTTTGACTACACTAGGCTCCCTCAACCCGCACCAGAGCAAGGAGTCGCCCATGAAGGATCATCTCGTCGAAATCAGGAGCCCTGTGCTGTTTGAGGAGTATCTGCAAAGCATGGGCCTGCCCAGGGCCTGCCTGGAACAGGAGCAGGAGATCTATCTGCAGGATCGCCATCTGGCGGCGGTGCGCCGCATCCAGGGGGAACTGAGGTTCTATCTGGTCGCCGCCGAGCTCGGCAAGCGCTGATGGCGCATCTGGTCACAGAAGCCGCCGCCGAGACAGGTTAGACTCAGGCTCTGTGCCCAGTAACGGATGCCTCCCCATGAAACCCAGTGGCCTGGATCGGCTCTTCAAACCCCAGTCAATCGCCGTGATCGGTGCCTCGAGCAACCCCCAGAAGGCGGGCCATGTGCTGATCCGCCATCTGCTGGCGGGCCAGTTCAAGGGGCCCATACTGCCGGTCAGTACCGACAGCCAGGCCATCGCCGGTGTGCTGGCCTACCCGGATGTGGTCAGCCTGCCGCTGGCCCCGGATCTGGCCATCATCTGCACCCGGCGCGAGCGGGTACTGCCCCTGGTAGAGGCCCTGGGCCAGCGTGGCACCGGCGCCGTCATCATACTGGCCGGGGAGTTCAACGATGAGGAGCGACGCGAGCTGCAGCGGCTGCGCCACCAGTACGGCATCCGCCTGCTCGGCCCCAACAGCATGGGCCTGCTGTTGCCCGGACAGGGCATCAACGCCAGCTTCTCCCCCATCGCCGCCAAACCGGGTCAGGTGGCCTTTCTCTCCCAATCGGCGGCCGTGAGTACCACCATCCTGGATTGGGCCAAGCAACACGAGGTGGGCTTCTCCGCCTTCGTCTCCCTCGGCGATCACTGTGACATCGACTTCGGCCAGCTACTCGACCAGCTCTCCCGCGACAGTGTGACCCGCGCCATCCTGCTCTATATGGACAAGTTGCACGATGCCAGACACTTTCTCTCCGCCGCCCGCGCCGCCTCGCGCAACAAGCCCATCCTGGTGCTCAAGAGCGGTCGCCATGATCCGGTCAACGGCCTCGACAACGTCTATGACGCGGCCATTCGCCGCGCCGGCATGCTGCGGGTGCGCGATACCCATGAGCTGTTCGCCGCCGTGGAGACCCTCAGCCACTCCCTGGCTCTCAAGGGGGAGCGCCTCGCCATCATCTCCAATGGCCGCGGCCTGGCCAACATGGCGGCTGACGTGCTGCAAGAGCGAGGCGGCAAGCTGGCGGGCCGCCCCCAGGACATAGGCAGCGATGCCGATATCCAGGGTTACTGCCGCGCCCTCGATGCCGTGCTGCAAGGGGACGAGGCCGACGCCATCCTGCTGATCCATGCCCCCTCCCTCACGGCGCGGGGAGTGGAACTGGCCCGCAGCCTGATCGATTACCTCAAGCAGCACCCCAGGGCCAGACGCTTCAACCTGCTCACCAACTGGGCGGGGGAGTTCTCGGCCCAGGAGGGACGCCGCCTGTTCAGCGAGGCGGGCATTCCCACCTACCGGACCCCGGAGAGTGCGGTCAACGCCTTCATGCACATGGTGGAATACCGCCGCAACCAGAAGCAGCTGATGGAAACGCCGGCCTCCCTGCAAGGGGACAAGGTGGACCTCGCGCTTTGCAAGAAGCTGATCCAGCAGGCATTGGAGCGCAAGCAGCTGAGGCTGGATACCCATCTGGTGCAGCCGCTCCTCCAGGCCAGCGGTCTCGCCACCCTGCCAACCTGGATCGTCACGGATGCCATAGAGGCGACCCTGACCGCAGAGCAGATAGGTTACCCGGTGGCGGTCAAGCTGAGATCCCCCGACATCGCCCACAAGTCTTCGGTACACGGGGTCATGTTGAACCTGCGTACCTCGGCCGAGGTGGCCCAGGCCGCCGATGCCATTCTGGACAGGGTGCGCCAGCATGATCCCGGCGCCCGCATCGAAGGTCTGCTGGTGCAGCGCATGGCCAGACGCAGCGGTGGCCTTGAACTGAGGATCCGCATCCAGCAGGATCCCGTGTTCGGCCCCGTGATCCTGCTGGGGGAGTCCGGCGCCGCCCCTCAGGAGATGGTGGCCGCCCTGCCGCCGCTCAACCAGGCACTGGCCCGCTACCAGATCATCGAAGCCCTCAAGAGCCGCAAGATCCGCGAACAAGCCAGTACGGAGCCATTGGATATTCCAGCGCTGGCCCAGGTGCTGTGCCAGCTCTCCGAGCTGCTGCTCGCCTTCCCGGAAATCCGCGAGCTGGATCTGCATCCGCTGCAGGCCTGCGGCAACGAGATGGTGGTACTCGATGCCGGTCTGATCCTGGCCCAGCCGGAGCCTGAAGCGGGAACGACTCTGGCCATACGCCCCTATCCCACCGAGCTGGAAGAGGGGGCCTGGCTCAAGGATCAGAGCCATGTGTTGCTGCGCCCGATCCGGCCGGAAGATGAACCGGCCCACAAGCAGTTCGTGCTCAAGGTCTCCGATGAGGACAGATACAAGCGCTTCTTCGCCGACGTGGGGGAGCTGGGTCACGAGGAGCTGGCCCGAATGACCCAGATCGATTACGACCGGGAGATGGCCTTCGTCGCGGTCGGCCAGGACGGCGCCTGCAGCCAGCAGATCCTGGGGGTGGTGCGAGCCATCTCGACCCCGGACAAGCAGGATGCCGAGTTTGCCATTCTGGTGCGTTCGGATATGAAAGGGCTGGGGCTGGGCACCCTGCTGATGGAGAAGATAGTGCGCTACGCCAGGGAAGCGCAGATAGGCCAGCTCTCTGGCATGACCATGCCCAGCAATCGCGGCATGATCAATCTGGCCAAGCGCCTCGGCTTCAAGATCGATATCCAGCTGGAAGATGGGGTGGTCAATATGGCGTTGCCCTGCATCGAACAGGAATCGTGAAAAGAAGTAAGAAAAGCGAAGAATTGGCCACTAATAGCCTGAAAGTAGCTGATTTCAGGCAATAAAAAACCCCGCTCATCGAGCGGGGTTTCTTGTATTGGGTGCCTGGCAGTGTCCTACTCTCGCATGGCGAATGCCACACTACCATCGGCGCTACCGCGTTTCACTTCTGAGTTCGGCATGGGATCAGGTGGTTCCACGGCGCTATGGCCGCCAGGCAAAA
>NZ_JBKISU010000020.1:0-85985 GCF_050266975.1 Aeromonas sobria
TGAATACATCCACTACTACAACCACGAGCGGATCAAAGCAAAACTAAACGGCCTGAGCCCGGTACAGTACCGAACTCAGGCCATGTCATCCGCCAACTAATGTGTCCAATAAATGGGGTTCACTTCATAATGGGTCCGGTTTTTTTTACGCCTGAGGGATGGGTCGCGCTATTTCGACTGGGTCTGCTGGGCGATGGCCTGGCGCACCTTGGCCGGCAGGCAGGACTCCCATCCCCAGATGAGCCAGGCGAACAGGGTCAGATCGTCGAGCCAGCCGAACAGGGGGATGACGTCCGGCACCAGATCCAGGGGGCTGATGCCGTAGGCCAGCACCAGCAGCGCCAGTCCCTTGGCCCAGAGGGGCGTATCCGGGTGACGAAAGCCCAGATAGAGGCGACGCAGTCTGGGCCCAATCCCCAGCAGGGTGCGCAGCGGCCTCAACTCTCGATCAACTCGCCGCGCAGCCGCTGGATCTGATCCCGCAGGGCGGCGGCCTGCTCGAACTCCAGATCCCGGGCATGCTGGAACATCTGCTCTTCCATCCGTTTGATCTCCTTGGCGATCTCGCTGGCGGAGCGGGCATGGTACCCCCCTTGCGGCTCGGCGGCCTTGCGACTGCCCCGGCCCGGTTTGCCGGCGCTGCGACTGCCCCCCATGTCCATCATGTCCCCCACCGACTTGTTGAGGCCCTTGGGGGTGATACCGTGTTCCAGGTTGTGGGCATGCTGCAAGGCGCGGCGCCGCTCGGTCTCTTCTATGGCTACCTGCATGGAGTTGGTGATGGTGTCGCCGTAGAGGATGACCCGGCCGTTGAGGTTGCGCGCCGCCCGGCCTATGGTCTGGATCAGCGAACGGGTGGAGCGCAGGAAGCCCTCCTTGTCCGCATCCAGGATGGCCACCAGCGACACCTCAGGCATGTCGAGGCCTTCGCGCAGCAGGTTGATGCCCACCAGCACGTCGAATTTGCCCAGGCGCAGATCCCGGATGATCTCCACCCGCTCCACGGTGTCGATGTCCGAGTGCAGGTAGCGCACCCGCACCTCGTGATCGGCCAGGTATTCGGTCAAGTCCTCCGCCATCCGCTTGGTGAGGGTGGTGACCAGCACCCGCTCCTCCACCGCCACCCGCTTGCGGATCTCCGAGAGCAGATCGTCCACCTGGGTGCCGACCGGGCGCACCTCGATCTCGGGATCCAGCAGGCCGGTAGGGCGCACCACCTGCTGCACCAGGTCGCCGCCGGACTTCTCCAGCTCGTAGGGGCCTGGTGTGGCCGAGACGAACACCGTCTGGGGCATCAGGGCCTCGAACTCGTCGAACTTCAGGGGTCTGTTGTCGAGGGCCGAGGGGAGCCGGAAGCCGTACTCCACCAGGGTCTCCTTGCGGGATCTGTCCCCTTTGAACATGGCGCCTATCTGGGGCACGGTGACGTGGGACTCGTCGATGATGAGCAGGCCATCCCCCGGCAGGTAGTCAAACAGGGTGGGGGGCGGCTCGCCGGGGGCGCGGCCCGACAGATAACGGCTGTAGTTCTCGATGCCGGAGCAGTAGCCCAGCTCCTGCATCATCTCGATGTCGAACTGGGTGCGCTGGCTGATGCGCTGCTCCTCCACCAGCTTGTGCTGGGCGAGCAGCTGCTCGCGGCGCCCCTTGAGCTCCTCCTTGATGTGATCGATGGCCCCGAGGATGGTTTCCCGCGGCGTGGCATAGTGGGTCTTGGGGTAGATGGTGTAGCGCACCACCGTCTGCTCGATGGCGCCGGTCAGGGGATCGAACTGGGAGAGCCGCTCTATCTCTTCATCAAACAGTTCCACCCGCAGGGCCAGCTTGTCCGATTCGGCCGGGTAGATGTCGATCACTTCGCCGCGCACCCGGAAGGTGCCGCGCTGGAAGGCCATGTCGTTGCGGGTATATTGCAGCTCGGCGAGGCGGCGCAGGATGTCCCGCTGGTTGATCAGATCCCCCACTTTCAGGTGCAGCATCATGCTGAGATAGGCTTGCGGGTCCCCCAGGCCATAGATGGCCGACACCGAGGCGACGATCACCACGTCGCGCCGCTCCAGCAACGCCTTGGTGGCCGACAGCCGCATCTGCTCGATGTGATCGTTGATGGAGGCATCCTTCTCGATGAAGGTGTCCGTGGTCGGCACATAGGCTTCCGGCTGGTAGTAGTCGTAGTAGGAGACGAAATACTCCACCGCGTTATCGGGGAAGAACTCCTTCATCTCCCCATAGAGCTGGGCGGCCAGAGTCTTGTTCGGCGCCAGTATCATGGTGGGGCGGTTGAGGGTGGCGATGACGTTGGCCATGGTGAAGGTCTTGCCCGACCCCGTCACCCCGAGCAGGGTCTGGTGGGCGAGACCGGACTCAATCCCCTCGAGCAGCTGACCGATGGCGGCGGGTTGATCCCCCGCGGGTGCAAATTGGCTGACGAGTTGAAACGACTTGCTCATGGCGACTCCGGACAAGAAAAGCAAAGCGCAAGTGTACCCCGACTTTCCCCGTGACGGGTATCGCTCTCCACCCCCGAGCGGCTATTGACCCGACGTGGCGCTATCTGTATAGTACTCCTCCTTGCCTGATGTTCCCCCGTAGTTCAGTCGGTAGAACGGCGGACTGTTAATCCGTATGTCACTGGTTCGAGTCCAGTCGGGGGAGCCAATTCCTCACCATCTCGGTGCAAGTTATCCACTTTAGTGCCCCCCTCTGCCAAATTTAATGCACAAGTCTCCTTGACGCGCATCTCACTCCCCTTGCCTCCCTTGCTCCCCCGTCAGTGTTTTGTGCTGCCGCCTTTAACTATTTGATTTTTATAGAAACATATTTTCAGCGGTATTTTTTGAACAGGCCTGCCAGGCCAGTAACCGCAAGGGCTGGCGCCCCTTTTTCAATTTTCACGCACAGGGTTATCCACAGAATCTGTGGGTAAGTGCCCCTAGCCCAGACGGCGCCTGCGTTTGGCCCATTCAGGCCCCGCCTCCCCTCCCCATCCCGGTCCAACCCGATTTTCTGCTGTTTTCCAGCCAGGGCCGACGCGAGCAGGATCGGCCTGGCAACGCCACTTTTTTGCTGACTGATGGGCGAGCCCAGATGCCGTGGGTCAGCGGGGCATGGCACCAGGTTGCCACGCCGTCAAGGGGAGGCTCCCCTGTGCCAATCCGGCAGCATCATGCTCTGTTATGGGGGCGAAATCGCGCCCGGGGCAGCATTCTCTAAACGCCGCCTCGGTCGGCTCCTTCCCGGGGGCCAGACAGCATGAATCACTCATTGACAGCGGCTCTGACAGACGGAAAAACTCGCGCGCTCGCCCAAGAGGGTGAAAACCCCATGCCCCCGAACGGGGCACCCGCCCGAGATGCCGATTTGTCCCATCCGACGCTTCTTTATTGGCGAGGGATCCGGCACAATACCGGCCCCACTTTTTTCCTCGGTTTTTCCGGGCATGACCATAGATTTCGTGACACTGCTACACCAAAGCGACTCCCTGCTGCTGTTCGTGGTACTGGCCTTCGGCCTGCTGCTGGGCAAGGTGCGGGTCGGCAACTTCCAGATAGGCAACACCATAGGGGTGCTGTTCACCGCCCTGCTGTTTGGCCAGATGGGCTTCCAGTTCTCCGCCACCACGGAAAACCTCGGCTTCATGCTGTTCATCTTCTGCGTCGGCATCGAGGCGGGACCGCACTTTTTCAGCGTCTTCCTGCGCGACGGCATCCACTACATCACCCTGACCCTGGTGATCCTGCTGACCGCCCTGCTGCTCACCGTGGGTCTGGCCAAGTTCTTCAACCTGGGGCCCGGCATGGCGGCCGGGATCCTGGCGGGCTCGCTCACCTCCACTCCGGCCCTGGTCGGTGCCCAGGATGCCCTGCGCAGCGGCCTGCTCAACCTGCCCCATGAGACCGACATGCGCGCCGTGCTCGACAACATGGGTATCGGCTACGCCCTGACCTATCTGGTGGGCCTGGTGGGGTTGATGCTGGTGGTGCGCTATCTCCCCGCCATGGCACGGCTCGATCTCAGCACCGAGGCCCAGAAGATCGCCCGTGAGCGGGGACTGTCGGACAGCGAGAATCGCAAGACCTACCTGCCCATCATCCGCGCCTATCGAGTCGGCCCCGAGCTCGCCGCCTGGATAGGTGGCCGCACCCTGCGGGAAACCGGCATCTATCCCCACACCGGCTGCTATGTGGAGCGCATTCGCCGCAACGGCATACTGGCCAGCCCCGATGGCGACGCCGTGATCCAGGAGGGGGACGAGATCGCCCTGGTGGGTTATCCCGAGAGTCACGAGAAGCTGGACGTCAACTACCGCAACGGCAAGGAGGTGTTTGACCGCAACCTGCTGGATCTGCAGATCGTCACCGAAGAGATAGTGGTGAAGAACGACGCCGTGGTGGGCCGCCATCTGGTGGAGCTCAACCTCACCGAGAAGGGCTGCTTCCTCAACCGGGTGGTGCGCTCCCAGATAGAGATGCCGTTCGATCGCAACATCATGCTGCAAAAGGGCGACGTGCTGCAGATCAGCGGCGAGAAGCAGCGGGTCAAGCAGCTGGCCAACAAGATCGGCTTCATCAGCATCCATAGCCAGACCACGGATCTGGTGGCTTTCGCCACCTTCTTCGTGCTGGGCCTGCTGATCGGCTCCGTCTCCCTGGTATTCGGCCAGCTGGAATTTGGTCTGGGCAACGCCGTCGGCCTGCTGCTGGCGGGGATCCTGATGGGTTACCTGCGGGCCAACCACCCCACCGTCGGCTATGTGCCGCCGGGCGCCCTGCGCCTGGCCAAGGATCTGGGCCTCGCCGTCTTCATGGTGAGCACGGGCTTGAAGGCGGGGAGCGGCATCCTGGATCACCTGAGCCAGGTGGGGGCCGTGGTGCTCTTCTCCGGCATGCTGGTGACCACCTTGCCGGTGCTGGTGGGCTACCTGTTCGGGGTCTGGGTATTGAAGATGAACCCGGCCCTGCTGCTGGGGGCCATCACCGGGGCCCGTACCTGCGCCCCGGCCATGGACGTGGTCAACGAGGCCGCCAACAGCTCCATCCCGGCGCTCGGCTACGCCGGCACCTATGCGGTGGCCAACGTCATGCTGACCCTGGCGGGCTCCTTCATCATCGGCTTCTGGTTCTAGCGACCCTGTCCTAAGACGCCTCCCCCTGGGAGGCGTTTTTGTCTGCGGTGTCCGCTCGCCTCCTCGCGCCATGACAACAAACAGGCCGCCCTTGGGCGGCCTGTTGCAAGCTGGCGACTCAGCACATCTGCCATGCGACCCGCCCGGTCAGCCGGGTCACCAGCTCGTAGGGGATGGTGCCTATGTGCTCGGCTACCCGCTCGACCGGCAGCCCCTCCCCCCACAGCACCACCTCGTCCCCCACCCGATCGGTCGCCGCCGGGCCGAGATCCACGGTCAGCATGTCCATCGAGACCCGCCCGACGATCGGCACCTCGCGGCCATTGACGAGCATGGGTGTCCCGGTCGGCGCCAGTCTGGGATAACCGTCCCCGTAACCGGTCGCCACCACCCCGAGCCGGGTGGCATGGGGGGCGTGCCAGTGGGCACCATAGCCAACGGGCGCCCCGGCCGGGCAATCACGCACCGCCATCAGCCGGCTCTTGAGGGTCATCACGGGACGCAGCCCGCGATCGCCTCCGCTCTCCCCGGCGAAGGGGGAGATGCCATAGAGCGCGAGTCCGGGCCGCACCCAGTCTCCCAGCGCATCGGCCCAGCCCAGCAGGCCGGCCGAGTTGGCCAGGGCCTTCTCCCCCGGCAGGTGGCGGGTCAGGGCATGAAACCGGGTGATCTGCTCGGCCGTCGCCTCGCAGTCAAGCTCGTCGGCGCGGCCAAAATGGGTCATCTGCCGCACCGGCTGCGCCACCCAGGGGCAGCGCGCGAGGCGCGCCAGCACAGCGGCCAGCTCCTCGCCCCGGATCCCGAGCCGGTTCATCCCCGTGTCTATCTTGAGCCAGAGGGTGACGGGGCGGCTCGGCGCCGCCTGCTCCAACAGCGTCACCTGTTCGTGGCAGTGCAGGGTCGTCTGCAATTCCCACTCGGCCATCTCGGCCAGCTGCTGCGCGTCATGGAAACCGCCCAGCACCAGGATGGGCTGCCTGATGCCATGGCGGCGCAGCTGGATCCCCTCATCGACACGGGCCACGGCGAACGCCGGGGCCTCGGCCAGCGCCTGCGCCATCTGCAACATGCCGTGCCCATAGGCGTTGGCCTTGAGCACCGCCATGATCCGGCGATCCCCCGCCTGGGCCTGCAATACCGCCACGTTGTGCCGTAGCGCCGCTACGCTTATCTCCGCTCTCACTGGAACCTCCTGTTCACTCGCCGCTACCCGCGGCGATATCGGGCAAAACAACGCCGTTTCGCGATCCCTGTGGTTCGCAAAATTGGGAGACGGCTGATGATGGATCCCCGGCCTGCCAAGCTGGACGAAGGCTCGCCAGTGGGCCGGTTCACGATGGAGGCAGTATACGATAGGGGTTACAGCTTTTTGCGCTCTTTTAACAAGAAAAACACATAATCAACAAAACAACAATCTACAAAAGTGGCATGCAATAGACATCATTACTGGCCATTCCATGAATATGTAAAACAATCCCCCAAAAAGAGGCGAGCAGTCTAGTCCATCACGCTGCCATCCTGCCCCTCACCCTGCCGCTGCCACAAAAAACCCCGCATGGCGGGGCTTTCGGAGAATAACGCGGCGGGAGGGGTCAGGATTCCCACACCACGCTGCGATCGGCCGGCCACTGCTCCCCCAGTTCGGCATATTTCTGCTCCAGCAGATGGCGGCGGATCTTCATGGTCGGGGTCAGCACCCCGTTCTCTATGTTCCAGGGGGTCTTGACCACCAGGATGCCCCTCAGCCTGGCATGGGCCTCCAGCTGGCCGTTGACCCGTTGCCGCGCCGCCTCCAGCTGGGCGTCTATCTCGGCATGATCCCCCTGCATGGCCCGCTCGGCCAGCTGTACCAGGGCGATGGGCTGGGGCATGCCGTAACCGATGACGCACAGCTGCTCTATGATGGGATCCTGTCCGAGCAGCCCCTCTATGGGCACCGGAGCCACGTACTTGCCCTTGGCGGTCTTGAACACATCCTTCATCCGCCCCGTGATGGTGAGATAGCCCTCGCTGTCGAGCTTGCCCATGTCCCCGGTGTGCAGCCAGCCTTCGGTATCGATGGCCTCACTGCTGTGCTCGGGATCCTTGTAGTAGCCCAGCATCATGCCTTCGCAGCGACAGAGGATCTCCCCCTCCGGGGAGATCTGGATGCGCACCCCGGGCCCCGCCTTGCCGACCGTGCCTATCTTGTCGGCCCGGAAGGGATAGTTGAGGGTGGCGTAGGCATGGTTCTCCGTCATGCCCCAGGCCTCGGTGATGTTGAGGCCTATGCTGTGGTACCACGCCAGCAACGCCGGGGCCACGGGGGCCGAGCCGCAGCCCAGCACCCTGGCCTGATCCAACCCCAGCCCCTGTTGCAGCTTGCGCTTGATGAGGCCGGAGACGAGGGGGATCTTGAGCAGCAGCGCCAGCTTCTTCTGGGGCAGCTTCTCGTGGATCTTGATGCGGAACATGGCCCACAGACGGGGCACCGAGATGAAAACGGTGGGACGGCAACGTTTGACGTCGTCGATGAAGGTGTCGAGGGACTCGGGGAAGCTGATTTCGGCGCCGCTGAACAGGCTGCCGCCATAGATGTAGACCCGCTCCGTGATGTGGGCCAGGGGCAGGTAGGAGAAGCCGCGATCCTGCTCCCTCAGCCCCACGGCCTCCACCAGTTTCTCGCAGGACCAGGCGTAACGCTCGACGCTGAGCATGGCGCCCTTGGGCTTGCCGGTGCTGCCCGAGGTGTAGACCAGGCTCAGCAGATCCTCGCCACGCTGGGCAGGCAGATCCCGGGCCGGCTCGTGACTGGCCAGCAGGGCATCCCACTGATGCTGAGCCGGCATGGTGTCATAGGGCATGGCGATGCGCGGCAGATCCGCCGGCAGACCCGGTTCCTGGCTGCGCCAGTCGTCCAGCTTGCCGACGAACACGGCCCTGGCCTCGCTGTGACGCAGCACATATTCGATGGTATCGACGTTGGCGGTGGGATAGATGGGCACGCTGACATACTGGCCCATCTGCATCGCCAGATCGGCGATGAACCACTGGGCGCAGTTCTTGGAGAGCAGGGCAATCTTGTCCCCCGGCTCGAACCCCATGGCCCGCAGGGCCGTCACCAGGCGACGCGCCTCATCGGCCACCCTGGCCCAGCTGAAGTCGTGGTACTGACGGTTGATGGTCTGACGAAGGTAGATCCGATCCGGACAGTGCTGCTCCCAGTGATAGAGCATGTCGAGGGGCAGTCGCTGGGCGATGGTGGAGGCGCTGGTCATGGTGCTTTCCCTGAAACAGATGAGGTTATTTATTATTAACCTTTTGTTAACTTTCGGGAAAGCGCCAATCTTAAACTTGTGTTTGAATTGTGTCTGGGATCAAGCTTCTGCCTGCAGTTGCAGCCGTTTCCACATGCCCTGCACCAGGGTCTCATCCTGCTCCGACAACTCCCCCTGCAGGATCGCCTCGTTGAGGCTGCGCAGCACATAGCTCTTCACATCCCGCACCAGGGTCTTGCCCTCCAGCTCGGCCCTGGCCACCGCCAGCGAAATATGGCCTCGCAGATAGCCCCCGGCAAACAGCTCGTCATCGGTCGCCGTGGCGACCATGCTGTCTATCAGTTCCAACAACTTGTGCTCAAAATCATGAATCGTCATTTAACGCAGCCTCATGCGCCGGGGTGGCCGGCAAGATAACGTTGGG
Source organism: Aeromonas sobria (assembly GCF_050266975.1). Classification (GTDB taxonomy): domain Bacteria; phylum Pseudomonadota; class Gammaproteobacteria; order Enterobacterales; family Aeromonadaceae; genus Aeromonas; species Aeromonas sobria_B. The sequence continues at coordinate 8,807 of NZ_JBKISU010000020.1, forward strand.
GTGGAGCCCAGGTCCGGTTGACCGGGCGCCACGGGGTCAGCCGCATCCTTGCTGTGCTATTGCGGGTTGGCCACCGGATAGATGACCTGATCCCGATATCCTGTGATGATGCGCCGATAACCACACAGCGCCCGATCCAGCGCCTCGTCACCGGTATCCACCAGCAGGGGGCGTCCGTCGAGCCGGGCCAGCTTGCGTTTGCTGGCCACTATCTGGATGTTGTCCAGACCGACCGCCCGGATCACCTCCGGGCTGAGCTGCTGATTACCGCGGCCAAACAGGTGTCCCTGACCGCCGATCAGGGTCACGATCAGCCGGCAGCGACGGCCCTGGATCCGGGTCAGGATCTCGCGGGCGCCCAGATCCTGCCCGATCAGCCGGCCATTTTCCACCAGATCCACACCAAGCAGGCTATTTTCCAGGCCAAGGTGCGCCATGCAGGCGGCGACCGTGCCCCCCGACCCCATCAGATAGAGGGTGTCGGGAGCCATCTGCTCCACTATCTCGGCGGCGATCTCCTCGAGCACCAGCTCCTCGCTCTCCCGGCCCCCCTGCTTGACCGCCTGCACGTAGCGCAGATCCCCGGGTACCTTGAGCTGGCCATAGTGGCGAGCACGCACCTTCCCCTCGCGAAAGGCCGCCTCGTCGATGTCCATCACTTCCCCCTCCATGAGACTGAGCAGCTCCCCCTCTATCATGCGGGCGGCCACTCGGCCGCTGGCCTGGGGGGTCACGCCGTAGACACCGGAGTGGATCTTGCAACCGGCGGGGATGCCGAGCACATGGAGCCGCTCCCCCACCTCGGCGCAGATGTCCCGCGCCGTGCCATCCCCACCGGCGAACAGCAGCAGATCCACACCGGCCTCCAGCATGCGCCGCGCCGCCGCCCGAGTATCCTCCGGGGTGGTCTGGGGGGCCGCTGGACGATAGATGACGCTGTGGCTCAGGCCAAGCTCGGTCACCAGGCGCTCCCCCATCTCCCCGGCAACGGTCACCACCTCGAACGGGCGCGACAGTTCCAGCAGGGGTTGCAGTGCCAGGCGGGCCCGTTCATTGGCCCTCGGCACGGCCCCGCGGGCCAGGGCCTCGGCCAGCATGCCGTCGCTCCCCTTGAGGGCAACCTGACCCCCTATGCCGGCGACCGGGTTGATGATCACTCCTAGCCGAAACATGGCTCTTCTCCCTGCATCCTGTCCGATAGTGGCCGCTATTCTAACCAGCGCCCGCCCGGGCACAAGGGGCAAAAGCGCAGGCTCCCACTGCTCGTCAACGACAAGAGGGGCGCCCCTGGGCACCCCTCTCTTGCATCACACACCGGCGCCCGGGCGCCACGGCCCACGGTTACTGGCTGGGGACGACGATGGAGACTCGCCGGTTCTGGGCACGCCCCTCCCGGGTCTTGTTGTCGGCGATGGGCTCGACCTCTCCCCGCCCCTGGATGATCAGATCCCCGGGCTTCATGCCGGCGGCCACCATGACATCCGCCACCGACTGGGCCCGAGTGAGGGAGAGCCGCTGGTTATAATCGGCCGGACCATTGGTATCGGTATGACCCTCGATCCGCACCCGGCTGAGCCCCACCAGCTGCAGGCTGTCGGCCAGTTTCTCGACCGTGCCCCTGGTCTGATCGCTGAGCCGGCCCACGTCATTGGCAAACAGCACTCGATTGGAGAGATCCAGGGTCCAGCCCTCCTCAGTCAATCGAAACCCCTGCTCCTTGAGCATGGCGATCTGCTCGGCGCTCAGCCCGGTCTGGGTCGCACAGCCGCCGAGCACGGCCAGCAGGATCCCGACCAGGGCGGTGCGAATAGCCATCTTCATTGCTTCTCTTCCTCTGTTGGTGTGTGAACCTTCTCTTGCCTGGCTCGCCGTGCCTTGTCCCGACGCTTGGCCAGATACATGGCATGATCCGCATGGTGCAGCAGGGTCTCGGCCGTCTGGCCATCGGCAGGGAAATGGGCCGCCCCTATGCTGAGGCTGCAATCGAGGCGATGACCATCGGCCAGGGCGATGGGCTCGGCCATGGCCTGACTAATGCGCATCATGATGTCGATGACATCCTGATCCGCCGAGATGACGCTGAGCAGCACCACGAACTCATCGCCGCCCAGGCGCGCCACCAGATCCTGGGGCCTGAGCTGGTGCTGCACCCGGCGGGCAATGGTCACCAGCACCTCGTCCCCTGCGCCATGGCCCAGGGTATCGTTGATCTGCTTGAAGTTGTCGCAATCGAGGTAGAGCAAGGCGAAACGCTCGTGCTGGCGCAGCCCCTCCAGCACCGCCTGCTGCAAACGGGCCTCGAACAGTGCCCGATTGGGCAGCTCGGTCAGCTTGTCATGGGTCGCCTGGTGCAGCAGGCTGGCGTTCTCCCGCTGCTGATGGGCCTGCCAGGCTTCCAGCTCGTCGAGCAGGGAGTTGAAGTCCTGACCCAGGGTATCGAGCTCGGTGATGCTGGCCGCCGGGACCCGCAGGGCGAGGGAGCGCTCCCGGCTCACCCCGTGCGCCACCCGCGCCAGGGAGCGCAAGGGAGCGCAAGGGAGTGGTGATGGATCGCTGCATCAGGCGGGCAATATAGAGGGCGCCCAGGGTACTGAGCAGCATGCAGAGCAGCATGGCCGCCAGCACCTGGATCAGAAAGCTGAGCAGATACTGGCCATGACCCACCAGCTTGATGGTGGCGATCTCGCGGCCATTGTGGGCCATGGGCAAGATGATGGGGCCGGGCAGCACCAGCTCCGCCAGTTGCCGTTCCAGGGCAAACCAGGGCTTTGAGGCATGCCTGCTCCAGCTCGCCAGCACCTCCCCCGAGCTGAGCACTATGCTCACCTCGGCCACGTCCTCGTGAGAGGCAATGTTTTGCAGCGCTTCGCGCGCCGCCTCGCCATCTTCGAACACCACGGCGGCTTCCGTGGTGTAGCTGATGGCGCGGGCCACCAGATCCAGATTGTGATCCGTATAGAAACGCAGGGAGAGCAGGGCCACGCAGGTGAGCAAGCCGCCCACCAGGCAGACCCCGGTCAGGGAGACCATCAGGTGGGTACGGTCCAGGCTCTGACGCAGGGAGAGCCGCTGCTTGCCGAACCGGAAGAAGGCGATCATGGCAGGCCTCCGGCCCGGCCCAGTTTGAGCACGGCGGGATGGACCTTGACCCCGCTCAGGGCCAGGGCATCCAGATTGACATTGAAGCGCACCCGATCGTCACTCACCAGCAGGCGGAAGACGCTGTTGGCACTGTTGGCCCCCCCTTGCTCGCTGACGCTGAGGATGGCGACGTCTTGCAGGCGGGCGAACAGGGTCAGGCGCTCCTCCTCGGTCAGGGTGCCCAGATAGAGCACATCGCACTGGGCCGGGATCAGGGGGTCTCCGGCGCTGTAACGGCGCACGCTCACCACACGGCCATTGGCCTGGCGGCGGATCTGAAACAGGCCGTCGGCATATTCGGTGGGGCCCACCACACAGATGCGCAAGCGCGCAGGCTCCACCGGCCAGCGGGTATAGCTGAGGATATCGAGCACCGTCTGGCGCACATGGTCAACCCGCAGCTCGGCCTGGTTGGCAACGCGATTCGGAGGCTGGGTGTCGGCCAGTGCCAGCGAGCTCGCCAACAGACAGAGACCACCCAGCAAGTGGAGCAGATACGATAGATGCATAAAGTTGTTCTTGTTAATAGCCGAACAGATCCTAACACGGCCCCGCCAGAGAGAGTTAGCCTACGGCAATGCAGCGGGTCACGTTTTGTCAAATTCCCCCTGCCGGAGGATGCCGACGCCAGCGCCCCTCCCCCAACCCAGGCCGGCGCAGACATGACGAGGGGCCCTGACGGCCCCTCTCCTTTTCCTTGCGGCGACGCGGCGCTACTTCTTGCCGATGCCGTATTCCCGCAGCTTGTTGGCGATGGCGGTATGGGAGACCCCGAGCCGCTTGGCCAGCTGGCGGGTCGAGGGGAAGGCCGGGTAGAGGCGCGCCAGCAAGCGGCTCTCGAAGCGCTTGACCGCCTCGTCCAGATCGCCTTCGAACCACTCGTCGATGAGCGGCATGGCCTCCTGGGCCACCGGCAGATCGATCTGCTCCGGGCCAATTTCGTCCCCTTCCAGCAGGGTCATGGCGCGGTAGAGGCAGTTGCGCAGCTGGCGCACGTTGCCCGGCCAGCGGTAAGCGGTGAGATACTCGGCCATGTTGCGGGTGAAGCGCGGCTTGGGGCGCTGCAACTCGCTGGCGAAGCGGGCCACGAACTGCTGGGCCAGGGCCATGATATCGGCCTTGCGCTCGCGCAGGGGCGGCAGCCCCAGGCTCAGCACGTTGAGGCGATAGTAGAGATCTTCGCGAAACTTGCCCTCGGCCACCAGATCCAGCAGCTGCTTCTGGGTGGTGCAGATGAAGCGCACATTGACCTTCACCTCCTGCTCGTCGCCGACCCGGCGAAACACCCCGTCTTGCAGCACCCGCAGGAACTTGGTCTGCAGATGGGCAGACATGTCGCCAATCTCGTCGAGCATCAGGGTGCCGCCACTGGCGAGCTCCAGCACGCCGCGCTTGCCCTCGGTGTTGTTGCCAAAGGCGCCGGGGGCGTAACCGAACAGCTCGCTCTCGGCCACGTTATCGGGCATGGCGGCGCAGTTCAGCGCCATGAAGGGGTGGCTGGATCTCAGGCTGGCGCCGTGGCAGGCGCGGGCCAGCAGCTCCTTGCCGGTGCCGGTCTCGCCGACGATGAGCAAGGGGGCATCCTGCATCGCCAGCTTGCTGGCCTGGGCCAGCACCTGCTTCATCTTGGGGCTCTCGGCCTGGAGATGCTCGAAGCCCCCCACCTCGATGGCATGGAGGGCACTGAAATGCAGGCCGACCCGGCGGGCGGATTTCAGCACCACCACGGCGCCGGCCAGGGCCTGTCTGCCCTTCTCCTCGGCCACGAACAGCGGCATCAGATCCGCCAGGTACTCCTCTCCCCCCAGGCTCAGCTTGCAGGTCTGGGGCTTGATGTCCGTCGATTCGAGCCAGCGGGTGAAGGCAAACCCCTTGAGCAGGGAGCTCAGCGGCTGCCCCTTGACCTCCGCCAGCGGCAGGTTGAGGGTGGTCAGGGCCGACTGGTTCACCTGGGTGATGCGGCCACGGCTGTCGAGGGAGAACACCAGATCCGGCAGCGCCTTGAGCAGGGCGCGGATCTCGTGATGCTCCCGCTCCGAGGGCAGATAGGGGATGGTCTTGACGTCGTGCACCCCGGGGATGCGGCGGATCTCCGGCATCAGATGCTGGAAGTCGCGAAACTCCAACTCGGGGAAGTTGAGGTAGATGATGCCTGTGGTATCGATTTCGATGCCGCGCAGATCGATGTTGTGCTCCACCAGACGATCGAGCAATTCCCGGGTCAACCCCAGGCGGTCTTCACAGCTGACTTCAAGACGCATTCGAGACACACTTCCTGGCTAACTTCATGATGGGCGTGATAATAACGTCTCGTCCCCGCCAGCGCGAGACTTGCCCGGCAAAAATGCGGGCCCGCCCCGATCTGCTCCGGGCGGGCCCGCCGTCATGACGCCGGGGCATGGGCCCCGACGACCTGCTCCTAGTCAAGCAGCGCGTCGGTGCGTGCCGCCATGATGAAGTCGTTGCGATGCAGGCCATGGATCTTGTGGGTCCACCAGCTCACGGTCACCTTGCCCCATTCGGTCAGGATGCCGGGGTGGTGAAATTCGGCCTCGGCCAGCTCGCCGACCCGGTTGGTGAAGGCCAGCGCCTCCTTGAAGTTGCGAAAGGTGAACTCCCGGCGCAGTTGCAGCGCCCCTTGTTCGCTCACCGGCTGCCAGTCGGGCAGGGCGCGCATCAGCTGTGCCAGCTCCTCCTCGCTCACCCTGGGGGCATCGGCCCGGCATGCCTCGCAATGCTGGTTTGCCAATTGGGACATCTCTCTCTCCTGTTTGCTATGACGAAAACGACGTGACGGGCGGCCCTAGCCGGCGGCCCTGCCCGGTTTGGGGGGATAGGCGGGGGCGAACAGCCCCAGCGCCCTCGCCTGCGCCAGACTGGCCAGTATCTCCTCCCGGGTCAGCTGGTAGAGGCTGTCCAGGCTCGGCAACACATAATAGATCGGCTGCATGATGTCGATGCGATAGGGGGTGCGCAGCACGTCCAGCAGCCGGAAGGGCTCGAGACGCGGCCTGCCCGACAGGGCATAGCTGGTCTCGCCGATGGAGGAGAGGATGCCGCCGCCATAGATGCGCAGCCCCTCCGGGGTCTGGAGCAGACCGAACTCCACGGTGAACCAGTAGAGCCGCGCCAGGAAGACCCGCTCCTCCTTGCTGGCCGCCAGCCCCAGCTGGCCATAGGTGTGGGTGAAGTCGGCGAAGGCCGGGTTGGTCAGCATGGCGCAGTGGCCGAAGATCTCGTGGAAGATGTCCGGCTCTTGCAGGTAGTCCAGCTCCTCCCGGCGCCGGATGAAGGTGGCCACCGGAAACTGGCGATGGGCGAGCAGGTCGAAGAAGCGGTCAAAGGAGATGAGCGCCGGCACCGCCACCACGGACCAGCCGGTGCAGGGGGTGAGCACGGCATTGATCTCGCCGAGCTGGGGGATGCGATCCCGGGGCAAGTCGAGCAGGCTCAGTCCGTCCTGGTACTGGCGGCAGGCGCGCCCCTCGAGGCAGGGCAGCTGGCGCTCGATCAGGGTCTGCCAGGTGGCATGCTCCTCCTGGCTGTAAGCGATAAGCCCCTGGCCATCTGGCTGGTGGGCGTGGTAGTGAGTTCCCATGCTGGCATCCTGCTGCAGCTGTGGCCATGGTGCCCCCCTGCCTTCCATGCCGCCGACGGAGTGATGGCGAGGGGGCGAAAGCGGCACCTCATGGGATCACTGTAACGATTTGCCTCCTGAAAAAGCAGCCGACCCTGGGTCGGCTGCCTGCGGCTGAATGTAAAGAAAATGTGACAAGCCAGTCTGTCAGGGCGCGGGGCGCTCGCCGTTGAGGTAACCCGCCAGCTTGCGCACCAGCCCCTTGCGCATCTCGGAGAGTCTGGGCTTCTCGTCCGCACACCAGGGCAGCGGGCGGCAGGCCTCCATGGTCCGCAGGCCGAGGCGGGCGGTGAGCAGGCCGGCCCCCACCCCCTGCGCCGCCCGGGCGGAGAGCTTGGCGGTGAGCTCGGCCCCCAGCAGATCCATGCCCACCTCGGTCACCAGCTCGGTGGCGCCGGCGTAGAGCATGTTGCGAAACACCTGGCGGATGAGGCGAATGCGGCTCCAATAGCCCAGCTCGATGGCGTAGACATCGGCGATGTCCTCGATCATGCGCAGGTTGCGCCACAGCATCAGCATCATGTCGACGGTGGCGAGCGGGCTCAGGGCCACCAGCACGGCGGCCTCCCCCGACCATTTCGCCACCCTGGCCTGGGCCAGCTTGTCGCGCTCGGTCAGCACCAGTTGGCTGTAGAGGGTCAGCACCTCCCGATCGCTGTGGCTCTCGTCCTGTTGGGCGAGCCAGGTGCGATACCCCTCCCGCCCCTTGTCGCCGCTCTTTGCGGCCAGGGTCTCGCAGAAGGCCTGCCCCTGCCCCACCCCCTGATGGGCCAGCAGATCCTCGGCCCGGGAGCGTACATCCTGGCGCCGCTTGAGCCTGCGCAGCCGCAGCCACTCGCGCCCCGCCACGGTGGCGGTGCCCACCAGCACCAGGCCGGAGGCCAGCAGCCAGGCCCCGCCCCAGAGGGGAGAGGCGGCAAACTGATCCACCAGGAAGGCACCAAATTGGCCCAGGGACAACAGGCCGATCGCCCCCAGTCCCCAGGCCAGCAAGCGGTGACGACGGCGCGGCCGCACCCTCAGCGCGGGTTCGACCTCGGTCAGGGGATCCAGGGCTTCCAGGGCCTCGAAACTCGCCTCTTCCAGCAGGCGAGCCCGGGCCAGGGGCGCAGGCTCGGGGGAGGAGACCGTCTCCTCCAGCACTATCCGGCCCTGCAATCCGGGCTTGTGGCCAGCGTCACTCATGATGATTCTCCTCGTGCCGCCTGGGACTCAGGGGCATGGATCCGGGGCGCCTTGCCCGGTTATTCAAGCTTGTCGCCAAGCAGAAACTCCAGGGCGGCATCCAGCCGAATGTGGGGCATGGCCTGATGGGGGCTCATCGCCAGGGGGCGAAAGGCCTGAAAGTCGAACTGCTGCCCCTGCCACCAGCCTGCGGGCGGGATCTGGGCCGGCACCTCGCCCGGGAAGAGCAGCAGCGGCTCACCGGCCAGGCTGGTGCCCTTGATGGCGGGAAACTCGCGCCCGCCCGCCATGCCCCTGCCCGCCTCGGTGGCCTTGATGGACGCCAGGGCCAGACACTCGGTCGCGATGCCTTCGAAGCGGGCCTGACCGCGCCCCTGCTGCACCAGATGCTGCAACAGGGAGACCAGGGGACCATGCTGCTCAGGGGTGACGTGATCGGCCTTGCTCGCCACGAACAGCAGCTTGTCGATGCGCGGGGCGAACAGGCGCCGCCACCAGTTGCTCTTGCCGTAGGCGAAGCTCTCCATGATGCGGGCGATGGATTGCTGCATGTCGGCGAAGCTCTCGGCCCCGGCGTTGAGGGGCGCCAGGCAGTCCACCAGCACGATCTGGCGATCGAAGCCGGCGAAATGCTGCTCATAAAACCCCTGCACCAGATGCTGCTTGTACTGCTCGAAGCGGCGGCCCAGGGTGGCATAGAGGCTATCCTCGGCCGGGGTGCCCACGGGGGGATCCCAGACCCAGGGCACGAACTGGAGCATGGGCGCCCCCTGGTATTCGCCGGGCAGCACGAAGCGCCCCGGCTGAATGAGGTGCAGGCCGAGCTCGTCCTTGCAGGCATGCAGATAGGCGGTGTAGCGCTCGGCCAGGCGCGCCACCTCCCCCTCGTCGAAGGGGCGATCCGGCTGCCAGGGCTCCCCCTGCTCGGTCCGCAGCCAGGGGGCCGCCAGCGCCGCCAGGGCAGGACGCGTGAGCTGCTCGCGCACCTGCTGGCTCCACTGGCCGTAGCTCAGTGCCAGCAGGGGCAGATCCAGCAGCCATTCACCGGGATAGTCCACCAGATCCAGATAGAGGGTCGAGACCTCGCCCAAGTGACGGCGCAGGGGATGGCGGGTGCGATAGCGCAGCTCGAGACGCACCTCGGCCACGCCGCGGGTCGCCTCGGGCCAGGCCGGCGGCTCGGCGAACAGGGCGCCCAGGCCCCGTTCATAGGCAAAGGTGGGGATCTGGGGGTTCTGCTGGGGAACCCGGCGGGCCCCCAGCAGCCGCCCCTGGCGCGCGGCATCCCACAGGGGCAGACGGCCATCGACGGCGGCCCGCTCCAGCTGATGGACCAGGGCCGTGATGAAGGCGGTCTTGCCGCTGCGCGACAGCCCGGTCACCGCGAGTCGCAGGTGGCGGTCGCGTACCCGGTTGACCGCATCCTCGGCCTTGTGCTGCAAGGCCGAGAGCTTTCTCTCCAGTGTGCGTATCAAAGTTTGTTGAATTCTCGCTGCAGGGTGAACTCCTTGGAGGTCACCAGTTTCTCGATCTGCTGGACCCTGGGTTCGAGGGCGGCCAGCTCGCGACTCACCTTCTCCATGGCCTGGAGCGGCGTCATCCCCGCCTCCCAGCTATGGGATTTCATCCGGCTCTCCATGGGCGCCGGCTCCGGGGTCAGCAGCACCGGCTTCTTGTCGAGCAGGAACCAGGCCGCGATGTAGGCGGTGAAGGTGATGAAACCGGCGAAGATGAGGCCGCTGATGGCGAGCAGCCGCACTATCCAAATCTCGACCCCGAAGTAGTCGGCAAGGCCGGCACAGATCCCGGCGATCCGCCCCTTCTGGGGGTCACGATAGAGGTTGCGGCGCTGTTCCTGTCCGAACGAATGGCTCATACCCGATTCCTCCAGCCGGGCACTTCGGCATCCAGAATGGACTCCAGTGCACCGACCCGCTCCTGCATCTTGTCTGCGGTTTGCAGCAGACCCTGCAACTGCTCGCGCTCGTTATCGGCAAGGCCGACCCCGATCCGCCCCTTGGCCCGGTAGTGCAGCACCAGCCAGATGGGCGCCACCACCACCATGAAGACGATGATGGGCGTCACGAATACCCCAAGAATGTCTTCCATCCATTACTCTCCCTGCTTGCCGTCACTGCCCTGGCCCATCTTCTGGCGCAGGGCTTCCAGTTCACGGCTGATCTGATCGTCCACTTCCAGCTCGGCAAACTGGCTGGCCAGGGTCTTGTCGGACTGACCCAGATCGGCCCGCGCCTCCATCTCGTCGATGCGACGCTCCATGCGCTCGAACTTGTCCACCACCCCCTGGCTGCCGCCCCGGGCGACCTGGCTCTGCACGTTCAACCGGCTGCTGGCCGCCTCGCCACGGATCGCCATGGCTTTCTGGCGGGCGCGGGCATCTTCCAGCTTGGCCTCGAGCTGGCGGATCTCGTCGCCCAGCTTCTCGATGCCGGCATCCACCGCCTGGCGCTCACGTGCCAGGTTGTCGCCGAGCTCGGCCTGTTTCTTCTTCTCGATGAGGGCGGCGCGGGCCAGATCTTCCCGTCCCTTGGCGAGGGCCAGCTCGGCCTTGCCCTGCCACTCGTCGACCCGCTCCTGATGGCGGGCGACCTGGCGACCTATCTCTTTTTGCTCGGCCAGGAAGCGGGCCAGGTTGGAGCGCTCCTTGACCAGTTCGTCTTCCATCTCCTGGATGATGAGGCGCACCATCTTCTGGGGATCTTCCGCCTTGTCCAGCAGCGCCGTCAGGTTGGAGTTGATGATGTCGGCCAACCGGGAAAAAATGCTCATGATGAGACTCCTGTGATTGCATGGGTGAGTTACGCTGGGAATATAGCAACCATCATGCCAATCTTTTGAATCAAGTTAACTCTATGATTTATATCGGCATACTATGTTACACCGACTCAAATGCAAACGGACAGGTGATAAAAATAGCCAACTCTTGGTAAGATTGACCAGCTTTTATCAATCACAGGGATCATCATGACCACGGCCACGGAAAGCCTGCTCGGCGTGTCGAACGCCTTTCTCGAGATCATCGAACAGACCTCTCGCCTGGCGCCCCTGCGCAAGCCCGTGCTCATCATAGGGGAGCGGGGCACCGGCAAGGAGCTGATCGCGCACCGCCTACATTATCTCTCGGCGCGCTGGGATCAAAGTTTTGTCACCATCAACTGCGCCACCTTGAGCGAGAGCCTGCTGGAAACCGAGCTGTTCGGCCACGAGGCGGGCTCCTTCACCGGCGCCGCCAGGCGTCATCAGGGCCGTTTCGAGCGCGCCGACGGCGGCACCCTCTTCCTCGACGAGCTGGCCACCACCAGCGCCCGGGTGCAGGAGAAGCTGCTGCGGGTCATCGAGTATGGCGAGTTCGAGCGGGTGGGCGGCGCCAAGGCGCTCAAGGTGGACGTGCGCCTGGTGTGCGCCACCAACGAGGATCTGCCCGCCCTGGCCGAGCGCGGCGATTTTCGCCATGACCTGCTCGATCGGCTGGCCTTCGACGTCATCACCCTGCCCCCCCTGCGCGAGCGGCAGGATGACATCCTGCTGCTGGCGGAACATTTTGCCCATGGCATGACCCGGGAGCTCGGCTACGAGCTGTTTGCCGGCTTCTCCCGGGAGGTGAAGGCCCTGCTGCACGACTACCCCTGGCCCGGCAACGTGCGGGAGCTCAAGAACGTGATCGAGCGCAGCATCTATCGTCAGGGCAACCCGAGACTGGCCCTGGCGGAGCTGGTGCTCAACCCCTTCGACTCCCCCTGGCGTCCCCGCAGCGCGCGCCAGCCCGCCACCTCCCAGGCAGGCCCGGGCTGGGAGATGGCTGAAGCGGAGACAAAAGAGGCCCATGATGCCGGGTTGCCGACCCTGCCTTGCGACCTGAAAACCCAGGTGGCGCGGGTCGAGGTGGATTTACTCAAGCAAGCGATGCGACAATCCCAGTATAATCAGCGCAAAGCCGCGAAACTGCTGGCCCTGAGTTACCACCAGTTTCGCGGCATGCTGCGCAAATACCAGCTGCTGGACGGGGACAATGACCCCGCCTGAGAGGCCGATGATCCCGGGTCATCCGCCTCACCAACCTGCTAACGACATGGTTTCACAATGAGAATGCTCAAACCACTGCTGCTCGCCAGTCTCGTGCTGCTCGGCGGGTGTCAGAAACAGACGGAGGCCTCCAGGACGGGGCTCATCTACTGTAGCGAAGGGGCTCCCCAGACCTTCAACCCCCAGCTGGCCAATTCCGGCGCGACCCTGGATGCCAGCGCCCGCCCCCTCTACGATCGGCTGCTGGAGTCGGATCCCGCGACCCTGGCCCTGCGCGGCGGCCTGGCCCTCGACTGGGCCGTGAGCGAGGACGGGCTCACCTATACCCTGAACCTGCGCCAGGATGTGTTGTTCCATCACACCGCCTGGTTCTCCCCGAGCCGCCCCTTCAATGCCGACGATGTGGTCTTCACCTGGCAGCGCCTGCTCGACCCTCAGCACCCCTACCACGCCGTCTCCGGTGGCCAGTATCCCTATTTTTCCAGCCTCGGGCTGGATCAGCTGCTGCGCCAGGTGCGCGCCAACGGCCCCCATCAGGTGGTGTTCGAGCTCAACCGCCCCGATGCCTCCTTCCTCGCCACCCTGGCGAGCGACTATGCCGTGGTGCTCTCCGCCGAATATGGGCAGGCCATGCTGGCCGCCGGGACCCCGGCCCTGCTCGACAGCCGCCCCATCGGCACCGGGCCGTTTCGCTTCAAGGCCTATCGCCACAACGAATTCATCCGTTTCGAACGCCATCCCGGCTACTGGCGTGGCCCGGCGCCCCTCGAGCAGCTGGTCTACGACATCACCCCCAAGTCCTCCAAGCGCCTCGCCAAGCTGCTCACCGGCGAGTGCGACGTGATGAGCTACCCCTCCGCCAGCCAGCTGTCGGTGATCCAGCAGCATGATGATCTCACCCTGGCGGTGCAGCCCGGCATGAACGTGGCCTTCCTGGCCCTCAATACCCGCAAGGCGCCCTTCAACAAGGTACAGGTGCGCCAGGCCATCGCCAGCGCCATCAATGTGCCCAACCTGTTGCAGGCGGTCTATTTCGGCACGGGCCAGAGCGCCAACAGCCTGCTGCCGCCGCGCTCCTGGGGATACGACCCCGGCTCCCCTGTCCGCAAGCCGGATCTGGCCAGCACCCGCACCCTGCTGGCGGAGGCAGGCCTGCCCCAGGGCTTCGAGATGCAGGTGCTGGTGGGACCGGGCTCGCGCCCCTACAACCCGGATGCCCTGAAGACGGCCCAGCTGATCCGCAACGATCTGGCGGAGGTGGGAATAAAGCTGCACATCGTGCAGCAGGAGGATCCCGTGATAGAGCAGCGTCTGCGCAAAGGCGACTACGACAGCCTGCTGTCGGGCTGGATGGCCGACAACGCCGACCCGGACAACTTCTTTCGCCAGTTGCTCAGCTGCAGCGCCGTGGCCCAGGGCAACAACGACAGCCGCTGGTGCAACCCCGCCTTCGATCAGCTGCTCGATGACGCGGTCGGCAGCGGCCAGCTCTCGTTTCGGCTGCGCAACTACTATTACGCCCAGCACATGCTCAACGAGCAGTTGCCGCTCATCCCCCTGGCCCATGCCCTGCGCATCCAGGCCAGCCGCAAGGATGTGCTGGGGCTGGAGTTGATGCCCTTTGGCGGCACCTCGTTCAACCAGGTGCACAGGAAATGACCATGGTGCTCTCTTGCCGCGCGCCGGGCTCGCCGCCCCGGTTCACATTCCCCATCATCCACAGGCGGAGGGACTGACATGCTGCTCTACATAGTGCGCCGCATCAATCTGCTGCTCATCACCCTGCTGGCGCTGACCCTGGTCGCCTACCTGCTCGACTATCGCCTGCTCGGTCAGCAGCCCGGTTTCTGGGGGGGCTACCCCGACTTCCTGCGCCACATCTTCGCCGGGGACCTGGGGGTCTCCAGCGTCTCTGGGCGTCCCGTGCTCGACGAGATCTACCACTACTTCCCGGCCACCCTGAGCCTGTGCGTCGCCGCCTTCGCCATCTCCCTGCTGGTGGGCATTCCCCTCGGCACCCTGGCCGCCCTCTATCAGGGGCGCGGGCTGGATCTCTCCATCATGACCGCCGGCCTCATCGGTTATGCGGTGCCCGTGTTCTGGCTGGCCCTGCTGATGGTGATGTTCTTCTCCCTGGATCTGGGCTGGCTGCCCGCCTCCGGCCAGCTCAGCCTGCTCTATGACGTGCCGTCCATCACCGGGGTGGCCCTGGTCGATGTGCTGCTGAGCCGGGAACCCTGGCGCGAGGCGGCGCTGCACGATGCCCTGCGCCACATGATACTGCCCTCCCTGGTGCTGGCCGTGGTGCCCACCACCGAGGTGATCCGCCACGTGCGCAGCTCCCTCATCGACGTGATGAAGCAGAACTACATCAAGGCCGCCGCCAGCCGCGGCCTCTCCCGCCGCCAGATCGTCTGGCGCCATGGCCTGAAGAACGCCCTGCCCCCCGTGCTGCCCCTGCTCGGGTTGCAGCTGGGCAGCGTGCTCACCTCCGCCATGATCACCGAGGTGGTGTTCGACTGGCACGGGATCGGCCGCTGGCTCATCAACAGCATCGCCCTGCAGGATTATGCCGCCATCCGGGGGGCCACCCTGGTGGTCGCCGGTTTCGTCATCTTCATCAGCGTCAGCACAGATCTGCTCACCACGCTCATCTACCCGGCGCGGCGCAAGGAACTCTATGCAAAACAAGACTGAACGCACTCATGGCATGAGCGGGAGCGCCCTATCCCATGCAAGATAAAGCCAACCTCTACCCCGAGCTCAAGATCCTCTCGCCCCTGGCGCAGACCTGGGTCTCCTATCGGCGCAATCCCCTGGCCATGGCTGCGCTCTGGTGCTTCGCCGCCCTGCTGCTGCTCACCCTGATAGGCCCCCTGCTGGTGCCCTACGGCATGGACGAGCAGCACAGCGAGCACCTGCTGCTGGCCCCCTCCTGGGCCAGCAGCGGCAACATCGATTTCTTCCTCGGCACCGACGATCTGGGGCGCGACATACTGTCACGGCTGGTGATTGGCGCCCGGCTCACCTTCGGCTATGCCCTGGGGGTGGTGGTGATCGCCATGGTGGTCGGCACCCTGATCGGCATGCTGGCCGGCATGAGCAAGGGGCTCAAGTCGAGCGTGCTCCATCACCTGCTCGATACCCTGCTCTCCATCCCCTCCCTGCTGCTGACCATCATCATGGTGGCCATCCTGGGGCCCGGTCTCGGCAACACCCTGATCGCCATCACGCTGGCGCTGATCCCCCCCTTCATCCGTGCCACCTACAACGCGGTGCACACCGAGATGCAGAAGGAGTACATCATCGCCAGCCGCCTCGACGGCTCGCCCCCCTGGCGCATCATGCGTCTGGCGGTGCTGCCCAACATAGTCGAGACCCTGGTGGCCCAGACCACCCGCACCCTCTCCGCCGCCATCCTGGACATCTCGGCGGTGGGCTTTCTCGGGCTGGGGGCCCAGTCGCCCCAGCCGGAATGGGGGGCCATGCTGGCCGACTCCAGCGATCTCATCTATCTCGCCCCCTGGACCGTGACCCTGCCCGGCATGGCCATCCTGTTCAGCGTGCTCATCACCAACCTGGTGGGAGAAGGGATCCGCGAAGCGCTCAAAGAGGGGAATGATTGATGATGCCCTTGCTCGATACCCACCCCCTTGCCCAGGTCCCCAACCCGTGCCTGGCACCCAGCCGCCATGAGGAGCGCCACTGATGCCCCTGCTCGATATTCGCAATCTCACCATCGAGATAGACACCCCCCAGGGTAAGGTGAGGGCGGTGGACAAGGTGAGTCTCACCCTGAGCGAGGGGGAGATCCGCGGCCTGGTGGGCGAATCTGGCTCGGGCAAGAGCCTGGTGGCCAAGGTGATCGTCGGCATCCAGAAGGACAACTGGGTGGTGCGCGCCGATCGGATGCGCTTCAATGACATGGATCTGCTGACCATGGAGCCGAGGGAGCGGCGGCGCATCATGGGCCGCGAGATCGCCATGATCTTCCAGGATCCCACCAGCTGCCTCGATCCGTCCGAAGTGATTGGCACCCAGCTGGAGGAGGCCATCCCCACCAGCGCCTTCAAGGGCAAGTTCTGGCAGCGCTTCCAGTGGCGCAAGAAGCAGGCCATCGCCCTGCTGCACCGGGTCGGCGTCAAGGATCACCGCAAGGTGATGCGCGCCTACCCCCACGAGCTCTCCGACGGCATGTGCCAGAAGGTGATGATCGCCATGGCCATTGCCAACCAGCCCCGTCTGCTGGTGGCGGATGAGCCCACCAGCGCCATGGAGTCCACCACCCAGTCCCAGATCCTGCGGCTGCTGGACAAGATGAACAAGCTGGGCAACACCACCATCCTCATCATCAGCAATGACATCGCCGCCATCGCCAACCTGACGGACAACATCAACGTCATGTATTGCGGCCAGATGGTGGAGGTGGGGACCCGGGAGCAGATCCTCACCTCCCCCCACCACCCCTATACCCATGCCCTGCTGCAATCTATTCCCGATTTTGACAAGCTGGTGCACCACAAGTCGCGGCTCGAGACCCTGCCTGGGGTCATTCCCCCCTTGCAACATCTGCCCATCGGCTGCCGGCTCGGCCCGCGCTGCCCCCATGCCCAGAAGCTGTGCGTGCAGACTCCCTTGATGAGCAAGGTCAAGGGCCATCAGTTCAGCTGTCACTTCCCCCTCAACATGGAAGATCCGAAGAAATGACGGCCCATCATGATCTGGTCACCCCCCAGGTTGCCCCCCTTCACGCCAGGGCCGGGATCCTGCCCCCGCCCTTTTTGCCGACTCCGGAGTCATCGCCGTGCTGACTGAGCCCACCTACCCCCCCTCCCTGCTCCAGGTCAGGTCGCTGAGCAAGACCTACCAGAACCGTACCGGTCTGTTTCGCTCCCGGGCCGTGCAGGCGGTCAAGCCGCTCTCGTTCGATCTCGACGTGGGCCAGACCCTGGCCATCGTCGGTGAGGCCGGCTCCGGCAAGAGCACGCTCGCGCGGATCCTGGCGGGCATGATTGAACCCTCCAGTGGCGAGATCCACATCGAGGGCCAGCTGATGCGCCACGGGGATTATCAGGCGCGCTGCAAGCTGCTGCGCATGATCTTCCAGGACCCGAACTCCTCCCTCAACCGCAAGATACGGGTGGGCCAGATCCTGGAGACGCCGCTGCGGTTGAACACCGAGATGAGCGAGGAGGAGCGCCAGGAGAAGGTGATGCAGACCCTGCGCATGGTGGGCATGCTGGCGGATCACGCCTTCTTCTATCCGCAGATGCTGTCGGCGGGACAGCAGCAGCGGGTCGCCCTGGCCCGGGCGCTGATCCTCAACCCCAAGATAGTAGTGGCCGATGAGGCCCTCTCGACCCTGGACATCTCGGTGCGTTCCCAGATCATCAACCTGTTGCTGGAGATGCAGGAGACCATGGGGCTCAGCTATGTGCTGGTGGCCAACGATCTCGGGGTGGTGAGCCACATCAGCGACGAGGTGCTGGTGATGCACGACGGTCAGGTGGTGGAGCGGGGCAAGACCCTCAAGGTCTTTGCCGATCCCCAGCACGAGGTGACCAAGAAGCTTATCCAGAACTACAACAACGAGTATCGCCGCTGACCCCTGCCGCCCCCGGCGGGCGGCAGGCCCTTCCTGGTTTTTTCCCAAAAAAATCCCGGCACAGTGGCCGGGGATCGCGCTCAAAACAGTCTGTGTCGCTCGTCGTCAGGAACCTGTGCAAGCATAGGGGCGCCTACGCGGCGGCACCACTGTCAAGTCTGACAGGCAGGCCACTGTGAAAGCGGAACTGTTCATCGGGCGTGAGGATGAGACTCGCCTCCAGGGCGCCGAAGAAGGCGATCCGCTCATCGATATTCTCCCCCGCATATTGCTCGGCCAGGGCCAGATAGTCCTGATAGTGACGGGCCTCGGAGCGCAGCAATGAGGTATAGAAGCGGCCAAGCTCCTCGTCCAGATGGGGGGCCAGCTTGGCGAAGCGCTCGCAGGAGCGCGCCTCGATGAAGGCCCCTATGATGAGCTTGTCGACCACGGCGGCGGGCTCGTGGTGGCGCACATGCTGCATCAGGCCCCGCGCGTAGCGGGAGGCGGTGACAGGGCCATAATGGATGCCCCGCGCCGCCATCAGCTCGAGCACCTGCTCGAAATGGTGCAGCTCCTCCTGGATGAGGCGCACCATCTTCACCAGCAAGTCGTTGCGTTCGAGCTCCTCGAACACCGTCCTCTCCTCCTCCCCCATGGTGCGCTTGCCCAGGATCTGCGCCTTCTCCGGCAGGGCATCGAGCTCGCGATAGAAATCGAGCTTGGGCAGCAGGTGGCGCTTGCCCTTGGGCAGGCAGTAACGACGCACCAGGCTGTGGGCGGTCAGGGCGGCCTTGTTCTCGCAGTTGGCATGATCGATGAGCAGGGTCGGCAGCTGAGCGGGATCCCGTGCCACGGCAATCCACTCATCCGGGGTTTCACAGTGCAGAAATTGGCGAACTGGCGCGAGCAAGGCGTCCATCGAATGACCTCGAAACGGGATGGGGGCGCCATGTTACCGGATCTTGGCGGCGAACTCGAGTCCGGCCCCCGCCTTGACGATTAACCGATCATTAACAATAACTAATGGCAAGGCAAACCAGCCGGGGTTCGCCATATTTAGGGGTAAATACCATGATCCTGAACCACATATGGGGGCTCTACGCCCACCCGAAAGATGAGTGGCACGATATAGACGACCACCAGGAAACCGTCAGCCACAGCCTCACCCACGTCGCCCTGATGGCACTGATCCCCGCCCTGTGCAGCTACTTCTCGGCCGTGCATCTGGGTTGGCAGGTGGGGAACGGCGAGCCCATCATGCTGACCATGCGCAGCGGCATCTGGATGGCGAGCGCCATGTACCTGGCCCTCATCGTCGCCGTCATCCTGCTGGCGGTGCTGGCCCTGTGGATGGCCCGCACCTTCGGCGCCGACCCCAACATGTCCCAGACCCTGGAGCTGGCCGCCTACACCGCCACTCCCCTGTTCATGACCGGCTTCGCCGCCCTCTATCCTGTGATGTGGTTCATCATGCTGGTGGGTCTGCTCGGCCTCGCCTGGTCCATCTACCTGCTCTATACCGGCATCCCCATACTGATGCACATCCCGGAGGAGCAAGGCTTCATCTATGCCAGTTCCATGGTGACCTGCGGCCTGGTGCTGCTGGTCTGCCTGATGGCGGGCACTGTACTGATCTGGGACTGGGGACTGGGCCCCGTCTTCACCAGCTAGTGTTGCGGGACAACCATAAAAAACGGAGGCCATCGGCCTCCGTTCTCATTCATGCGCCGGGGCGCAGCCTGTAAAACGTTTAACTGCCTTCGTTAAAGATTTCCAGGTTGTTGGTCTCTTCATTCCACTCACGCACCGCCTTGCTGTCGTCGTTGCGCAGGGAGTTGAGGTGATCCAGGTAGGCCTGATCCACATCGGCGGTCACATAGTTGCCATTGAAGACCGAGGTCTCGAAGTGGCGCAGCTCGGGGTTGAGTTCGCGCACCGCCTCTTCCAGATCTTCCAGATCCTGGAAGATCAGGCCATCGGCGCCGATGAGCTTGCACACCTCTTCCACTTCACGGCCATGGGCGATCAGCTCGTTGGCAGTGGGCATGTCGATGCCGTAGACGTTGGGGAAGCGGATCTCGGGGGCGGCGGAGGCGAAGTAGACCTTGGCGGCGCCCGCTTCCCGTGCCATCTGGATGATCTGCTCCGAGGTGGTGCCGCGGACGATGGAGTCATCCACCAGCAACACCTTCTTGCCCTTGAATTCCGAGCTGATGGCGTTGAGCTTGCGGCGTACCGACTTCTTGCGCTGGGTCTGGCCCGGCATGATGAAGGTGCGGCCGATATAGCGGTTCTTCACGAAGCCCTGACGGTACGGCAAGCCCAGGGTGTGGGCGATTTCCAGCGCCACATCGCAGGAGGTTTCCGGAATGGGAATGACCACATCCACATCCAGATCGTCCCATTCCCGGGCGATCTTCTTGCCCAGCTTGCGGCCCATGTTGAGGCGGGCGGCATAGACGGAGACCTTGTCGATGCAGGAGTCCGGGCGGGCGAAGTAGACGTACTCGAAGATGCAGGGGTTGATCTGGGGGGCATCGCTGCACTGCTCGGAGAAGAGCTGGCCCTGCTCGGTGATGTAGATGGCCTCGCCCGGGGCGACGTCGCGCACCGTCTCGAACCCGATGGCGTCGAGGGCCACGCTCTCGGAGGCGAGCATGTACTCCAGCTGGCCCTGCTCGTCGACCCGGCGGCCCAGGATCAATGGACGAATGCCGTTGGGATCCCGAAAGCCGATGAGGCCGTGGCCGATCACCAGGGAGACCACGGCGTAGGCGCCACGGATCTGCTGGTGGGTCTTGCGCACCGCGGCGAAGATGTCTTCCGGACGCAGCGCCATCTTGTCGCACAGATCCAGCTCGTGGGCCAGCACGTTCAACAGCACTTCGGAGTCCGAGGTGGTGTTGATGTGGCGGCGGGCCACCTTGAACTGCTGCTCTTTCAGATCCTTGGCGTTGGTGAGGTTGCCGTTGTGGGCCAGCACCATGCCGTAGGGGGAGTTGACGTAAAAAGGCTGGGCTTCCGCGGCACTGGAGCTGCCTGCGGT
Source organism: Aeromonas sobria (assembly GCF_050266975.1). Classification (GTDB taxonomy): domain Bacteria; phylum Pseudomonadota; class Gammaproteobacteria; order Enterobacterales; family Aeromonadaceae; genus Aeromonas; species Aeromonas sobria_B. Next base: position 29,447 of record NZ_JBKISU010000020.1, read on the forward strand.
GGGATATCTGACATGACCTATGCCGATATGCCCTTTCAGTCGCTGCATGTGACGCACTTCAAACACGTCCTTCACCAGGCCGTTGGCCTTGCGTTGCCGGAAGTTCCCACTGTCAATGGTCACGATCCCGGCGGCGTCCTGGCCCCTGTGCTGCAACACCGTCAAGGCGTCGTAGAGGGCCTGATTGACGGGGGTGGTGCCAACTATACCGACAATACCACACATGTCCTTGCTACCTCGAAGTCACTGTACCTGTTTAAGAAAACTCGATGAGTTCTGCATGAAATCAAAGAACCACTGGATGACCAACCCGAATTCGGGGATCAGCCGGGACCCCGTCCACCAGTCGGCCTGGGGCAGGCTGGTGAAGGTATCCATAAAAAACAGCAGGGCGCTGACGATGAGCGCCCCGCGCAGGGCACCGAAGCAGACGCCGAGCACCCGATCCGTGCCGGAGAGCCCCGTCTTGCTGACCAGCTCCCCCACCACATAGTTGACGATGGCCCCCAGGATCAGGGTCGCCACGAACAGGGCGGCGATGGCCAGGCCATTGCGCAGCAGTTGATCCGTGATGGAGGTGAAGAAGACGGCGAGATCGGAATAGAAGTTGCTGGCGATAAAGAAGGCAACAAACCAGGTGACGAGGGACATGGCTTCCTTGACGAAACCACGCACCAGGCTTATCAGTGCGGAGAGGGCCACTATGCCCAGAATTGCATAATCAATCCAAACCATGAGTCGTTCGTGTGTCCTGCAAAATTGCGGCGAAGTCTAACAAAAACGATTGCGAATTGCTTGGGAAACTTCTCGCCTCCCCCGCCAAAAGACGAAGGGGCGCCCAGTTGGCGCCCCTTCTCCCTTAGCCTGCCACCGGGTAGAGGGTGGCCGCCCCCGGGCCCACCGGCAGGCCCAGCACGAACACCCAGAGGTAGAACAGCAGGCTCCACCCCACCAGGAACACCAGGGTATAGGGCAGCATGGTGGCGATCAACGTGCCTATGCCGAGGGACTTCTGATAGCGCACCGCCACCGCCAGGATCAGGCCAAAATAGCTCATCATGGGGGTGATGATGTTGGTCACCGAATCACCGATGCGGTACGCCGCCTGGATCACTTCGGGGGAGTAGCCAATCAGCATCAGCATGGGCACGAAGATGGGGGCCGTGACCGCCCACTGGGCCGAGGCCGAGCCTATCATCAGGTTGATGACGGCGCACATCAAGATGAAGCCGAAGAAGAGACCCGGGCCGGTCAGGCCCAGAGCCTGCAGGGCCCCTGCCCCCTTGACCGCAAACACGGTGCCGAAGTTGGTCCAGGAGAAATAGGCCACGAACTGGGCGGCGAAGAACACCAGCACTATGTACATGCCCATGGTGCTCATGCTGCCCGACATCGCCTGGATCACCTCCTTGTCGCTCTTCATGGTGCCCACCACCTTACCGTAGACGAAGCCGGGCACGGCGAAGAAGACGAAGATGAAGGCGACGATGCCGTGCAGGAAGGGAGAACCCGCGATGGCGCCCGTCTCGGGATGACGCAAGATGCCGTCCGCCGGCACCACCGTCAGGGCCAGCAGACCGCTCACCACCAGCACGGCCACCAGGGCCGACCAGAGCCCGCGCTTCTCCCGGGCACTCAGGGCCTCGGCCTGCTGATCCAGCACCACGCTCGCCTCGCTGGCATCATACTTGCCGAGCTTGGGCTCGACGACCTTCTCGGTCACCCAGGCGCCCAGACCCGTGATGAGGAAGGTGCTGACGAACATGAAGTACCAGTTCACCTCGGGGCCGACCACATAACCGGGATCGATGATGCGGGCCGAGATCTGGGTGATGCCGGCCAGCAAAGGATCCACCGTGCCCAGCAGCAGGTTGGCGGAGTAGCCGCCGGACACGCCGGCAAAGGCCGCCGCCAGCCCCGCCAGGGGATGGCGCCCCAGGGAGTGGAAGATCATGGCCGCCAGCGGGATCAGCACCACGTAGCCGAGCTCGGCCGCCGTGTTGGACATGATGCCGGCAAAGACGATGGTCAGCGTGACCATGCGGCGGGAGGCGCTCATCACCATGCCACGCATGGCGGCGCTGAGCAGACCCGAGTGTTCGGCGATGCCGACCCCGAGCAGGGCCACCAGCACGGTCCCCAGGGGGGCAAAGCCGGTGAAGTTGGTCACCAGGTTGGAGACGATCCGTTGCAAGCCTTCGGCGCCGAGCAGGCTGACCACGGTGATCATGCCGTCCGCGCTGCGACCGGGCGCCCCTTCTGGGCGTGGATCCGCCACGCTGACGCCAAACCAGGCGGCGATGCCGGAGGCCAGGATCAGGGTGAGGGAGAACAGGGCAAACAGGGTGATGGGGTGCGGCAGCAGGTTCCCGAGCCACTCAACACCGCTGAGAAAGCGGTTGAACAGGCCTGGGCGTGCGGGTGCCAGCTGTGTCGTCCTCGACGTCATTCATTACTCCTTATCCATTTGAAACATGCTGTCGGCCGGTGCAGCCGATGCGCCTGCGTTTCTGATGAACCTGAGCAAGGACGGAGTGCACACCCTGATCACCGGACCGAGCCAATCCCTGATGAATTGACCGCGAGCCTTTTACCGTCAGTTAACTGAATGGAATATGAATGAGAATGTTAATAACAAAAAAGCCATGGCGAGCCATGGCTTTTAACATGCAATGGAGGCCAATCAACCGATATGGGTCAGGCCGCCCATGTAGGACTGCAGCGCCGCCGGGATGGCGATACGGCCATCGGCCTGCTGATAGTTCTCGATGACCGCCACCAGGGTGCGGCCCACCGCCAGGCCGGAGCCATTGAGGGTGTGCAGCAGCTGGGGCTTGCCGTCGATGCGCACCCGAGCCTGCATGCGGCGCGCCTGGAAGTCGGTGCAGTTGGAGACGGAGGAGATCTCGCGGTAGGTATCCTGGGCCGGCAGCCACACTTCCAGATCGTAGGTCTTGGCGGCGCAGAAACCCATGTCACCGGTGCACAGCGCCATCACGCGATAGGGCAGCTCCAGCAGTTGCAGCACCTTCTCGGCGTGACCCACCATCTCTTCCAGCGCATCCCAGGATGTTGCCGGGTGAACCAGCTGCACCATCTCGACCTTGTCGAACTGGTGCATGCGGATGAGACCCCGGGTATCACGGCCATAAGAGCCGGCTTCGGAGCGGAAGCAGGGGCTGTGGGCCGTCATCTTGATGGGCAGCTCCTGCTCGTCGAAGATCTCGTCGCGGGCCATGTTGGTGAGCGGCACTTCCGAGGTCGGGATCAGGGAGAACTTGCGCATCTTGCCCTCGTCTTCCCCTTCGCCCTCGATACCCGTGTTGAACAGATCTTGCGAGAACTTGGGCAGCTGACCGGTGCCGTACAGGCTGTCCGGGTTGACCAGATAGGGCACGTAGCATTCGGTATAGCCGTGCTGCAGAGTGTGCAGATCCAGCATGAACTGCGCTAGGGCACGGTGCAGGCGGGCAATCTGCCCCTTCATCACCACGAAGCGGGCACCGGAGAGCTTGACGCCGTTCTTGAAGTCCACGCCCTTGACCGCTTCACCTATGTCGATGTGATCGCGCACCGGGAAATCGAACGTGCGCGGGGTGCCCCAACGACGCACTTCGACGTTGTCGCTCTCGTCACGGCCCACCGGGGTGGTGTCGCTCGGCAGGTTGGGGGTGGCGTCGGCGATCTCCTTGATATCCCGCAGCAGGGCCTCGAGCTCGACCTTGCTGGTTTCCAGCTCGTCGTTGATCTTGGTCACCTCGGCCTTGAGCGGCGCCACGTCTTCACCCCGACGCGCAGCCTCGCCGATGGACTTGGAGCGGGCGTTGCGCTCGGCCTGCAGCTCCTGGGTGCGGGACTGCAGATCCTTGCGCTTCTCTTCCAGAGCATTGACCGCCGCTACGTCCAGAACGTAGCCACGTGTCGCCAGACGAGCGGCAGCGTCGTCGATTTCGCCGCGCAGATATTTGGGATCCAGCATGGTTTACCTACTTTTTTAAAATGGGATCTGGGCCCGGGTCATCATGATTGGGCAAAAACACAGATCCGGGAGTTAACATCGGTTGGCGCACCCCTATCGTCTTCACCATCGGGCATCAACATCGGCCCAAGAAATCAAGAAGATGGCGCAAGGCCGAGACAAGCGGGGTCAGAGGGGCAGTGTATCAGACCGCCCCCCCGCCCGAACAGGGACTATTTGTGCCGTTTATGGGGGCTCTGCCGGTCCAACCCCTGCAAATACGCGAGTTTTTGCGCTATTTGCTTCTCGAGGCCACGCTCGGTCGGCTCATAGTAGCGAGTCCCGGCCAGCTCGGTGGGGAAATACTCCTCCCCGGCGGCATAGGCTCCTTCCTCGTCGTGGGCATAGCGGTACTCGGCGCCATAGCCGAGCTCGCTCATCAGCCTGGTGGGGGCGTTGCGCAGGTGCGGCGGCACCTCGAAGTCCGGCAGGTTTTTGGCGTCATTGAGCGCCGCCTTCCAGGCGGTGTAGACCGCATTGCTCTTGGGGGCGCAGGCAAGATAGACGATGGCCTGGGCGATGGCTCGCTCCCCTTCCGCCGGGCCGACGCGGTGGAAACAGTCCCAGGCCGAGAGCGCCACCTGCATGGCTCTGGGGTCGGCGTTGCCCACGTCTTCCGAGGCAATCGCCAGCAGGCGGCGGGCGATGTAGAGGGGATCGCAGCCGGCGCTCACCATGCGGGCATACCAGTAGAGGGCGGCATCCGGCGCCGAGCCGCGGATGGACTTGTGCACCGCCGAGATGAGGTCGTAGAAGTGATCCCCCCCCTTGTCGAAGCGTGCCACGTGCTCCCCCACCACGGCGGCGAGCAGGGCGCTGTCGATGAGGCGCTGCCCCTGGCCGTCGGCCTCGGCCATGTCGGCCAGCAGCTCCAGGTAGTTGAGGGACTTGCGCCCGTCCCCGTCCACCGCCTTGGCCAGCGCCGCCTTCACCCCGGGGGCAAAGGTGAGGCTGGGGTCATTGAGGCCGCGGGGATCGGTCATCGCCTGGTCGATCATGGCGAGGATGTCCTCCTCCTCCAGCCGCTTGAGCAGGTAGACCCGGGCCCGGGAGAGCAGCGCGTTGTTGAGTTCGAACGAGGGGTTTTCTGTGGTGGCGCCGATGAAGGTGATGGTGCCGTCTTCGATGTGGGGCAGGAAGACATCCTGCTGGCTCTTGTTGAAGCGGTGCACCTCATCGACAAAGAGGATGGTGCGCACCCCGCGCCAGCTGTTCTCTTTGGCCTTGTCGATGGCGGCTCGGATCTCCTTGATGCCGGAGGTGACCGCGGAGAGCCGCTCCACCTCGGCCTGGCAGTAGTGGGCCATCAGTTCGGCGAGCGTGGTCTTGCCGGTGCCGGGCGGCCCCCACAGGATCATGGAGTGGCAGTGCCCCGCCAGGATCGCTTTTCGCAGGGGCTTGTCGGGCCCGAGGATATGCTGCTGGCCTATGTACTGGTCGAGGGTTTGCGGCCGCATCCGGGCCGCCAGCGGACGAAAGTCCGACGAGAAATCCAGGGACAAGTTGCTCATCTGCATCGACCGCTCTGGGTTGTGGCGACCGCCCACGCGGGGCGGCCTGACGAAGATTCCAGTGACAGGCGAACCATCAGCGTTGGTCGTCCAGCTGGGCCCCCTTGGGCATCTTGAACACGAACTCGCTCCCCTTGAGCGCCGGTTTGCGGTTGAAGCGGCTGAGGGTGAATTCACTCCACTGCCCCTGGGCCTCTTTCACGTCGAAGCGTTCTATGTTGTCCTGCCGATCGAAGCTGACCCGGAAGGAGGCGATCAGCTCATCCTGGTTGCGGCTGGTGACGGTGAACACATTGCCCTGACGCACCACGTCGTAGTGCTTCCAGTACTTGTCATCGCCGCTGGCGATCAGGATGAAGGGGGTATTGACCACGGCGTCCTGCAGCTTGAGGGCGGTGACCTGTTCGACGAAGGGATCATAGATCCAGACATCCTTGCCGTCCGCCACGATCAGGCTCTCGTCCGGGCTCTGGGTATGCCAGTTGAAACGATTGGGCCTGGATACCAGCAGGTCGCCGCTCGCTTTTTGCAGCTCCTTGCCCTTGCTGTCATAGACGGTCTGCTGGAACCGGGCGGAGAATAGGTTGACCGCCGCCAGCTTCTGTTTGAGATCGCTGGCCGCATCGGCCCAGGCCTGGCCGCTGGCGATGAGCAGCACAGTGCCCATCAGTAAGGTTTTTTTCATAGGGTCTCTCGCTAAAAGGCCACGCCCCGAGGGCATGGCCAGAATACCACTGCGGTTAATCGCGCACCGGGGGCGGTGCCAGCACGTCGCGCTGGCCGTTGCCGCCCGGGCTGCTGACGATGCCCTGATCCTGCATCTGCTCGATGAGACGGGCCGCCCGGTTGTAACCTATCTTGAACTTGCGCTGCACGCTGGAGGTGGAGCCACGGCGCGATTCCACCACGAAGGCCACCGCCTCGTCGAACAGGGGATCCAGCTCCTCGTCGCCGCCGCCGTACTCACCACCACCGCTGCCCCCCTCTTCCGACTCGCCGGAGAGGATCTCGTCGATGTAGTTCGGCTCGCCCCGCAGTTTCCAGTCCGCCACCACCTTGTGCACCTCGTGGTCATCGACGAAGGCGCCGTGAACCCGGGTCGGGTTGGAGGTACCGGCCGGCATGTAGAGCATGTCCCCCATGCCGAGCAGGGATTCGGCGCCGCCCTGATCCAATATGGTGCGGGAATCTATCTTGCTCGACACCTGGAAGGAGATCCGGGTCGGGATGTTGGCCTTGATGAGGCCGGTAATGACATCCACAGAGGGGCGCTGGGTCGCGAGGATGAGGTGAATGCCGGCGGCCCGCGCCTTCTGGGCGATACGGGCGATCAGCTCTTCCACCTTCTTGCCGACGATCATCATCATGTCGGCAAATTCGTCCACCACCACCACGATGTGGGGCAGTTTTTCCAGCTCGGGCGGCATCTGATCCATGGAATCGCCCGGGCGCCACAGGGGATCGAGCAGGGGATCCCCCGCCTCGATGGCGGCCAGCACCTTGTCGTTGTACCCCTTGAGGTTGCGCACCCCGACCGCCGACATCAGCTTGTAGCGGCGCTCCATCTCGCCCACGCACCAGCGCAGGGCGTTGGCGGCATCCTTCATGTCGGTCACCACCTCGGTCAGCAGGTGGGGGATCCCCTCGTAGACCGAGAGTTCCAGCATCTTGGGGTCGATCATGATGAAGCGCAGATCGTCCGGGGAGGACTTGTAGAGCATGGAGATGATCATGGTGTTCACCCCCACCGACTTGCCCGAGCCCGTGGTACCGGCCACCAGCAGGTGCGGCATCTTGGCCAGATTCACCACCACGGGTTCCCCCGCGATGTCCTGCCCCAGGCCCATGGTGAGCGGATTGTGGCTGGCCGAGAAGGCCTCGCAATCCAGGGTCTCGCGCAGGTAGACGGTCTGGCGCACCCGGTTGGGCAGCTCGATGCCGACATAGGTCTTGCCCGGGATCACCTCCACCACCCGCACGCTGCTGGCAGAGAGAGAACGGGCGAGATCCCGCGACAGGTTGGTTATCTTGCTCGCCTTCATGCCCGGGGCCAGATCCAGCTCGAAACGGGTGATGACGGGGCCAGGATAGACGCCGACCACCTTGGCCTGCACGTTGTAGTCCGCCAGCTTGGCCTCCACCAGGCGCGCCATGCGCTCCAGCTCATCCGGGCTCATGGACTGGGTCTTGACCGGGGGGCGATCGAGCAGTTCCAGACTCGGCAGCGGCGCCATGCCGGCCATGGCGGTGCGCCGGGAGACGGGGCGGGCTGCGGGGGCCGGGCTCGGCGCCTCGTCCCCATTGTCGGCCCAGGGCAGATCCATCTCCTCTTCCCTGGCCATGACCACAGGCTGGCGGGCACGCGGGGCGCGCCTGGGCGGGGCTGGCTGATCGTCCTCGTCGTCGAAATCGGGATCGAACTGGAAGGTATCCTCGTCGAGCTCAGGGAGCCAGTCATCGGACTTGGCCGCCTTGCTCCCCTTCGCTGGCTGGGGCGCCTTGGTACGGCGCACCCAGCCGCCATGAGGCTCATCCTCCTCATCCTCCAGCGCCAGGGCGCCGGCGCTGCCTTCCAGCAGGGGATCCGGTCCCTCAAAACGGGGCTGACGCCAGCCGCCGTTCAACCAGTTGCCGAGGGTGGTGGGCAGGTGATAGAGGGCGCAGACACCGCCGGTACAGGCGCTGCCGAGCCGCTCGACTATGGTGAGCCAGGACCAGCCGGTAAAGAGGGTGATGCCGGTGGCCACGAAGCAGAGCAGCATCAGGTTGGCCCCCACGCCGCCAAACAGCGGGATCACCGCGGAGGCGATCACATCGCCGACCAGGCCGCCGGCGGAGAAGTTCTGCATGTCGTTGAAGTTCATGCTGGCAATGGCCGACATGCCAAGCACGGTCAGCAGGAAGCCGACGATGCGCACCGACAGGGTCAGGTAGTCCACGTCCAGCAGCCGGCTCGGCCGCCAGAACAGGCTCCAGCCCAGCAGCACCATCAGGGGGGGCACCAGATAGGAGAAGGCTCCGAAGGTGAACATGGTGATATCGGCAATCCAGGCGCCGGCGCTGCCCGCCAGATTCTTCACCTCCCCCTGCCAGGAGGTCTGTGACCAACCGGGATCGGCGGGGTGATAGGTGAGCAGGGCAAGCAAGAGGTAGGCGGCCAACAGCGTGATGGCGATCAAGACGGCTTCGAAGATCCGTTGGGTGCCTGATAATGGAGTAAACAGCTTTTTCTCGGCCAAACTCCGGCTCCTTTCTGAAAACATGGTAACGCATGGGACAAGGGGGCCCAGTATCCCTGAAAATCCTATCGCTTGTCAGCCTGCGTGCCCATTGACGCGACAAGTCCGACAAGCAGAAACGAGCGGACCTGCCGCTCGTTTCTGACGTTTATGATGCATCAATCGCTCGTTACATCACAGCACAAAATACTCTATCGGGTGCTTATCACCAGACGACTACTCTGTTTCACTTCCTCCATCACCACATAGGTGCGGGTATCGTTGACACCCGGCAGGCGCAGCAGGGTTTCCCCCAGCAGGCGGCGATAGGCGGACATGTCGCTGACGCGAGTCTTGAGCAGGTAGTCGAAATCGCCGGAGACCAGATGGCACTCCTGGATCTCCTCGAGCACCTGAACAGCCTTGTTGAACTGCTCAAACACATCGGGGGCGCCACGATTGAGGGTAATCTCCACAAACACCAGCAGAGACGCATCCAGATAATGAGGGTTCAGAATGGCGGCATACCCTTCGATATACCCCTGCCGCTCGAGGCGACGAACCCGTTCCAGACACGGTGTGGGACTCAGGCCAACTCGTTTGGACAACTCAACGTTCGAAATCCTGCCATCCTTTTGCAGCTCATTCAGAATGTTGCGGTCAATCCTGTCCAAATCCTTTAGCCGACTCTTAGCTTCCATCATTTAATTCCATCCTTTGGCTATTTTTTGGTAAGAATCACCAGTCATTTTATAATTATGGTCACAAATCCTGTCAATGCCTGAATAAAGAAGGTGCAAATGCCGCACAACATCAGGGCGACATGAAACACCGATCAATAGACGAGGGATAGCATGATTATCGGTGTACCTGAAGAAATAAAAAACCATGAATATCGCGTAGGCATGGTTGTGGCCAGTGTACGTGAACTGACAGCATGAAACCATACCGTTTTCGTCCAAAGCGGGTCGAGAAGCCCTGCAGGCTCCATCGGCGCAGATTATCACGCTGTCGCTGGCGCGATCATGGCCTTCTCTGCCTATGTTTTCGCCATCCTTAGGGGCAACCAAGATCGGGCAATGGAAGGCACCATGCCGCACCGTTCGCCCACGCGACCTTGGGCCCCAGAGGCCGGCGGCGGCGCCATCATCCTCGGGTCAGAGGCAGGGATCTGTCATCGGGGTGGCCTCGCCCTGCGGGCCGCCCTCACCCGCAGCACCGCACGCATGTCTATGCACATGGCCATCCACCAGCCAGCCCCTCATGAAAGAGCAATATGCTGGCTGGCACGTCCCAGACACCGCGGCCTGGGTATCGAGGCCCCGCAGACCCTCTCTGGCCACGTTGCCGGCAGACGCCTCGCCAGCCCGGGCGGCACTGCGCCAGGAGTTGTCATCCGTGCCCAGATCAGCGCCATGATGCAACCCCATGACGCGGATCTGGCGAGCAAGGGCAGCCCCTATGAATGCGCCTCCATCTGGCAAGGCCTCATTCCCCTCGCCCGGCGCAGGCCATGGCAATACCGCCAAGCGGGGACACAGACGAGCTGCCTCCACCCGTTGACAGGCGGCCCCATCGGCATTGGGTCATGAAAGCGAGCGTCCCTGGTGCTGGTTTCGTCCCCCGCTCCCTGCGGTACGAGAGAGGAGCCAGGGGGCATGTTCGCCGACAAAGGCTGCCGCCGAAACGATTGGGACAATCGGCACGCCGCCCTTTGACCCCGGATCACGAATTCCCTACAATCGCGCAAACTCATTACCTCTCGGAAATCACACCATGAGCGAAGTCATTCACAGCAAATTGCTGATCCTGGGTTCAGGCCCCGCGGGCTACACGGCCGCCGTCTACGCCGCCCGTGCCAACCTCAATCCACTGCTCATCACCGGCATGCAACAGGGTGGCCAGCTGACCACCACCACGGAAGTGGAGAACTGGCCGGGTGATCCGGAAGGGCTGACCGGTCCGGCACTGATGGAGCGCATGAAGGAGCACGCGGAGAAGTTCGAGACCCGCATCCTGTTCGATCACATCAATGAGGTCTCCCTGACCCAGCGTCCGTTCCGCCTCAAGGGTGACAGTGGTGAATACAGCTGCGATGCCCTGATCATCGCCACCGGCGCCTCCGCCAAGTACCTGGGGCTGCCCTCGGAAGAGGCGTTCAAGGGGCGCGGCGTCTCCGCCTGCGCCACCTGCGACGGTTTCTTCTATCGCAACCAGGAGGTGGCCGTGGTCGGCGGCGGCAACACCGCCGTGGAAGAGGCGCTCTACTTGGCCAACATCGCCAAGAAGGTGCATCTGATCCACCGCCGCGACGAGTTCCGCGCCGAGAAGATCCTGATCAAGCGCCTGCACGACAAGGTGGCAAGCGGCAACATAGTGCTGCACACCCACCAGACCCTGGACGAGGTACTGGGTGACGACATGGGTGTCACCGGGGTTCGCCTGCGCAGCACCCGGGACGAGAGCAGCTCCGAGCTGCCGCTGATGGGGGTCTTCATCGCCATCGGCCATCAGCCAAACACCCAGATCTTCGAAGGCCAGCTGGCCATGGAGAACGGCTATCTCCAGGTGCGTGGCGGCCTGCAAGGCTTTGCCACCCAGACCAGCATCGAGGGGGTCTTTGCCGCCGGCGACGTGGCCGACCACGTCTACCGTCAGGCCATCACCTCGGCCGGGACAGGCTGCATGGCCGCCCTGGATGCCGAGCGATATCTGGACGCACAATAAGCACAAGGATATAAAGGGCATGCCAATTGGCATGCCCTTTTTCTTTTAAGGAGTCTGATGAAGCGAAAAATATTGATAGTCGAAGACAGCCTGACGATCCGCCGCATGCTGACCCAGGCCATCGCCCAGCAAACCGGGTTGGAGATCGATACCTTCGATACCCTGGAGGGGGCGCGTCACTGCCAGGGAGAAGAGTATTTCGTCGCCCTGGTGGATCTCACCCTGCCGGATGCCCCCGCTGGCGAAGCGGTCAAGGTGTTGATGGAGAGGGGTCTGCCTGTGGTGATCCTCACCGCCGATATCAGCGAAGAGAAGCGGGCGGCCTGGCTGGAGGCCGGGGTGATGGACTATGTGATGAAGGATTCACGCCACTCCCTGCAATATGCCGTCGGTCTGGTGCATCGCCTCTACCTCAATCAGGGGATCGAGGTGCTGGTGGTGGATGACTCGCTCACCTCCCGCCATCGCACCGCCGCCCAGTTGCGCAAACAGCTGTTGCAGGTACATGAGGCGAGCCATGCGCGCGAGGCGCTGGCCCAGCTTGAGCAGCATCCCGCCATCCGGCTGGTGCTGGTTGACTACTACATGCCGGAGATAGACGGCATCAGCCTGGTGCGAATGCTGCGGGAGCGCTACAGCAAGCAGCAGCTCGCCATCATCGGCATCTCGGTGTCGGACAAGCATGGCCTCTCCGCCCGGTATCTCAAGCAGGGAGCCAATGACTTTCTCAACCAGCCATTTGAGCCGGAAGAGCTGCAGTGTCGGGTCAGCCACAATCTGGAAGCCCTGGAGCAGTTCAACAGCATCCAGGATTCGGCCAATCGCGACTACCTGACCGGGCTCTACAACCGGCGCTACTGGTTCAACGAGGGACAGAAGTGGTTCGAGGAGCATCAGCGGCTGCAGACGCAACTCGCCCTGTGCGTGCTCGACGTGGACCATTTCAAGCAGGTCAACGATCACTGGGGTCATGCCATCGGCGACATGCTGCTCTGCCACCTGAGTCGCTTGCTCACCCAGTTCTTCCCCAATGCCATGATAGCCCGGTTCGGCGGCGAAGAGTTCGCCCTGATGGCCCCCCATTGCACCGTGCCCGTCTTGCTCAAGCGCCTCGAAGGACTGCGCCAGCAGATGCGGCAGCAGCCACTCTCCCGGGAGCACCCTCTGTTCGTGCGCGCCAGCTTTGGTGTCATCAACGTCGGGCGGCTCTCCATGGACGAGGCATTGCGCGAGGCGGATCGCCAGCTCTATCAGGCGAAGAACACCGGCCGCGACAAGATAGTCACTCAGGCTCTCTGAACGCCCCTCGCACAGCCATTCCGTGTAGTACCGCCCGGCGCCCCTTGCGGCGGCAGCCGGGTGATTCTCCCCTCCCTGCCTGCCTCTCTCCCTGCTTGTCCTGTCAGTAGGTCTTGTCGACCCGCACCCCGTCATCAAAATAGAGGATCCGCACCTTGTCCCCCTGGGCGAAGACCATGGCCGAGTCAAAATCCTGGATCACATTGACCAGCGCCCCCTGATCGCTGCGAATGAGTAGCTCCACCAGCTTGTTCTCCACCACCTCGCTGCCGGACTGGTAATATTGCGCGGCCCCGGCGCCCGCCAGCGCCCCCACTGCGGTGGCAATCTCCCGGCCATGACCGCCGCCGAACTGGTTGCCAAGCAGGCCACCGATCAGGGCCCCGCCCAATGTCTTCCAGCCCGACTGCGCCGACTCGATCACCTGGCGCTGGGTGATGTTGCGCATCGTCTCCACCTGACCAAACACCACCTGGTTGACCGGCCGCGCCGTATTGCGCTGGTACACCTCGGCACCGGCCTGCGCCGTGACAAAGCACAGCAGGCTGGATACTATCAGGATAATGGCCTTCATCTGCGAAACCTCTCGATGCTATGTCTTGCTACCTGACCCAACTGGATGATGAGCCGAACCGGTTCCCTCACCCCAAGCACGCGCTGGATGAGCCCAACGGCCTGCTGGCGATCGGGGGGGACCTCAGTGCTCCTCGTTTGCTCGCAGCTTATCACAACGGGATCTTCCCTTGGAATGAACCCCACCAGGCCCTGCTCTGGTGGTCACCGGATCCCCGCGGTGTCCTGGTACCCTCGCGCCTGCATGTCGGTCGCAGTCTGCAGAAATTTTTACGCCGCCACAGATTCGATATTTCCATCAACCGTGCCTTTAATGAGGTGATCACCGCCTGCGCCGCTCCCAGGCCTGGCGCCAGCGGCACCTGGATAAGCGATGAGATGATCGCCGCCTATCAGGCGCTCCACCGCCTGGGTCACGCCCACTCGGTGGAGGTGTGGCAAGATGGTCAGCTGCAAGCCGGGCTCTACGGTATCGCCGTCGGGCGCCTCTTCTGTGGTGAATCCATGTTCAGCCGGATCGACAACGGAGCCAAAGTCGCCATGTGGGCACTGTGCCGTCATTTCGAGTGCCATGATGGCGCCCTCATCGACTGCCAGATGCAAAACCACTTCCTGGCCACGCTGGGCATCGAAGAGTGGCCCCGCAGCCACTTCCTCGCGGCACTGGCGACGCTGCGACAACAAACGCTCCGTGAGGGATGCTGGCAAGCGAGGTTCATCAGCCTATGACAGAAGAAGTGATCCTCAAGGTCGGCCTGACCCCCAAGCATGCCTGCAGCTATCTCGAGCATCAGCAGGAGCAGTTGCTGGTACTGATGGATAACGAACTGCTCAACGCCAATGGCTATGAGCGCCTGCTCACCGCCGGTTTTCGGCGTAGCGGCAACGACATCTATCGCCCCCATTGCCCGAGTTGCAACGCCTGCCAGTCGCTGCGCATCCACAGCGAGCAATTTGTCCCCAGCCGCAGCCAGAAACGTATCTCGCAGCAGAATCAGGACCTCAACCTGGTGCTGAGCTATGACGACAAGCCCGAGTATTATCAGTTGTACGAGCGCTATATCCGCCAGCGTCATCGGGATGGCAGCATGTATCCGCCCAGCCGCAGCCAGTATAAAGGGTTCCTCCATTGCGACTGGATGCCTCCCCTCTACCTGGAGATCCGTCTGGACAACCGCCTGATTGGGGTCGCCGTCACCGATCTCCTGCCCCACTCCCTGAGCGCCATGTACACCTTCTTCGATCCCGAATTTGCCGATCGCTCCCTCGGCACCTTTGCCATCTTGAGCCAACTGGATCTGGGGCGCAGAACCGGTCGTCACTGGCTCTATCTGGGGTATCAGGTGGAAAAATGCCGCAAGATGAAATACAAGAGTCGCTTCCTCCCCCACGAGCGTCTCATCCAGGGTGAATGGAAAAATATCGTCACCAAGCCCGAGTAAACTTTACACATTGGCTTAAATCCGGCATGATCCAGCGGATTTTTGTTGTGGCTTATCAAGAGGATTCAATGGCTAAAGAAGACAGTATTGAGATGCAGGGCACTATCTTGGAAACCCTGCCCAATACCATGTTCCGTGTGGAACTGGAGAATGGTCACGTGGTTATCGCTCATATTTCAGGCAAGATGCGCAAAAACTACATTCGTATCCTGACTGGAGACAAGGTGACAGTCGCTCTGACTCCCTACGATCTCTCCAAGGGTCGTATTGTTTTCCGCTCTCGCTAAGCCAGGAATTCAGCAAAAAACCCCAACCTGATGGTTGGGGTTTTTTGTCGTTTCATGGCGTTTTATCAGTGGGACACGGCTTCAACATCGACCTGAAAATCGAAGCTGAGGCTATCATTTACCATCTCAACCTTGACGATACCCCCATCGACCAGTGAGCCAAACAGGATCTCATTGGCCAGGGGTTTCTTGAGGTGTTCCTGAATGACCCGACTCATGGGTCTGGCTCCCATCGCCCTGTCATAGCCCTTCTCGGCCAGCCAGTGACGGGCTCCCTCCGAAATCTCCAGAGACACGCCCTTGGCGTCCAGCTGAACCTGCAGTTCCACAATGAACTTGTCGACGACCTGGTAGATCACCGCCATATCCAGATGATTGAACCAGATGGTGTGGTCGAGTCGATTGCGAAACTCGGGACTGAAGGTCTTGTTGATCACCTCCATGGCGTCATGACTGAGATCCTGCTGCTGGAAGCCGATGGACTTGCGCTGGGTCTCCTGTACGCCGGCATTGGTGGTCATCACCAGGATGATGTTGCGAAAATCGGCTTTACGGCCGTTGTTATCGGTCAGGGTCCCGTTGTCCATCACCTGCAGCAACAGATTAAACACATCCGGGTGCGCCTTCTCTATCTCATCGAGCAGCAAGACAGCATGGGGATGTTTGATCACCGCGTCGGTCAACAGCCCCCCCTGCTCAAAACCGACATAGCCGGGAGGCGCGCCGATCAGGCGTGATACCGTGTGCCGCTCCATGTATTCGGACATGTCGAAACGCAGCATCTCTACCCCGAGCGCCTTGCCCAGCTGCTGGGTCACTTCCGTCTTGCCCACCCCGGTCGGGCCGGCAAACAGGAAACAGCCCACAGGGCGGTGTTCATTGCCCAGGCCGGAGCGAGCGAGGCGAATGGAATCGGTCAACACAGAGATCGCCTTGTCCTGACCAAATACCACCATCTTGAGGTTGCGCTCCAGATTCTTGAGCACCTCTTTATCGGAAGAAGAGACTGACTTCTCCGGGATCCGCGCAATTTTGGCCACGATAGCCTCAATTTCGGCCACGTTGATCACTTTTTTACGCTTGCTCGCCGGCAGCAGCCGCTGACCCGCACCCGCCTCGTCGATCACGTCGATGGCCTTGTCAGGCAAGTGACGGTCGTTGATATATTTCGCCGAAAGCTCGGCCGCGGCGCGAATGGCCTTGGCGGTATAACGGACGCTATGGTGCGCCTCATAGCGACTCTTGAGTCCCATCAGGATGCGGGTGGTGTCATCTATCGTGGGTTCGACGATATCGATCTTCTGGAAGCGGCGCGCCAGTGCGCGATCCTTTTCGAATATCTGGGCATATTCCTGATAGGTGGTCGAGCCCACACAGCGGAGCAAACCATTGGACAGCAGAGGCTTGATGAGGTTGGCCGCATCCAGCTGCCCACCGGAGGCCGCCCCCGCCCCAATGATGGTGTGGATCTCGTCGATAAACAAGATGGCCCCTTCCTGACGCTCGATCTGCTTGAGCAATACCTTGAGGCGCTTCTCGAAGTCACCGCGGTACTTGGTGCCTGCCAGCAGAGAACCCATGTCCAGGGAATAGATGGTGCTGTCGGCAATCACCTCCGGCACATCCCCCTTGACGATGCGATAGGCCAAGCCTTCGGCAATGGCCGTCTTGCCGACGCCCGCCTCTCCCACCAACAGGGGATTGTTCTTGCGGCGGCGGCACAACACCTGAATGGTACGGCTCAGTTCCTGATCCCGGCCGATCAGGGGATCTATCCTCCCCTCCAGCACCAGCTGGTTGAGGTTGGTGGCAAAACTTTCAATCTGGGCGGCAGAGACGTCGTCGTCCGACTCGGCACTATTGGGCGGGGAGTCGGGTTTGCTGTCCTTGCGGACCCCATGAGAGAGAAAGTTGACGACATCCAGCCGGCTGATGTCGGCTTTCTTCAGGAAATAAGCGGCTTGGGATTCCTGCTCGCTGAAGATGGCGACCAATACGTTGGCGCCACTGACCTCGGTATGGCCCGAGGATTGCACATGGAATACAGCGCGTTGCAGTACACGCTGGAAGCCCAGGGTAGGCTGGGTCTCCCGGTCTTCGTCATCGGCAGCGATCAGCGGTGTCGTCTGGCTGATAAAGGCACCGATCTCCTTGCGCATCAGTTCCACATCCGCACCACATGAACTCAAGGCCTCATGGGCTGAGCTGTTATCCAGCAGGGCTAACAACAGGTGCTCGACGGTCATGAATTCGTGACGCTCATCTCGAGCGAGCTTGAAAGCCTCGTTCAGCGTCTTCTCTAACTCTTTGTTCAACATAGGCACCTCCCCTCAGTACAGCAACAATGTGGTGTCGTCTTGTCATCACGTCATGTCGTTTAGGCCTTTTCCATCGTACATAGCAGTGGATGTTCGTTATTACGTGAATAGGTGTTGACCTGGACCACCTTGGTCTCCGCTATCTCGGCGGTGAAGGTGCCGCAGATCCCTTTACCACTATAATGCACACTTAACATGATCTGGGTTGCCTTCTCCAGATCCATCCGGAAGAACCGCTGCAACACCTCGACCACAAACTCCATCGGGGTGTAATCGTCGTTATTGAGCAGCACCTTGTACATGGGCGGTGGCTGCAACTTGGTCTTCTCAGACTCGGCAATCTCTTCATTAACAAAGAGTTCTTTTTGCTTACTCATGGCTGTGCTTGGGTACCTCTAGATTACTACCGTCCGCCGTCATGCTGTCAATAGAGTTGTTAACTGGATCACAGGGCTTGTTAACAACTTCTTGACTCGACTCTCAGTTGGACTAAATTGGTTACTTGCTAATCGGCGCCCCACCATTATTGGGTAGATATAGCTAGTTATAATGGGCTGGCGCAGGTTACTCAACGACTTCAGGGTAATCAATAAAAGGATGTAGAAGTATGGCAACCGGAACAGTCAAGTGGTTCAACAACGCAAAAGGATTTGGGTTTATCTGTCCGGAAGGGGGCGGTGACGATATCTTCGCCCACTACTCCACCATTCAAATGGAAGGTTATAAGACGTTGAAGGCGGGCCAGGCCGTGCAGTTTGAACTGCAACAGGGTCCGAAGGGGAATCATGCCGCTGTTATTGTGCCAAACGAAGCGCAAAACATCTGAGCCAGGATGGATAAATAAAAAATCCGGCCTCATATCAGGCCGGATTTTTTATTTATTGCCAATAGCGCTCCTCTTCCGAGCCGGGCAGATGCGGCCCTCCTTCTGCCAAGCTGCCAAGACTTGGGTCTATGGCTGGCGCACGGCGCAGGCAAACGCTGCAGATAGCAAAAAACCGACCCTGAGGTCGGTTTTTTCAATTTGGCGGTGAGGGAGGGATTCGAACCCTCGATACGTTGCCGTATACACACTTTCCAGGCGTGCTCCTTCAGCCACTCGGACACCTCACCAAATTTTTACTCAATGTTTAATGTGCTTGAGCATCACAACCGTTGGCGACCAACGCCGCGACAACGGGGCGTAATTTAGGGGAAAGCCGCTCGCCCGTCAACGGCTTTCTGCCCATCTGACGACTGACCGCCGGATTAATGTACAGAGCCAGGCTCGACCACCATCTCCGGCAGATTGAGAAAGCCCAGGCGCTCGCACTCGGCGACCACGTCATGGGTAGCGGCTATGGTGCTCTGGACGAACAGGATGAACTGCTCGACGGTGAGACCTGCCTTGGTAAACACGGTATGCCCTACCACCAGGCGCGGCAGGTTGTCATCTATGATGTCGAGAAACACCTTGAGAGACGGGTATTGCATGTTGAGCCGGCCGAGCTCGGCCACCAGGGGCAACAGGGCCGAGGGGCGAACTTCCAGCTCGGAGGAGAACAGCAGCCCCTCCTCCTCGACGAAGACGCGGCTCTCCTGAATGCCTTCCACGGACTGCAGGGAGACGATGTGGATGCCATGGCATTGATCGCAGACATAATGCTCGATGCGAGCCTGCTGCAACCAACGCATTATCATTTCGGAGCTGGGTGTATTCATCATGACGTTTCGAAACTCTGGATAGCGAGGGGCGCAGTCTAAACCAATTTGTGGCCAACCTGAAGCAGCGCCCCTCCCCTGCTGTGTTTGCGCTTCTTTTTGGCACGAACAGTACCTTATACTCAGCCCACCCAAGCCTCCGCCCTCAACCGAGTACCGATGACCATCCAAGAGAAATATCGCCTGCACCTCAAGTCGCTCTCCGACGAACTGCTGGTGCTGCAAAAGCCGATCCGCATCTTGGACGCGATCAAGTGGCCCCATGGTATTGGCCATGACTTCCTGGCCAAGGGGGGGAAAACCCTGCCCGCCATCGATGCCGACTTCTATCAGCGGCTGGCCCTCGGTTTCGATCCCCGCAACAAGTATCTGGAGCTCAAGGAACTCAGGGACAGGATCCGCAGGAAACTCGGCCCTCACGATGAGCTTGGCCGCATCCTCCAGGCCAACGTCGATCAATACATGGTGGTGATAGAGATGCTGCGCCAGCGCGGCCAACCTGACTTTTTGCGCTACAGCCAGCACCTCTATGGTTCGGCCCGGGACCATCTGCGCGGCGATCGCAAAACCCTGCGCGAACTGGGGGAGCGATTGTGCGACATCTTCTCCCTGCCCGGCGCACGCCACCTGGTGCGGCCCTATCCCAAGGAGTTCGAGGGGCAAGCCGCCGTCGATCGGTTACAGGAGAAGCTTTCCGGTTATTTTCGCGACGGTCAGGTGCAGGTCAAGCTGAGCGATGGCATCGTCTCGGACGCCGCCGCCGGGGGCGATTACATCAAGCTGAGCAGCCATGCCCGTTTCTCCGAGCTGGACTTGCAGGTGCTCGAGGTCCACGAGGGCTGGGTGCATGTCGGTACCACCCTCAATGGCCGCCAGCAACCCTACGCCACCTGGCTGAGCGCCGGGTCGCCGCGCATCACCGCCTGTCAGGAAGGATTGGCTGTGCTGATCGAGACGCTGACCTTCAGCTCCTTCCCGGATCGGGCCAAACGCATCTCGGATCGGGTCATGGCCATCGACATGGCCGAGAGTGGCGCCGATTTCATCGAACTCTATCGCCACTTCCTGGACAAGGGGGCGAGCGAGCATGATGCCTACAAGATCACCCAGCGGGTGTTTCGCGGCGGCATGGTGGCTGGCGGTGCCTGCTTCACCAAGGATCTCTCCTATGTGAAGGGGTATGTGGAAACCGTCAACTTCATCCGCAGCGCCGTGCTGGAAGGGGTGCCCGAAATACTGCCCATGCTGTTCGTGGGCAAGGTCACCCTGGATGACATCCCTGTGCTCTATCAGCACTATCTGGAGGGACTGATCGCCGCCCCCCAATACCTGCCCCCCATGTTTCGCGACCTGACCGGTCTCTACGTCTGGTTCGGCTTCGCCTCCGGCATGTCGCTGGTCGACATCGGCCGGGTCCAGCAACACTTTCGTCAGCTGTTCCACCGCCTGCCGGTGGCGGATCCCATCATCACCCCTGTCGATTGCGAATTTGATTGAGCCAGCTGGCTCAGGCATCGAGATCCCGCACAACAAAAAAGGCCCAATCGGGCCTTTTTTACCTCATGGTGTCGAGCGCCTCAACGAAATGCCTGACCAATCAGATAATGTTTGCGGCACAGGGAGACATAGCGGGCATTGCCCCCAATCTCCACCTGAGCGCCGTCCCGCGCCACCTGGCCATCGGCATTGACCCTGGCATTCATGTGCGCCTTGTTGCCGCACCAGCAGATGCTCTTGAGCTCCTCCACCTTGTCTGCCAGACAGAGCAGATGGTAAGAGCCGGGGAACAGCTCGGCACGAAAATCGGTCTTGAGCCCGTAGGCGATGACGGGGATGTCCGCCTCGTCCACCACCCGTGCCAGCTGATAGACCTGCTCCTTGGTGAGAAACTGCGCCTCGTCGACGATGAACACATCGATGGGCTGCTCGGCATGGCGTGCCTTGACCATCTCGAACAGATCGCAGCTGTCGCTGAACACCTCGACCTTCAACTCCAAACCGACCCGGGCGCTGATCACCCCGAGCCCGAACCTGTCATCGATGGCCGGCGTCATGGCGAGCGGGTGCATGCCGCGTTCCAGATAGTTGAAGTGCGCCTGGATCAGCTGGGTGGACTTGCCCGAGTTCATCGCGGCGAATTTGTAGTGTAATGAGGCCATGCTTGCTCCGATGCCAATTGATGGCGCGCATGCTAACGCAGGGAAGCGTCAAAAACAAAGGGGCCCGCAGGCCCCATCTATCAGACGGTGACGGCCACCTTCTGATTGGCTCTGAGGTAGAACAGGGTCACTCCGATGAACCAGACACAGCTGACCACCAGGCCGACACCGACCGACGCTGTCATCCCCAGCGCCAGATAACCGGCGGCAGCCCCGACGGCGATGGTCAGCGCATAAGGCAGCTGGGTCATCACGTGATCGATGTGATGGCAACCGGCGCCGGTGGAGGAGAGGATGGTGGTGTCCGAGATAGGGGAGCAGTGATCGCCAAACACGGCGCCGGCCAATACCGCAGAGAGCATGGGCAGCATCATGCCGATCTCGCTGGCGGCGGCCATGTCACCGGCCAAGGGCAACATGATGCCAAAGGTGCCCCAGCTGGTGCCGGTGGCGAACGCCATGGCGCCGGAGAGACAGAACATCACCACTGGCAGCAAGGAGATCGGCAGACCGCTCTGGGCCAGGGAGGCGAGGTACTTGCCCGTCTCCACATCGCGGATCACGGCGCCAATGGCCCAGGCAAACACCAGTATGTAGATGGCGGGCAGCATGGCCATGACGCCGTGCTTGATGACCTCGAGCCAGGTGCGCAGGGCAAGGCCCATGCGCAGGGTCAGCACCACGGCCACCCCGAGGCCGCACAGGCCGCCATTGACCAGAGAAGCCCCCACATCGGTATTCTCGAACGCCCCCAGCACCCCGAACGGCAGCCCCTTCTCGGCCAAGGCGGTGGCGCCGGAAGCCATCATGAAGTAGACGGTCGACGCGGTCAGGGTCAGGATGGGCAGCACCAGATCGAGTACGCGGCCATGGCTGGACACGGGCAAGTCCCCGCTGCTGCCAGGGGGCACGCCCTTGGCCGGATCCCACAACTGCCCCTCGAGCGCCCGTTGCTCATGACGACGCATGGGGCCGATGTCGAGCTGGAAGGCGATCACCACCAGCACCATGGCCAGGGTGAACAGGGCATAGAAGTTCATCGGTATCATCTGCACGAAGGCGGAGATGGGGCTCTGATCCTGGATGCCATGGGCCGTCAGGATGCCGCCGATGAGGGCGATAATATAAGCCCCCCAGGACGAAATGGGCATCAGCACGCAGACGGGGGCCGCCGTGGAGTCGAGCAGATAGGCCAGCTTGGCGCGGGAAATATTGAAGCGATCGGTCAAGGGGCGGCAAATGGTCCCCACCGACAGGCTGTGGAAATAGTCATCGATGAAGAACAGGAATACCAGCAGCCCGGTCAGCAGCTTGGCACCCCGCCTGTCTTTGATGCGTGCGGCGGCCCATTCGGCGAACGCCAGGGTCGCCCCCGAGACCGTCAGCAGGCTGATGATGCCCCCCAGCAGCAGCAGGAACAGCAGTATGTTGACATTCCAGCCATTGAGGGCGCCGTCAGACCAGACGATCCCCTTGGCAACCTGACCCAGATACTGGGCGCTGGCCAGGGGGGCGAATTGGTTGACCAACAGGCAGCCCAGTACGATACCCACCCCGAGGGAGAGCAGCACCTTGCGGGTGGTCACGGCCAGCACGACGGCCGCCAGGGGGGGAATGAGGGACCACGCCGAATCGGCGTAATGGGTAATGTCCATGATCTCTTGGCACCTGTAACGAATAAGGTGGAGATCTACCGAGAGGATAAAGAAGAAAACGAGCCCGTGAGGGGTGACTCCTCCGCCCCTTCAGTAGCGCTCCATAGTGATTGACTATGGCAGTACTGCACCTGTTCGATGCAATCCCAGCGACCCTGCATGATGGCATGATCACTTCGGCGCTGACTCCTTTCTCCATGCGTCGCAGGCATCACCCTCGACATGAATAGTTATAGGCAGCGCGCCTCTACTTAAAAGGTATTCGGTGCGTATTTTATCTTGCCGCTATTTTATATCAAGTTTTTTGATTAAATACTCATTCGAATCGATACCTCCCCTGCAAAACCAGTGCAAGACTTCACCCAGGAGGCGAGTGGCGAGATTTTAGTCGGCTGGCACACGCTGCAAGCCCATAGCGTCAATTAACCCATCGACAGAGAGAAAAAATAATGTTCCAGATCCTTATAACTTGATTATTAATTATCGCAGCTTGACTTAATGTCACCCTGACGTATAAATTACCTGAAAATAGCTATTCATATTTATCCCTTTTCTTGCTCGCGTGGTAACCACTATGACTGAATTTTTGAAAGTATTGCTGAATATCCGTAGCCTGCGTGCCGCTTGCCGTGAGCTGACTCTGGAACAACTGGAAGAAGGGTTGGAGAAATTCTCCGCCATCGTTGCCGAACGTCAGGAAGATGAGGCTGCAGATCGTCAGGCTCGCGAAGAGCGTCAGCGTAAAATCAATGAATATACCGAAATGCTGAAAGCCGCAGGCATAGATCCGGCGGAATTGGTCAGCGCCGCGCCCAGCGCCGAGCCGGCAAAAGGCAGCAAGCGTGCGCCGCGTCCGCCCAAATACCGTTATGATGATAACGGGGTTGAAAAGACCTGGACCGGTCAAGGCCGCATGCCTTCCGCCATCGCCAAAGCCATCGAAGAAGGTAAATCCCTGACGGATTTCGCCATCTGATATGGCCAGGCCAAGTCATTAAAAAAACCCTCGCGATGCGAGGGTTTTTTATTGGTCGCGGCAGCAGCATATCCCTGCCCTATTACCGGTCCGCGGCCTTGACCCAGCACACTTCGGCCCTGCCCTCCTGGCGCAGTACGAACCTGGCCAGGGTAAAGAACCAGTCGCTGAGCCGGTTGATATAGGGGATGACGGCAGGGTTTATCTGCTCCTGCTCGCTCAAGGTCAGCAGTTGCCGCTCGCAGCGGCGGGTGAGGGTGCGCACCACATGGGCCTGCGCCGCCGCCTCCGAGCCGCCGGGTAAAATAAACTGGCGCAAGGGAGGCAACTGCGCGCTGTAGTGGTCTATCTGGGATTCCAGGCGCGCGGTCCAACCCTCATTGACTTGCCAAATAGCGCTCGACTGCGCCTCGCTCGAAAATGCCAGTTCTCCCCCAAGATCAAATAACTCCTGCTGAATAAGGGTCAGATCGGCTAATAGTTCAGTATGTGAATCGGCTATTTTTGCAGCGAGCAGACCTATATGAGAATTTAATTCATCTATATCGCCATAACTGGCCACGCGTTGATGATTTTTGGCGATGCGGGTCGCGTCAGCCAGATGGGTCATCCCCTTGTCCCCTTGCCGGGTATATATTCTCATCCTGATATCCTGTCGATGATGGGCACTATCATGGTTTCGAGCCCATTTAATTTGATTTCATAAGCCAATGCCAGGGATTGGCCCAGTGAACCGGCCGGGAACCCGCTACGGGCCATCCATACCAGATAGGGTTCGGGTAAATCGATGATCCGTCTGCCACGGTATTTCCCATAGGGCATGGGGTTGGCAAGGGTCAGCAATACCTGCTCGTCGGCCAAGGGGGTCATTTAATCGATATCCAGATATTTATGAGTCTGAATGGAGAGGCGCCAATTACGCTCGATGCAGACCGCCATGGCGAGCTCGGTCGCCCTGGGTTTCTGGCTGATGGGTTGCAGGGCAATGACCACATCTTCCCGCAGCCTGGCACCGGCCAGCAAGGCGTCCAGCTCCTCCACATGGCGCATCATGGCCACGGGATGCTTGATCTCGTTGGCCCGCGCCAGGGCGCTTGGCAAGACACTCAGGCCACCCTGCATGCCTATCTTGGGCGAGACGGTCACCCAGGTGGCCGGATGGGTCAGCACCTCGCTGGTGCCGCTGGTCTCGATCTGGAGCTGATACCCGGCCTGATGCAGGGTCTCGCTCAGCTCGCCGAGATCATAGAGGCAGGGCTCTCCCCCCGTGATCACCACATGCCTGGCCTTGTAACCGAGTTCCGCAAAACTGGCCACTATCTGGGCACTGCTCATCGCGCTCCAACCGTCAGACTCATTGGAGCAGTTGAGCACCTGGCTGATGGGCACCTCTCGCGCCGGATCCACCACCCAGGTGTGGCGGGTATCGCACCAGGGACAGCCAACCGGGCAGCCTTGCAGCCGCACGAAGATGGCGGGCAGGCCGGTGAAGACCCCCTCCCCCTGGATGGTTTGAAAAATCTCGTTTATCGGGTAGTGCATCATAAAACGACGGTTACCAATGGCTGTGACCCCGTTCGGGGTGAGAGGGGCTCAACGCCCCCGTTTGTGCTCGAGGCGTTGACGAACGCCCACCCGATCGGCCAGATACTGATCCAACCCGCGGCGACGCAGGATACAGGCCGGGCAGGTGCCGCAGCCGTCACCGATCAGGCCGTTGTAGCAGGTGAGGGTCTGCTCGCGCACCAGCGCCAGCTGACCGAGCTCGTCGGCCAGCGCCCAGGTCTCGGCCTTGTCGAGCCACATCAAGGGCGTCTCAAAGCGCACTCCCCGATCCAGCCCCAGGGCGACCGCGTGATTGAGCGCCTTGACGAACTCGTCGCGGCAATCGGGATAGCCGGAAAAATCGGTCTCGCACACCCCGGTGATCACCGCCTCTGCCCCGACCTGATAGGCATAGATGGCCGCCAGGGTCAGAAACAGGATGTTGCGCCCCGGCACGAAGGTGTTGGGCAGACCATTGTCCTGCAGCTCGGCGCTGACCGGAATATGGTCCCGGGTCAGCGCCGACACCGCCAGCTCTCCCAGCAGGGTGACATCCATCACCTTGTGGGCCGCCACCCCCAATTGCGTGGCGAGGGCACGGGCCGTCGCAATTTCGGCCAGATGACGCTGACCATAATCGAAGGTGATGGCGTGCACCTCATCATATTGGGCCTGGGCCTGCACCAGACAGGTGGTGCTGTCCTGACCGCCACTGAACACGACAACTGCTTTTCTCACTGGATAGATCCTCTTAGGGGCGCCGCGACTCTGGCGTGCGCGTCGAATAGGAGAGCCACTGCTCGTTGAGACGACGGAAGAGGCTCAGCAAGGGGGCGTATCTGACGGCGTCGCCCTCCCATTGCGATAACAGATGATAGCCCGCCTCCAGGGTCGATAACGCCGTGGAGAAAGGCTTCTTGCGGATGAGGTACTGCCCCTCGGCCGCAACGAGGGAGAGTCTTGGCAGGGCGGCCAGCGCCGGATTGAGGTGCAGCATCTTGTAAGCCTTGCGCCAGGTGCCGTCGAGCAGCACGAAGCAGGGCGGCGCCTCAAGGTGCTCGGGCAGACTGGCGCGCAAGCTGGCGGGCGATGGTGCCTGCTCATCTGGCCAGAGCAGATAGCAGCGCCTATCCGTCAGCCAGCGGGTCAGGACCGCGTCTTCGCGAAAGTCCTCCCCGACCCGGATCTCGGCATGGGCCAGGCTGGCTGCCAGCAAGGCCGCCGTTCCCTTGGGATGACCCACCTCGTTTGGATGTTGCAAGATGAGCAGGGGCACCCGATTGATGACGGGGTGAATATATTCACACAGACAGGCTTTGAGGGCGCGGGTACAGCGTGTACAGTAGCGACTGTCTTGATCGTTGGGTTGTTTCATGTCGTCAGTCACATCCGGGCTATTCTGGCTTATCACACTCTCACTCGCCAGCCTGATCCTCTTCTTCACAGTGCCAAATGACCTCATCTCCTTCAACCGGGTCCTGATTGACCAGGGAGAAGGGTGGCGCATCATAACAGGCAATCTGGCTCACACCAATCTGTGGCATCTGCTGCTCAATCTCGCGGGCCTGCTGGTGCTCTACGCCCTGTTCTGCGATTACCTGCAGGATTGGGGCTTCCCTCTGCTGCTGGCACTGCTCGCCATCGCCGTCGGCCTCGGCATCTGGTGCTACTACCCGCACACCCAGTGGTACATGGGTCTGTCCGGCGTGCTGCACGGCCTCTTCGTCTGGGGCGCCATGGCGGATATCCGCCACCGCCGTTATTCCGGCTGGCTCATGTTGCTGGGGATAACCATCAAGTTGTGGCTGGATCACTACACGGGGGGAGACAGCCCGGCCGCCATGCTGATCGGGGCCAGGGTACACACGGGATCGCACCTGGTTGGTGCGGGAGCAGGCCTGGTGCTTGGCCTGCTCACCGTTGTCATCAGCTTCTGGCGAGCTCGTCGTTGATGTCGCCAAGGGTCAGGGCCGGATCGGCCGCCTGGGTGATCGGGCGACCAATCACCAGGTAGTCGGCTCCCGCCGCCACCGCCTCGCTCGGGGTCATGACCCGGCGCTGATCGCCCTGGGCGGCGCCGGTCGGGCGGATCCCCGGGGTCACCAGCAAGAAGTCCTCACCCAGCGCCCCCTTGAGTTCGCTCGCCTCGTTGGCGGAGCAGACCACGCCGTCGAGCCCGGCATCCTTGGCCAGACGGGCCAGACGCAGCACCTGCTCGGCCGGGCGGATATCCAGGCCGATCCCGGACAGATCGCTTTGCTCCATGCTGGTCAGCACGGTCACCCCGATGAGCAGCGGCGCCTTGTCGCCATACGGCAGCAGCGCCTCCCTGGCGGCCCGCATCATCCGCTCGCCGCCACTGGCATGCACGTTCACCATCCAGACCCCCAGCTCGGCACTCGCCGCGACCGCCTTGGCGACCGTGTTGGGGATGTCGTGGAATTTC
The DNA here is from genome assembly GCF_050266975.1 of Aeromonas sobria. Taxonomy (GTDB): domain Bacteria; phylum Pseudomonadota; class Gammaproteobacteria; order Enterobacterales; family Aeromonadaceae; genus Aeromonas; species Aeromonas sobria_B. Next base: position 57,322 of record NZ_JBKISU010000020.1, read on the forward strand.
AGATCCAGGAAGACATCGAAGCCCTTGGCCACCAGCTGGCGCACGAACTGGGGACCAAACAGGGTGAACATCTCCTTCCCGACCTTGAGGCGGCACTGGGAGGGGGAGACCCGGTCCACGAAGGCCAGGGCATCGGCTTCACGCTGATAATCGAGCGCAACCAAGACTTTGGGATCTAACATCTCTCTTCCTATAGGTTATTCACCGTCCAGACCACGGATCGGCTTGATGGATCCCCACTGTCGGCAGGAGGGGCATTGCCAGAACAGAGAGTGCGTGGCAAAGCCGCACTGACGACACTTGTGGGTGGATTTTATCTTGATCTGTTCCCCAACCAGCTGCTGCAGCAGCTCCAGGCTCTCCTTGGCCGGGCCCGGCTCGGCACTGGCGAGCTGGAAGCCTACCAGCTGGTAGAAGCCCTTCATCGAGGGGTGGCGACGCAGCTGGCGCAGCACCAGGGTCCTGGCCTGGCTCAGACCGTCCCGCTCCTCCACCAGCCTGGCCAGGGCCAGGGTCACACTCACCCCCGCATTACCCTCCACCGCCTTCTCCAGCAGCGGGATCAGCTCCTGACTGCGGCCCAGGGCTTGATAGCATTGCTCCAGCAGCGGCATGGCCTCGGAGGCAAAATCGATATCCTGCTCGAATACCCGCAGCAGCTCGCGGCTCGCGGCCAGATACTCCCCCTGCCCCATCGCCAGGGTCGCCAGACGTAGGGAGGCACGGGCACAACGGGGATTGACCCCCAGCGCCTTCTTGAGGCGAGCCTGCGCCTCTCCCTCGTTGCCATCCATCAGTGCCAGCTCGGCCAGCTCGCAGTGAAAGTGTGAAATGGGTTCGGCCAGCTTCTTGCCGGGGAATTTCTGCAGGCGCTGGGCCACCAGGATGGCCTGCTGCCAATCACGCAGCTGTTGATGAATGATCAGCAACTGGGTCAGTGCCGTCTCCTCGAAATCTGCATCCTCGCAGAGCTCGACCCAGATGGCCTCGGCCCTGTCGAGCAGACCGGCCGCCAGAAAATCCCGCGCCAGCTCCTGCAGTGCCAGTTGGCGCTGTTCGCGCGTCAGCTCACGGCTGACCAGGTTCTGGTGGATCTTGATGGCACGGTCGACTTCGCCACGTTGGCGAAACAGGTTGCCGAGGGAGAGATGTGTTTCAATCGTATCGCTGTCAACTTCGAGCAGCTGAATGAAGAGATCGACGGCCTTGTCAGACTCGTCGGAGAGCAAATAGTTGAGCCCCGCCACGTACTGACGAGAAAACTGATTGCTCTGTTTTTGGGTGTCCTGACGAACACTCCTGCGCCCCATGTACCAGCCATAACCGGCGGCGATGGGCAACAGCAGGAAAAGCAGTTCAAGCATGGAGGAACGTTATTCCTTACCGGACTCCTTGTCCGATGCAGTGGCCAATTCCAACTGGCGGGATTGCCGACGCACGGTGCGATTCAGAGTACGATTTTGCAGCTTGATCCGCAGATAGAGCAGGCCGAATACCAGCCAGCCGAGGAGGAAACCCGTACCAAAGAAGAGACCCAGCAGCAGGGCGAGCGAGAACTCCCCTTGGGCAATCAAATAGTTGAATTGCACCAGCTGGCCGTTTTGTGAGCCGAGGGCCAGGGTGAAGATAAAGACCAGTACCAGAGGGATAAGAGCCAAGACGCGCTTCATGGGATCTTCCTGTCAGTATCGAAAAGACCCAGTGATTATCCTTAAAATCAGCCACAGACTCTAGAGAGAAAGGGAAAAGACTTTCAGAAACAGGCTAATTGACGCAATGGGGTGCGCAAAAACAAAAAAGGCATACTCAGGTATGCCGTTTTCTGCATTATTCAGCGAGGTTGACACGCTCTCGCAATTCCTTGCCAGGCTTGAAGTGCGGCACATATTTGCCCGTCAGCTCCACTTTATCGCCAGTCTTGGGATTACGGCCCACGCGGGGTGCGCGATAGTGCAGAGAAAAGCTGCCAAAACCGCGAATTTCAATCCGATCGCCGTTTTGCAGAGTCGATGCCATCTGCTCAAGGATCTCCTTGATGGCGGCCTCAACATCCTTGGCCGGCATATGCATGCGGCTCGCAGCCAGTTGTTCGATGAGATCTGATTTGGTCATAAGGTTAAATCTCCTTCCCCGATCACATGCAATATTCATTTTGCCAGGATAAAAAAGGGCGGCGTGAAGCCGCCCTTTTCTTGCATCAAGGATTACTCACCCTTGGCGGCTTTGAACGCTTCAGCCATGGCATTGCTGAACACAACTTCTTCTTGCTGGTTCAGAGAATCGATAGCAACACGCTCGTCAGCTTCGTCCTTGGCACGGACAGACAGGCTTACGGTGCGGTTCTTACGATCAACGCCCATGAACTTGGCTTCAACTTCGTCACCAACAGACAGCACCAGAGTGGCGTCTTCTACGCGGTCACGGGCAGCATCGGAGGCACGCAGGTAGCCTTCAACACCGTCAGCCAGTTCGATCACTGCACCTTTGGCATCAACCTCGGTAACCTTACCCTTCACGATAGCACCTTTCTTGTTGTCAGACAGGTACTTGTTGAACGGGTCTTCTTCGATCTGCTTGACGCCCAGGGAGATGCGCTCACGCTCCGGATCCACTTGCAGAACAACGGCTTCGATCTCGTCGCCTTTCTTGAATTCACGCACGGCTTCTTCGCCCTGGTTGTTCCAGGAGATGTCAGACAGGTGAACCAGGCCGTCGATGCCGCCATCCAGACCGATGAAGATACCGAAGTCGGTGATGGACTTGATCTTGCCGGAAACACGGTCGCCTTTGGCGTGAGTTTCGGCAAACAGCTGCCACGGGTTGGATTTGCACTGCTTCAGACCCAGGGAGATACGACGACGCTCTTCGTCGATGTCCAGGACCATGACATCTACCAGGTCGCCAACGTTGACAACTTTGGACGGGTGGATGTTCTTGTTGGTCCAATCCATCTCGGAAACGTGTACCAGGCCTTCGACGCCTTCTTCGATTTCAACGAAGCAGCCGTAGTCGGTCAGGTTGGTCACGCGGCCAGACAGACGGGTGGTCTCCGGGTAACGCTTGGCGATAGCAACCCAGGGATCTTCGCCCAGCTGCTTCAGACCCAGGGATACACGGGTACGCTCGCGGTCGAACTTCAGTACCTTGACGGAGATCTCGTCGCCAACGTTGACGATTTCGGAAGGATGCTTGACACGCTTCCACGCCATGTCGGTGATGTGCAGCAGGCCGTCAACACCGCCCAGATCTACGAATGCACCGTAGTCGGTCAGGTTCTTGACGATACCCTTAACTTCTTGACCTTCTTGCAGGTTAGCCAGCAGGCTTTCACGCTCGGAGGTGTTCTCGGTCTCGATCACGGCGCGACGGGAAACGACAACGTTGTTGCGCTTCTGGTCCAGCTTGATGACCTTGAATTCGAGTTCTTTGTTTTCCAGGTGAGCGGTGTCACGGATCGGACGCACGTCAACCAGAGAACCCGGCAGGAAGGCACGGATGCCGTTCAGTTCAACGGTGAAACCACCCTTGACCTTGCCGTTGATGATACCGATAACGGTAGCTTGCTCTTCGTAAGCCTTTTCAAGCTGCAGCCAGGCTTCGTGGCGCTTGGCTTTTTCGCGGGACAGCTTGGTTTCGCCGAAACCATCTTCGATAGAGTCCAGAGCTACGTCGACAGTGTCACCTACGTTGATTTCCAGCTCGCCCAGGGCGTTCTTGAATTCTTCGGCAGGAATGGCAGACTCGGATTTCAGGCCGGCGTCAACCAGAACGAAACCGTTCTCGATGGCAACGACGGTACCCTTGACGATGGAACCTTGACGGGTTTCAACGGAGTTCAGGGACTCTTCAAAGAGTTGAGCAAAAGATTCGATCATTGTTTGTGTCACAAATGAAACATCCACTAGCAATCCGGCACCAGCGGGGCTGTTTGAAATAATCTGCTCCATCCTTGGCGCAGACGACCGATGTCAGCGTGAACCGACACCATTGAGTTGTTGCTTCGCATAGGATAGTACCGTTGCCAGCACTTCATCTATGGTCAGCGCGGTGGAATCCACCACCAGGGCATCTTCGGCCGGTTTCAAGGGGGCAACGGCGCGATTGCGATCGCGGTCATCTCGCTCCTGGATCTCGGTCAAAAGACGCTCAAAGTTAACATCAAAGCCCTTATCTTGCAACTGCTTATAGCGGCGCTGGGCCCGCTCCTCGGCGCTGGCGTCAAGGAAAATTTTGATCTCCGCCTCGGGGAAAACCACAGTCCCCATGTCCCGACCATCGGCGATGAGACCAGGGACCTGGCGAAACGCGCGCTGACGGCGCAGCAGGGCCTCGCGCACGCGGGGGAAGACGGCGACCTTGCTGGCGGCATCGCTCACTTCCTGGGAGCGGATGGTGCGGGAGACATCCTCCCCTTCCAGCACCACCCTGACCTGCTCGCCGTCGACCTGGAATTGCACATCCAGGTTGGCGGCCAGGGGCACCAGAGCCGCTTCCGAATCGAGCTCCACATCATGGTGCAACGCAGCCAGGGCCAGCACCCGGTAGATGGCGCCGGAATCGAGCAGGTGCCAGCCCAGCTCTGCGGCCAGCAGCTGGCACAGGGTGCCTTTACCGGCACCACTCGGGCCATCAATTGTCATCACGGGGGCCATATGGGGCATAAGATATCTCCTGCACTTGATGTTGCGCATCATCCCGATGGGATGAGGTAATGGCCGCAGAGTATACCCAAATGTGCCAAGCCTGGCAGTCGTGACCGCACAGTTCCGTATAAAAGCCGTCGTGAGTGGGCTTTTTGTGTACAGCGATCCCACCCACCATGGCGCCGCGCGTGACGGGTTCTGATGGTCGCCGAGCGCGAGGCGCGCTAAACTGGCCCCCTTTTTTCGAGTCCTTGTCGTTAAGGAGTACCCCCATGAGTAGCATTACTCTCGTGGCCAAGTCCCAGTTGCCGACCCCCTGGGGCACCTTTACCCTGGTCGGTTTTCAGGAAGTTGGCACGGGGAAAGACCACGCCGCCCTGGTCATGGGCGATGTCAGCGGGGATGAGCCCGTCCTCGGCCGCATTCATTCCGAGTGTCTTACCGGCGATGCCCTGTTCAGCTTGCGTTGCGACTGTGGTTTCCAGTTGCAGGCCGCCCTGCAACACATCGCCGCCGCCGGACGCGGTGTCTTGCTGTATGTCCGTCAAGAGGGGCGCGGGATAGGCCTGCTCAACAAGATCCGGGCCTATCATCTGCAGGATCAGGGCGCCGACACCGTCGAGGCCAACGTGGCTCTGGGCTTTGCCGCCGACATGCGCGACTACACCATCTGCGCCGACATGCTCAAGGCGCTCGACATCAAGAGCCTGCGCCTGATGACCAACAACCCGCGCAAGGTCAAGGCGATGGAGAGTTTCGGCATCCCGGTGACCGAGCGGGTGCCCCTGCAGGAAGGGCGCAACCCCCACAACGAGTTCTATCTCTCCACCAAGGCGAGCAAGCTCGACCATATGTTGAAGAAATAAGTCGGTTGCTCCTATGAAAAACGCCTCCCATCGGGAGGCGTTTTTCGTTGTGGATCAGTACCCTCCCCCGTCATGCCATGGCGGCGGAGTTCATCTCCATCAGCGGATAGGCAGCTCTATGTCGGCAAACATGGCGTCCACATCGTCGCTCGAACGCATGGCGATGGCCTTTTCCACCACATCCCGCGTCAGGTGCGGGGCAAAACGGGTCATGAAGTCATACATGTAGGTTCGCAGGAATGAGCCCTTGCGAAACCCTATCTTGGTGGTGCTGTGGGCGAACAGGTGGCTGGCGTCCAGCGCCACCAGATCCGTGTCGGTCTGCTTGTCCAGTGCCATGGTGGCCATTACGCCGATGCCGACGCCAAGGCGCACATAGGTCTTGATCACATCCGCATCCGTGGCAGTGAAAACGATGTTGGGCTCGAAACCGGCGCGATTGAAGGCGGTATCGAGTTCGGAGCGACCGGTAAAGCCGAACACATAGGTGACCAGGGGGAAGTGGGCAATGTCGGCAATGGAGAGCTTGCTGACCTGGGTCAGCGGGTGACCCCGCGGCACTATCACGCTGCGGTTCCAGTGATAGCAGGGCAGCATGATGAGATCTTCATAGAGGTGCAGCGCCTCGGTGGCGATGGCAAAATCCGCCATCCCCTTGACCACGGCCTCGCTGATCTGGGTCGGCGTGCCCTGGTGCATGTGCAGGGAGACCTTGGGGAAGCGCTTGATGAACCCCTTGATCACCTCGGGCAGGGCATAACGGGCCTGGGTGTGGGTGGTGGCGATGTGCAGGGTTCCCTGCTCCGGATGGGTATGCTGGCTCGCCACCGACTTGATGCCCTCCACCTTGCCGAGGATCTCGTTGGCTATCTTGATCACGTCGCGCCCGGCCGGGGTGATCTGGGTCAGATGCTTGCCACTGCGCTCAAATATCTGAATTCCCAGCTCATCTTCGAGCATGCGAACCTGTTTGCTGATCCCGGGTTGAGAGGTATACAGGCTCTCCGCCGTCGCCGACACGTTCAATCTGTGGTTGGCAACTTCCACGATATAACGCAATTGTTGGAGTTTCATGGTGTTAGGCTCTAAAGACGACTTCAACTAATACTAACAAACTTTTAGTTATTAGCCCTCGCTTCTTGCCGTTTCTGCCATGGGCTGCGCCAGCAGGAAATCCCGCAGCGCCCGATTGGCCAGAGAGAGGGGATCGCCACGGCGCCAGGCGACGCAAAGATCGAGATAAATGGGCGGATCGAACGGGATCCCCGCCAGGGCCTTGTCTTCCTCGACCACCATGCGCAGGAAGGTGCTGACCGCAAATCCCTGGCGCACCACCGCCTTGAGCAGCGGGATCAGGTTGCTCTCAAAAGCGATGGAGGGCTCGATGCCGAGCCCCTGGGCCAAGGTCTCCATGTGCTCCCTGTGATAGAAACCGCGGCGAAACACCGCCAGCTCCTGGCGAAAATACTCGGCCAGGGTGACCCGCTTCGCCCCGTAGAGAGGATGCTCCTCCCCCACCACCATCAGCATCTCTTCGCGCAGCAGCTGGCCCCCTTCCAGGGCGGGGGGCAGGTCGCTGGTGATCAGGATGGCCAGGTCCAGCTCTCCCGCCACCATGCGGCTGAGCAGCTCCCGGGTGCCCGCCTCCTCGACCCGGATCTTCAACCCCGGATACCTGTGCTTGAACGCCATCAGTATGGGGGGAAAGTAGTAAGAGCCCATCATGTAGGGGATCCCGATCCGCACCTCCCCCCGCTCCAGCCCCTTGAGCTCGGCCATCTCGGCTTGCGCCTGGTGCATCTGCAGCAGCAATCGCTCGGCATGGCGGCAGAGCACCTCCCCCTCCGGGGTCAGGCGCACCGACTTGTCCTGGCGATCGAACAGGCGCAGCGCCAGCCTCTGCTCCAGCTTGGCGATGGCCATGCTGACCGCGGGCTGGGCCACATGGAGCTGCTGGGCGGCCCGGGTGAAGGAGCCTGTGTCCCGCACCGCCAACAGATAGCCGAGTTGCTTGAGGTCCATATCAATTCTCGTTATGAGTCGGATAACTTAAATATATTATATTTATGAGCATGGGCCCACTACCCTAGGGAAAACCCTGGAGCATCCCATGATCGAAGTAGGAAGTCGCCCCTGGCTACGTGCCACCCTGGCCCTGAGCCTGGGTTCATTTCTGGTCTTTTTGAATCTCTACCAGATCCATCCCCTGCTGCCCATGCTGGCGAGTGAATTCGCCATCAGCTCCCTCCACTCCGGCTGGACCCTGGCGGGCTGCACCGCGGGGCTCGCCTTCGCCTTGCTGATCTGCGCCAGGCTGGCCGATCGCTTCGGCCGCCGCCGGATCATGCTGTGGACCCTGACCGCCGCCATCCTGCTCTCTCTTGTCGCGAGCGGGGTCGAGCAGTTCGGTTCCCTGCTGGCCCTGCGCATCCTGCAGGGCATGCTGCTGGCGGGCCTGCCCGCCACCGCCATCGCCTACATGGGGGAGGAGTTCACGCGCCGCGCCCTCATCTCGGCGGTGGGCATCTATATCGCCGCCAACTCCCTGGGGGGGATCGCCGGCCGGGTGCTGGGCGGCCTGCTGGCCGGCTGGTTCGACAGCTGGCATGCCACCTTCCTCGGCATAGGCCTCATCAGCCTGCTGCTCCTGCCCCTGGTGATCTGGCTGCTGCCGACCCAGCGCAACTTCACCCCCAGTCAGGCGAGCCCGGGCCAGCTCAGGCAGGCGCTGGGAAGTCATCTGCGCAATCCCCTGCTGGTGGGGGCCTACCTCATCGGCGGCCTCAACTTCATGGTGTTTCTCAACCAGTTCAGCTACCTCACCTTCCTGCTCTCGGCCGAGCCTTTCTCCCTGCCGCCCCAATGGCTCGGCATGCTGTTTCTGACCTATCTGTCGGGTACCCTCGCCTCCTCCATCAGCGGGCGCTGCGCCCAGCGTCTGGGGGCTGAGCGGCTGCTGCTCGTGGGGATCGCCTTGATGGCCCTGGGGGCCCTGCTGCTGCTGGGGGGGAACCTGGCCGCCATCCTGGCGGGGCTGCTGGTGTCCAGCTTCGGCTTCTTCCTCGCCCATGCCTGCGCCAGTGCCTGGGTCGGCCAGCACGTGACCCACGACAGGGCACTGGCCTCGTCCCTCTATCTGGTGGCCTATTACCTGGGGGCGAGCCTGGGGGGATTCTATCTGCACCCCTTCTGGGGAGAGGGGCAGCTGGCGGGCATGGTGCTGGGGATCGAGCTGGTGCTGCTGGTCACGGCCGCCCTCTCCCTCTGGCTGGCGCGCCAGAAGGCCCATCGCCAGCAGCCGCTGACCATATGAACGGGCCCCTGTCAGGGGCCCGGGCTCAAGGTTGGCGCGAGAAATAATCGGCCGGCACGGGCACCACGGCGTCGGTGGCCAGCTCCTCCTCAATGACGGCCGACAGGGGGCGCAGATGAAACTTCACCTGACCCGATGCCAGCATCAGGGCCACATCCGGGTTGCGAAGGCTCGCCATGTTGCCCGTCTTGAACGGGAGTGCGGGGTGCGCCGCCACCAGGGCAGCCAGATCGGCCACCACCAGCTCGATGTGCTCCAGACCCGCCTTGTGGCTGCGTCCCGGCTTGGGGGCCGCCAGCTCGATGCAGGGCACGGTGAGCGGCTCGCCCCGCCAGACGAAGCAAGGCGGCTGGGCGAAGCGATAGGTGGCGATGGGGCGGCCCCCTATCATGCCCTCCACCAGCAGGCTGCCCGCCTCGGCCAGGATGCCGCGCAGGGCCAGGTATTCCTCCTGGCTGGCGACGCGGTAGCAGAGGTGATCGATCTCGGGCCGCGCCAGAGGGATGTCCAAGGCAGCGAGCTCATCGAGCAGGCCAATGGCAAAAGGGGCCATGGGCCCCAGTGTGTCGTCCAGAGGATGGGTCATATCACCACTTCTTCTTGGGTTGGAACAGGACGTCGAGTTCGTCGGTCTCCTTGTCCTTGATGTTTTGCAGCTCGGATTCGCTCTGCTGGGCCAGGTGCTCGTCCAGGGATTTGAGCCCCTGACGCATCTCCTCTTCCCGAGCCAGCAGGTAGGCATCCTTGTCACTGATGTTGCCCACCGCCGCCAGTCCCTTGGTAAACAGCTGGCGACAGGTACCGTACTGCCCCTGGATCTGGGCATCCATGGCCCGCTTGAGCAGGTTGGCAATGTTGATCTTGAGCTGCATCAGTTCGAGACGGCGATCCTCCTGGGCAAACCCTTGCGGATCTATCTTGCCCTTGTTGTGCTCGACCCGCAGCACGGCCCGCATCTTCTTGACCAGCTGCAGCATCTGGATCGCCTGGCGATCGGACTCCGGCGTCTTGAAGTGCCCCTCGTCGTGGGGGCTGTAGTTGTCCTGCACATTCTTGATCTGAGTCTGCACATCCTGGATCCGCTGCCGGATCTGGCCATTGCCCGGCATCACCTGGGCGATGGCGCGATAGGCATCCAGGATCCGGTGTTGCAGCAAGAGCACCAGGTTCTTGGAGAAGGGGACCAGGTTGACGTTGAGCAGCATCTCCTCCGTCTCATCGGCGATGGACTTGTGCTTGGCGATGGCCTGGCGCTTGTCGGCTTCCGCCTTCTGCTTATATTGCTGCACCACGTTGTAGGCGATCACCAGAAACAGGAGCGCGCCGATAGACAGCAATATCAGTGTTAAAATCATAGGCTTTATCCGTTCCTTCCCTATCCAATATCCTGATCCTACAGCAGCTTACCACCGGGGGATAGCCTGCAGGGCTCACACTCTCATCACGTCGTCCCCCAAGGGACAGCCCCTATCATATCGCCCGCCATCACCATTCCTTGAATCGGGCCGACCGCTTGTGCCGGCCTCCCCTCACTTCAGATTGAATCCCTGGGATTGCAAGAAGGCAGCCATGAAGGGACGCGCCTCCTTGCCGAGGATCCCCGCTATCTGGCTGCTCCAGGTCTGCACCTTGTTGTTGCTGCTGCGGGCCTGGTAATAGTCCTGGATCTGGCGATCGTAATCAGCCAGCAGCGCCTCGTCGAGCCGCTCGGGGTAGCGATTCTCGTGGACCACCATGGCCTGGGGCAGGCGCGGCTTCTGCTCGGGTTGCTGGCTCGGGTGGCCCAGGCACAGACCAAACAGCGGGATCACGTGCCTGGGCAGGCCGAGCAGGGCCACCACCTCGGCGGGGTGGTTGCGAATGCCGCCGATATAGACGCCGCCAAGGCCGAGGGATTGGGCCGCCAGCAGGGCATTCTGGGCCATCAGGGCGCCATCGATGGCCCCTATCAGCAGCTGCTCGACGAACCCGGTGTGCGCCGCCGGCACTATCTGCAGGTGGCGATGGAAATCGGCGCAGAACACCAGAAACTCGGCGGCCTGGGCCACATAGGGCTGGGGCCCCGCCAGCTCGGCGAGTTGCTGGCGGATCAGGGGGTCCGTTATCCGCATGATGCTGTTGGCCTGCAGGAAGCTGGAGCTGGCCGCCGCCTGGGCGGCCTGCAAGATGAGATCGAGCTGCTGGGCCTCGATGGGATCTTTTGTGAACTGACGAATGGAGCGGTGGGAAAGAATGAGATCTATGGTCTGGTTCATGTTGCCTCCTGATGAGCAGGCCACTCTACCCCAAAAAAGCGGCGGCCCCCAAGACTCGACTACGGCGCTCAGTGGCGAGGGAGCGCGAACTCCCCCACCTGGCTGTAGAGGGTGAAAGGATTCTCCTCAATCTCGGCCACCGTCATCGGCCTGCCAAACAGGAAGCCTTGAAACACGTGGCATCCCTGGGCCCGCAGCGCCACCAGCTCATGCTCCTCCTCGATCCCCTCCGCCATGATGCCGAGGCCAAGCCCCGTCGCCATGGCGACGGTGGCGCGGATCACCGGCAGGTTGAGTCCCACCACGAAGGAGCGATCCAGCTTGATGGTGTCGATGGGCAGCCGGTTGAGATAGGCCAGGGAGGAGTAGCCGGTGCCGAAGTCGTCGATGGCAATCTTGATCCCCTGTTCGCTCAGGCGATCCAGGATGCCGATGCAACCGTTCATGTCGAGCATCAGCACCGTCTCCGTCAGCTCCAGGGTGAGCAGGTGGGGATCCACGCCGTGTTCCCTGAGGGAGGCGGCGACCTGCTCTGGCAGGGAGGGGGTGAGCTGAAAGCCGGACAGGTTGACCGAGACCGGCACCTTGACCGCGAATTGCCGCTGCCACAGTGCCATCTGGGCCAGAGCCGTGTCCAGCACCCAGCCCCCTATCTCGCGGATGAGACCCATCTCCTCGGCCAGGGGGATGAACTCCCCCGGCGAGACCTGGCCCAGCACAGGGTTGCGCCAGCGGATCAGTGCCTCGAACCCCAGCAGCTGCCGGCTCGCGGCATCGACCTGGGGCTGGTAGCAGAGGCTGAGCTCCTGGCGACCGATGGCCTTGGCCAGAAACTGCTTGAGGGTCAGCTTGCGGTGCAGATTCTGCTGCATGCTGGGGGTGAAGCGCTGCCAGCGCAGGCGCCCCATCTGCTTGGCCTGGTACATGGCCATGTCGGCGCGGGTGATGAGGTTGTCCCCGTCATCGGCATCGTCCGGGTAGACGGCGATGCCTATGCTGCCCCCTATGGTCACCTCGGGCAGGCCGCTCAGCTGCAACGGCTTGCTCATCTGGGAGAGCATGAGGTCGGCGACCTCCTCGGCCCGCACGCTGCCGTGGTTCAGGGGCACCAGGGCGGTAAATTCGTCGCCGCCGAGGCGGGCCAGCTCCACGTCCCGGGGACAGACCTGCTTGAGGCGACCGGCCACCCGCTCGAGCAGGCGATCCCCGGCCTTGTGACCATAGTTGTCATTGACCAGCTTGAAATTGTCCAGGTCCATGAACACCAGGGCGAAGCGCCCCCCCATGCCACAATAGGCCTCAAGCGACTTCATCAAGCCATAGCGGTTGAGCAGGCCGGTGAGGGAGTCGTGCCAGGCGAGGTGACGGTGCTCTAGCTCCTCGAGCTTGCGATCCGTGATGTCCCGCATGGTAAGCAGGATCCGCGCCCCCTGCTGGATATGGCGAAACTGGTACTGAAACCAGCGCATCCCTTTCTGGGTACGACACTCCCCCTCGGTCACCACCTCATCGAGCCGGGAGAGCCGCTGAAAGAAGGCGTCGTCGTTGCCGGAGAAGACCTGAGCCAGGATGGCGATCCCCGTGCCGAAGCAGGATTCGAAGTGGTGGTTGCCACTGATCAGCAGGCCGCTGTCGTCAAACAGGCAGGCCAGGGTATCCCCGGTGGCGAGGGAGGATTGCTGATGCAGGCTGTCGGCATCGATCACCGCCTCCGTCATCATCATCAGGCGGCCGGCCAGCTGCACCCCGGACAGGCGCAGATAGACCTGCTTCTTCACCCCCTTGGGGGAGAGGCTCCACCATTCGCTGTAGCTGCGCCCCTGCTGGAAGTCGCCGAGATAGCGCTGCAGCAGCAGGCTGATGGCGTCGGCCATGTCGGCCCCGAAGTCGCGCCCCTTGAGCTCGGTGAGGGAATCCGCCTCCCAGAGGACGAGCGCGGCCTCATTGGCCCAGAAGATGCGATGATGGAGGATGTCATAGATCCAGATAGGCGTGTGCAGCACTTCGAAGTTGTCGAGGGTGCATTCGTCGAGTGTGTTCATCTGTTATGGCAATTCATCAGCATGTTCCTTGTGTGTGCGGAACGAACGCCATCCACACCATATCTGCCTGACTGCAACACATCTTGATATGGGGCTTAGACTGAAAGTACAGGAAGAGCGGCAAGGTCATCCTCATATGAAAACACTTCACGTACAGCCCATGGTCAGAAGAAACGGACTCACACTAGTATTGCTTGGCTCAATAATAACCATTGCTATGATTTCTATACTTTTTTTATTCGGTGAACAACCACTAATCCCCATCTACTGCGGCCTGCTGGCGGGGCTGATCACCCTCTTCATCGGTACCTTGAAGCTAAGAGAGCCTCATTTCAGTCTCTCTTTGTGCCATGACTGCTTGCAATATCACCACAAGCATGGCGGTTGGGTGCTCAAATGGGTAAATATTCAGCGGATTGACCACCCGCGCATCCATATGGGGTGGGATCTGGTGGAGATCCCCTTCATCGGCTTGCGGATAAAAGATTACGACAGTTTCTTGAGCCTGATCACACCCCGGCTGGCGGTGGGCATACTGACGGAGCAGCGCGCCGTGCTGATGCAGGTGCTGCAAAGCGAGCAGACGGACTGCCCCACCGGCACCTGCGCCAGCCAGTTCGACGATCTGTTCGAGGAGAGCCACTATCGCTCCCGGGAGGGGGCCCAGTACGAGGGGGTGATCGCCATGCTGGCCAATCGCATGGCGAGGCTGAGAAGCCTCCTCGGCTACGATCTGCTGGTGCCCGTCGGCAGCCTGGACCGGGATCCCGCCGACTTCATCCGCCTGCTGCATCAATACCAGCGGGAGTCGAACCTAATCCAGATCAATTAAAGGCGTGATTGCCCTTGCCAAGGGGAGGCCCGCTTCTTAAGGTCACGGTTTGCCTCGAGTGCCATGCCTCCTATGAAGTACATCGAAGAGTTCTATCTATTCGTCAAGGTGGTACAGGAGGGGGGCTTCTCCCATGCCGCCAGCGCGCTGGGCATGCCCACCGCCACCATCAGCCGCCGCATCTCCCATCTGGAAGAGACCCTGGGCCATCCCCTGCTGCACAGATCCACCCGCAAGATCCGCCTCACCGACGAGGGGCTGCGCTACTACGAGCGCCTCTGCACGCCCCTGGCCGACATAGAGCAGGCCACCGGCGAAATCCAGGGCAGGGAGGCCGATCTGGCGGGCGTGATCCGGCTGGCGGCCCCCGTCTCCCTCTCCAGCACCCTGCTCATCGACATGGTGGCCGCCTTCTCCCTGCACCACGGCGAGGTGCAATTTGACATCAGCCAGACCAATGACCACCAGCAATTGTTCGAGGGAGACAGGGATCTGGTGTTCTTCAACGGCGAGCTGTCCCAGACCCAGTCCCACACCACCCTGCTCGGCCAGGTGCGATACGGGCTGTTCGCCTCGCCCCTCTATCTGGCGAAACGGGGATGCCCCACCCACCCGGCCGCCCTCGACGAGCACGATCTCATCTACTGCTGGCCCCACCAGCACTGGCAGCTCGGCAACCGGGAGGGGGAGAGCGCCAGGATCTGCCCCCAGGCCAAGCTGACCGTCAGCCAGACCCAGGCCGCGCTGCGCGCCGCCGAGCAGCACCTGGGCATCATCAATGTCCCCCGCCACCTGGTGCAGCAAGCTCTCAAGGAGGGCCGGCTTCAACCGGTTCTACCTGACTGGCAGACCCCGAGCCGTCCCTTCTACATGCAGCTGACCCAACCCAATTTTGCGCCGCTGCGTGTTAAGCTGTTCGCCGAGTTCGTCGAGAAATACTCGGCACCTTACCGGCAGGATCGCCCAGCCCCATAGCCCCCAGCCGGCCATGGCGGCATACCGGACAGGCCGGGCCACACTTGTCTCCATGATCCATTAAGAGGGCGGCCCCATGAATGTGTTGATCTGCGATGATTCGGGTTTTGCCCGCAAGCAACTGGCCCGGGCATTGCCCCGGGAGTGGGACATACGGCTGCATGAGGCCGGCGATGGCCAGGAGGGACTGGAGCAGATCCTGATGGGTCACGGCGATCTGGTGCTGCTCGACCTCACCATGCCCAGGATGGATGGTTATGAAGTGCTCGAGACCCTGCAGCGGGAAGGGATCCGCAGCAAGGTGCTGGTGGTCTCGGGAGACATACAACCCGAGGCCCATGCCAGGGTGATGGCGCTGGGGGCACTGGATTTCATCCAGAAACCCGCCTCCCCCGACACACTGCACGCCTTCTTGCGCCAGCATGGTTTCTGGCAGCCCAGGGAAGAGAGCGTCACGCCGCCCCCACCCCAGGCAAGCACGCTGCCTGCGACATCCCAGAGCGAGTCCCCGTCCGGCCCGCTGCTGACGCCCCAGTCCCGGGATCTCTATCAGGAGCTGGCCAACGTCGCCATGGGCCAGGCCGCCGATCTGCTGGCCCGCCTGCTCGGCGCCTTCGTGGTGCTGCCCATCCCCAACGTCAATGTGCTCGAGGTCTCAGAGCTGCACATGGCCCTCTCCGCCGCCGCCGAGTCCGATACCCTCTCCGCCGTGTGCCAGGGGTTCATCGGGGCCGGCATCGCCGGCGAGGCCCTGCTGCTGTTCCATGACGCCAGTTTCGCCGAGCTGGCCCGGCTGATGAAGCACGAGGGGGAACTCGACAGGGCCGCCGAGCTGGAGCTGCTGATGGACACGGCCAACGTGCTGATCGGCGCCTTCCTGCGCGGCTTCAGCGCCCAGCTCGACACCCACTTCAGCCAAGGGCATCCGGTGCTGCTGGGTCAGCACAGGCCCATCCACCAGCTGATCCAGACCAATCAGAGCCGCTGGCGGCGCACCCTGGCCATCGAGATCAACTACCGGCTCCAGGGCCACAAGGTGCAGTGCGATCTGCTGCTGCTGTTTACCGAAGACTCCATCGCCACCATGGATCACAAGGTTCAACATCTGCTCTAGGAGTGCACATGGAAATACGGGAATTTCACTGGCTGATGAACATAGTCCAGAACCTGGACGTGGGTCTGTTCGTGCTGGATCGCCAGTTCAAGATCCAGGTCTGGAACGGCTTCATGGAGAGCCACAGCGGTCGCCAGGCCGCCACGGTGCGCGATAGGGTGCTGTTTGAGCTGTTTGACGAGCTGGATAGGGCCTGGTTCGAGCGCAAGGCCAATCAGGTCTTCACCCTCAACAACCGCGCCTTCAGCACCTGGGAACAGCGCCCCTATCTGCTGCGCTTTGACAACTACAGGCCCATCACGGGGGCGGCCCCCTTCATGTACCAGAACCTGACCCTGGTCCCCCTGGCCGATTTCGGCGGTCAGGTCAGCCACCTCGGGGTCATGATCTACGACGCCACCGACGAGGCCATCCTGCTCGGCCAGGTCCGCGCCAACCAAGAGGCGGACACAGGCACGCCAGACTAGCGCCCCTGCCCAGACGAAACGTCCCCCGCGACACCAGCCGGCGGGCGTTATCCTGCTCCCAATGAAACAGCCCCCGCGATGCGGGGGCTGTGTCTCTCTGTGTCTCTGGCCAACAGGGTTATGACGCATCCGGCTGGCGCTCAGGGGCCGCCCTGACGAAGGCCTGCAACTGCTCGCAATTGGCGACGATGCGATTGATGGTGGGATACTCCTCCAGGCTCATCTGATAACGGCGAGCGTTGTAGACCTGGGGCACCAGCATGCAGTCCGCCAGGGTCACCTCGTTGCCGACGCAATAGACACCGGCCGTGGTCATCAGCAGGGGCTCCAGGGCCCGGAACGTCTCGTCAATCCAGTGGCGATACCAGGCCTCCCTGCCGGGTTGATCCACCCCCAGCGCCTGCTCCAGATAGTTGAGCACCCGCAGATTGTCGAGGGGATGAGTGTCGCAGGCAATCATGTTGACTATCTGACGCACCCGGGCCCGCGCCTGGGCGGCCGAGGGCATCAGCGGATAGGCGGGATAGGCCTCGTCGAGGTACTCCATGATGGCCACCGACTGCCCCAGCTGCACATCCCCATCGATGAGAAACGGCACCAGCCCCTGGGGATTGATCCTGTGATACCCCTTCTCATGCTGCTCGCCCAGCCTCAAGTTGACCGGGTGGAACTCATAGTCGAGCCCCTTGAGCTGCATCAGGATCCGAACCCGATAGCTGGCCGACGACCGCCAATATCCAAACAACTGCAACATAATCTGTCCCTGTTCTGGCGAGCCTGTCTCCCCGCCGCTGCCCTACTCCGCCTGGGTGACCCGTTGAGAAATGGTCCCAAACAGTGCCAATCCGTTGCGATCCTGCATCGCGATGGACACTGTATCACCAAAGCGCAGAAAGGGTGTAGTGGCTTGACCGGACTCGATAATTTCCAGCATCCGCCGTTCGGCGAGGCAGGAGGAGCCCCGGCTTCTGTCGTAGTTGGAGACGGTGCCCGACCCTATGATGGTGCCGGCGGCCAGCGGCCTCGTCCTCGCGGCGTGGGCCATCAGCTCGAAGAAGTTGAAGGTCATGTCCACCCCCGCATCCGGCTCTCCGAACAGGGCGCCATTGAGGCGGGTCACCAGGGGCAGGTGCACCTTGCCATCCTGCCACGCCTCCCCCAGCTCGTCCGGGGTGATGGCCAGCGGCGAGAAGGCGCTCGACGGCTTGGACTGGAAGAAGCCAAAACCCTTGGCCAGCTCTCCGGGAATGAGGTTGCGCAGGCTCACGTCGTTGACCAGCATCAGCAATTTCACATGGCTCGCCGCCCCCTGCGAACTGGTGCCCATGGGCACGTCGTCTGTGATGATGGCCACCTCGGACTCGAAATCGATGCCCCACTCCTCCGACCCCATGCAGATGGGACCATGGGGGGCGAGGAAGCTGTCGGAGCCCCCCTGGTACATCAGGGGATCGTGCCAGAAGCTGTCCGGCATCTCGGCGCCGCGCGCCTTGCGCACCAGCTCCACGTGGTTGACGTAGGCGCTGCCATCGAGCCACTGGTAGGCGCGAGGCAGCGGCGAAAGGCAGGCGGTCTCATCGAAGGGGAAGGCGTCGGGGCAGGCCCCGTCGTTGAGGGCCTGATAGACGGCGGTCAGTCGGGGGGCGAGCTCGGCCCAGTCGTCCAGCGCCCCTTGCAGGGTGGGGGCTATGTCGGCCACGGCCACCGCCCGGGTCAGATCCCGGCTTACCACCACCAGGGCGCCGTCGCGCCTGCCATTGTTCAAGGTTGCCAATTTCATGTCGAATTCCTTATTTGCCGGGGGTGGCGGCAGGGCGCTGCCAACTGGAGACATAGTGGGGATTCTCTATCCCCTCGCACAGTGAGCCAACCGCCAGGGCATCCCGGGTGTCGAGCATCACCGCCACCTCGTCGGTGAAAGTCTTGGCGTGGGCCTGGCCCGCCGCAAAGGCCTTGGGATGGGGGCCATGGGTGAAGCCTGCGGGATGGAAGGTGACCATGCCCCGCTCGATATTGTCCCGGCTGAAGAAGTCCCCGGCGTGGTAGAAGAGCACCTCGTCAAAATCGTCGTTGCTGTGGTAGAAGGGCACCCGCAGCGCGCCGGGATCGCTCTCTATGGGGCGCGGCACGAAGGTGCAGATGACGAAGCGGCTCGCCACGAAGGTGGAGTGGGCCGACGGCGGCAGGTGGTAGCGGTGGCTCATCAGGGGGCGGATGTCGCGCCAGTTGAGGCGCACCACGCACAGATCCCCGTGCCAGCCCTGGGCATCCAGGGGGTTGAAGGGCCAGGTGATGACAGAGACCCGATCGTGGCGCTTGACCTGCAGCGACCAGGGGTTTTCGTCCTGCTGGGCCAGGAAGCGCTCATTGATGGCGGGCACGTCCAGGGCCGCCGGATCGAAGATGGCATGGTTGCCCACCAGCCCCTTGTCCGGCAGCTGATAGCTGTCTTCCGTCGCCTCTATCATCAGGATGAAGAGTGGCGCCGTCGGCTCGATGCGCCACATGGTGCCTCGGGGGATCACCACATAGTCCCCCTCCCGCAGGGTCAGATGACCGTAGTCGCAGAAGAAGTCACCGCTTCCCTCGTGAATGAACAAGAGCTCGTCGCCGTCGGCGTTGCGCACCAGAAACGGCATTGTCTCGGTCAGGCGCCAGATCCGGTAACGGCAGTGGGGATTGCTGAGCAGATCCGGCATCACCCAGGGGGAGAGGGAGCTCACCTCCTCGCCGAGGGCGTTGAGATCGAACAGGCGCGGGCGCAGCGGTCCCTCCCAGTTGACCCAGTCGGTGGGGGCATGCTTGTGGTGCATGTGGGTGGCGGGGCCGAAGAAGCCGGAGCGCCCCAGCTCGCGCTCATAGATGGCCTGCTCGGGCAGGTCGGCGTGGGCCTGGCGGGAGTGGGTCCCCTCCCGGTGGGGGAAACTAATCCAGTTACGCATGGCGGTGTACCTCCCATGAAATAGAGACCGGCCAACACAATCCCATCCCGTTACGCATCGCTGTGTCACGCCCTGAAATCGATGCAGGCCGACGAGCTCCCATCCCGTTACGCATCGCTCGGCTCCCCCTTCTTCTCCCCCTGCTCGGCCCCGCTCAGCACGCCGCGGCGGATCTGATCCAGCTCGATGGATTCGAACAATGCCTGGAAGTTGCCCTCGCCGAAGCCTTCGTTGCCCTTGCGCTGGATGATCTCGAAGAAGACGGGACCAATGACGGTGTCGGTGAAGATCTGCAGCAGTATGCCGTCCTTGGTGGGCGAGCCGTCGATCAGGATACGCAGCGCCTTGAGCGCCTCCAGATCCTCCTGATGCCCCGCCACCCGGCTGTTCACCTGCTCATAGTAGGTATCCGGCGTGGGCATAAAGCCGGTGCCGCGACCACGCAGGGTGCGGATGGTCTGATAGATGTCGCTCGACGCCAGGGCGATGTGCTGGATCCCCTCCCCCTTGTACTGACGCAGGTACTCCTCTATCTGGGACTTGTCGTCGGAGGACTCGTTGATGGGGATGCGGATCTTGCCGCAGGGGGCCGTCATGGCGCGGGAATGCAGCCCGGTCAGCTTGCCCTCGATGTCGAAGTAGCGGATTTCACGGAAGTTACCGATCCGCTCGTAGAAGTTGGACCAGAGGTCCATGTTGCCGCGCTGCACGTTGTGGGTCAGGTGATCGATCTCATAGAGCCCCGCATCCACCTCGGCCATGCGTGCCTGCCAGTCGGGGTAGAAGAGGAAGTCCACGTCATAGATGGAGCCCCGCTCGCCGTAACGATCGACGAAGGAGAGGGTACTCTCGCCGATGCCGTAGATGGCGGGGATGTTGAGCTCCATGGGCCCTATCTTGCCGACGAAGGGCTTGGCCCCCTTGGCGATGGCGTATTGCTGGGCACGGCCCGCATCCTCTACCCGAAATGCCATGCCGCACACGCTGGGCCCGTGCAGGCTGGCAAACTGTTCCGCCTGGGAGTGGGGCTCGGCATTGACCACGAAGTTGATGTCTCCCTGGCGGTAGAGCCAGCACTGCTTGTGCTTGTGGCGGGCCACCTCGGCAAAGCCCAGAGAGACAAACAGCGCCTTGAGGGCAGCGATGCCGGCGGCGGTCGGCGCCGTATACTCGACGAACTCGAAGCCGTCGGTGCCGAGGGGATTGTGGGTCTGGGTCGTCGCCATGGTGCACTCCTTTGCATGAAATCAGGTTGAATGAAGGTGTTAACAACTTGTTTCATTAGATGCACGGCGCGGCGGGAAGAGAAGAGTCTGGGTCGAGAGAGGTCTGGGCCAAAGCGGCCCGGAAGATGTAAATGAAATGTGACATCACCATGGCGACTCGGGGGGACGGGCCTCCTTGCCGCCGGGGGTGTCCGTTTTTCGTTACAACCCGGCCAAGGCCGGGTGTCGCCGTCAGGGGGCGAGTCGGGCGATGGCCTGGGCCAGCTCGGGCGGGGTAAAGGCTTTCCCCAGCTCCGGGGCCGACTCGAAGGCGAAGGCGTCGCCCCACAGGGTAAACGCCAGTCGCCAGGCATGAAGTCAGGGGGCGAGCCGGGCGATGGCCTGGGCCAGCTCGGGCGGGGTGAAGGCTTCCCCCAGCTCCGGGGCCGACTCGAAGGCGAAGGCGTCGTCCCACAGGGTAAACGCCAGTCGCCAGGCATGCAGTCAGGGGCGAGCCGGGCGATGGCCTGGGCCAGCTCGGGCGGGGTGAAGGCCTCCCCCAGCTCCGGGGCCGACTCGAAGGCGAAGGGGTCGCCCCACAGGGTAAACGCCAGTCGCCAGGCATGCAGTCAGGGGGTGAGTCGGGCGATGGCCTGGGCCAGCTCGGGCGGGGTGAAGGCCTCCCCCAGCTCCGGGGCCGACTCGAAGGCGAAGGCGTCGCCCCACAGGGTAAACGCCAGTCGCCAGGCATGCAGTCAGGGGGCGAGCCGGGCGATGGCCTGGGCCAGCTCGGGCGGGGTGAAGGCTTCCCCCAGCTCCGGGGCCGACTCGAAGGTGAAGGCGTCGCCCCACAGGGTAAACGCCAGTCGCCAGGCATGCAGATAGCCGCGATCCGCCGCCGTGCCGCCGTAGCGCTCATCCCCCAGGATGGGGGCGCCAATGCTCTTCATGGCGACCCGGATCTGGTGGGTCTTGCCGGTCTGGGGCTTGATGCGATAGAGCCGCAGCCCCTCCCGCACCGGGGTGGAATCAAACCAGCTGATGGCCGGGTTTTCCTGGCTACGGGCCAACAACCAGCTGCCGCCGCGTCCCTTTTGCATGTCGCCCTTGATCCAGCCCTGCTTCTTCTTGGGTTTGCGATCCGACAGCGCCAGATACTGCTTGCTCACCTGGCGCTCGGCGAATCCCATGCTGAGGGCCCGGTTCGCCTCCGGGGTGCGCGCCAGCAGCAAGAGCCCTGAGGTCATCTTGTCGAGGCGGTGCACAGGGTAGAGCGCGAGTCCGGTCTCGGCCCGCACCAGGCTCACCAGACCCGGTTCCCCCGCCTCGTCGTGCATGCCGATGCCGGGTCCCTTGTCGATGACAAGGAAGTGCTCGGTCTGTGACAGGATGCGATACTTTGGCAACATTTTGGCGTATTCTCTCGGTCAATGGCACTCAAACGTGCCCGATTTAAACACCCCTCCGGCTACAATGTGAAGACTCGCACGGATGATGAGATGCTTGATTTGCTTGTTCTTGCTCTGCCTTGACCTCCTTGCCCAGGTGCAGGCCCGAGCCGCCGAAGAGGCGCCCCCGAGCGCCGACCGGGTCGTGCTGCAACTGCGCTGGCTGCACCAGCCCCAGTTCGTGGGCTATCACATGGCCAAGGCCAAGGGCTATTACGCCGAGGCGGGGCTGGATGTGGAGATCCGCCCCGGCGGCAAGGGGCTGAGCCCGGTGGCCGAGGTGCTGAGCGGGCGCGCCGATTTTGGCGTCGGCAATACCGAGGTACTGACCCAGTTCGCCGAAGGGCAGCCCCTGCTGGCGCTTGCCGCCATCTTCCAGCACTCCCCTTCCGTCTTCCTCGCCCGGCGCGACAGCAATATTCTCACCCTTGCCGACATGCGGGGCAAACGGATAATGATGTTCCCGGAGCATCAGGATGCCGAGCTGCTGGCCACCCTCTTCTATCAGGGGATCCGCGAGGACGAGCTGATCCCGCTGCAGACCTCGGTCAACATCCACGATCTGCTGGAGCGGCGGGTCGATATCTTCAACGCCTACCTCAGCAACGAGCCCTTCTATCTGGAGGAGCTGGGGGTGCCCGTCTCCGTCATCAGCCCACGCAACTACGGGGTGGACTTTTACAGCGACATCCTGTTCACCACCCAGACCAATCAGGCCAGGCACCCGGATCGGGTCGAACGCTTTCGCGCCGCCAGCCTGCGGGGCTGGCAGTATGCCCTGGCCCATCCCCAGGAGGCGATCAGCCTGCTGCGCGAACAGTACGGGGTCAACCGCTCTCAGGCCCACATGGAGTACGAGCTGCAGGTGAGCAAGGAGATGATACAGCCGCTCTACGTGGAGATTGGTTATATGAACCCGGCCCGCTTCGAGCACATCCTCAACCAGTTGGTGGAGATAGGGCTCATCAAGCACGGCGTCTCCCTGGCCAACTTTCTCTACCATGCCCCCTCGGCACAGTGGGTATTCTGGCGACCCTGGTTCATGCTGAGCCTGGCCGCCAGCGCCCTGATCCTGGTGCTGGCCCTTTACCTCTGGTTGTGCAACGAGCGCCTGAGCCGGGAAGTTGCCCTGCGCAAGCAGCGCGAGCAGGAGATCATGCAGCTCGCCCAGCGCGATCCCCTCACCGGTCTGCCCAATCGCCTCAGCCTGATGAACAAGCTGCGCCAGCAGATAGCCCAGCCCTCCCCCGGCTGCCTGCTGTTTTGCGATCTCGACGACTTCAAACGCATCAATGACAACTTCGGCCACAGCCAGGGGGATGCCATCCTCTGCCAGCTGGCCCGGCGAATAGAGGATGCCATCGCCCACCAGTGCTTCTTCGCCCGCCTGGCGGGGGACGAATTCATCCTGCTGCTGCCGGGCTACAGCCCCAAACAGGCCCATGATGTAGCCGAGGTGATCCGGCTCGCCATGTCGGCTCCGTTCGACGTGGATGGCCATGCCATGGGAGTGGGGATCAGTATCGGCGTCAGCCACTATCAGCGCGGCTGGAGCGCGGAGCAATGGCTCATCCAGGCGGACAGGGCCATGTATTGTGACAAGGGGGTCGCCCTCACCGCCCTGGCCGATCAGCCGGGCTGAATCCAGATGGGCGGTCCCTGAAGGCCCATCGGCGGGCGATCAGACAAGCTGCCCCATCAAAACCGGCGTGATGGAGCAAGACACTTGACCGCCCTCTGCCTCCTGCCGACGGGGCCAGTCCATTCAGGACCCGTTACATCTTGCCGTTACATCTTGCCCACCCCCGCGCTGGGCTTGACCAGGCTTGGCAGTTTGCCAGGCTCCACCAGGCTGTAGGAGCAGGAGAGCTTGGCCAAGGCGCCGGTTTGAGGCCGATGTCAGGTGATGACGAGGCGGTGTTCCTAACGTGGTTGAAAAACGATCTGTCCATTTTATGGGACGCAATCCTTCCAGAAATACTGCATCCATTCACTTCAAAACTACCTGAATTGGCCTATTTAGGGGCCCTGCTCATGACCGTAAATTGCGGCGCCTGACATTTGAACGCGTTGAGAACACAACCTGGACCTGTACCCATAGGGCAATACATCGGTGCGCCATGCTTCATCATTCAAGCTTTTTATCGACACACAACAACATGGGTGAATGCGAATTTTCTATCAGGTATGCGCCATTGACCATACTGACCTTCATATAAAAACGCCCTTTTTTGGGGATATAAATGATGTGATTCCTAAAAATTTCATCCCTCATGTTATCCCGTGCATTCTTGATAAATGCCACATCAGCAATGGTAATCTCACCCGCGGAGTTAAATTCATAACTGAACGTCATCAAGCGAGAGATCACATACTTCTCACCATCCATAGCGACATTACCAGAGAAATTAATCTGCCCCGTGAAGTTCTCTAGGAGACGAAATGCGACATCGATGCGGGCCAGAAATACCGGAACATCATGCAACATCTCTAATGATGATGAGCAGCTGATGCTCACTCCTTTTTCTTTATCACCACCCTGCCAAAAATAGAGACATGAAAATAAAGCAACCTGACAAATTACACTTACCAAGAACAAATTAAACCATTTATCATTGACTCTCATCACCACTCCAATAGTAGTTCATGCATGATGAAAAGTGCTGTGCTTTATCATCTTTAGCGCACCGGGCAATAAAAACACGGCCACGGTGGGTATACAGATAGGCATCCGATGGCGTGAGTAAAAACGACTCACCGGCATGACATGTCATACCCTTGGATCTCAACAGTTCAATAAAGAATGCCTCTCGACTGCCGGATAATGTAATTGCATTTTTTCTCACTGTGTATACAGGGCATCCATCAAATGAAAAAAATATACTCTTTCGGTGTTGCACTCTGCTTCTTCGGGATAGTATTCGAATTTGATGCAACCGAAAACAGGAGATAATTGGCCACCATAAAGAGTCCAGCCACAAGCAATAACATTAGTTTCTTCCAGGCCTTCCTTGTCTTTCGCTCGCCATCATCTTCCTCTCGTGTCATCTTGGACAGGGATGATCCCCCGTCAGACTGAACATCGACATCTCCATTAAACATATATCCAACCCGAGGCACGGTAACGATTAACTCGGACGACACGCCAAAGACACTGAACATTCTTCTTAACTCGGATATATATTTGTTCAACGTGTTATTGGAAGAGCGCAATCCCCATGCGTCCCACACCTCGGCGAGGATCTCATCCCTGGTGATGGTGGAGCCTCTGCGCTCCAGAAGAAAAAGAAATAAACGGTTCATCATCACCGTCAGCGTAATGGCTGAGCTGTCATCATCAACAAGCCAGAGGACGCCATCATTTGGACGATAGCGTACCCTCATGTCAATTACATAGTTCATCCACGACCCCGCAAACGTTTCGATATCATTGGTAACTCTCACACGTATGAATCTCGTTCAGTCTCGCTGTGAGCATATACTTCTACAGTGTAGCAATGCGGACATACTTGGTGCTACATAAGCAGCCCAATCAAGATATTAACTCTGTAAAAATACGTAAACAAAGACAATAAACCTATAAAGCACATCACTTTCAATACAAAAAGCTATTGACCACCATTTACGTTATTGTGCTCGGACAGAATATGGCCTGTTGTATGTGGATAAAGGATGAAGCTTGCTATACCAAAGGCTGATTTAATAATGCACAACAGCAGGGCAGACAACCGGTCTACTCGGTTCTGTTGCGTAATAAACTGCTTAATAATAAGTGATTCAAGCCATAATGGAGATCTATATCATGCCCCGCAAGAGCATTCTTCTTTCCTCGATGATCAGTGTTCTCATGCTCTCCGGTAATGCCATTGCCGCTGAGACTGGAACAATTGACTTTGTTGGTGAAATCACAGACACCACCTGCAACGTTTTCGTTGGCAATGATGACTCTGGTGCTGCAACCATTACCCTGCCAAGTGTGCAAATGAGAAACCTGGGTGCAAATGGTAGCGAAAGTGGAACTGAAGCATTCTCTCTTAGACTCGATTGCAGTGGCTCCGAGGCTAATGTAGCCATCAGCTTTGACGAGACCGTTAATACCACCGAGACCGGAGGCCGCCTGACCAATACCGCGCCCGATGGCGCAGATGGCGTGTCTTTGATACTGCGTGACGGCGATAACAACCCCGTAGATGTCAATACCTATATATCCAACACCTTTGAATTCGCAGGCGGTGAGTCTGCTGAACAGAGCTACAACTACACGGTTCAATACTATGTAGAAGACGCCGATGCGTTGACCCCGGGTGAAGTGAGTGCTCAAGTCACTTACAACTTGACCTATCAATAATATGCATAGTGGGAGGGCATACCTCCCACTTATTAATGATGACATATACAGGACATATAGGTATGCCTCACCACACCGTCAGATACATCTTGTCACTTTTGTTGTTTCTACTCTTGACACCAGCCCACGCTGGCGTCGTCATTAATGGCACCAGGATCATTTACCCAGCAAATGAAAGAGAAATTACCGTCCAGATAACCAATGATGGTAAAAAACCAGTGTTGATTCAAAGTTGGCTGGATATAGGTGATAAAAACTCGGCCCCGGACACCATCAAGACTCCCTTTATTCTTACCCCACCGATTAATCGCCTCGATGCAGGAAAGGCACAATCGCTACGTATTATTTCCACCACGACATCTGCACTGCCTCAGGATAGGGAATCTCTTTTTTGGCTAAATGTGCTCGAAATACCGAGCCGCCCAAAGGGAGAGATGACGGATGCAAACTACCTCCAGTTCGCGATTCGTTCGCGCTTGAAGTTTTTCTGGCGCCCGGAGGCGCTGAAGAAAACAGCCGCAATGGCACCACACTCACTGACTTGGAAGCTGAGCGCTCAAGGCATGACCATCGGTAATCCATCCCCACATTACATTTCACTTTATCGCGTATCGATAGATGGAAAAAAGGTGAATGTCGACATGCTCCCCCCCTTTGGAAACCTGACTGTTGATGACATCAAGACGGCTCATGGAAAAACAGTCAAGGCCGAATGGATTGATGATTACGGGGCAATTAGAAAAAAAGATTTTACGGTTGATTAATGCATTTTAAAGATCGCGCTTGCGATTGGAGTATCATTTTTGGAAAAGATGAAGTTATTTACTGTATCGATACTTTGCATTCTTACATTAAAGGCTCACTCCGCTACGCAGGACGAGTTTGAATTTGATGCCTCCTTTCTAAGGCTCAATGAAGACTCGCTTCCGGATCTTTCGCGTTTCTCTCGGCAAGCCAGCCAGGTGCCTGGTCGCCATCGTGTTCACGTCTATTTTAATGATAAGTCCATCTTCAATCAGGATATTCTGTTTATCGATCGTGAAAATAACCTTGGTGTCCCCTGCCTGAGTCATGAGCAGCTACGACTGCTGCCCATCAAGTATGGAGCATTGGGGCTGAACGATATCATTGATGAACCGGATACATGCCCCGATCTCACCGCGCTGATCCCTGGGGCCAGTGTGCATTTCGACAGCAATACCCAGACACTGCATATCAATGTGCCACAAATCTATGAAGACAGAGCAAAGAGTGGTTATGTATCACCGGAGTCATGGGATGCCGGTATCCCGGCATTATTATTCGGCTATAACGTGAACGCCTATCAGAGCAAGTCCAGTGGTCATCAACAAACGAGTATTTATGCGAGCAATACTAGTGGGTTGAATATCGACAACTGGTTTTTACGCCATAACGGGAACTGGACAAAAAACAGTCACAATGATAGTAGCTATCAATCCTTGAATACGTATCTCCAGCGTGATATTCCCGAAATAAAAGGCCGGATGTCGGTGGGGCAAATCCACACATCGGGTGAGATGTTTGATACATTGAAAATTTCAGGGGTAAAATTTAATACCGATGAGAGAATGGAGCCGATATCACGCCGTGGCTACGCACCAGAAATTCATGGCATCGCCAATACCAACGCTCGAGTCACCGTTCGGCAATCTGGGAGCATGATTTACCAAACCACTGTCAGCCCAGGGGCCTTTATCATTGATGATCTGACTCCTGCTGGTTATGGTGGCGACTTGGATGTCACCATATATGAGGCAGATGGAAGTGAACAGCACTTCCAAGTGCCTTATACCGCCGCCAGAAAATTGCAACGACCGGGACAAGCTCAAGTTGAGATCTCACTCGGTAAACTCGATACGCCCAGCATCGCTGCATCGCCCTCGTTATGGCAAGCGACATGGCAGCATGGCATTAATAACTGGCTGACCGGATATGCCGGCGTTCAAGGTAGCGAACACTATCTCTCTGCTCAGGGTGGGTTGGGTATTGCGACGGAATTTGGTGTATTGAGTGCTGATGTGACACACGCCAAGACAGATCTCGGCCGTGATGGACACCTCCAAGAGCTTAACCATCCCCTCATATGAGCGAGGCGTGGCGCGGCTTCTGAGGTATGATCGCCATCCTTGACCAGCTAATACCCAACAGACTATCCCCATGTTTAACCACGAACTAATCCTCAACCACATCGAC
>NZ_JBKISU010000021.1:0-85770 GCF_050266975.1 Aeromonas sobria
CGCCGGGGTTGCCCAGGCTTCCGTACCCGCCGACTTCAATGCCGCCCCAGGTGTGCTGTTCGTGAACTGGCAGGCCAGCGCCGCCATCGATGGCAAGGCCAACCCCATGCTGGAGGTGCGCGATGAGTTCGGCGATCTGCTGGCTTCCGTCCACGCCAACCTGGTGGGCACCCAGCATGTGCAACTGCCAAGCCGGACCCAGGGCACGCTGACCGTCAGCCTGGGCAGTGAATCCAGCGAGTACCGCATCCCCTTCGGTTTGGGTACGGGTCGCCAATAGTCCCCTCATTTTGTCGAGCAAGTTGTAGCGTAAGGAGCACACCATGATGCAATTGAGAGCCGCCGCGGATCGAGGTCATGCCAACTTTGGTTGGCTCGATACCCACCACAGTTTTTCCTTCGGTCACTACTACGACCCGAAGTGGATGGGGCACTCGGCCCTGCGGGTCATCAATGACGACCTGGTGGCGCCGGGTGGCGGATTTGCCACCCACCCTCACGCCAACATGGAGATCCTCACCTGCGTGCTGAACGGCACCATAGAGCACAGGGACAGCCTCGGCCATGCCGAGCAGATCCCGGCAGGGGATTTTCAGCTGATGAGCGCAGGGTCCGGCATTCGCCACAGCGAATACAACCCGTCCCAGGACGAGCCCCTGCGACTGTTGCAGATCTGGATCGAGCCGAACGAGTTCGGCACGCCCCCCGGTTATCAGCAAAAACAGATAGTGAACCAGCCTGGCATGACGCTGGTTGCATCCCCCACCGGGGAGGCGGGATCCTTCAGCATCCGTCAGCAGGCTCGCGTATGGCGACTGCAACTGGCCGCGGGTGAAAGCCTCGAATGGGCATTGCAGGGGCGCCATGGTTACCTGCACATGATTTCCGGGGAGCTGACCGCCAACGGTCTGGCCGCCCGACCCGGCGACGGGGTACTTAGTCGCGATGAACAGAGCTGGACAATGAGTGCCGCCATGGCGAGCGAAGCCCTGCTGTTCGATCTGCCCTGAAATTAAAATCTCTGTTGAAATGAAACAGTTAGTCATTTAGTCGTACACTGTTAACTTCCGTATATGGGTATTAAAAGGAACCTTGAGATGGACAAGATGAAAGATGTGGCACTGCTGGTTGGTCGTATTCTGCTGGCGCTGATGTTTGTGGCGGCGGGCTGGGGCAAGATCGGTGGTTACGCCGGTACCCAGGGTTATATGGAAGCCATGGGCGTGCCAGGTGCCCTGTTGCCCCTGGTGATCCTGCTGGAGCTGGGTGGCGGTCTCGCCATCGTGCTGGGCCTGTTTACCCGCAGCCTCTCGGTGCTGCTGGCCGGTTTCACCCTGATGGCCGCCTTCCTGTTCCACTATCAGCCTGCCGAACAGATGCAGATGCTGATGTTCATGAAGAACCTCTCGGTGGCTGGTGGTTTCCTGGCCCTGGCGGCGGCCGGACCTGGTGCCTTCAGCCTGGATGCCCGCCTCGGCAAGTGCTGGTAATCCCCTGATAGTTCAAGTTTTCCAAGCCTTTGGCCGGTGCAGCAGCACCGGCTTTTTTGTGCCCGCCAGGGGGTCAATGCCGGTACTGTGACGAGACCCCCCTGGCGGCGGCAAGCGCCTTTTGCATCTTCCCCCCCGATCCCCGACAATCCCATTTCGTGTGAAGTGACGGAAATGGCTCGCCTTTTCCGGCGCGCACCCCTCTTCATGAAATTGGCGGGAGTCGTCCATGTTTACCCTCTACCACTCCAATCAGCTGGATCTGCTCAAGGAGCTGCTGGTGAGCCGCATCCGGCAGGCGCCCCTCTCTCACCCCTTCGAGCACGAGCAGATCCTGGTGCAGAGTCCCGGCATGGCCCAGTGGCTCAAGCTGGAGCTGGCCAAGGCCTTCGGCATCGCCGCCAATATTGATTTTCCCCTGCCCGCCAGCTTCATCTGGGAGATGTTCACCCGGGTGCTGGCGGACGTGCCACGCATAAGCCCCTACAACAAGGGCGCCATGAGCTGGCAGCTGATGACCACTCTGCCCGCCCTGCTGGAGCGCCCCGCCTTCGCGCCGCTGGCCGCCTATCTGGGCGGGGGAGATGAAGAGGATCCAGCCCAGGATCCGGAGCAAGTCAGGCTGTGGCAGCTCTGCCAGAAGGTGGCGGACTTGTTCGACCAGTATCTGGTCTACCGGCCGGACTGGATAGCCCGCTGGGAACAGGGGGAGGGGCTGGTGGGCACAGGCAGCCAGGAGCTGGCCGGGGTGAGCGGTCAGGATTGGCAGCCCGAGCTGTGGCGCGAGCTGGTGGCCCGCACCCTGGCCCTCGCGCCCAGCGGCTACCACAGAGCCAACCTCTACGAGGAGTTTATCCACGAGCTGGCGCGCACCCGTGAATTGCCGGGCAAGCTGCCCCAGCGGGTCTTCGTGTTCGGCATCTCGGCGCTGCCACCGCGCTATGTGGAGGCCCTGCTGGCGCTGGGCAGCCGACCCGAGGTGGAGGTGCATCTGTTTGTCACCAACCCCTGCCGCTACTACTGGGGAGATCTGCTCGATCGCAAAACCCTGGCCCGGCTGGAGAGCAAGCTCAAGCCCGGCACCGACATCGAGACCCTGCAAGGGCCCGCCAACCCGCTGCTCGCCTCCATGGGCAAGCTGGGGCGCGACTACCTGCATCAGCTGATGGAGCTGGAGGTGCCGCAGATCGAGGCCTTCGTCGACATCGACGAGCGCGATGAGCAGGGCAATGTCAGCCTGCTGCGCGCCATCCAGAAGGATGTGCTGGAGCTGGCAGAGCGGGGGGGCGGTCAGTTCAGTCTCGATGCCAGCCACCACAAGAGCCCCATCAGCCCGGCGGATGGATCCCTGCAGATCCACGCCTGCCACAGCCCCATGCGGGAACTAGAGGTGCTGCACGATCGCCTGCTGGCGCTGTTCGAGGCGGATCCCTCCCTCACCCCGAAAGACGTGGTGGTGATGATGCCGGATGTGAACAGCTACGGCCCTTACATTCAGGCGGTCTTTGGTAAAGAGAAGAGTGGGGCCCGCGGCCAGATCCCCTTCGCGGTCTCGGATCGGGCGGCGAGCCAGGAGAGCCCGCTGCTGCAAAGCTTCCTCGCCCTGCTGAAATTGCCCAATGCCCGCCTCGGGGCCGGCGAGCTGCTGGCCATCCTCGAGGTGCCCGCCGTGCTGCGCCGCTTCGAGCTGGATGACGACGAGTTCAACCAGCTGCGGGTCTGGGTGCAGGAGACCGGCATCCGCTGGGGGCTGGACGACGGCTACCCCGTCCGTTTCGATCTGCCGCCCCTGTCCGGCAACAGCTGGCTGTTCGGCCTGCGCCGCATGCTGCTGGGCTTTGCCATGGGGGATGGGGAGCCGGTGGCGGGCATGTCGTTCTGCGCCGATCCTGGTGCAGGGCAGCAGGGCGCTGTGGCCAGCATATTGCCCTATGCCGAGATCGAGGGGCAGCAGGGACCCTTGGCCAGCCTCTTGCCCTACCCAGATAGCATGGGGGGGCAGCAGGGATCCTTGGCCAGCATCTTGCCCTACCCAGATAGCATGGGGGGGCAGCAGGGATCCTTGGCCAGCATCTTGCCCTACCCAGAGATCGAGGGTCAGCAGGGGCTGGCGCTTGGCAAGCTCGCCTGGTTTATCGATTCGCTCGCCGAATTTCTGCCCCGCTTGCAACAGGCGCAGCCGCTGCCCGAGTGGCACGCCTGCCTCAATGAACTGCTGGAGCGTTTCTATCTGGGAGACGAGGAGGAAGAGCGTCAGCTGCAGCTTATTCGCAGCCAGCTCACCGACTGGCAAACCCAGCTCGGCGAAGCCCGCTTCGATCAGCCCATCACCGCCGATTTGTTGCAGGATTACCTCGGCAGCGTGCTGGGGGAATCTCGCTCCAGCCAGCGTTTCCTCGCCGGTCAGGTCAACTTCTGCACCCTGATGCCGATGCGCTCCATCCCCTTCAGGCAGGTCTGCCTGCTCGGCATGAACGACGGCGTCTACCCGCGCACGCTCGCCCCCATGGGCTTCGATCTGATGGCGGTGGCGTCTCGGCGCGGGGACAGATCCCGGCGCGATGATGACCGCTACCTCTTCCTCGAGGCGCTGCTCAGTGCCCAGCAGGGGCTCTACATCAGCTATCAGGGCTTCAGCGCCCAGGACAACAGCGACAAGGTGCCCTCGGTGCTGCTGGCGGAGCTCATCGACTATGTGCGCCAGGGCTTCGTGCTGGCGGGGGATGAGGCGATCGATGACGAAACTTCCGGCAAGCGGCTGCTTCAGCACCTGGTGGTCGAGCACCCGCTCACCCCCTACAGCCGCCACTACTTCTACCCGGAAGCAGAGTCCCGCCTCTTTACCTATGGCGCCGACTGGCTGCCCGCCCTCCATCCGGTGCGTGGTGCCGCGAACTTCCAGAGTGGCGAGCTGCCGTTGCCGCCCGAATGGGGGAGAGAGCAGGGGCTGGAGCTGGCGGAGCTGCTGCGTTTCTATCGCCAGCCCGCCAAGTATTTCCTCAACCGCCGTCTCAAGGTGTGGTTCGAGCGCAGCGAAGCCAACATCGAGGACAGCGAGCCGTTCGAGCTGGATGGCTTGCAGCACTACCAGCTCAAGGCCCTGCTGCTGGACGCCCATCTGGCCGAGGGGGACAGTGAAATACGGCGCGAGCGGTTGCAGCTCAGCGGCCTGCTGCCGCAAGGGTGGTTCGGCAGCCTGCTGCTGGAGGATCTCGACGCCGAGATGGGCAAGCTGGCGGAGCGACTGAGACCCTGGGTCAGTGAAAGGCAGGCGGTGGAGATCGATATCTCCCTCACTCAGGGCCAGCTGCAAGGGTGGATAGACACCCAGAAGGGGCGCTTGCTGGTGGTCAAACCCGGCAGCTTCAACGGCAAGGATCTGCTGCTGGGTTGGGTTCAGCACCTCTGCCTCAGTCTGAGCAGCGCCCCCGGCGACACCCTGCTGTTCGATGCCAAGCAGAGTCTGCGGTTAGCCAAGCTGCCTGCCGACGAGGCGCGCCCCAGGCTGGCGGCCCTGGTGGCGCTCTGGGCCCAGGGGATGAAGCGGCCGTTGCCGTTTTTCCCGAGCACCGCCTGGGATTGGCTCAAGGCGATGGAGAAGGATCCCGACAAGCCGGAGGCGGCCGACAAGGCGGCCCTCACCCGCTTCAACGGCGGCTACATGGTGACGGGGGAGGGGCAAGACCCTTATGTTGCCCGCTGCTTCCCCGAACTGGATGACGCCGTGCTGGGCCAGTTGCAGGCCCTGGCCCGTGAACACCTGACGCCGCTATTCAACACCCTGGAGGAGCTGAAATAATGGCCAACCCGCTCAATACCCTGCGTTTTCCCCTCCATGGCGAGCGACTGATCGAAGCCTCCGCCGGTACCGGCAAGACCTACACCATCGCCGGTCTCTACCTGCGCCTGCTGCTGGGTCACGGCCCGCTCATTGAGGAGGGGGCCGATGCCGGTCAGCCGAGCGCCCACGAGCGGCCGCTGTCGGTGACCGAGATCCTGGTGGTGACCTTTACCGAGGCGGCCACCGCCGAGCTGCGCGGAAGGATCCGCGCCCGCATCCACGAGGCGCGCCTCGCCTTTATGCGCGGTGAAAGCAAGGATGACTTGCTGGCCCAGTTGCTGATTGAGGTGGAGGATCACGAACTGGCGGCCCGCCGCCTGCTGGCCGCCGAGCGGCAGATGGACGAGGCGGCGGTCTTCACCATCCACGGCTTCTGCCAGCGGATGCTCAAGCAAAACGCCTTCGAGTCGGGTGCCCTGTTTGAAACCGAATTTCTCACCGACGACAGCCAGCTCAGGTTGCAGGCGGTGAGCGACTACTGGCGCGCCGAGTTCTATCCGGTGGACAAGCCCCTGGCCAGCGCCGTGCGCGCGCTCTGGCCCAGCCCCGCCGCCCTGCTGCGGGAGATGAACGGCTGGCTCGACAATAGCGAGCTGGAGATCCACCCCGCCCTGGGGGATGAGACCCTCGCCGCCCGCCATCAGGCGGCCATGGCCCGCATCGGGGCGGTGAAAGATGCCTGGCTGGCGCAGATGGACGAGATCCGCCGCCAGACAGAGGGGCAAATCAAGCTCTATACCGGTAAAAATTATGAAGGCTGGCTCGCCAAGATAGGCGGCTGGGCACAGGATCCGACCAGCGGTTATACCCTGCCCAAGGATCTCGAACGTTTCGGCCAGACAATGCTGGAGGCCAAGCTGAGCAAGGGCAAGGCGGTGCCCACCCTGCCGCTGTTTGGCCAGATAGACCAGCTGCTGGAAAGTCGTCCCGGTATTCGGGATCTCATCTTGCAACGGGCGGCCAAGGTGGTGCGCAGCCGGATGCAGGCGAGCAAGCGCCAGGCCCATCAGCTCTCCTTCGATGACCTGCTCAAGGATCTCGACGGGGCGCTTGGCTCAAGCCTGGGGGAGCGGCTGTGCGAGCGCATTCGCGCCACCTATAGAGTCGCGATGATCGATGAATTCCAGGATACCGACCCCCAGCAGTACCGCATCTTCCATCGCCTCTATGGTTCACAAGAGAGTGGCGGCCACACAGACACGGCGCTCTTGATGATCGGTGACCCCAAGCAGGCCATCTACGGCTTTCGCGGCGCCGACATCTTTACCTACATTCAGGCGCGGCGAAATGTGAGCGCCCACTACACCCTGGGGCGCAACTGGCGCTCCAGCAGTGCCCTGGTGGGAGCGGTCAACGGCCTGTTCGAGCGGGCGAAAGATCCCTTTATCTACGAATCTGACATCCCCTTTCTGCCGGTGGAGGCGCAGGGCAAGAGCAAGGCGCTGCTGCTGGAGGGCACCACCGCCCCCGTGCTGCACTGCTGGCAGCTGAGCGGCCAGCCCACCTTCAATCGGGGGGATTACCAGAGCAAGATGGCCCGCGCCACCGCCGCCGAGATCCACCGCCTGCTGACCCTGGCCCGGGAGGGCAAGGCGCAGATCGGCAGCGAGCCGGTCAAGGCCGGGGATATCGCCGTGCTGGTGCGCACCGGCGCCGAGGGCAAGCTGGTGCAGCAGGAGCTGGCGCGCCTCGCCATCGCCTCCGTTTATCTGTCGAACCGCGAGAGCGTGCTGGAGCAGGTGGAGGCGCGGGAGATACTGCTGATTTTGCACGCCTGCCAGAACCCGAGTGAGGAGCGAAGCCTGCGGGCGGCGCTGGCGACCGGCCTGTTCGATCTGGATGCCAAAGCGCTCGACGCGCTGGCCTCGGACGAGCGGGCCTGGGAGAGCGCGGTGCAGGAGTTTATGGAGTACCGCCAGATCTGGCATCGCCGCGGCGTGCTGGCCATGCTGCGGGCCCTGCTGCACAGGCGCAATCTCGCCTCCTCCCTGCTGGCGAGCCCCTACGGCGAGCGGCGGCTGACCAACTTCCTTCATCTCGGCGAGCTGCTGCAACAGGCGAGCGGCGAGCTGGACGGGGAATATGCCCTGCTGCGCTGGCTGGGGGAGGCGGTGAGTCGCCCGGGCGGCCAGGATGCCGAGCAGGTACTGCGGCTCGAATCCGAGCGCAAATTGGTGCAGATAGTCACCATCCACAAGTCCAAGGGGCTGGAGTACCCATTGGTGTTCCTGCCCTTTATCTGCAGCCACAGAACCGCCGAGACTCCGCTCTATCACGAGGCGGGCGAGGCGGGCAATCGCACCATTCTCGATCTCACCGGTGCCGAGGATTCCCTGGCGGAAGCTGACAAGGAGCGCCTGGCCGAAGACTTGCGACTGCTCTACGTGGCGTTGACCCGGGGCGTCTACGCCACCTGGCTGGGGTTGGCGCCGGTGCGCTCGGGCAATGGCAAGTCGGAGAAGACAGACCTGCACCACACCGCCATCGGCTACCTGCTGCAAAAGGGGGAAGAGGGGGATGCCACTACCCTTGCGACCGCCCTGACCGAGCTTGCCCAGGCGCTGCCCGGGGTAGTGGTCGGTGAGCCCTCGCTCACCCGTCCGGCCCCGCTGCCGACAGAGGAGGAGCAGCTGGGGGAGCCGCAGGTGCGCCACTTTACCGGTCGGCTGGAGCGGGACTGGTGGATCAGCTCCTACTCCGGGCTGGCGGCCCAGGGGAACGGCCACGGCAAGGGAGTCTTGGCGAACCCCGGCTTCGATGACGAAGTGGTGACCGAATCCGCCAGTGTCGAGGTGGAGGAGGCGCCAGCCCCCTCCATCTTCACCTTCCCGAAAGGGGCCCGCCCCGGCACCCTGCTCCACAGCCTGTTCGAGACCATCGATTTTCAGAGCGCCGCGGGCGAGCCGCTGGCGCAGCATATCGCCGCCCTGCTGGCCCAGGATGGCTTCGACGAGAGCTGGGCCCCTGTGTTGCAACAGCAGGTCGAAGCTGTGCTGGATACCCCGCTGGATACAGACTTTGGTGATCCGGTGCGGCTGCGGGACTTGAGCGCGGATCGCAAACAGGTAGAGCTGGAGTTCTTCCTGCCCATGGGGCGGGTGACGGCACCGGCGCTGACCGCCCTCTGCCAGCGGCACGACCCCCTGTCGCGGAGCAACAAGCCCCTGGGTTTTGCCACCGTGCAGGGGATGCTCAAGGGCTTTATCGATCTGGTGTTCGAGTGGCAGGGGCGCTGGTATCTGCTCGACTACAAATCCAACCACCTCGGCATGAGCCCCGCCGATTACAGCCGTCCGGCGCTGGAGCGGGCCATGGCGGAGCACAGATACGATCTGCAATACCAGCTCTATTCCCTGGCGCTGCACCGGCTGCTCAGCCTGCGCCTGCCGGTGTATGACTTCGAGCAGCACTTTGGCGGCGTGTTTTATCTCTTCCTGCGTGGCATGCCCCAGGGTGGGGTGTTTCATACCCGGCCGAGCCGCGAGCTGGTGCTGGGGCTGGATCGGCTGTTTAGCGAGGGGGCGAGCGCCACCGCAGAGGTTTCGGATAACGGGGTAGAAGCATGAAGAGCGCAATGATGATCGAACGGCTGAAAGCCCTGGCCCTGGCTGGCCGCATCCGCCAGCTGGATCTGCAATTTGCCAGGCTGGTGGCGGATTTGGGCGGCGGCCCCGAGCTGGTGCTGGGGGCCGCGCTCGCCTGCTTCGAGCTGGGACGTGGTCATGTCTGCCTGCCGCTGGCGATGCTCGCCCATGGCGGTAACGACAAGGGATCCCTGCGCCCCTTCGGGCTGGATCCGGATCAGAGCCGGGATCTGCTGGCCGATCTGGCGGATCCGGCGAGCTGGCCCGCCCTCTTTGCGGAGAGCCCCCTGGTGGGCACCGAGCAGGATGACGGGCTCGCCCCCCGCTGGCCGCTGCGGCTGTGGCGCGATCGCCTCTACCTCACCCGCTACCACGACTTCGAGCTGGGGGTGGCCCGCCACCTGCGTGCGTTAAGTGAGCGAGCCGAATGGCCGGAGATCGCCCCGGCCCTGTCGCGCCTCTTTGCCCGCGACTACGGCCTGGTGTTCGCGGCCCTGCTCAAAGCCCGCCTCGCACCGGATTTCTCCGCCCGCCACTTCGTCGAGAAGTATCTGGACCTGGTGTTCCCGCACGACGTGGACTGGCCCGCCATAGAGGCGCTGCTGGCCAGCGCCCAGGCGGCGAGCGATCTTGGCAAGCTCGATACCCTGGTGCCCGAGGCGCTCTGCTGCAACGGCCAGAAGCTGGCGGCGGCCACGGCGGCGGCGCGCCCCTTCGCGGTCATCTCCGGCGGCCCCGGCACCGGCAAGACCACCACTGTGGCCAAGCTCCTGGCCATTCTGGTGGAGACAGGCCTGCAAGCAGGCAAGGCCCCGGCGATCCGGCTGGTGGCCCCCACCGGCAAGGCGGCGGCGCGCCTCACCGAGAGCATTGGCTCTGCTTTGCAGGCGCTGGATTTGCCCCCGGAGTGGGCCCAGGCCATCCCCACAGAGGCGGGCACCCTGCACCGGCTGCTCGGGGTGATCCCGGGGCGCAGCCAGTTCCGCCACCACGCGGGCAACCCGCTGCACCTCGACTTGCTGGTGGTGGACGAGGCCTCCATGGTCGACCTGCCCATGATGGCGCGCCTGCTGGATGCCCTGCCCGCCCACGCCCGCCTGATCCTGCTCGGCGACAAGGATCAGCTCGCCTCGGTGGAGGCGGGGGCCGTGCTCGGGGATATCTGCAGCTTTACCTCGCAGGGGATCAGCCCGGCGCAGGCGGACTGGCTCTCCCGCCAGACCGGCTACCGCCTGCAGGGCACTGTTGCGGGGGCCAGCGTGCGCGACAGCCTCTGTCTGCTCTCCAAGAGCTGGCGCTTCGATCAGCATTCCGGCATAGGTCAGCTGGCGCGGGCCTGCAACGGCGGCGATGCCGCCGCGGTGGAAGCTGTTTGGAGTGTGGGATTTGCCGACATCAGCCTGCATCCCTGGGCGGGAGAGGCCTACGACGAGCTGATCGCCCAGGGGGTGGCCGGTTACGGCAGCTATCTGAAGGCGGCCCGCGCGGGGGAAGATCCCGCCGCCGTGTTCAAGGCGTTCAACGGCTTTCAGATCCTCTGCGCCCTGCGCGGCGGCCCCTTTGGGGTCGAGGGGCTCAACGAGCGGCTCGAACTGGCCCTCGCCAAGGCGGGGCTGATCCAGCGTGACGGCGACTGGTATGGGGGTCGCCCGGTGATGGTGGTGCGCAACGACCACGGGGTTGGCCTCTACAACGGCGATATGGGGCTCTGCCTGCCCGATGAAAGCGGCCGCCTCAAGGTCTGGTTCGAGCAGCCGGACGGCAGTCTGCGGGCGCTGCTGCCAAGCCGATTGCCACCCCATGAGACGGTCTACGCCATGACCATCCACAAATCCCAGGGCTCGGAGTTTGCCCATACCGTGCTGGTGCTGCCGGACAGCCCCAGCCCGCTGCTGACCCGCGAGCTGGTCTATACCGGCATCACCCGCGCCAAGGCGCGCCTCGATCTCTACGGCGATCGCGCCCTGCTGGCACAGGCCGTGCGGAAAAAGACCGAGCGGTATTCGGGGTTGGCGCAGAGGTTGGGGAACTAACAGCAATGAATGATGAACTGTAATTTTTATCTGACTGAAACAGGGACATGTTATGGCATTAGATCTGAGTAAAACACTGGTGGTTGGGATATCTGCTACCGCATTATTTGATATGAGTGAGTCAGACCAGATATTTAGAAATATGTTTGATACTGATCGTGATGTAGCGATTGACCGTTACCGTGACTATATGTTGGCACATGAGGATCTGCCATTATCTCCGGGCACAGGGCTTCCTCTAGTTAAAGCATTACTTGCTCTGAACTCTCACCTTGAAGCTGGGGAGAAGTCTCCTTTAGTTGAAGTTGTAGTTATGTCTAGGAATAGCCCTGAGACTGGCCTCAGAGTATTAAATACGATCAGGCATATGAAGTTGGATATAACGCGTTCAGCATTTACTGCGGGAGAGTCTGTAGTTGACTACTTAGATGCATTTGATGTCGATTTATTTCTGACAACAAATATTAATGATGCTCAACAAGTTATTGATTCACGGCAGTGTGCTGCGGCTGTTGTAAAGTTGCCTCCGAAAGAAGCTGCACAGATACCTGATGGACAAGTAAGAATTGCATTTGATGGCGATGCTGTATTATTTTCTGACGAGAGTGAATTGGTATATAAAACGGAAGGGATGGCCGCCTTTCATGCAAGAGAAGATGCTTTACAAGATATCCCTATGTCAGATGGGCCTTATGCTAACTTACTGAGAAAACTCGCAGTGTTACGTAATCGCCTCCCGATGAAGATTGAATATTCTCCGCTACGGGTTGCTATCGTTACTGCCCGTAATAGCCCCTCTGAAATGCGAGTCATTAAGACTTTGAGAAGCTGGGGGATTTATGTTGATGAAGCTTTTTTCCTAGGCGGAGTAGGAAAGGCGAAAGTGTTGAAAGCATTCAAGCCACATATTTTCTTTGATGATCAAGATGTCCATCTTGAGGCCGCGTCGAGTATTGTTCCATCAGGAAAAGTTCCATATATGAGTAGTTCACCACTAGTTGCTCAACCTGTAGCCACTGATTGCTCTTTAGGTTCAATTAGCGAGGCATAACTTGATGTTCCTGAATTAACCATCTCATACCTAACAAGAATATCCCTGATTATGTATAAACCCTCTCCCTTTGGGAGAGGGCAGGGTGAGGGGATCATTCAGGAGTTAGATGGTCAGCTCCAGCCGGTTGCCTTCGGGATCCAGAAAGGTGCTCTCGTAATAGCCGCCGCCGGTCCAGCAGGGCTGGGCCGATTCCCTTCAAGCCCTCCCGTCTTTCTGCCGCCGCAATATGTCGCGTATGGCGCCACTTTTCCTTGTCTTTCTCCAAAGGAGGGGGCTCCCGTGCTGGCGGGGGGCCCGGGTTCTGGTACAACTTCTGGTACAACCAAGAAACGGCTGGTCACAAGACACCAACTGACGGGGAGTTTGTTATGGAACAGAGCGTGAAATCGTCCCTCGCCCTCGGCAGCCTGCTGCTGGTCGGGCTGCTGGGCATGGCCTGGATCGGCGGCAACAGCCTGCTCAAGGCCAAGGAGTATGAGCGGCGGGTGTCGGTGAAGGGGTTGTCTGAAAAGGAGGTGCAGGCCGATGTCGTGGTCTGGCCCATCCGTTTTTCCGGCGCCAGCAACGAGCTGCCCGGCCTCTATGGCGAGATGGGCAGGAGCGCGGCCGCCATTCTGGCCTATCTCAAGCTCAACGGCGTGGCGGAGGAGGAGATACTGATAGCGCCGCCCGCCGTCACCGACAAGCTGGCCCAGCCCTATGGCGGCGCCGAGACGGGCACCTTCCGCTACACGGCGGCCCAGACCATCACGGTGCGCTCCGGCCAGGTGGACAGGGTGCGCCAGCTGATGAATGGCATCGCCGAGCTGGGCCAGCAGGGGATCGCCTTCGCCGGTCAGGATTATCAGCAGACCGAGTTCATCTTCACCAAACTCAACGAGCTCAAGCCGCTGATGGTGGAGGAGGCGACCCGCTCGGCGCGGGAGGTGGCCGACAAGTTTGCCAAGGATTCCGCCAGTCGGCTCGGCAAGATCCGCACCGCGAACCAGGGCCAGTTCACGGTGGAGAATCGCGACTCCAGCACCCCCTATATCAAGAAGGTGCGGGTGGTCTCCACGGTGGAATACTATCTCTCCGACTGACCTCTGCCACGGGGCCTGACCGGGCCCCCGCCTCGCCCCTCGAGTGGCCCCCAGATCCTCTGGATCCCCCGCGAGACTTGAGATTCAAGCGCGTCACAACCTGATGCCGGCTGCGCAATATGCGAGTTGGCTCCCCTCTTTTTATGGCGTCAGCCCCTACACTTGATACCAGCAAATCGCCCCCATGAGTGTGAGCAAGGATGGCATCATGAATGAGGAGAGCTATCGACAGAGGGAGCCGCTGCTGCCCGACCTCTGCGACGAGGTGGTGCAAACCATCATAGAGCTGGTCAGCGACGGTATTTGGGATTGGCACGTCGATTCGGGTTACGTCTATCGCAACGTCGGTTGGTATCGCATGTTGGGGTATGAGCCCCACAGTCTGGACAACGACGTGCTCACCTGGGAGTCCCTCATCCACCCGGAAGATCTGGGCCGGGTCATGACCCACTTCGACGATTACCTGGCCGGCCGCAGCCCCCATTACCGCATCGAGTATCGTTGCCGCACCAGCGGCGCCGACTATCTGTGGATCGAGGACAGTGGCCATATCGTGGCTCGCCATCGTGATGGCAGCGTGGCTCGCATGATAGGGGCCCATCGCAACATCCATGACAAGCGGCTCTATTTCGAAACCCTGGAGTCCACCAACAAGTCCCTCTCCCTGCTGGTGGAGGAGTGCACCCAGGAGCTGCGCCATGCCAACGAGGCGCTGCTGCATCAGGTGGAGGAGAATCGCCGCCTGGCGGAGACGGATGCCCTGACCCAGGTCGCCAATCGCTATCGGTTGGAGCAGACCCTGCGCCACGAGTGCGAGCGGGCAAAGCGTTTCAACCAGCCTCTGAGCATAGTGACCCTCGACATAGATGAGTTCAAACAGATCAACGACTTGTATGGTCATGGCGCCGGGGATCTGACCCTGATCGCCCTGGCGAACCAGGTCAAGGGGCAGCTGAGAGAGATAGACACCCTGGCCCGCTGGGGTGGCGACGAGTTCATCCTGATCCTGCCCGGCACCAACCTGGCGGAGGCGCGCCGGGTGGCGGAGAAGATCCGGGGCCACATCGCCGAGGTGGGGCTCGGCTCGCCCCTGCCCATCACCCTGAGCCTGGGGCTGGCGGAGTATCTGGCGGGGGAGGCTTCCCATCAGCTGCTCAACCGGGGCGATGGCGCCCTCTATCGCGCCAAGGGGCTCGGCAAGAACCTCATCTGCGAGTGAGCGCCAGGGATCGCCAGGCCCCGCTGGCGCGCATCGCCTCTGCCGCCACGGCCGTCTTGGTCATGGGGGTCGAATGGGTTAGGCTCCTCTCCTTCGCCTTGAGCGGGTGCTGGGTCAGGACACCGTTCAGCGGCTGGCCGAGCAGCAGAAGCAGGAGCGCGCAGAACAGCCCGAGGGAAATCCATCACGGCGTCTGTCTTGATAGGAGGAGGCCTTCCGTCGGGAATCGATGTGACTCGATTGAGATTTAACCATCATAAAGATTAGCTGTATCAATTTGAACGCCCCTGATTGTGTTTTAGACACAATGCAATAACCTTTTGATAAACAGTAATTTTTGTTGAGGGTTAGTGCGAGATTCAATCGCTGACCTGTCAGAAATGACAATTGTCCAGCTTATCTGAACTCGGTAAAGTAGCCGTGCGGTTTGACTCACCGTGTGTTCAATACTCCTGTATCTGTATGTTTTGTCAGTAGCACAGAGTGTTAGTTTTGATATGAGTGTTTCGGTCCCCTCTGCGGGACCATTTTTCTTTGTGTCTTCCCCCCCATCCGGTCATCCCCAATCGCCTTGGTATTCCCACCGCGATTGATTATGCTCGCGCCCTTAATCTCAGCAGTGGGATCCTTGTCCATAGGCGGCCATGGGTCCGGCTGTTACCATGAGTCAACACGGACGTTGGTGCATACGGAAGGCCCATGAAACTCACCACACAACTCGTCTCCTTCATCACCTTGTGCGTGATCGCGGCCATGGCCATGGTGCTGCTGGGGGGGGTATTCAGTTTTCGCCAGCTCGGCTTCGAGTTGCAGCAGAACAAGGTCAGCTCCCTGGTGGAGGTGCTCGACAAGCAGCTGGAGGTGGCCGATGACCAGAGGGATCTCACCCGCTGGCTGCCGACCCTGCTGCGCTCGGCCCGCGTGGTCGAGCTGGAGGTGCATCAGGGCAAGCAGCGCATCTACTGGTTTCGCGACGTCCAGTATCAGGAGGACGAGAGCCTGTTGATCCCCTATCAGCGCCAGCTCTCCCGCCAGCCCGGCCTGGTGGCCGAGTTCAAGCTCGAACGCCCCTTCAAGGAGTTCGAGTATTCGATCCAGGCCATGTCCGGCATCTCCCTTGGCATCCTCATCGTGGTGTTCGGGCTCTGGTACTCCATTCGCTGGCTGCGGTTGCAGCTGCGGGGCGCCGAGCTGCTGGCCCTGCGCGGCCAGCTCATTCTGGATGGCAAGCTGGCCAAGCT
Organism: Aeromonas sobria; assembly: GCF_050266975.1. Taxonomy (GTDB): domain Bacteria; phylum Pseudomonadota; class Gammaproteobacteria; order Enterobacterales; family Aeromonadaceae; genus Aeromonas; species Aeromonas sobria_B. Next base: position 15,545 of record NZ_JBKISU010000021.1, read on the forward strand.
CGCCCACGATCCGGCCGAGGAGTGGCCCGTCTCCGCCAGCAGCGCCCTCGACAAGCTGATTGCCGAACTGGCCGATGCCCGCAAGGAGCGCAGCCGCTTCGACAACTTCATCCGCAGCAATGCCTTTGTCGACAAGGACATAGGCATAGGCAACCGCCTCTTCTTCGACAACAGGCTGGAGAGCGCCATCATGGAGGCGAACGTGATGAGCGGTGGCGTGCTGCTCATCGAGCTGGCCTGCCTGGAGGAGTTCGACGCCGAGGAGGATGCCCGCCAGGTGCAGGAGCTGCTGCAGGAGGCGAGCGCTTCCATCGGCACCTTCGTGCGCAAGCACAACGGCGCCCTGCAGGCCCGCTACGGCGGTCAGGCCTTTGCCGTGCTGCTGCCCAACATGGCCGAGAGCGAGATGGTGGACGGGGCCGGTCAGCTGCTCAAGAGCCTGCAACGGCTCCATTGGCCCCAGGGGGTCAACCCGGAGACGGCCGTGTTCATCGGCGCCGTCTGCTATCAGGCCAACGACAGCCTGCTCAAGGTGCAGGAGGAGGCCGAACTGGCCCTCAAGAGCGCCCGTTTGCAGGGCCACAGCGGCTGGTTCCTCTACGAGAAACGCCTCAGCCTGGAGCCGAGCAGCAAGGGCACGGTGCGCTGGCGCAGCCTGCTCAGCCGCCGGCTGGAGGAGCGGGGCATCGACTTCTACCGCCAGGGGGTGCAGCAGGATCAGGGGGCGCCCGTCATCCAGCAGGACATAGTGACCCGGATCCTGGACGAGCAGGGGCGGCCCCTGCAGGCGGGGGTCTACATTCCCATGGCCGAGAAGACGGGGCTGCTGCTGCCCCTGGATCGGCTGGTGACGGAGCAGACCCTGCTGCTGCTGCGGGGGAGCGACGAGACGAGTCCCCCCATCACCCTCAACCTGTGCGCCCAGAGCCTGCTCAATCGCGAGTTCCAGCGCTGGCTCTTCTTCGCCCTGTTCCAGTTGCCGCGCAGGACCAACGAGCGCCTGGTGCTGCAGCTCTCCGAGGCCCAGGTCACCCGCCACTACGAGGCCCTCAAGCGGCCGCTGCGCTCGCTGCGCATGCTGGGCTGCCAGTTGGCCATCGACCACGCGGGTCAGGACGTGGTCAGCACCCAGTACATCAAGGAGTTCGAGATCAACTTCCTGCGGCTGCACCCCAGCCTGGTGCGGGAGATCCAGAGCCGCCAGGTCAACCAGATGGCGGTGCGCAGCCTGGTGGGGGGCTGCGCCAATACCCAGGCCAGGGTGATCGCCGTGGGGGTGGAGAGCCAGGAGGAGTGGAAGATGCTGCGCCACCTGGGGGTCTATGGCGGTCAGGGGCCCTGGTTCAGCGAGCCCGAGCCCATGGCCCGCCCTGAGGCGCTCAGATCCGCCCCTGCTCCCTGAGCCCGGCCAACCCCTGCAGGCCGCCGGTGTGGAGGAAGACGATGCGGCTACCCCTGGGGATGCGCCCGGCAGCCAGTTCGCGAAACAGGCCCCACATCGCCTTGCCGCTGTAGATGGGTTCCAGCGGCAGGCCGGTTTCGGCGCTGAACTGTTGCACCCAGTGCCAGAGCGCCGGGCTGAACTTGGCGTAGCCGCCATCATGGTGGTCGAGGGCGATGCGCCAGTGAGGATCAAGGGCGGCGGCCGGATAGAGGCGGCACACCTCATCACGGATGAAACCGGCTCCCTTGAGCACGGCGATGGCGAGGATCCGCTGGCCCTCCCGCCTGCCCGAGATGAGCCCCGCCAGGGTGCCGCCGCTGGCGCAGGGCAGTACCCAGAGGTCCGGCGAGAAGGGCATCTCGTCCACCAGTTCGGCGACCCCGGGCAGAGCCAGGGGGGCACTGCCCCCCTCGGGAATGATCAGGGTATCCGGTGCCTGGAACTGGGCCAGCCAGTGGGGATCTTGGCGGCGACGGTAGCTCTGTCGATCCACAAAAATGAGATCCATACCCCATTTTTGGGTATTTTTCAGTGTTGAATTACTGACGGCGGAGGGTTCACTGCGTATAATGCCCGCCGTACGCAGACCGGTTTGAAACCCGGCTGCTGCCAGGGCATGAATATGATTTGAGTAGGCCCCTCCAAATGAGAGGAGGCGTGTCTTGCCCTGCTTCTTGGCATCCAGCAACTGGTATTTGAGCTTGCGCCACTTGTTGCCCGATATCTGCGGGTGGATCAAGTCGTCGCGTTTGCACCAGAGGCTGACCCCGAATTTTATTAGCAAAGGATGGCTGATGGCGTGCAGAGGTGAGGAGACCCTGCCTTGTGCGTTCGTCATTTATCTAGAGGCTAACCCGCTGTTCATGTTAAAACTAATTTCCTTTCTTGCGGTCAGGTATCGATGGCTATGACGTCCTTTTTTTCCGCAAAGCCCAAGGGGCGTCTGGTCGGTCTGTTGCTGTCTCAGGACAGCGTCATGCTGGCCGCGCTCATGGATCCCCCCATTTTCGCCAGTCGCCGCATCAATAGCCAGCAGGAGTGGCCGAGCGCCATTGCCGAGCTGTTCGCGCGCCATGGCCTCGCCAAGTCCCGGGTGCGGGTTGCCCTGGCCGCCAATCTCTGCCAGCAGGTACAGATAGACAAACCTGCCGTGCCCGAGGCCGAGATGGCCGGGGCCTTGCCCTGGGCGGTCAAAGATTACGTCAGCGAGCCGGTAATGCAACTGGCAATGGATTATGTGGACCTGCCGACCCCCCCTGCCGGTCAGGCGCGCATCAATGTGGTCTGCGTGCCCAAGAGCCGGATCAAGCTGGTGGCGGAGGCCATCAATGCCGTGGCGAGGCTGGAGGCGATCCAGAACGACGAGCTGGCGCTGATCCCCCTCCAGGAGGCTGACAGCCGGGTGCGCATGCTGCTGTGGCAAGCCAAGGGGCAGGATCTGCAACTGCTGGTGTTCCACCGGGGCGGACTCTGCTTCTCTCGCCAGCTGCGCGGTTTCGCTGCCCTGACCGGCGAGCATGAGCCAGATCCCCAGCAGCTCGACAGCCTGATGCTGGAGATCCAGCGCTCCCTCGATTACCTGAGCGGCCAGCTCAAGCTGCCGGAGATCGGGGCTCTGCAACTGGCCATCGCCTCCCCCTTCATCGGCACCCTGGTGCGTCACATGGAACAGACCTTCTCCCTGCCCGTTTCCGCCATGGCCAACAAGGCGGTGCTGGCCGGGGTCGAATATCTCCCTGCTTATGGCGCCGCCCTGGGAGGTCAGCAATGAGTCAGGCCGTGATGAAACGCACCCTCAACCTCTACGGCGCCGAATTCCACCCGCGCCGCCAGTGGGCCAGCCTGCCCCAGATGCTGCTGGTCTGGGGTCTGCTCGCCCTGTTGCTGGTCGGGCTTGGGGGCTGGACGCTCTGGCAACAGCAGGGGGTCAGCCGTGAGCTGGCCCAGGTGCGGCTGGCCCTGGATGTGCAGCGCGGCGAGGCCAAGCGCCTCGATGCCGCCCTGGCCCGTCATCAGGCCGACGAGGCGCTGCAACGCCAACTGGCGGAAAAGCGTGACGAATTGAACGCCAAGCGGGCACTGATGCGTCAGCTCGGCAGCCTCTCTTTGCAAAAATCCCAGGGTTATGCCGGGCTCATGTCGGATCTGGCTCGTCTGGCCAGCGACAGGCTCGCCCTGGAGCGTATCGAGATCAACGAGGGCCACATCAACCTGGCCGGGGTGGCGCGCAGCAGTCAGGACGTGCCGGCCTGGGTCAACCGGTTCAAGCAGATGCCGACCCTGGCGGGAAAAGAGTTTGGTGAGCTGACCCTGAGCCGTGATCCGGCGGGACGGCTGCAATTTCAATTGAGCGGTATCGCGCGGGAGACCCCTTGATGAGAGCCCATTGGCAACAATATGGTGATCGGGTCGCCGCCCTGAGTCCGCGCGAGCGGGTGCTGATCCTGCTGACCGGCCTCGCCCTGGTGTTCGCCGTCCTCTATTACGGCTGGCTGGAAGGGGCCCAGGCCCGCTTGCTGCAAGACAGACAGGCCCTGGTCACCGCCCAGCGGGATCTGGAGATCATGGGGCTCGAGAACCAGGGCAAGCAGGCCAGGCTCAACCGGGATCCCAACCTGGGGGTACGTAATCAGCTCGTCGACGTCGATCGGCAGCTGACCCGCCTCGATGGGGATCTCAAGGCCCAGATGGTGGATCTGATCCCGGCCGACGAGATGGCTGCCGTGCTGGAGACCCTGCTGGCGGGCTCTTCCCGTCTGCACATGGTGGCCCTGACCAGCATAGCGCCCACCCCCTTGATGGCGGGGGAGCAGAGTAATAACTTGTTCAAGCACGGCATCCGCCTTCAGCTGGAGGGGAGCTATTTCGATGTGTACCAGTATCTCAAGGCGCTGGAGGCCTTGCCGCGTCACTTCTACTGGCGGCTGTTCGATTACCGGGTGCAGGCTCACCCCGGCGCACAGGTGGAGATGGAGATATACACCTTGAGTACGAGCAGGGAGTTTATCCGTGGTTAAGTTATTGATGTTTATCTTTTTATTGTCGCCGCTCGCCCAGGCTGAGGTGTTGCGGGATCCGACCCTGCCCCTGGAAGGGGTGGCGGGCAGCGCCAAGGCTCCCCAGGAACGGGGCCTGCCCAAGTTGCAGAGCATCATGCTGGGCAATGGCCCGGCGCGGGCCGTGCTGAACGGACAGAGCTACCGGATAGGCGAGCGGGTCAACGGCTACCAGCTGGTCGGCATAGACGCCGATGCCGTGCTGCTCGACAAGGGCGGCAAGCGCCTGCGGTTACCACTGTTTGCCGGCGGCATAGTGCAGTGACGCGCGCCATCACCATGTCGGCGCCGTGCGCCACCTCGCATCGAATCATATTCCAGGGCACCATCATTTCATGAAAACACATCGACTCTGTTTACTCTCCCTCGCCTTGTTGGCTGCAGGTTGTACCAGCTATCGCCACCCTGAGCCTACCTCGGCCAAGGACGCGCTGCTCGATGCGCGCCTCGAACAGCAGCGCAACGCTCAGGCCCAGGCGCTGGCGGTGCCAAGCTCGGTGCAAAACGAGCTGCTGGCGCTCAATCGCCCGCTCGCGCCCAGCGCCATGCCGGAGAAGCGGCTGCGCATCGCCGCCCATGACGTGGAGGCAGTCGACTTCTTCGGCTCCCTGTTCAAGGGATCCCGCTACAGCGTGGCGGTCCATCCCGGGGTGGCCGGCCTCATCTCCCTGGAGCTCAAGGATATGACCCTGCCCGAGGTGCTGTCGGTGGCGGCCGAGATGTACGGCTTCGACGTGCAGCGCAAGGGGCCTGTCTATCACATCTACCCGGCCGGGCTGCGCACCGAGACCATTCCGGTCAATTACCTGATGATGGCGCGCCGTGGCCAGTCCCGTACCGCCATCAGCACCGGGGGGGTAACCGCCAATGACCCCAACAGCAACAACAATTTCAGCAACAACAGCCAGAACGGCTCGAGCAACAACGGCAGCTCATCCTCCATCAACAGCCAGAACGGCACCCAGATAGAGACGGACACCGACACCGACTACTGGACCGATCTCAAGGAGTCCCTGCAGACCCTGATCGGCAAGGGGGAAGGTCGCGCCGTGATCACCAGTCCCCAGGCGGGCCTGGTCACCCTGCGCGCCTATCCCAAGGAGCTCAAGGCGGTACGGGAATTCCTCAACCAATCCGAATCGCACCTCAAGCGCCAGGTGGTGCTGGAGGCCCGCATCCTGGAGGTCTCCCTGAATGAAGGCTACGAGCAGGGGGTGGACTGGAATGGTCTCTCCGCGACCTGGGATGGCGGCGGCAAGGGGGTCACCGGCATCGGCAGCCTGGTCAGCAACACGGTCGCCGCCAGCACCAACACCATCTTCAAGGCTCTGGGCGGCGGCGCCGGTTTCACCATGTCCGACGGCAACTTTGACGTGGCGGTCAACCTGCTCAAGACCCAGGGGGACGTGAATACCCTGTCGAGCCCCAGGGTGACGGCCACCAACAACCAGAAGGCGGTGATCAAGGTCGGCACGGACGAATACTTCGTCACCGATGCCTCCACCACCATCACCAGCAGCAGCAACCAGGATCAGGTCTACCCGAATGTGGAGCTGACCCCCTTCTTCTCGGGCATCGCCCTGGACGTGACGCCGCAGATCGACGAGCAGGACAGGGTCTTGCTGCACATACACCCCTCGGTCATCGATACAGAGGAGCAGCAGAAGACCATCAGCGTCGGCACCGCCAATCCGCTGGTGCTGCCCCTGGCCAAGAGCTCGATCCGCGAGTCCGATACCGTGGTGCAGGCCGATGACGGCGACATCATCGTCATCGGCGGCCTGATGGAAACCAAGCAGCAGGAGATAGTGAGCAAGGTACCCCTGCTCGGCGACATCCCCTGGGTCGGCGAGGCCTTCACCAACCGCAGCGAGAGTACCCGCAAGGTGGAGCTGGTGATCCTGCTCAAGCCGACCGTGGTGAACAAGGATACCTGGCAAAAAGAGCTGCAACGCTCCTCCGAGTTGCTGGATAAATGGTACCCGTCCCAGGATCGGTGAGGCGTGATGCCGAGCGTTCAGCCGCCGTCACGACCCAGAGGGGAGGCACCATGTACCTGAACCATTTCGGTTTGCGGGAGCCTCCCTTCGCCCTCACCCCGAACACCGGCTTCTACTATGGCCTGCCGCCCCACGAGGAGGCGCTCCAGGTGCTGCATTGGGCGCTGGCCCAGGGGGAGGGCTTCATCAAGGTGACCGGCGAGGTGGGCACGGGCAAGACCCTGCTCTGCCGCAAGCTGCTCGCCGAGCTCGGCTCCGAACAGCAGCCGGTGCGACTCGCCTGGCTGCCCAACCCCCATCTCACTCCGGCGGAGCTGCGCATCGCCCTGGCCCTGGAGCTGGGTCTGGCGGTGGCGCAGGGCAGCGAGCTGGACATCACGGACCGGATCCATCGCCACCTCATCGGTCTGCACCAGCAGGGCTTTCGAGTGGTGGTGCTGATCGACGAGGCCCAGGCCCTGCCGGATGAGACCCTGGAGGCGATCCGGTTGTTTGGCAACCTGGAGACGGAGGCAAGCAAGCTGCTGCAGGTGGTGCTGTTCGGCCAGCCGGAACTGGATGTGCGCCTAGGAAAGTCTCATCTGCGGCAGCTGCGCCAGCGCATCGGTTTCTCCTATGCCCTGCGTCCCCTGCGGCTGGACGAGGCGCGGGCCTATCTGGAGCACAGGCTGCACGTCTCCGGCTATCGCGGTGCCCCCCTCTTGTCGAGGGCGGCCCAGCGCCTGCTGTGGCGCGCCTCCCGCGGCATTCCTCGCCTCCTCAACGTGCTGGCTCAGAAGAGTCTCATGGTGGGCTACGGCGAGGGGGGACGGCGGATCCTGCCCGCCCAGGTGTGGCTCGCCATCCGGGATACCGAGGATGTCAGCCGTCCCTGGCGAGGGCGCTGGTGGCCACTGCTCCTGATGCTGGCCGCGGCCCTGCTCTATGGGCTCTGGCCATGAACAGGATGCGCGATACCCTCTTTTTCATGCAACGGGCAGGAGTCAGGTTGTGAGTGTGATCAACAAGATGCTGACCGATCTCGAACGTCGTCAGGGCAGTGGCGAGGCCGCCGCCGTCTATGTGGCCCCCCCCAGGGGACAGGGCTGGTGGATGCTGCTGCTCACCCTGATCTGCGGCCTGGCCCTCGGCATCCTGAGCTGGCGCAGCTGGCTCTATTGGCAACAGCAGCAGGAGAGGGTCCAGATGACGACGGCCGCCCTGTCCCCGGCGCCATCGCCCGGCGGCGAACCCGTGCAGGCGCAGCCAGCCGCACTCCCGCCAGCAGAGGCGGCAGAGGCGGCAGAGGCTGCGCCAGCGCCGGGCCCGTCGGCTGATGCCCCGGCCCAGGCAGCGGCGGTGCCCTCGGTGCGGGCGGCCAGCCCAGCCCCCCTGGCGCAGGCACAGACAGACGAGGCGGCGGATCGCGAAGAGATGGATGAGCCGCAGTGGCAGGAGCGAGAGCCGAGCGATGCCGAACTGCAACCGGATCTCTATGCCGAGCTTGCCGCCGAGCAGGAGGCCACCGTGCCCGAGCCGGTCGCCGCGCCGCGCCGGCGGGCCTCCCTCAAGATCGAGACGGTAGAACTGAGTCCGGCCGAGCTCGCCGTCCTGAGCGAGCGCAAGGCCAACGCGGCCCTGGTCAAGGGCGAGCTGCACGAGGCCGAGGCCCAGTACACGGCCCTGCTTCGCCAGACGCCGGACAACGAGCAGGCCCGGCAGCAACTGGCAGGGCTGCTCTATGGTCAGGGGCGCCTCGCCGAGGCGAGTGCCCTGCTGGAGGAGGGTATTCGCCGCCAGCCGACCCAGGCGGATTTTCGCCTGCTGCGGGCCCGTCTGGCCCTGGCCGAGGAGGACAAGCAGGGGGCCCTCGCCTGGCTCGGTGGCGCCCAGCCCCCCCTGGCCAGCAACCTCGACTATTACGCGACCTGGGCCGGTTTGAGCCAGGAGCTGGGGCACAACGCCGAGGCGGCCGAGCTCTATGTCCGGCTGCTGCGGGTGCAGCCGGATCAGGGCCGCTGGTGGCTCGGCCTTGGCATCGCGGAAGATGGCCAGGGCCATGGCCAGCGCGCCAAGGATGCCTATCGCAACGCCCTGCTGCACGGCAACCTTGGCGACGCCTCCCAGGAGTGGCTCGGCCAGCGCATGGCGCAGCTGGGTCCCTGAACCTGAGCCCTGTCCCTGAGCAAGGCGCCGAGGCTGCACCGGGCATCTCTCGGAGATGCCTCCCAGGAGTGGCTCGGCCAGCGTATGGCGCAACTGGGTCCCTGAACCTGAGCCCTGTCCCTGAGCAAGGCGCCTAGGCTGCACCGGGCATCTCTCTTGGCGATGCCTCCCAGGAGTGGCTCGGCCAGCGTATGGCGCAACTGGGTCCCTGACCGCGGTCCTGTGGGGCCGCGACAACCGATTCGATCGGGACGACGCCACGGCGTCGACCCCATAACACGGAGTTTCCATGGCACAACCGAGATTGAAGATGCGCCTCGGCGATCTGCTGGTGCAAGAGCAGATCGTCTCGGACGATCAGCTGCAACTCGCCCTGCAACAGCAGCGCCAGACCGGCCACAAGCTGGGTACCACCCTCATCGATCTGGGCTTCATCAGCGAGGTGCAGCTGCTGCAATTCCTGGCGCGCCAGCTCGGGGTGCCCTTCTTCGATCTCAACAACCTCACCATAGACGGCAAGGCGGTGGCCCTTCTGCCCGAGGTGCAGGCCCGTCGCTATCGCGCCCTGGCGGTCAACCAGAACGAGCACGAGGTGACGGTGGCCATGTCGGATCCCGCCGATCTCAGCGCCCTGGATGCCATCGCCAATCTGCTGCGCCCCCGGGAGATGCGCCTCGCCGTGGCCCGGGAGGGGCAGTTGCTCGACTATTTCGATCGCCTCTATCGCCGTACCCGCGAGATAGAGAGCTTCGCCGAGCAGCTGCACGAGGAGTATCAGGACGCCGGCTTCGAGCTGGGATCCAGCAACCTGGCGACCGAAAGCGAGGGGGAGGCGACCGTGGCCAAGCTGCTGCGCTCCCTGTTCGAGGACGCGGTGCAGGTGGGGGCCTCGGATATCCACATAGAGCCAGACGAGAAGGTGCTGCGTATCCGCCAGCGCATCGACGGCGTGCTGCACGAGAACATATTGAACGAGGTGCGCATCGCCCAGGCCCTGGTGCTGCGCCTGAAACTGGTGGCGGGGCTCGACATCTCCGAGAAGCGGCTGCCCCAGGATGGGCGCTTCGCCATGAAGGTGCGTGGCCGGGACGTGGACGTGCGACTGTCGACCATGCCGGTGCAGCACGGGGAGTCCGTGGTGATGCGTCTGCTGGATCAGAGCGGCGGCATCCTCACCCTCGAGGAGACGGGGATGCCCCCCGATATCCTCGCGCGCTTTCGCCGTCAGCTCCATCGGCCCCACGGCATGATACTGGTGACGGGCCCGACCGGCAGCGGCAAGACCACTACCCTCTACGGGGCGCTGTCGGAGCTGAACGAGGCGAGCCAGAAGATCATCACGGTAGAAGACCCGGTAGAGTACCGACTGCCCCGCATCAACCAGGTGCAGGTCAACCCCAAGATAGGGCTCACCTTTTCCCAGGTGCTGAGAACCACCCTGCGTCAGGATCCGGATATCCTGCTGGTGGGGGAGATGCGTGACAACGAGACGGTGGAGATAGGCCTGCGCGGCGCCATCACGGGTCACCTGGTGCTGACCACGCTGCATACCAACGACGCCATCACCAGTGCCTTGCGCCTCATCGACATGGGGGCGCCCGGCTATCTGGTGGCCAGTGCCCTGCGCGCCGTGGTGGCCCAGCGTCTGGTGCGCCGGGTGTGCGAACACTGCAGCGAGCCCAAGGCCCCGGACGAGGGACAGACGAGCTGGCTTACCGCCCTCTCCGGCGAGGCGCCGGGTCAGCACGGCTATCACAAGGGGCGCGGTTGCCAGAGCTGCAACTTCACCGGCTACCGTGGCCGGCTCGGGGTCTACGAACTGCTGGAGCTGGATCAGCCCATGATGGATGCCCTGCGTCGCAACGATGCCGAAGGCTTCGCCAGGGCGGCGCGTCAGCATCCCCACTACCGACCCCTGGCCCTGGCTGCCCTCGACTATGCCCGCCGTGGCATCACCTCGGTGGATGAGGTGCTGCGTCTGGCCGAGGATCTGGGTTAAACCATGGCGAATTTTGCATACAAGGGCCGCGACAAGCTCGGCAAGGCGGTCAGCGGTGTGCTGGAGGCGGCGAGCGAGCTGGCCGCCGCCGACAGCCTGATGCGACGCGGCATCATGCCCACCGAATTGCGGGAGCGGCGTGCCGGCGGGGGGGAGATCAATCTCTCCCAGCTGTTCGAGCCCAAGGTACAACTGGAGGAGCTGGTGGTGTTCAGCCGCCAGATGTATGCCCTGACCCGGGCCGGTGTGCCCATACTGCGCGCCATCGCCGGGCTGGAGGAGAGTGCCCACAGCAAGGCGCTCAAGCGGGCCCTGCACCAGCTGGGGGAGGATCTGGGCAATGGTCGGCCGCTGTCGAGCGCCATGCAGAACCATCCCAAGGTATTCAGCAGCCTGTTTATCGCCATCATCCACGTCGGGGAGAACACGGGTCAGCTGGAAGAGGCCTTCCTGCAGCTCGCCAACTACTTCGATCTGGAGCTGGAGACCCGCAAGCGGATCAAGGCCGCCATGCGCTATCCCCTCTTCGTGATGGTCGCCATCGGTATTGCCATGGTGATCCTCAACATCATGGTGATCCCCGTCTTCGCCAACATGTTCGCCAAGTTTGGGGTGGAACTGCCTCTGGCCACCCGGATCCTGCTGGCCACCTCCCACTTCTTCGTCCACTACTGGTGGCTGCTGCTGGTCGGGCTGGTGGCTGGGGCGCTGGGCTGGCGCCACTGGGTGCGTACCCCTGGCGGCCAGTTGCGCTGGCACAGATGGCAGCTGAGGCTGCCCATCGTCGGATCCATCATAGATAGATCCCTGCTGGCGCGTTTCGCCCGCAGCTTCTCCATGATGCTCAGGGCCGGGGTTCCCCTCAACCAGGCGCTGACCCTGGTGGCCGAGGCGGTGGACAATGCCTACATGAGCGAGCGGATCCGCGAGATGCGCGGCGGCATAGAGCGCGGCGAGAGCCTGCAGCGCACCGCCGGCGCCAGTACCCTGTTTACCCCCCTGGTGATGCAGATGATCGCCGTGGGGGAGGAGACGGGTCAGGTGGACGAGCTGTTGCACGAGGCGGCCCAGTATTACGAGCGGGAGGTGGATTACGATCTCAAGAGCCTCACCGCCCGCATCGAACCCATCCTGATCGGCATAGTGGCGGTCATGGTGCTGGTGCTGGCGCTGGGTATATTCACCCCCATGTGGGACATGATGAGCGCGGTACGAGGTGGCCGGTGAGCCACGACAGGACAGGGCATCTTCACCCTCTCGCCATGGCGGGGAAGGATGGGCGCGCTGCGGGGTGGCCGGTGAGTGGCTGCGGCAATCGGGATGGGTATCTTCACCCTCTCACCATGGCGGGACAGGATGGACGCGGTAAGAGGTGGCCGGTGAGCCACGGTAGGACAGGGCATCTTCACCCTCTCGCCATGGCGGGGAAGGATGGGCGCGCTGCGGGGTGGCCGGTGAGTCAGGGGACCGAACCATGAGCCGCCAGGGAGAGCAGGATGCCCGCTGGCTGTCGGGTTACCGGTTGCTGGCCGCCATCCTGGTCTTGCTGGTGCTTGTTGCCACCCTGGTGGGCGGTTACGGCCACCAGCGCGAACAGGCGCTGGCCACCCAGCTGACCCTGATGGGGCAGCAGTTCGCCGAACGGGTGCAGCGCCTCCATGGTCGCTGGCTCGACGAGCGCAGGCCGGACCTGCTCCATGCCGAGGGGCTGGGCTGGCAGTTTGACGAGCGGGGCTGGCCCCTCGGCGTGGTGCCTCTGACCACGCCATCTCGCAACTGCCAGCAGTTGTGGCAAGGCATCATGGGGGAGGTGCAGCCGGGTCGTCTGCCACTGCAATTTTGGGGAAGAGTGGATGGCTGCCTCATCGGCAGCGAGACGCACTGGCTGCACTATCGCTTCGCCGATGGTTCGGTTCGCCCCTGGCATGATGAGGCGCCACCTTAACGGCAGCTTGATGATTAGCATGGAACCGCATGATTTTATTATCTTTACATGAAACAATATCGCTTCTGATGGAGGAGCCATGACATATCACAAGCCCAGAGTATTCACCACAGGCCCGAGCCTGCCGCGAGGCGCCGCGGGCTTCTCGCTGATCGAGCTGGTCATCGTCATCGTCATCCTGGGCATATTGGCGGCGACCGCCTTGCCGCGCTTTCTCGATGTCACCAACGAGGCGAAAAAAGCGAGTGTCGAAGGGGTATCGGGCGGTTATGCTACGGCCGTTTCCCTGGTGCGGGCCCAGTGGGAGGCCGAGGGGCGTGCCAAGCAGGATGCGCGCAATACCGTGCTCTATGACGGTACCCGCTTCTACCTGACCACCCCCACCGACAGCCAGGTAGCCAATGGGGAGCTCTCTCCCGGCTATCCCATGGACACGGGGAGCGGGGCGACCGACGTCGACCCGGCCAATCTGACGGCTGAACGCTGTCTGCGAATTTGGGACGGATTGTTGCAAAATCCCCCCAAGGCTACCGCCAGCTTCAGCGAGGTGCGCGGTAGTGGTAATGACCTGAAATACTATGCCACCGTATCCAGCAACGGCCTCGACTCCGTCTGCCGCTACTACCTGGTCAATAGTCTGAGTAAGGGCAGTGATGGGCAGTACCAGGACCCGCAAGGGAGCACGGACGCATACATGAGTTTCAGTTACCGACCGGCCTCCGGTCAGGTGACCACCAATATCAACTGATTTCATTATCCAAAGAGGGCAGTAAACATGAAGAAGCAAGCGGGTTTTACCCTGATCGAACTGGTTATCGTGATCATCATCCTGGGTATTCTGGCGGTCACCGCCGCACCCAAGTTCCTGAATCTGCAGGATGATGCCAAGGTAGCTGCGGCCCAAGGGGTACAGGCCGCAGTGAGCAGCTCGGCTCAGCTGGTCTACAGCAAGGCTGCGCTCGAAGGCATCGAGCGCGAGGCTTCCGGTGCGATCGACAGCAGCGATGGCACCAGCATTGATGTCGTATACGGCTACCCGGCCGCAACCGATACGGGTATCAAAAACGCGGTCACCATTGACGGCTCCTGGAGTGGCCAAGTCTCCGGCAGCGCTTACGTCTTCTCGACCAGCAGCTCCAAGTGCACCGTGAACTACACCGCAGCATCAGAAACTTCCGCCGCTTCCACTACTTTGGCTGGCTGTAACTGATAGTGTCAGGCGAGGCCAAAAGCCTCGCCTTTCTTTTCAATGAGAGAGTCAGATGCACAGAGGTTTTACCCTGATTGAACTGGTCATAGTGATCCTGTTGCTCGGGATTCTGGCCGCCTTTGCCGTGCCCAAGTGGCTGGGCAAAGGCGGCTTTGAAACCCATACCCTGCGGGATGAGTTGGTGACCCGGCTGCGGCTGGTGCAGACCATGAACATGCACGAAGGGGTGGGTCGCTGCACCCAGCTGGTGGTGGAGGCCAACCGTTTCGCTCACCTGACCCAGACCGGGGACTGTGCTGCCACGGGGGGGATCGATGGCTGGCATCCAGACGCGCTGCGCCAGGGGCGGGTCGTGACCGCCACTGGCGGTATCCAGCTATCTCCCCTGGTCCTGACCTTTGATGAGTCGACGGGTCGCCCTTTGGGTGATTGTGCTGGCGGCTGCGACCTTGCGGTGAGTGGTGGCAGCGAGATCGCCCGGCTGCGCATTGAGGCGGAAGGATATGTTCATGCCCTCCGTTAAGCACGCCCGGGGCTTCACCCTGATCGAACTGATTGTCGGCATAGTGCTGCTGTCGGTGGCGCTGACCGGGATCCTCGGCCTGCTGATCAACCAGGCCCCCCGCGCCGTGGATCCGGTGCAGCAGGTGCGCGCCGCCCAGCTGGCCCAGCGGCTGCTCGGGGAGATACTGCAAAAATCCTTCGATGAATACTCGGATCATAACGGCGGCCGCTACCGTTGCGGCGAGACCATGGCGGGCGTCACCATACCCCCTTGTTCGAGCAGTTATGGCCCGGATCCCGATGAGGTGGGGCTCGCCCCTTATGCCTACAACGACGTGGACGATTTCGATACCGCGGGCAACTGGGTGGCGGCCAATACATTTACCCGGCAGGGGAACCTGATCAGGGATGAGGAGTATCGCAACTACCGGGTGAAGATTGCGGTGACTGGCGTCGATTTTCAGGATGGCACTTTCCAGAGCTGCGCTGCGCCCTGCTCAATAGGCAAGCGGATCGATCTGCAGGTGATGCTGCCGGATGAGACCGTGCTCGACTTCAGCGTCTATCGGGGGAACTACTGATGGGCAAACCGAAATCCGTCCATCGCGCCGCCCCTGGATCCCGCTCGCTCGGTGCCAACCCGGCTCGTGCCTGCGGTTTTACCCTGGTGGAGCTGGTGATGGTGATCCTGCTGCTCGGGGTCATGGCCACCTTCGCCAGCCAGTTTATCGGCATAGGCACCCAGATCTACGGGGATGCCAGCCGCCGTGAGCAGCTGATGAGCGATGCCCGCTTCGCCCTGGAGCGGCTCAATCGCGAGGTGCGCGACGCCGTGCCCGGCTCGCTGCGTATCGAGGACGAAGGGGGCGGCGCCCTGGAACAGGGTGCCTGTCTGCGCTTCTGGCCCATCGCCACCGCCAGCCGTTATCTTGCCCTTAACCTCGCCGTGTCAGGCAGCACATCGACACTGGCCCTGGTGATGGCGACGCCGGCCTCGGCGGCCAACCCACTGGGCGTCGATGAGAACGCCGTCAAGACAGGGGACAAGTTGGTGGTGTTTCCTGTGCCTGTGTCCAACACGGCTGAGCCCTTGCTGGAGGGGTGCGACTATGGCCGCTGCGTCGTGCAGGTGAAGCAGGTGATGACCCCCCCCGTATCCGGCGCGCAGACCATCCACTACGTCACCCCGGACGACGACCCGAGACTGGATGGTTTCTCCCCCGCCAGCCGCGTCTATTTTGCCCGTGAGCAGGTGCGCTACTGCGTGACGGGCACCACCCTGACCCGGGCCAGTACCACCATCGGCGAGTCGCTGCCTAAGGGCGTATTGATGGCGGAGCATCTCCGTCCTCACTCCTATTACTTCTATCGGGAGGAGGGGGCCTTCAACGAGAGCGAGGTGGGGCTGCGACTGGAGGTGGAGCGCGGCGGTGAGCGGGTGCTCTTCAACCACACGCTGGAGCAGCTCAATGTCCCCTAGATCCCCGCGCGTCATGGCGCCCCAGGGCGGCAGTGCCATCATGGTCGCCCTGTTTGTCATCGTCATCATGGGGCTGCTCGCCGCCGCCATGGGACGCTTCCTGCTCGACAGCAGCGAGAAGAATACGGTGGAGGTGCGCGGCGTGCGGGCCCTGATGGCGGCCCAGAGCGCCGTCGAAATGGGGCTCTATCGCCTCTACCCCAACGGCCACTGGCAGGGGCAGAGCTGCAGCGATCTCAGCCTGGATCTCCCCGCCGATGCGCTGGGATTGGCGGGTTGCCGAGCCAGCCTGGGTTGTACAGAGGTGATCGTCGACCACAATGCTCGTACCACCAAGGGGTGGCGACTGACGGGTATCGGTCAGTGCGGGGATGACAGCGGCGGCGCCTCCCCCGATTTTGCGGTCAGCCGCAGCGTGATGGCGGAGGCCTTCGATGGCACCACGCCGTGAGACCCCTTGCAAGGAGCCCGCATTCATGACGTCAAAACAGCCTCTTTGGGGTCCCATGCTGTTCACCATGCTGCTGGGTGCGGCCTCGGTACAGGCGGCCGATCAGTGCACAGCCGCCTTTCTCTTCCCGGTGCAGAGTCACGCCACTCCCGGTGTGCTGAGCATGAGCAACGAGAGCAAGATCATCAGCTCGACGGTGGGAACCAGCTATCCCTTTCTCAGCAAGAACATCCAGTCGAACGCCAACTGCAACAGCGGCGGCTCTTGGGACGGGGGCACCTGGGTCTCCAACTGCAACGTCAGTGGCTCATTGGCCAGCCCGCTCAACAGTCTTGCATTTATCAGTGACCCCGATGACTTCCCGGCCAACCCCGAGGATTTTCCCTCCTACAGCGGACAAGGCGATCTGTCTTGTGATGGCGCTATCTCGCCTGCAGCAGGGGATTACAAGAGTGCATCTTGGGGTGGCAGTGAGTGCGTGGCGACCCTGAAATCGGGCCAGACCTATCGGTTCGATACCCTGTCTCTCTCCGAGGGGGCCGTGCTCAACCTCAATGGCGCGACCGTCTATGCCAGGACGCTGACGATCAAGAATGACTACAACAACGGTTTCTATGGGGCGGGGAACCTCCATGCCAACGCGCTGATCGTCACGGGCAACGGCAAGTTATCTGGTGCGAGCGTCACCGTCTACAGCAGCCTGGAGATCTCGGGCAATGGCAACACAGGGACGGCCAGTTTCCAGCCGCGCTACATCGAGAACGTCACCATGAACGTCTCGGCCAGTGGCCAGAGCGCGCTCATGGCTGCGGGGGATTGGTCCATCAGAAACCTGAAGGTGCAGAACAACAGTGCCATGACCTTCCAGGGCCAGAGTACGCTGAGCGTCCATGGGCTCACAGTGGCGGGTCAGGGTCAGATCACGGCGGCGGGCAGTCGCAGCGATCTGGCCATCAAGCTCTATCAAACGGTGGAGACGGCCGACAATGCCGTCATCAATGGTTACCTGTCGGCGCATTATGTAAAAACGTTCAATGTAGGGAGTCTTTCGAACCTGTACTTTAGTGGGGGCAGCCACTGGATCGACACATTGGACCTCAGCCGCAGCGGTTACGGGACCAGCTTGGTATTTCCTAGTGGCGACCAGGCCAGACTCTACCTCAAGAGTGATCTGACCCTGGCGCAAGGCCTGACAGTCAATGCCGGCGGCAAGGCCAACGACCTGATGTTCTACCACTTCGGCGAGGTGACCATGAGCGGGCAATCCAAGCTCAACGCCATCCTCTATGTGAATGCGGGTGATCTGGCCATGAGCGGGGAGGCCCAGCTGACGGGGGCCGTGTCGGCGGTCAATGTCACCATGACGGATAACAGCAAGATCATCCATGAGCCCTTCGAGGGAGATTGGCCCGATATCTGCCCCTTCTCCAGCTGCAAGGATATCTTTACCGACCCCCCTACGGAAAACGCCAGTATGACGCCCCCGACGGGCGTGCTGGTGTCGCCCCTTGAGGATCTGGTGTGCAGCAAACAGGGGAGTGGAACCCGCTGTAGTGGCCATGGCAGCAACAGCTTCGCACCTGGGGATCATGACTTTGACAAGGGCAGCATCGGCAACCAGGCCGAGATTGTCGCCACCGGTGTGACGGCTCGGCTCTACTTCAACAACCTCGATCTGAGCAACGCCAGGCTCAACCTCCATAATCCGCCCGAGAATCTCTTTATCTATGTGAAGGGGGATCTCTCCATCACAGGGCAGAACGAGATCAATGCCGTCCTCTATGTGGCGGGCAACATCAGGGTGGCCGGTAACGCCACGCTCGAAGGGGCGCTGGCGACGGGAGGCAACATCGATATCAGCGGGAACGGTGACTACTACTTCGATCAGGATGCCGTTGACAAGGTGGATCTCGGCGGAACCACCTGTGGGGAGGAGGTGGAGGGGACCAAGGTCGATCACTTCGAGCTCAGTCACTCCGGTCAGGCGCTCACGTGCAACCCGGAAACGGTGATGATCAAGGCCTGTGCCGATGAGAGCTGCTCCCAGCTCGTCACCGAGCAGGTCACCGCGACCTTGAGTGTCTCTCCCAGCACCGGCAGTAATGGCTGGAGCGACGGCAATCAGGTGACTTTCAGCGACGGCTCGACCTCGGCGCAACTGCGCAACAACACGGCGGGCGCCGTGACTATCGGTGTCTCCAGCTCGACCCCCGCATTTTTGCATGAAACCCTGTGTCGGGCCGCTGGCGGCGAGCCGAGTGCCGATGACTGCACCCTGGACTTTGCCGACAGCGGCTTCCTGTTCGATGTGCAAGATACCTATGCCAACAAGCCGCAGCAGGTGCTGATGAAGGCGGTCAAGAAAGATGACGCCAGCCAGCAGTGCGTGCCGGGCTTTGCCGATGTGAGCAAGCCCGTCAGCTTCTGGAGCGACTACATAGACCCGAATGGCAATACATTTGGTAGCAAGGTGACGGTCAATGGCAGTGCCGTCGCCACTAGCCAGGCGGCGGCAGCCACCACTGAACTGGCCTTCGATGCCCAGGGGGAGGTGACCCTGACGGTCAACTACCCGGATGCGGGCAAGATGCAGCTCAACGCCCGCCACGAGGGCAGCGGCGATAGCGCCGGGTTGGTGATGACGGGGGCGGATCAGTTTGTCTCCCGCCCGGCGGGGCTCTGCATCAAGGCGCCGCAGGGTGAGTGCGTGCGCGACGCCAATGCCACCAATGCTGACTACGCCAGCTGCCCGGTATTCAAAAAGACCGGCGAAGGCTTCCCGTTGCATATCCAGGGGGTGGCCTGGCAGGCCGACGATGACGAGGATCTGTGCAGTGGCAACCTGGCGACCCCCAACTTCGTCCTGGCCGACATTGCGCTGGGCAGCGAACTGGTGGCGCCCAAGCCCGGTGTGGAGGCCGCCGTCGGCACGACCGGCTATGACCATAGCAACTCGGCCGACAACAATGACAACCTCAACCTCGTCAGCCAGTCGCTGGACGAGGTCGGGGTGTTCCAGATGACGGCGACACCGCCCGCACTTGGCTATTTCGGTTACACCATTCCTCCGGCCAGGAGCTTGCCCATCGGTCGCTTCGTGCCGGTGGACTTTGCCTTGAGCAATGGGGTCATCACGCCTGCGTGCTACGCCGTCACCCACACGGGATACAGCTTCACCTATATGGGACAGCCCTTCACCGCCGGTTATACGTTGTCGGCCCGCAACCACCAGCAGAAGACCACCCTCAACTACCGTGACGAGTTTGCCAAGGGTCAGGTGGTCATGGTGGCGGCCAACGATCAGGATGGGGTGGACCGCTCGGCGCGGATCTCCTCGCTGCTCTCTCCCGAGTGGGCTGCCGGGGTGGCGTTGCTCGATGAAGAGCAACCCAACACTCGCTTCGAGCGCGGTGATGCGCCGGAAAATCCCCTCTCTCGGCTGGCCTTCGGGGTGAGGGTCGATGATCTGGACGGGGGCAATACCCTCATCGCCGCGCCGGATATGAATGCGGGCATTGCCGGGGATTGTGCTGCACAGTCCAACTGCGATGCGCGTCAGCTCGGCGTGCAGGATCTGCGCTATGGTCGTCTCAAGGTGGCGGCCGAGCAGGGGGCGAGCAGCGCCCCCCTGGCCCTCAAGCAGGAGGTCGAGTTCTACCAGGGGGAATGGCGGATCAATGAGCTGGATGATTGCACCCTCCTCGACCTGAGGGGCTATGAGTTTACCGACCCGAACCAGGCCTATCAGGGGGCCGGCCAGACCCTGACCTTTGACGGCGGCAGCATAGACATTGGCCTGGGGCCGATGGCGCCGGGTTCGACCCGCGCCAGGGTCGAGGGGGGGCTGACGTATCTGCAGCTGGGGGCGCCTAATCAGGTATTGCGGGTGCCCTATCGGGTCGATTTGTCGCAGCAACCGGATCAACCGCTCTGGCTGTCGGATCCTGGCACGCTCGACGGGATCGGCATCTTCGGCAATAGCCGCGGCAACGATCGCATCATCTATCGCCGCGAATTTTTTGAATAAGGTGGTGGCGCTTTTCCCAGGGGCCGGAAATAGGAGGGGCTGGAGATAGCACTGCGCCGTTAAACAGCCTCATCTCGGCCTTTGCCTGTGGCGAGATGAGGGATACATATATTCTCATACGGTTCGTTTTTCTCACGGAGTCAGAGAGTGGTGCCTCATGATATTCATCCATGGGATGAGTCGGCATCGCGGTCTATTACGGCTACGAATTCCAAGGAAGGAGTCTGATTTCAACGGACAGGTTGTCATTGTTGGTCAATGGCGGCCTGTCCGGACTTTGTGATATCCATCTCGAGTGGATATCGACGCCTTGGATGGAAATAGCTGACGAATGCGAAAAAATATCTTTCTCTCTTTATTGCTATGGCTTTTTACCGCCTCTGCATCGGCCATAGATTGTAATTATGTCTTTCCGGGGCCGGCCCAGAGTCCCGACGGGGCAGGCACCCTCTATATGCAGGGCGAGTCACGCATTGAAGGCTATAGCGCTCGAGAGGTCTGTTTCAAGGAGGTGAACGGCTATCAGTGGGAGATGAGTGAAGAGGCCTGTGTCGAGGGGAAATGTGAAATCACCGGTGTTCCCAGCCTGCCGCTGGCCAAACCCGATATCTTGTCAACCACCGACAGCCAGCAGCACACCATCGCCGACTGGACCGTGCCCAAGCTGGTGGTGGGCACGCAGAGCGGTTATGGCAAGGAGGTCGATAATACTCGCTGGGACATAGGTAATCTGAGTGTGTTCGGTGAGGTTAATTTTTCCGATGATTATGATGTTTATGTGATCGGGAATATGGATCTGCAAGGTGATGCCGTTGTTAATTTCAAGGCAGGGAAGACCTACTATATAGGCAATTTCAACAGCCCATCCTATGCCGCTATAAATATTATCGGTGATGAACCGATCAAGATCTTTTTCGGTGGGAACTTCTCCATGCATGGCGGGGCGACCATTTCGGGGGGCGAGCGGCTCGATATTTATGTCGGCGGCAACCTGACGGTCACCACGGCGGTAGAGATCGCCGGCTCCTATTATGTCGAGGGGGATGCCAACTTTGAAAACAAGACCATATTACGAGGTCGCATTAGTGCGCGAAACCTCAACCTCAAGGCGGGCAGCAAGATCATTTATGAGGTGGACTCCTCCTGGACCGGTGGCCCGGATCCCGAGCCGGAACCCGAACCCGAGCCGGAACTGACCTGTTATCGGGACGATTTTTCCGGCGCCCTCAGCGAAAACTGGGTGAGCAAGGTCAGTAACGGCAGCTTTACTCCCGCGATTGTCAACGGACGCCTGCGCCTGACGGAGGATGTTAAAAAACAGGCCACCTCCAGCACCTATCTCTGGCACTTTCCGGCGGCAGAGAACCTGATCACCATCACTTTTAACCACTATGCCTACGGGGGCACCTCAACCGGGGCTGATGGTATGGCCCTCGTTTTGTCTGATGCCGCCATATCCCCGGTTCCCGGCGCCTTCGGCGGTCCCCTCGGCTACGGTTTTGACAAGAAGAGCAAGCTCAATGGTTTTGCCGGCGGCTGGCTAGGGATAGGCCTGGATGAGTACGGCAAGTTCTCCAAAGAGGGTGGCTCTTACAGCCAGGGTAATCAGCTCAAGCAATCGGTGGCCCTGCGTGGCTCCGGCAAGGAGCAGGAGGGTTACCGTTACCTGACCGGTACATGTAACGATGCGACTAAGGATAAAACGTGCCTATCTCCTGCCGTGGATGGTAATGGGAGTGTTAATCATCTCTACGAGATTACTTATGACTCGCGTGACCCCTCCCAGGCGCTGGTCTCGGTCAGACGGGACACGGGTAATGGCATGGTGACTCTGGTTGAGCCCATCGATGTGCTGAGCCAGACGGGTCAGGCGCCGCTGCCGGAGCAGTTCATCCTCTCCCTGACTGGCTCGACTGGCGATAAAACCAACATTCACGAGGTCGACAATATCGAGGTGTG
Source organism: Aeromonas sobria (assembly GCF_050266975.1). Taxonomy (GTDB): domain Bacteria; phylum Pseudomonadota; class Gammaproteobacteria; order Enterobacterales; family Aeromonadaceae; genus Aeromonas; species Aeromonas sobria_B. The sequence goes on from NZ_JBKISU010000021.1 coordinate 37,765, forward strand.
TGCGCTGGCATCCGAACCGGTGGGCACCCTGGTGGATCATTTCGAGCTGGTGCACAGCGGCCAGGGGCTGACCTGTAACCCGGAGCAGGTGACCATAAGGGCGTGTGCCAACCCGGCTTGCAGCGAGCTCATCACCGAGCCGGTCACCGTCCACCTGAGCCTGGAAGACAACGGCGGTGCCGGTCAATGGGTGGGCGGGGCCGATGTCACCTTCAGCGGGGGCAGCGTCACGGTCGAGCTGCGCGGCAACAAGCCGGGTGACCTTACCATGGGCGTGGCGAGCTCGGAGCCGGCCACCAAACCCTACAGCGAAACCCTGTGCCGAGCCGGGAGCGGCGAGCCGAGCGCCGATGCCTGCACCCTGACCTTCGCCGACAGCGGCTTCGTGGTGGCCATCCCCGACGGCTATGCCAACGAGCCGCTCAATGGCCTGCTCAAGGCGGTGAAGAAAGACGACGTCTCCCAGCGCTGCGTACCTGGGTTCGCCAATGTGACCAAGCCGGTGGCGTTGTCGAGCCACTATGTGGCGCCCCAGGACAACCCCTATGGCCATCAGGTCATCATCAACGATGAAGCCGTGGGGACCGCACCTGTGACCCTGGCCCTGGCGTTTGATGACCAGGGGGAGGCGCCCCTCAGGGTGCGCTATCCCGATGCCGGCCAGATGCAGGTCTCGGCCCGCTATGAGGGCACGGGCGTCGAATCCGGACTGGAGATGGAGAGTCAGGAGGGGGGGGCATATTCGTTACCCGGCCGGTGGGCCTCTGCATCACGACCGAGCAAGGGCGGTGCGAGGCCGGTGACGTGAGTTGTCCCCTCTTTCGCAAGGCGGGGGAGAGCTTTCCCATGACCCTGCGAGCGATGGCGTGGGAGAAGGAGGAGGATGCGGACATCTGCAACGGCAATGGCACCACCCCCAACTTCGAGATGGCCAATATCGCGCTGGACAGCGAGGTGGTGGCGCCGAGCGGCGGTGTCAATGCCGATGTGCAGACTCCCGTCTACCAACACCAGCGGGCGTCGGACAGCCGCAACGATCTGGTGCAGTCACTGGATGATGTGGGGGTGTTTCGCCTGACCGCGACCCCCCAGGAGGCCTACTTTGGCTATCCCATTCCCCCTGCCCGCAGCGACCCCGTCGGGCGCATAGTGCCGTGGGACTTCGCGTTGAATGAGCCCGAGATCACCCCAATGTGCGCCGGCTTCATCTACATGAGCCAGCCGTTCAACAGCGCCTTCATCCTCTCGGCTCGCAACAAGGTGGGCGGGGTGACCTACAACTACCGGGATGAGTTTGCCAGGGGCGAGATCTCGCTGGTGGCAGCCAACCAGAGGGATGGGGTGGATCGTTCCGATCGGCTGACCCTGAGCCCGGACGGACAGTGGGCCTCCGGTCTCTACCAGGTCGAGCGAGGGGAGCAGCAGCTGCTGCTCAATACCCGCTTCGATCGGGGCGAGGGGCCGGAAGATCCGCTGCTCGAGCTGGCGTTCGGGGTGCGTATCGACGATCGGGACGGCGGTGTCTCGGCGCTGGCGGACCTGGACATGAATCCGGCCTGGCGAGGGGATTGCCGGGAACAGGGCAACTGCGATGCCCGGCTGCTGGGGCAGGATGAGCTGCGCTACGGCAGGCTCAAGGTGGCGACCGAGCAGGGGGCGAGCAGCGAGCCCCTGGCCCTCAGGCAGGAGGTCGAATTCTACCAGGGGGGGTGGCGGCGCAATCAGGATGACAGCTGCACCGAGCTGGATCTGAGCGGCTATGAGTTTACCGATCCGGGTCAGGACTATCAGGCGGCCAGCCAGGCCCTGAGCTTCAACGGCGGCAGCATCAACATTGGTCTGGGGCAGACGGCATCGGGATCGCGCACCGCCAGGGTCGAGGGGGGGCTGACGTATCTGCAGCTGGGGGCGCCCAACCAGGTGTTGCGGGTGCCCTACAAGGTGGCGCTGTGGCAGCAACCGGACGAGCCGCTCTGGCTGTCGGATCCTGACACACTCGAGGGGGTTGCCATCTTCGGCAACAGCCGCGGTAACGATCGCCTCATCTACCGGCGAGAATACTTTCGCTAGGCCGGGCTCGCCGGGGGGCTAACTCCTTTGTGGTCAGGAAGATAAGACGGGAACGGCGCCAAACAGTGAGTGATGACTCGCATTTATTGTCGCGCAGGGGGGCTTGCCATCCCCTTGCGCCCTTGCTCATTGGGATAGGCATTGGTAAAGTTAGCCGGTTTTCTGCTCCCCCAAATTCTTAGGATTTCCCGTAGCCATGTTCAAAAAGCTCAGAGGCGTCTTTTCCAACGATCTGTCGATCGATTTGGGAACTGCCAACACCCTGATCTACGTAAAAGATCAAGGGATCGTCCTTAACGAACCCTCAGTTGTCGCCATTCGCCAAGAGCGCGGGAATGCCAAATCCGTCGCGGCTGTCGGTCATGCCGCCAAGCAGATGCTGGGTCGAACCCCGGGCAACATCTCCGCCATTCGTCCGATGAAGGACGGCGTCATCGCCGACTTCTACGTGACCGAGAAGATGCTGCAGCACTTCATCAAGCAGGTTCACGACAACAACTATTTCCGCCCCAGCCCCCGTGTGCTGGTGTGCGTGCCGTGTGGCTCCACCCAGGTGGAACGTCGCGCCATCAAGGAATCCGCCCTGGGCGCCGGCGCCCGCGAGGTCTATCTCATCGATGAACCCATGGCTGCCGCCATCGGTGCCGGCCTGCCGGTGTCCGAAGCGACCGGCTCCATGGTGGTGGACATCGGTGGCGGTACCACGGAAGTTGCCATCATCTCCCTGAACGGCGTGGTCTACTCCCAGTCCGTGCGCATCGGTGGCGACAAGTTTGACGAGGCCATCATCAGCTATGTGCGTCGCAACTACGGCAGCCTGATCGGGGAAGCCACCGCCGAGCGCATCAAGCACGAGATCGGCTCCGCCTACCCGGGCGAAGAGGTGCGCGAGATCGAAGTGCGTGGTCGCAACCTGGCCGAGGGCGTGCCCCGCAGCTTCACCCTGAACTCCAACGAGATCCTGGAAGCGCTGCAAGAGCCGCTGTCCGGCATCGTCTCCGCCGTCATGGTGGCCCTGGAGCAGTCCCCGCCCGAGCTGGCCTCCGACATCTCCGAGCGCGGCATGGTGCTGACCGGTGGTGGCGCCCTGCTCAAAGACATCGACCGTCTGCTGATGGAAGAGACCGGCATCCCGGTCGTCGTGGCCGAGGATCCCCTCACCTGCGTCGCCCGCGGCGGCGGCAAGGCGCTGGAGCTGATCGACATGCACGGTGGCGATCTGTTCCACTACGAATAAGACCCAAAGCCGGCCGAGCGCCGGCTCTTTTTTGACGACTCATGAAACCCATTTTTGGTAGAGGCCCTTCGCTTCAGTTACGGTTGTTTCTCGCCGTCATCATCTCGGTTGCTGCCATCGTCGCGGATTCCCGCTTCGGTGTGTTCAGCCACGTCCGCGTTTATCTGAGCTCCCTGGTCAGCCCGCTGCAATACATGGCCAACGCCCCCGGCACCCTGCTCGACACCATGTCGACCCAGGTGCAGACCCGTGCCGACCTCATCGAACAGACCAAGCAGCAGGAGCAGCAGCTGTTTACCCTGCGCTCCCGTCTGCTCAAGATGGATCATCTGGAACACGAGAACCAGCGGCTGCGGGAACTGCTCGGTTCTCCCGTCCATAACGAGTCCCGCAAGATGGTGGCCGAGCTGCTGTCGGTGGATTCCGATCCCTTCAGCCATCAGGTGCTGATCAACAAGGGGGCGCTGGACGGCGTCTACAACGGCCAGCCGGTGATCAACGATCAGGGGGTGGTCGGTCAGGTGCTCCATGTGGGCTCCACCACCAGCCGGGTGCTGCTCATCACCGACGCCAGCCACGGCATTCCGGTGCGGGTGCTGCGCAACGACTTGCGCGCCATCGCCTCCGGCAGCGGCGAGCTGGACAAGCTGGAGCTGCGCAACCTGCCGCGCAACACCGACGTTCAGGTCGGCGATCTGCTGGTCACCTCGGGTCTCGGCGGCCGCTTCCCGGAAGGCTACCCGGTGGCGACCGTGACCCGCTCCGACTACGTGGAGGGCAAGCCCTTCGCCCAGGTCGAGGCCAGGCCCCTGGTGGCGCTGGACAGGCTGCGCTACCTGCTGCTGCTGTGGACCGACAAGACCCCTGAGGTCCATGACGAAGAGGCGAGTGCCCCGACCACGGCTGTCGCCCCGGCCGCGGGGGCGACCCCCTGATGCTGCAACCCGCGAGCGGGCGGTTCTGGATCTGGCTCTCGGTCATGCTGGCCCTGAGCCTCTCCATCATGCCGCTGCCCCATCAATTCGAGCCGTTTCGCCCGGACTGGCTCGCCATGGTGCTGATCTACTGGGCCCTGGCGCTGCCCCACAGGGCCAATGTCGGCACCGCCTGGGTGGCGGGCCTGCTGCTGGACGTGCTGCTCGGCAGCACCCTCGGCGTGCGGGCCATGGCCATGGCCATCACCACCTATCTGGCCGCCTTCCAGTTCCAGAAGATCCGCAACTTCTCCCTCTGGCAGCAGGCCTTCATCATAGGGCTGCTCTCCCTGGTGGGTAAGCTCACCATCTTCTGGGCCGAGCATCTGTTCGGTCGTGCCAGCCTCAATTTTGCCTATTTTTGGTCCACCCTCTCCACGATGTTAATATGGCCCTGGGTGTTTCTGGTGCTGCGCAAGGTGCGCCGCCGCTTCAATATCAAGTGATTATGAGCAAACACAACGAACTGCAACTCTATCTCGCCTCCGGCTCGCCCCGTCGTCGTGAGCTGCTGACCCAGCTGGGATATCGCTTCGAGGTGCTCAGGCTGGATGTGCCGGAACAGCGCCTCGAAGGGGAGAAACCTCAGGACTACGTCTGCCGCCTCGCCCGCGACAAGGCGATGGCCGGTCTGGCCGTCGCGCCGAGCGCGCTGCCGGTGCTGGGTGCCGACACCATAGTGGTGCTCGGCGATCGGGTGCTGGAGAAACCCTCGGATTTATTCGACGCCAAGGATATGCTGGAGGCACTCTCAGGCAAGGTGCATCAGGTGATGACGGCGGTGGCCCTGGCCACCCCGGAGCGCTGCGACGTGCGGCTGGTCACCACCAACGTGGCGTTTCGCAAGCTGGACGAGGCCGAGATCGAGGCCTATTGGCGCACCGGCGAGCCCTGTGACAAGGCCGGGGCCTATGGCATTCAAGGGATAGCGGGCAAGTTCGTCAGCCGCATCGAGGGGAGCTACAGCGCCGTGGTCGGCCTGCCCCTGCTGGAGACGGATCTGTTGATCAAGGGACATCTGGAACAGGCGGGCTGAGTCTCCTCGCGTTCTACCCCGTTACCTCCTCCGCCCTGCGCCGGATGGCTGCCCAGAATTCAAACTAGAACAGACAAGGTAACTTATGTCGGTAGAACTGCTGGTGAACGTCACCCCCTCAGAGACCCGGGTCGCCCTGGTCGAAAACGGCCTGCTGCAGGAAGTGCATGTGGAGCGCCAGGCCAAGCGCGGCATAGTGGGCAACATCTACAAGGGCAAGATCAGCCGGGTGCTGCCCGGCATGCAGGCCGCCTTCGTCGACATCGGCATGGACAAGGCCGCCTTCCTGCACGCCTCCGACATAGTGCCCCACACCGAGTGCGTGGCGGTGAAGGAGAAGGAGCAGTTCCAGGCGGGCAACATCGCCGAGCTGGTGCGCCAGGGCCAGGACATCATGGTGCAGGTGGTCAAAGACCCGCTCGGTACCAAAGGGGCCCGCCTCACCACCGATATCACCCTGCCTTCCCGCTATCTGGTGTTCATGCCGGGCAGCGCCCACGTCGGCGTCTCCCAGCGCATCGAGTCCGAGGCGGAGCGCGAGCGGCTCAAGCGCACCGTGGCCGGCTATGTGGACGATCTCGGTGGCTACATCATCCGCACCGCCGCCGAAGGGGTGGGGGAGCAGGAGCTGGAGCAGGACGCCGCCTTCTTGAAGCGGCTGTGGCGCAAGATCCTCGAGCGCAAGCAGAAGTATCCCCCCTGCAAGATCCTCTACGAGGATCCCAGCCTGGCGTTTCGGGTTGTGCGGGACTTCGTCGGCGCCGAGCTCGACAAGATCCGGGTGGATTCACGCCAGAGCTTCGAGGCGCTCAAGCGCTTCACCGAGGAGTACGTGCCCGAGCTCGCCGGCAAGCTGGACTACTACGCGGGCGAGTCCCCCATCTTCGATCTCTACGACGTGGAGAACGAGATCCAGCGTGCCCTGGAGCGCAAGGTGGAGCTGAAATCCGGCGGCTACCTCATCATCGACCAGACCGAAGCCATGACCACGGTGGACATCAACACCGGCGCCTTCGTCGGCCATCGCAACCTGGAAGAGACCATCTTCAACACCAACGTCGAGGCGACGGCGGCCATCGCCCGCCACCTGCGCCTGCGCAACCTCGGCGGCATCATCATCATCGATTTCATCGACATGCAGTCCGAGGATCACCGCCGCCGGGTGCTCCACAGCCTGGAACTGGCACTGGCCAAAGACAGGGCCAAGACCAACGTCAACGGCTTCTCCCAGCTCGGCCTGGTGGAGATGACCCGCAAGCGCACCCGGGAGAGCCTGGAGCACGTGCTCTGTTCCGAGTGTCCCGAGTGCAAGGGCCGCGGCCGGGTCAAGACGGTGGAGTCGGTCTGTTTCGAGATCCTGCGGGAGATCATCCGGGTCAACCGCGCCTACGACGCGGATCAGTTCACCGTCTACGCCGCCCCGGCGGTGTCCGACTATCTGCGCGGCGAGGAGTCCCACAGCCTGGCGGAGCTGGAAGTCTTCATCGGCAAGCAGGTGCGGGTCATCAGTGAACCCCTCTGCGGCCAGGAACAATTCGATGTGGTGATGATGTAGTGATCTATCGCTGGTTGAGTCGGGGCTGGCTGGCCCTGGGCATCTTCTTCGTACTGCTGGCCATCCTGGTCAGCCTGGTGCGGGTAGGGGGGCCTTTGCTCAACCAGCATCGTCAGGCCCTGCTCGATCAGCTGCTGATGGATACCCAGCTCGAGGCCAGCGTGGCCGCGGTCGGGCTGGACTGGACCCGGCGCGGACCGGCGCTGACCCTGAGCGATTTCACCCTGGCCCGGGATTCGGGGCGCTTCTCGGTGCGTTTCGGCAAGGTGTGGGCCCACCTCGATGCCTGGCAATCCCTGCAACGACTCAGGCCTGTGTTTGGGGAGTTGCAGCTCGGTGACGGGGACATTCACCTCGATCTGAGCCAGCCGGCCGGTGCCAGCACCGATCGGCCAGACGATCAACAACGGGCTTTGCTGCGCTTCCTGCTGACCCAGCTCGACACCTTCGATGTGCACGACACCCGCGTCAGCGTCACCACGGCGCTGGGGGCGGTGCGCGCCCTCAATGTGGCGAGTCTGCGCTGGCAAAACGGCGGCAGTCGTCATCAGGGGGTGGGCAAGGCCTACCTGGTGGAGGGGGTGGGGGAGAGCACCCTGGACCTTATCGTCGACGTGACCACCCCCTCCCACCGGCTCGATCGGCTGGAGGGGCAGATCTATCTGGGGGCAAACCGGCTCAATCTGGGGCCCTTGCTGGCCCGCATTCACCGGGGCGAACCCAGGGTGGAGGGCCAGCTCGACTTCCAGCTGTGGAGCAGGTTCGCCGACGGCCGGGTGGGGGACTCCCTGCTGGCGTTTGGCGATAACTACCTCATCTGGCAGGACCCCAAGGACGGGGCCCATCGCCTCGACCTCAAGGATGGCAAGGTGCAACTGCGCCGGGACGGGGATGACTGGCAGCTCGCCAGCCACGAGATGACCTTCAGGCTCGATGGCAGGCCCTGGTTGCGCAGCCGGTTGCAACTGGAGCGGACAGGCAACCGGATCCAGGGCTATGTGCCCTCGGTGGATCTCGCGCAGATCGCCAACCTGAGCCAGCTGGTCTCCGGCCTCTATCCTCGCCTGACCGAGACCCTCAAGCAGACCCGACCCGAGGGACAGCTGCAGGATCTCATCCTCCAGGCCGATGGGGACTGGCAGGGGCTCTCCCTGAACGGTCAACTCTCCCACCTCAAGGTCACCGCCTGGCAGGACGTGCCGGGGGTGAGGGATCTGAACGGCGAGTTCTGGCTCACCCCCGGCGGCGGCAGCGCCCGGCTGGCGATGCACAAGGACAAGCTGGATCCGGCCCGCCACTTCAAGCGGGTCATTCCCATCGACGACTTCTCGGCGCGGCTCGACTGGTGGCAGGCGCCACGGGGCTGGGTGCTCTATGGCCGGGACATCGCCCTGGACAACCCGGACCTGACCCTCGCCAGCCGCTTTCGACTCGACTTGTTCGAGCACCCCTTCCTCGCCCTGACCGGGCGCATCGACGTCAAGAATGCCGCCCATGCCGACGGCTACTTCCCGTTGCAGGTGATGGACAAGAGCCTGGTGGACTACCTGAGCGGCGCCATCCAGGGGGGGCAGGCCAAGGGGGCGGATCTGCTCTGGTACGGTGAATTCAAGGATTTCCCTTATGCCAAGGGAGAGGGCATCTTTCAGGTGGCCGTGCCCCTCGAGGGCGCACGTTTCCAGTTCGATCCCGGCTGGCAGCCCCTCACCGATCTGCAGATTGACCTCCTGTTCCAGAACGCCAGCCTCGACATGCGCAGCCGTGCCACCCGGCTTGGCAAGGCGAGTTCCGACGATGTCCATGCCTGGATCCCGGATCTCTACCCCGGGGCCCACCTCCTGATCGACGCCAGGGTGGCCGGGGAGGGCAAGGCCATCAGCGACTATCTGCAGGCGTCTCCCCTGAAGGGAACCGTGGGACAGGCCCTGAGCGCGCTGGAGGTGCGCGGTCCGCTCAAGGGGACCATCAAGCTCGATATTCCGCTGGATGGTGAGGGGGAGGTGAAGGCCGAGGGCCACGCCGACTTCAACAACAACCGGGTGCGGGTGGCGGCCCTGGATCTGCCCCTGACGCGGGTGCAGGGCCGGCTCGACTATGACAACGAGCAGACCCGTTTTCGCGGCCTCAAGGCCAGCCTGTGGGATCAGCCCCTGACCCTGGACTATCTGGGCAAGCAGACGCCTGGGGGGTATAGAGTCGATCTCGGCCTCAAGGGAAGCTGGGACAGCACCCGTCAGCCGGCGCAGATCCGCAACCTTGCCATCTTGCAGGGGCGCAGCGACTGGCATGGCAAGCTGGTGCTGAACCTGCCGGAGGGCAAGCCGTTCAACTTCCAGCTCGGCCTCGACAGCAACTTGCAGGGCATGGCCCTCACCCTGCCCCCCCCCCTCGCCAAGGCGGCGGGGACGCGTCAGCCCCTCAAGGTGAGTGTGCGCGGTCAGGAGGGGGTGGCCGAGATCCACGGCGCCCTCGGGTCGGACGTGACGCTGCAGAGCAGCCTGGTCTATGGCGAGGCGAGCCCCTACCTGCGGCGGCTGCGGCTGGACGTGGGGCGGGCGGGCAATAGGGTGCTGCGGGACAAGCCCATGGTGATCGCCATCAATCAGCCCGGCGCCGATGTGGCGGGCTGGCTCGCCGCCCTCGGTCGCTGGCTGCCGACGCGAGCCGATGGCGCCGCCGCCCTGGTGGGGCCCTCCTTCCTGCCCCAGGAGTGGTGGGTGGATGGCCAGATCGCCCAGGCGCGGCTGGGCAGCGCCCTGCTCAAGGCGGTGCAGTTCACGGTCGGCCCCGTGGCCGGGGCCACCGAGGTGATGATAGACAGCCCGGACGTGATGGGGGTGGTGCGCATCCCCCTGGCGGACGGGCAGCCGGTGGATGCCAGGTTCGCCCGCATCCACTGGTCCGGCAGCAGCCAGGATCTGCGGCCCAGGGCCGACGCGAGCCAGGACAGGGCCATCATGGCCGCCGTGCCCTGGCTCACCTTCAATTGCGTGGATTGCCGCTTCGGCGAGCTGCCCCTGGGCGCGATCAAGGGGGAGCTGGTGCCCTCCGCCGGCAAGGTGAGCCTCAAGGGGTTCGAGATGGCGCTGGCCAACAGCCGCCTCGGCGGCAGCGCCGACTGGCTCGCCACGGCCGCCGGCATGGAGACCCGGGTGCGGCTGGAGGCGAGCAGCAAGAACAGCGAGCTGCTGCTCAAGCGGCTCGGCTACACCTCCCCCATCGGCGACGCGCCGGGCAAGGCCAAGGCGAGCCTCAGCTGGCAGGATGTGCCCTACCGTCCCCAACTCGGAAGCCTGGCCGGCAAGGTCGACTATCAGCTGGAGGGGGGCACACTGCGGGAGGTCAACGACAAGGGGGCGCGCCTGCTCTCCCTGCTGAGCCTGGACTCCTTGCTGCGCAAGCTGCGCCTCGATTTTCGCGACGTGTTCGACAAGGGCTTCTACTTCGAGTCCATGTCCGCCAGCGCCGACATCAGCCAGGGGGTGGCCCGCAACAATGACTTCTACATGAAGGGCGCCGCGGGTAATCTCAGGGGAGAGGGGGTTCTGGATTTCGTGCGCTGGCATGTGGATTACGACCTCAGCTTCTCCCCCAATCTGGGAGGCACGCTGCCGGTGGTGGCGGCCTTCTCCCTGACCCCCATCACCGGACTCTATGTGCTGGCGCTCTCCAAGCTGCTCGAGCCCGTGGTGGACGTGATCACCCGCATCGATTTTCGGGTCTCTGGCCCCATCGATTCCCCAAGACTGATCGAGGCGGGCCGCAACCGGGCCATGATCAAGCTCAATCAGGAGCAGAAGCAGGCGGTGGACGCCGTGGCGCCGACCCTGGCGCCCGAGAGTCAGGAGGTGAGCCCCTTCCTGCTCAACCCCAAGCATGATGGCCCGTCCCAACGCTGAGACCCCATCCTGGTAACGAACAAGGAGTGTGTCATGTGGTTATGTGCGATGCAGCTGGTCTCTGGCAGGGGCTGGGCCGATAACCGGGCCCGGATCGCCGAACAGCTGGCGGCCCTGCCCCCCGAGCGACCCTTGCTGGTGTTGCTGCCGGAAAACTTCGCCCTCTTTGGCGAGCGCCAGGGTTATCTGGACGGTGCAGAGGCCCTGGGGGAGGGCCCGATCCAGACCCAACTGGCCGCCTGGGCGCGAGAGTACGGGATCTGGCTGCTGGCCGGAGCCATGCCCACCCGCATCCCGGGGGCTGGTCATATCCACACCAGTTCCCTGGTGTTCGACCCCGATGGCGCGCTCAGGGGCCACTACCACAAGATCCACCTGTTCGACGTGGACGTGGCGGACAATCACGGTCGCTACCGGGAGTCGGAGACCTTCAGCCCGGGGGATGCGCCTGTGCTGGTGGACTCCCCCTTTGGTCCCCTCGGCCTCTCTATCTGTTATGATCTGCGCTTTCCCGAGCTCTATCGCCAGCTGGCCCGGGCCGGTGCCCGGGTGCTGCTGGTACCCGCCGCCTTCACCGCCGTGACCGGAGAGGCCCATTGGGAGCCGCTGCTGCGGGCCCGCGCCATCGAAAACCAGTGCTACGTGGTGGCCGCCAACCAGGGGGGCACCCACGAGACGGGGCGCCAGACCTGGGGCCACAGCATGGTGATCGACCCCTGGGGCCGGGTGCTCGCTTGCCAGCCGACCGGCTGCGGCCTGGTGCTGGCGAAGATGGAGCCCGGGCTTATCGACGAATTGCATCGCACCATGCCGGTGCTGACCCATGCCCGTTTGTTGTGATGGTGCGGCTTGTTGCCAACCCGTCGGCAAGACGATTAAAACAGCTCGTTACGAGAGTGGAGAAGAAGATTGAGTCTATTGAGCCAGGTGAGTGCCTCCCTGTTGGCCCCGAACGACCTCGACGAAGGGCGGCTGCAACAGCTGCTCGGCAGCCTGATGAGCCATCAGGTGGAGTTTGGTGATCTCTATTTCCAGCGCAGCTGGCACGAGTCCTGGATGCTGGAGGACGGCATCGTCAAGGATGGCAGCTACAACATCGATCAGGGCGTGGGGGTGCGCGCCGTCAGCGGCGAGAAGACCGGCTTCGCCTACTCGGACGAGTTGAGCCTGCGGGCCCTGATCCAGTCCGTCACCGCCGCCCGCGGCATCGCCGCCGCAGGGGGGGAGGGCAAGGTGAAGGCGTGGGCCAGAACTTCGGCAAACCTGCTCTACCCGGCCCTGGATCCCCTGCAGACCCTGGACAAGCGCCAGAAGATCGCCCTGCTCGAGCAGATGGACAAGTTCGCCCGCAGCCTGGACCCGGCGGTGAGCCAGGTGATGGCCTCCATCAATGGCGTCTACGAGGAGATACTGGTGGCCGCCACCGACGGTACCCTGGCCGCCGACGTGCGCCCCCTGGTGCGGCTCTCGGTCACCGTGCTGGCGGAGCGGGACGGGCGGCGGGAGCGGGGCAGCGCCGGTGGCGGTGGCCGCTTTGGCTACGACTGGTTCCTGGAGCTGGATGGCCTGGAGAGCCGGGCCTTTGGCTATGTGCGTGAAGCGGTGCGCCAGGCCTTGGTCAACCTCGATGCCATCGATGCCCCGGCCGGCACCATGCCGGTGGTGCTCGGCGCCGGCTGGCCCGGCGTGCTGCTGCACGAGGCGGTGGGCCACGGCCTGGAGGGGGACTTCAACCGCAAAGGCTCGTCCGCCTTCTCGGGGCGCATCGGCGAGCAGGTCGCCTCCAAACACTGCACCATAGTCGATGACGGCACCCTGCCGGGGCGTCGCGGCTCCGTCTCCATCGATGACGAGGGGACGCCGGGGGGCTACAACGTGCTCATCGAGAACGGCATCCTCAAGGGCTACCTGCAGGACAAGCAGAACGCCCGCCTGATGGGGGTGCCGCTCACCGGCAACGGCCGGCGCGAATCCTACGCCGCCCTGCCGATGCCGCGCATGACCAATACCTACATGCTGGCGGGTCAGTACGATCCGGCGGAGATCATCGCCTCGGTGAAGAAGGGGATCTATGCCCCCAACTTCGGCGGCGGCCAGGTGGACATCACCTCAGGCAAGTTCGTCTTCTCCGCCTCCGAGGCCTACCTCATCGAAGACGGCAGGATCACCGCGCCCATCAAGGGGGCGACCCTGATCGGCAACGGGCCCGAGGCCATGAGCCAGGTCTCCATGGTGGGTCACGACCTTGCCCTGGATCGCGGGGTCGGGGTCTGCGGCAAGGAGGGGCAGAGCGTGCCGGTCGGGGTCGGCCAGCCCACCCTCAAGCTGGATCAATTGACCGTGGGTGGCACCCAGTAGCCTGGGTCAGCCGCGTAGCGGAATCCGACAAGGTCAGTTGCAGTCAAACCCCGGCCGGTGCCGGGGTTGTCCTATCTGCCCGGCGCCGAGCCAACAAAAAACCCGGTCAGTTGACCGGGGTGGACGAGCCGGGGTGACGGCGGGTTAGTTGGCCGAGATGGCCTTGGCATCTATGTAGAACCGCGCCTTGCCTTGGGGATCGACCCTGATCTGGGCCAGCAGACGGTTGGATCGCTTGTACTCCCATCTGGTCTGGATCCGGGTCAGGGCAGGACTGGCAGCACCGACCACATTCAGATATTCATGAAACAGGCTGTAACTGCCAATCTCGGTCAGCGTCTTTTCCATTTATCTCTCTCCTGGAGTGACTGGGGTCTGGGTGCAACGCTAACAGCCGCTCCCTGAACCGCCACTGTATGAAAAATGAGCCGAGTGAGCGGCGTGCCCATGATGTGATCGGGCGCACCCGTGGCGATGGCTGCCGGGGTGACATGACACCGTCTTCAGTCAGGGGTGGCGGGCTTCTTGCCGCTGTTCGAGAGCCCCGGCAACCTGGGGCAGAGAAGGGGCCACCTGGGTCATGGCTGCGCCGTGGAACACGGGATCCTGTGCCACCTCCTTGACCCCGTTGATGCAGAACTGCATGCCCATGCACACCAGCAGGAAACCCATGATGCGGGTCATGGCGTCGATGCCGGTGGCACCGAGCAGCTTGCAGACCGGATCCGCCAGCTTGAGCACGCCCCAGCTGATCAGACTCATCAGGGCGAACGCCGTGACCACGGCGCCGTAGATGACGACGCGGTTGTCGTCGGCGGGCAGCTCGGCGATCTGGGCGGCGCCGCTGATCACCAGGGCCATGGTACCCGGGCCGCACATGCTGGGCATGGTGAGGGGCACGAAGGCGATGCTCTGGTTGATGTCGGCGTCTCCCCCCTGGGTCGGGGCGGGGAACAGCATGCGAAAGCCGATGAAGGCGATGATGAGACCACCGGCCAGGCGCAGGCCAGGGATGGAGATCCCGAACAGATCCAGGATCGAGGAGCCGATGAAGAAGCTGACGCAGAGGGTGGCGAACAGATAGAGGGCGGCCAGGTTGATCTGGCGGCGCAGGTGTTCGCGGGACATCCCCTTGCTCAGCCCCAGCAGCAGGGTGGCCGTGGTGGGCGGGTTGACCATGGGCAGCAGCGCCAGCAAGGCGAGAAATACGACCTGAAAGAACATCTTGAGCCTCGAATGAGTTGAATGGGGACCAGCCCGGCAGCGCCTGGCTCAGGGGAAGGCTAGCTTATGTCGGCCATGCTGAACACAGGCCATATAGCCGCGCCCCGACCGGAGTCGGGGCGCGTCATCGGACGGATTGAGGCCGGCACTGCCCCAGCCAGCGGGCCATGCCTGGGTGCGTCAGGCCGCCTGGGGCACGACCTGCCGCTGGCTGCGCTGCCGGGACCAGAGGAAGAGGCCGAGCAGGAAGCCGAGGGCCGACAGGGCCATCACATAGTGGGAGGGCGCCAGCACGTCGTGCTTCATCCAGAGCGTGACCAGCATGGGGGTGAGGCCACCGAAGATGGCGTAGGCCACGTTGTAGGAGAACGACAACCCGGAGAAGCGCACCACGGCCGGGAAGGCATTGACCATCACATAGGGCACGGCGCCGACGATCCCCACCGCGAAACCCGCCAGGGTATAGAGGGGGACCAGCTGCTCGGTGCCGGCCTGCAGCCCGTGGTAGAAGGCGTAACAGGCACCGGCCAGCAGCAGTGAGCCCAGCGTGAAGGTGGGACCGCTGCCAAGGGCATCGATGAGGCGGCCGTAGACGATGCAGCCCAGGGTGAGGGCCAGGATGGCCAGGGAGTTGGCGGTCAGGGCATCGGCCGGGCTGACCCCGTGCAGCTTCTGCAGATAGGTGGGGGTCATCAGGATCACCACCACTATGCCGGCGGAGAGCAGCCAGGTCAGCAGCATGGAGACGATGACGCTGCCCTTGTGCTCGCGCAGCACCGTCTTGAGGGGCAGCTCCTCGGCCAGGGTCTTGTTGGCCTGCATCTCGGCAAACACCGGGGTCTCGTGCAGCCAGCGGCGCAAGTACATGGCGACGATGCCGAACACGCCGCCGAGGATGAAGGCCAGGCGCCAACCCCACTCGCTCACCTCCAGCGGGCTCATGCCGCGGTTGATGGCGGTGGCCACCAGGGAGCCGAGCAGTATGCCGGCGGTCAGCCCGGCGGTGAGAGTGCCGCAGGCGACCCCGATGCGGCGGGCGGGCACGTGTTCGGCCACGAAGACCCAGGCGCCCGGCACTTCGCCGCCGATGGCGGCCCCTTGCAGGATCCGCAGCAGCAGCAGCAACAGGGGCGCCGCTATGCCGAGGGCGGCATAGGTGGGCAGCAGGCCGATCAGCAGGGTGGGCAGCGCCATCATGATGATGCTGAGGGTGAACATGCGCTTGCGACCGATGAGATCGCCGAAGTGGGCCATGATGATGCCCCCCAGGGGGCGGGCCAGGTAGCCGGCGGCGAAGATGCCGAAGGTCTGGAACTGGCGCAGCCACTCGGGAATGTCGGCGGGGAAGAAGAGTTCGCCTATCACCACGGCGAAGAAGACGAAGATGATGAAGTCGTAGAACTCGAGGGCACCGCCGAGGGCGGCCAGGCTCAGGGTCTTGTAATCCTGCCGGTTGAGTGGGCGGGCATGGCCATCTGATTGGGCGGCTGTTGTCATATCCTTATGTTTCCCCATTATTTTTTCGTTATTGTTCCCCCTTGTACCGGGGTACGCTCACCCTCGAGAGTATGCTTTTGTGTCCCTGGGTGTAAATCGCACAATGTGCAACACAGTCTTGCAATCCTGTGGTGCCATGAGGAGAGAAACGAATGAAACAACGGGATGTGGCCCCCACACGGGTCCTGCTCTCCTGGAGCAGCGGCAAAGACAGCGCCTGGGCCTTGCATCGCCTGCGCCAGGATCCGGACATCGAGGTGGTGGGCCTATTTACCACCCTCAACCAGGCGTTCGAGCGGGTGGCCATGCACGGGGTACGCAAGCAGTTGCTGACGGAGCAGGCCGAGTGCGTGGGGCTGCCACTGCACTGCATCGATCTGCCCTGGCCCTGCAGCAACGAGGAGTATGGCCGGATCATGAGGGACTTCATCGCGGGCGTGGTGGCCAGTGGAGTCCGCCATATGGCATTTGGCGATCTCTTCCTCGAGGACGTGCGCGCCTATCGAGAGAAACAGCTCGAAGGGACGGGCATCAGCCCCCTGTTCCCGCTCTGGGGCAGCGATACCGCGCAACTCGCCCGGGAGATGATGGCCGCCGGGCTCAGGGCCCGCATCAGCTGCCTGGATCCCCGCAAGCTGCCGGCCACCCTGGGGGGTCATGCCTTCGATGACGCCTTGCTGGCGGCCCTGCCCGCGGGCGTGGATCCCTGCGGTGAAAACGGCGAATTCCACACCCTGGCCTTTGATGGCCCCATGTTCCGGCGGCCGCTGGCGATACGGGTGGGGGAGAGCGTGCTGCGGGATGACTTCCTGTTTACCGATCTGCTGCCGGCAGACCCGGAGGAGGGGGCGGCCTGCGCGCCCGCCTGACGAGGGCGATCGGATGAGGATCCCTCGGCGCCGAGGGGAAACTGTGACGAAAGGGGCCGGATCCTGCCAGGATCCGGCCCCTTTGTCTGGGGTCAGCGGGCGGCGAAGGTGTCGCAGCGGGCGGGATCCCCGCTGTCAAAGCCCCGCTTGAACCACTCCAGGCGCTGGGCCGAGCTGCCGTGGGTGAAGCTGTCCGGCACCACGCGCCCCTGGCTCTGCTGTTGCAAGCGGTCGTCGCCGATGGCCTGGGCGGCGTTGAGGGCCTCCTCCAGATCGCCGCGCTCCAGCACCTGCTCCCGTTCCATCTGGTGTCCCCAGACCCCGGCGAAGCAGTCCGCCTGCAATTCGAGTTTGACCGACAGCTGGTTCTGGCGCGCCTGGCTCAGTCCCTGCTGCTGTTGGCGCACCTTGGTGGAGATGCCGAGCAGGTTCTGGACATGATGGCCCACCTCGTGGGCGACCACGTAACCCTGGGCGAAGTCGCCATCGGCCCTGAGCTTGGTCTTCATGTCCTGGTAGAAGGAGAGGTCTATGTAGACGGAGCGGTCGGCGGGACAGTAGAAGGGACCCATCACTGCCTGCCCCTGGCCGCAGCCGGTGCGGGTCGCGCCGCGGTAGAGCACCAGCTTGGGAGGCTGGTAACGGCTGCCGGCACTCTGGAAGATGGCGCCCCAGGTGTCTTCGGTCGAGGCCAGCATCACTGAGGTGAAACGCGCCAGCTCGTCATCCGCGGCGGACTTGCCCGGCTGGCCTGCCGGTTGCTGCGACATGGACTGACCCGGATCCGAGCCATTGAGCAGGGGGCCGAGATCCACACCGTAGTAACCGGCGACCATGACCACCACCAGCAGGATCAGGCGCCCCTTGCCGCCCAGGGGCAGGCCCCCGCCGCCACCGCCCTGCTGACGGCGATCCTCGACATTGTTGCTCTCACGACGGTTTTGCCAACGCATGTTCGATACTCCTCAATCCGGTGGGGGTTAATGATAACGGTTGTGGCGGGATCCTACCTGAATGAGGTGGCGTCCCGGTTCACTCGGCCCAGGGCATCTCGGGCAGGGTGTCGAGGAATTGCGCGTAACGCTCGACGTTGAAGGGGCCCTGATCCGCCTCCATGGCCATCAGCTCGGCGCCCAGGGCGCAGGCGATGTACTGCAGCGCCTCCTCCCGCGGGGTGCCCTTCATCACCAGCCGCATCAGGGTCGCCTTGACCTGGAGCGGGTGGCCGTCGAGCAGCTGGTTGTCGACCATCTCCAGCAGGGTCTTCTCGTCGAAAAATTCGGTGTCGTTGGCATCGTCATGGGGAATGTCGTTCATGGGATCATCTCGGGCTATCTCAGAAAAGGGCGACCAGTATAGCCTGCCCAAGGGGAAGCGTCCGATCCGAGTGCGGGCCCTTGCCATCGACCCCTTCCGGGGGCAGTCTGGAGTGGCCCCATCCATGGCCTGCTGTGAGAGACCCCATGATTGTTACCGATCGCCTGATCCTGCGCGAGCTGACCTGCGCCGATGCCCCCTTCATCCTCGCCCTGCTGAGCGACGCCGACTTCCACCGCTACATCGGCGATCGCGGGGTGCGCACCCTGGCCGATGCCGAGCATTACATACAGCAGGGGCCCGCCGTCAGCTATGCCCATCACGGCCACGGTCTCTATCTGGTCGCCCGCCGCAGTGACGGCGCCAAGCTGGGGATCTGCGGCCTGATCAGGCGCGACAGCCTGCCCTGCGAAGACATTGGCTACGCCTTCCTGCCCGCCTGGCGAGGTCAGGGGTATGCCATCGAGGCGGCGCAGGCGGCGCTGCGGGATGGTCGGGAGCGGCTCGGGATCGCCCGGGTCATCGCCATCGTCACCCCGGGCAATGCCCGCTCGCTGGCGCTGCTGGCCAAGCTGGGGCTGGTACAGAGTCGTCTGGTGAAATTGAGCGAGGATGGGGACGAGTGTCTGCTGCTGGAGGCTGGCGGAGCTGAAACCAGTCTGGTCTGAGCCAGATGGCGACAGGCTGCACTGGCAGGCTGCGGGTAGAAGGCGAGTGGTTGGACAAGGAGGGCCGCCGTGAGTTGCGGCCCTTGTGCATCGTGCGCTGCCGAAGGGCAGGCGGGATCAGTTGAGGTCTTCGATGGAGAACTCGCCGGCGATACCATCACAGGAGATGGCAAAGCCACCGCTGAAGCGGGTGCTGAACTGGATCAGGAACGCATCGGAATCCTGCTCTTGCGGGGGCAGGTTGATGGGTTTGCTGCGACGCAGGGGTTTGTGTGTCTGTATGGCTTTCATCATGGTATTTCTCTATATAAATTAAGTGTTTGCTCCTTGTATTTGCAAATGTCAGGTCAATGGGCGTGGTCAGATCCACGCAGGAATACCCAGCCCTGTCAGGGGCGTCTGCACTGTTTCAAGGAATGCGCCAAGGACTATGCGGTTGCATAGTGAATTTGGGTGGGCAGATCGGGTCTGCACCGTGAGAGCCGGGCAACGCAGGCAGACAGCCTGACGGTTCTCAAGGCGAGTAAATCAGAAGAAGGTTATGCGGATACTGACAGGATTCATCGTGAGGTGAAGCATTGCAGGGTAAACATAAACAGGGTTGATTGACTAGCCGGCGCACACTATGGCGGCAACCTGGGCAAAAAGCAAACATTTATTGACAACAATCGCCATGATGCCGGCCAGCCCGGCTCGCAGCGGCGTCAGGTCGCGGCCCCTGGCGTCTTGCGCGTTGTGTTTGCGGCGCTTGTCGGGCAGAGTTGGGACAATTTGATCGGTTCAAGGAGTAGAGATGAGAAACCTGGATCAGCTGGATCTGGATATCCTGGCGCACCTGTTTCGTGATGCAGGGATGACCAACAAGGACTTGGCGGCCCTGGTCGGGGTGGCGCCCTCCACCTGCCTGGAGCGGGTGCGCAAGCTGCAGCAGGATGGGGTGCTCAAGGGGGCCCACTGCGAGGTCGATCACCAGGCCCTCGGCGGTCATATCCAGGCCATGGTCTCGCTGCAACTGGCGCGCCACAGCCGCCAGATCATCGACGAGTTTCGCGATGCCATCCTGCTGCTGCCCGAGGTGATCAGCCTGTTCCACATGGGGGGCAAGGATGATTTCCTGGTGCATCTGTGCGTCGCCGACACCGAGCATCTGCGCAATTTCGTGTTCGATCACTTCACCTCCCGGGAGGAGGTGGTGCACCTCGAGACCTCCCTGGTGTTCGAGCACAGATTCAGCCGATCCCTGCCCTGTTTTCTGACCACCTGACCGCCCCGAAGACCATGAAAAAACCCGCCTGTTGGCGGGTTTTTTCATGGTGCATGGCGGGCACTATCTGACGGCGGTATCGGCGTCTTCTGGGGAGCGATGGCCCCCCTGCTGGTTGGCGGCGGTCTCTGTGGTGTCGGCGGTGCGATGATTCCCCTGCTGGTTGGTTGCTGTCTCGGCGGGGTCGGCGGTGCTATGGCCCCCCTGCTGGTTGGCGGCGGCATCGGCGGGGTCGGCGGTGCGATAGAGCCCCTGCTGGTAGGCCATGCTCCCCCACAGCGCCAGCCCCAGCGCCTGCTCCTTCATGGCATCTGACTGGGGGGCCGGCCGCAGGGTCTGGGCGGTCGCGTCATAGACGAAGCCTTCGGCCGCCTGCTCGGGTTGCAGTATCACCACATCCTTGCCCCGCATCAGGGCGAAGTTCTTGTCGTACTGCATGATGGCGCGTCCGGGCCAGTCGTCCGGTGTGCGGGTCAGATCCTGGCCCAGCATGGGGTAGCTGGCGCTTATGCCCATCAGGGAGAGCAGGGTCGGCGTCATGTCGATCTGGCTGACGATGCGCCTGTCCTGTTTCGGCGCTATGCCGTCCCCCACTATGACCCCGGGGATATGGAAGCGGGGGATGGGCACCAGGCTGGCGCCCCCGACCCGGCTGTCGTGATCGGCGATGACCAGAAAGAGGGTGTCTTGCCAGTATTCGGATTGCTTGGCCTGCCTGAAGAACTCGCCGATGGCATAGTCGGCATACTTGGCGGCGTTGTTGCGGGTCGCCTTGGGCTGCTCGTACAGTTCGATGCGATCATCCGGGAACTCGAACGGATCATGGTTGCTGGAGCTGAACACCAGGCTGAAGAAGGGTTTGCCCTCCTTGTGCAGCGCCTCGAAGGTGTCGTTGGCCTTGGCCATCAGATCCTCGTCGGAGGCGCCCCAGGATCCCTCGAACACCGGATCCTTGAAGTCCTTCTGCTCGACTATCTGACTGAAGCCGTTGCCGAGGAAGAAGCTGCGCATGTTGTCGAAGTGACTCTCGCCGCCATAGATGAAGCTGGTGCTGTAGCCGCGCTGCTTGAGCAGGTCCGCCAGGGTGAAGAAGTTGGTCTGGCTCTTGCCAAGCTTGACCACGGCCTGGGCCGGGGTCGGGGTAAAGCCGGTGACGACCGCCTCTATGCCGCGCACCGAGCGGGTGCCGGTGGCATAGAGCCGCTCGAACGCCCAGCCCTGCCGGGACAGGGCATCTATGTTGGGGGTGAGGGGCAGGCCGCCGAGGGAGCCGACGAACTGGGCCCCCAGGCTCTCTTGCAGCAGGATCACCAGATTTTTCGGCTTGCCCTGATGGCTGGCGGGGTTGAAGCTCTGGCTCGGCAGGCTGACCGAGTCGAAGGCGGCCGCGGGACGACCGCTCTCGGCCCGGACTATCTCGATGACCCGCTCATCCGGCAGGGTGCCATACATGCTGGCGGCATCTTCCTCGTTGCCGAGCTGCTTGATGGCAAAGAACAGGGAGTAGGAGGAGTTCACCGTCAGGGCATTGACCAGGGGATCGTCGGCGAAGGCGACCATGGCGGGGTTGAGGGCCCTGTGCCCCAGACTGGAGCGGGCGCCGAGAAAACCGATGGCCAGGATCAAGAGGGCAAACGCCGGGCGCAGCGTCCAGCGCGGCAGCGACAGCCCGCGGAGCAGGCGCCCCGACAGACGCCAGCCACCCCAGAGGGTCAACAGGCTGACCAGGACCGCCAGCAGCAGTTCGCCCTTGCGGCCCGTCCACAGCATGGAGAGCACCTCCTTCGGATAGATGAGGTATTCGATGTAGAGACGGTTGGGCCTGACCCCGTATTCGGTGATGAAAGCCGGGGTGGAGATCTCCAGAAACACCATGAGCCAGAGGCTCAGGGTCAGCCAGACTCGCATCAGGGAGAGCCAGGCCCGGCCCGCGCCGTGGGGGCCGGCCAGCAGCATGGTGAACATGGCGGGAATGCCCCACACCCAGCAGAGGGTGGCGAAGTCGACCCTGAGCCCCTGCAGCACTATGGTGCCCCAACCATCGACCGCGCTGACGCGATCCGCCTGCCAGAGGGCAAGGCCGAGGCGGGAGAGACTGAACAGACAGAGGGCGAGCAAGGAAAAACAGGCAAACGGCCAGAAAGGGCCGAGCCATCGTTTGAGCTGGTTCATTTGGATTCCTGATATGAGTCTGTATATGCCTGTTTCCTCAGGCATTATTTTATTGTCGTTGGTAAGACATGGGGAAAGGGGAAAGGTTGCGTGTCCTTGTCATTTAAATGGATCTTTTGCCCTGAGCATCGGTTTGTCGCGCCTGGCGGCCAGGGATGGCGGGCAGCATAAACGACTGGGAAAACTGTGATCCCGCCTGTACAGCGAGGAGGGGGGCCTGCCTATAATGGCGCCGAATTTTCTCAATCGGAGCCGAAGGATGCCGGTCTTCATCGATGTGGAGTACGTGCAGGGCGGGCGCCTGTTCGTGGTGCTGTCAGACGGCACCACCGGGGTGCTGGATCTCACCCACTGGCGCAGCCAGCCCCTGTTCGCGGCGCTGGATACGGATCGGCGCTGTGCCCGGGTCTTCATCAATCGCCGTCACCAGCTGGAGTGGCCCTCTGGCTGCACCCTGTCGGCCCATGAGGTCTACCACCTGATCAAGCCCATCGACGAGCGCGAGGCCTTCCCCGATCGCAGTCCAGGCTGAGTGTAGCAGGCTAACGCCTTGAGTCAGGTAACGTTTTCAGTCACAGACCCGCTCTGGCGAGGCCGCTATCATGGCCCCAGGGTGGCGCATTTTGCGCCAATCTCACCACAGCGGGAAGATAACAATGAAACATGGAACGTTGCGTCGTGGCGGCCTGATCGGGGCCGCCCTGTTACTGTCGGCGTGTGGCGGCGGGGGATCCGGCGGCGAGCCCCAGCCCCCCGTCACCAACCCGTTGCCGACCACCGCCAGCCGCGCCTGCCATGGCGATGACCAGCCCGCCTGCAACCTGCGCACCTATCAGGTGATGGTGGAGTCCTTCGTCGATGGCGACGGCAGCGCCGACTACGGCGTCGGCTACGGCCCCTCCCGGCACAACGGCGATCTGCAAGGGATCATCGACAGCCTGGATCACATCAAGAGCCTCAACGTCAATGCCATCTGGCTCACCCCGGTGTTCGACTCCTGCGCGGGGCAAGGCGGGGACGACAGGCTGGATGCCACCGGCTACTTCGCCTGCGATTTTTTCAACGTGGACCCCCACTTCGGCAGCAACGCCCGGCTCAAACAGCTGGTGGACGCGGCCCACCAGCGCGGCCTCTACGTCTTCCTCGACGGCGTGTTCGGCCACGTCAACAGGGTGGGAGTGAGCAAGCCCTCCCCCGAGGGCCGGCTGCCTGCCCTCAAGAGCGGCGGCGCCGGCTACCCGGGCCAGCTGGTGGATTACGACCAGCCCGAGAGCCTGGCCTACTTCAAGGAGGTGGCCCGCTACTGGATAGAGCAGGTCGGCATCGACGGCTGGCGCCTCGATCAGGCTTATCAGCTGGGGCTGGATGACTGGCGCGCCATCCGCACCGAGGTGGAGCAGGCCAGCGCGGCGCGCAAGGCCGCCGGCCAGCAGTGGGGCACCCTCGGCTACCTGGTTGGCGAGGTGTGGAAGGGGGCCGACGAGATCCGCGCCCAGGCCTATGGCAGCAGCGACAACCCGGCGCTCGCCTCGGCGTTCGACTTCCCGCTGCGCTATGGCCTGGTGCAGGCGCTGGCGGTGGAGGAGTCCGGCAAGGGCGGCCAGGGGGCCGGCGTGCTCGACGCCAGCTGGAACAAGCTGGAGAACTACCCCAATCACGCCATGCCCAACCTGATGCTGGGCAATCACGACCTGGTGCGCTTCGGCGATCTGCTGGAGCGCGGCAACTTCAATCCCGCGGACTACTGGCAGCGCCACAAGGCGGCCTTCAGCTTCCTGGCGGCCCGCTCCGGCCCCATCACCCTCTACTACGGCGAGGAGTTTGGCGACGAGGTGCCGGGCTTTGCTGCCCAGGTGAGCGGCGACTGTGCGGCCCAGGGTCTGTGCGACGATCACGTGGCCCGCAGCGATGGCAAGGTGCCCGGTGTCACCGGCTTCGTGCCGAGCAGCGAGCAGGCCGAACTCAGGCAGTGGCTGAGCGACTTGCTGGCCCTGCGCGCCAAGCACCCGGCTCTCTATCAGGGGGAGCGAGTCAAGCTGGTGGCCGAGGGCAGCGTCTATGGCGACATCAAGCAGACGGCGGGCGAGCAAATCGTCTACCTGCTCAACGTCTCCACCACGCCCCAGAGCTACAGCCTGCCTCTGGCCAAGCTGCGCAGCGGCAGTGTCTTGGTGGATCTGCAGAGCGGCGAGCGCCTGGCCATGGGGGGCAGCAGCTTGACGGTAGATCTGCCGCCCCTCACCGGGCGCCTGCTGCGGCTGGAGTAGCCGAGCCTTGCTGTGAACAGAAAAAGGGCCCCAATGGGGCCCTTTTTGATGGCAGCCGGTTTACCTCAGCCGCGCCAGGGGCGCGCCCAGGCGGGTGAGCAGCAGGCTGTCGAGCAGCCAGATCCCCAGCATGGAAGCGCCGACCAGGGGGAAGGCGAGGCCAAGCAGGATCAGCAGCACCAGGGCGCCGCGCAGGGAGGGCAGCGGACTGGGCAGGGGAGGCACCCCGAGGCGACCCGCCGGACGACGACGCCACCAGATCCAGAGGCCGCTGACCGAGCTCAGCAAGATCATCAGGCAGATGAGCAGCATGGCGAGCTGATGGGGCCAGCCGTACATCTTGCCCATGTGCAGCATGACGCCGGTCTCGACCGCCTTGGCGACCGGGCCGTAATCCTGCCAGCGCACATCGGCCAGCACCTTGCCGCTGTATTGATCCAGGTGCAGGGTGGCATCGTTGCGCGGGTCGTCGGCAAAGACAGAGAGGGTGAATACCCCTCTGGATCCCGCTGGCGGCGTGATGCTGTAACCGGGTTGCACCTGGCGACCGGAGGCGGTTGCCACCACCTGTTGCCAGCTGATGCGGCCGGGTTCGGCCGGGGCGGCGGCATGGCCCATGGCACTGTGGTCATGGGTCGCGGATTCCGGCATGGGCAGGGTTTCCACCGCCCAGGGCACCGTCTGTTCATGGGCGTGATTCAGGGTGCGGGTGAGCGGGGTGGAGGTGGGGACCTGGTTCCACATCTGGGCCGGGAAGCGGTTCCAGACCCCGGCGAACTTGTCCCCCCAAAAACCGGTCCAGGTCATGCCGGTCAGCAGCAGCAGTATGAGGAAGCCGGCGCCCCAGAAGCCGACCACGGCGTGCATGTCGCGCCACCAGAGGCGGCCCTTCTGATCCCGCCTCGGCCAGCGCAGCCCCTGCATGCCGGGCCCCTTGCGGGGCCACCACAGATAGAGACCCGTGCCGACCAGCACCAGGCCCCAGCCGGCGGCGAGCTCGATCAGTCGATCCCCTGTGGTGCCCAGCATGAGGTCGGCGTGCAGGGCGCGCGCCATGGCCTGCAGGTTGTAGCGATTGTCCTGGCTGCCGAGCAGGGTGCCGCGGATGGGGTCGATGAAGAGGGTCAACTCCTGGCCCTGATGGCGCACCACCAGCTGATCGCTGCGATCCGGCGCCGGGGCGGGGATGTATTTCACTATCTCGCTGCCGGGCAGGGAGCCGTGAGCCTTGTTGACCAGGAAGTCGGCATCCATGCGCTGCTGGCCAGGGGTGACGGTCTGCAGCTCGGCATACATGAGGCGATCGAGCTGGGGCTGAAACAGATAGATGATCCCGGTCAGGGAGAGCAGGATCAGGAAGGGGGCCACGAACAGACCGGCATAGAAGTGCCAACGCCATATTCTCTGATAACGACTGATATCCTTATTATTCACACGACACTCCTGGGGAAGAGGATGAACCTTATGGCTGGTGGAAGGTTTGGCGTGCGCATCATAGCAGCAGGGTTTTGTTAACTGCAATGTTACAAAGCGCGGCAGCCAGGGCCGCTGATGGATGAGAAAGGCGCGGGCACCGCACGGCTGGCATCTTGGTGTCAAAATCATCAGAATGGCGACCGAAACAAGCCGCGAGAGGGATGCAGGGTGCAGGTGCATGGTCAGTTCGAGATGGAACAGGTGGGGCGGATATTGATATGTCGGCCGAAGGGGCCCTTCAATCTAGCCGGAGCCAGATCCTATGAGGCCGATTTTCAGGCCAGGGTGCAGGGGTTGGGCAGTGCTGCCTGGGCCGTGCTCGAAGATGCCACCGATTTCGAGGGGGCAGGGCCCGAGGTGCTGGCGCATTTTCGTAACCAGTTTGCCTGGTGCGCCGCCCATGGCTGCGCATACCTGGCCGTGGTGCTATCGGGTCATTTCAAGCGCTATCTGGCCGAGCAGGTGTGTGGTGCCTTGCCGTTCAAGGCCATCCATTACACGCAAAGGGCCGATGAGGCATTACGCTGGCTGGAGCAACAGCTGGGGGCTGAGTCGAGCGGCCTCACCCCAGCTTGATAAACCACTTGTCCCGCTCGTCGACACAATCTGGTTCACCCATCTCGCACTCACGACAGATGAGTGGCCGCACCTCACGAGGTGAGCCGATGGCGGCATCTGGGCCTCACGCCAGCTTGATAAACCACTTGTCCCGCTCGTCGAGGCTGTCGGGCTCGCCCATCTCGCATGCACGGCAGATGCAGTGGCCGCACCTCACGGGGTGAGCCGATGGCGGCATCTGGGCCTCACGCCAGCTTGATAAACCACTTGTCCCGCTCGTCGACGCAATCGGGCTCGCCCATCTCGCATTCACGGCAGATGCAGTGGCCGCACCTCACGGGGTGAGCCGATGGCGGCATCTGGGCCTCACGCCAGCTTGATAAACCACTTGTCCCGCTCGTCGACGCAATCTGGCTCGCCCATCTCGAACTCACGGCAGATCAGCGGTCGCATCTCGTAGATGCGGCACATCATGGTGTTGCGGTCGAGCGCCGCACACCAGCCATCGTCGAGCCGGCGCATCACGGGGATCTCCCCTTCCCGGTCGAGCACATAGCGATCCGGCACGCCGGTGTCGGTAAAGAGCATCACCTCGAGGCGGCAGCAGCAGGCTTCGCAGTTCTGGCAGCTCACGTCGGTTTGGATTGCTTGGGTCATGGTGCCTGTCTTGCCGCATGGCGGCATCGAAATATATGAAACAGGCGCCTGTCAGGCGCCTGTGGTCTGGCTAAGGGCTTGTGAAGCACCTTAGCCCAGTTTGCGGGCGCGGTAGCTGCGCCCCTTGATTTTGCCTTCTTGCAGCCGCTTGAGGGCGGCGCTCGCCACCTGACGCTTGACCGCCACGTAGGAGTACTGCTCGGAGATCTGGATCTTGCCCACATCGGCGCCAGCAATGCCACCTTCGCCGGTCAGGGCCCCCAGGATGTCACCGGCCCGCACCTTGGTCTTGCGACCCGCATCGATGGAGAGGGTCACCATCTGCGGTGCGATCGGCTTGATGTCACGGCCTATGGTGTCGAGATCCCCCAGCGGCATCGGCGCCTGCTGGTACTCCTCGATCAGGTTGACCCGTTGGGCTTCGTTGGGCTGATAGAGGCTCAGGGCCAGGCCCTGCTGGCCGGCACGACCGGTACGGCCGATGCGGTGCACATGCACTTCAGGGTCATAGGTCAGCTCGTAGTTGATGACGGCGCCCAGTTCCTTGATGTCGAGGCCCCGGGCGGCCACGTCGGTCGCGACCAGTATGGTGGCGCTGCCGTTGGCGAAGCGCACCAGCACCTGATCCCGCTCCCGCTGCTCCAGATCGCCGTTCAGCGCCAGGGCCGAGAAACCCTTGGCGGCCAGGTGATCGGCCACGTCGTTGCAGGCGCGCTTGGTGTTGCAGAACACCACGCAGGAGCTCGGCTGATGGTGGCTCAGCAGCCAGGTGAGGGCGTCGAGGCGCTGACCGGCCGGCACTTCATACAGCTTCTGTTCGATGGCACTGCCCTCGTGCAGGGACTCCACGCTCACCTCGACCGGATTGCGCTGCACACCGCGGCTCATCTGGGCTATCCCTTCCGGGTAGGTGGCGGAGAACAGCAGGGTCTGACGGCGCTCGGGGGCATGGCTGATGACGCGGTTGATGTCTTCGCCAAAGCCCATGTCCAGCATGCGATCCGCTTCATCCAGCACTAGCGCCTCCAGGCTGGAGAGCTCCAGGGTACCCTGCTCCAGATGCTTGAGAATGCGACCCGGGGTGCCGACGGCGATGTGGGCACCGAAGCTCAGGGTGGCGGATTGCGGCGCGGTCGGGGTGCCGCCACACAGGGTCACCAGCTTGACGTTCGGCAGGGCGCGGGCCAGACGACGGATCTCCTGGGCCACCTGATCCGCCAGCTCGCGAGTCGGGCAGAGCACCAGGGCCTGCACGTCGACACGGTTGACGTTGAGGCGGGAGAGCAGACCCAAGGCAAAGGCGGCGGTCTTGCCGCTGCCGGTTTTTGCTTTGGCGATCAGGTCTTTGCCCTCGAGTACCAGGGGCAGGCTCTGGGCCTGGATCGGGGTCATCTGCAGGTAACCCAGGCTGGTGAGGTTCTCTTGCAGGGCAGGGGAGAGATTGAGGCTGCTAAATTCGCTGTTGTTCACAAAAGGACTCTATTTACGGAGAAAACGGGGATGCGTCATGCGCTAAGGGCGCGCATTGTACCAGAACCCGGTGCGGGATGCGGTGGATTTTTGAACGCTTGCACCGAAGAGAGGAATGGGGCACGGCTTTGGCGCCAGCGCCATGAAAAAGGGCTCCGTTGCGGAGCCCTTCGAGTGGGGAGTTAGGCGTCTCTAGAGGCAATCGGCGAGGGCGGTCACGGTGCCGCTCAAGCCATCCTTGCTGGCGCCATAGGTGACGGTATCGCTCAACAGCACGGTTCTGGTCGAGCCGAGGTTGACGCTGATGGGGGCGCCGTCCTGGGTCCAGCTCGCCACGTTGGTGAGATCCTGGCTCGAGCCGTTGTTGTACAGACCCGTGGCCTGCAGGCTGATCAGGTTGGCGACCGGGATCCCCAGCAACTCGACCACCAGCCCCTTGGTGCAGGTCACCGTCAGGCTGCTCAGCGAGGCGGCAGACACCGTAAATGCCTGGCTGCCACTGACGCCGGAGTAGGTGCCCGTGATGGTGGCCGCGCCCGGGCCGACGGCGGTGACCAGGCCTTGCTGGGTCACGGTCAATACGCTGCTGTTGCTGCTGACCCAGCTGGTGAGGTTGGTCACGTCCTGCGGGGTGACCACGCCGCTCAGGCCGGCCTGGGCGGAGAGTTGCACGCTGGTGCCGACGATCAGTGTGCCCGAGCTGCCGCCCGCAATGGCCATCGTGTTGACCACAGAGGGGGCCGCCGTGATGGGGGCCGTCGGCAGGCTGTTGATGCCATTGAGGCTGGCGCTGATGGTGGCCGTGCCGCTGCTGGCCTTGGCCTCTATCCGCCCCTTGTTCGACAGGTTGCCAACGGCGATCACGCTCGGGTGGCTGCTGCTCCACTGGGCCTGATCGGTGACATCGACCGGCGTCGCCGAGTTGGAGTATTTGGCGAAGGCCCTCAGCTGACGCTGGATCCCGAAGGGCAGGTCACTGAGATCCCCCTGTACCGTCAGGCTGTCCAGGCTGGGATTGCCGACGTTGAGGGTGACAGTGTTGCTGATCCCCCCTACTTCGGCCGTCAGGGTCACGGAGCCGGGCAACAGGCTGGTGACCAGACCATTGACCACGGTCGCCACCAGCGGATTGCTGCTGCTCCAGTTCGCCTGACTGGTGACATCCACCACCAGACCGTTGTTATAGACGGCATTGACCCTGAGCTGGGAG
Organism: Aeromonas sobria; assembly: GCF_050266975.1. Taxonomy (GTDB): domain Bacteria; phylum Pseudomonadota; class Gammaproteobacteria; order Enterobacterales; family Aeromonadaceae; genus Aeromonas; species Aeromonas sobria_B. The sequence goes on from NZ_JBKISU010000021.1 coordinate 67,543, forward strand.
AGCAGCCCGGCGACCAGGTTGACGGGGACATCCAGGATATCGAGGTGATCCAGGGTGGCTGAGGCGATATCCAGCTGTGCCAGGTTGCTGTCGATACCGTTCAGGGTGGCCTTGACCGTGCCCCCCACAGTGGGCAGCAGGGCCGTCAGCAGACCGTCGGCACTCACCAGGGCGGCATCGACCGGGGCGACCGTCCAGGCCACCAGATCCGTGATGTCCGAGGTGGTGCCGTTATCGAACAGACCGACGGCCACCAGGGGCTGGGTCAGATCTTCAATCAGGCTGATGACGGGCGGGGTGAGCTGGATACCGGTCAGCACGGTGGACGTGACCGCGATGGTCAGTGCCTTAGACTGCCCTGCGTAGTTGGCGGTGATGCTCGCGCTTCCCGGCGCCACGGCGGTGATGAGCCCGCTGGGGGAGACGGTGGCGACCCCCGTATTGCTGCTGTTGGGGGCCGACAGGGCGGTCACGTTCTGGCTGCTGCCATCGCTGAAGGTAGCGCTGACGGTCAGCTGGGTGGTCGTGCCGACGGGCAGGGTGTTGAGTAGGGCTGTCGTGCTCAGTTCCAGGCCATCGTTGACCAGGGTGGCATTGGTGACGGTGACCAGTATGGTGGCGGTTTGTCCGCCGAGGGTCCCCGTGATGGTGACGGTGCCCGGGGCGACGGCGCTGACCAGGCCGGTGTGCAAGCCGACGGTGGCAACGGCACCATTGCTGCTGGTCCAGCTGACGTTGGTGGTGACATCACGGCTGCTGCCATCACTGTAGCTGCCTCTGGCCGCGAGTTGGGCCGTCAGGCCGGCGGCCAGGGTCAGGGGCGGGGTGGTAATGGTCAAGCCGCCCCCGTTGAGGATGGCGCTGGTGACCGTGACCAAGATGGTCGCCGTCTGGCCATCCAGGGTGCCCGTGATGGTGGCGGTGCCGGGGGTGACGGCAGTGATCAGGCCGGTGGGACTCACTGTAGCCACGGCGGTATTGCTGCTGGACCAGCTGACACTGGCAGTGACGTTGACCGTGCTGCCATCGCTGTAGCTGCCGGTGGCCGCCAATTGCCCGGTCAGGCCGGTGGCCAGGGTCAGGGGCGGGGTGGTGATGGCCAGGCTCCCCGCATTGAGGGTGGCGTTGGTGACGGTGACCTGCAGGGTCGTGCTCTCGGTGCCCAGGGTGCCCGTGATGATGGCAGAGCCCTGGGCGACGGCGGTCACCAGGCCGGTGGCGCTGACAGTGGCGACGGACGGATCGTCGCTGCTCCAGCTGACGTCGGCGCTGACATCCCGGCTGCTGCCGTCGCTGTAGCTGCCGTTGGCGCTGAGCTGTCCGGTCAGACCGACGGCCAGGATCAGCGGGGGGACAGTGATGGTGAGCCCGCCCGCATTGAGGGTGGCATTGGTGACTGTGACCTGGAGGCTGGTGCTCTCACCGTCCAGGGTGCCCGTAATGGTGGCGGTGCCCGGGGCGACGGCGCTGACCAGACCGGTCAAGCTCACGCTGGCAACGAGGTGATCACTGCTGGTCCAGCTGACGCTGGCGGTGACGTCGACCGTGCTGCCATCGCTGTAGTTGCCCGTGGCGGCGAGCTGGGCCGTCAGGCCGGCGGCCAGGGCCAGGGGAGGGGTGGTAATGGTCAGGCCGCCGCCATTGAGGGTGGCATTGGTGACGGTCAGGCTGATGCTGCCCGTGACCCCCAGCAGGTTGGCCGAGAGGGTGCTGGCTCCGGGGGTCAGCGCACTGACGAGCCCCAAATTATTGATGGTGGCAACGCTGGTGGCGCTGCTGAGCCAGGCGACCTGGTTGGAAACATCCTGGGTGGTCTGATCGCTGAGCTGGGCAATGGCGACCAGCTGGCCATTCATGCCCTTGGCCAGGGTCAGGGACGAGGGGAGGATCTGGATCTTGCTGATGGTGGCATTGGTGACCGAGATGCTGATCTGCCCGGTCACCTCCTGCAATCTGGCGGTGACGGTGGCGACACCGACGGCCTTGCCCGTCGCCTCTCCCTTGTTGTCGACCGTGAGCACCTCGGGCTTGTTGCTGGTCCAGCTGGCCTGGGACGAGACATCCTTGACGCTGCCGTCTGAGAAGGTGGCCCTGGCGGTGAACTGCTGCTTGAGTCCCTTGGCCAGGGTGGAAGGGGAGGTGCTTATCTGGATCCTGGTGGCGATGGCCTCTGTTACCTTGAACATGGAATCATTACTCGTCATGCCTTGGTAGCTGGCGGAGATGACCGCTTGTCCCACGTTTTTGGTCTTGGCCAGCCCCGCCTCATCGACCGTCACGATGGAGGGGTCTGAACTGGCCCAGCTCACCTCAGTGGAGAGATCCTCTGTGGTACCGTCACTGTAGGTACCAATCGCTTGATACTGGCTGTCTATGCCAATGGGCACGACCGGGGCTACCTCGCCACGGGCCTTGGCTCCGGTGTCACTGGCGGTGATCTGGAGGCTGCTCAATGTCTTGGCTGAGCCTGGGCTCGGGGTGCTGGCATCGTCGCCCCCTCCTCCTCCACCGCCGCCGCAGGCATATAAGGTAAGCGTGAAAAGCAATGGGAGTAAGATATGAAGCATCCTGCTCATGGTGTTTTCTCCTTGCCAGCCATAACTCATGCTGATGAATTTTGGGTGCGCACGTGCACCGACCTGAAATATGTCTAAGTCATCTAGGGTGTAATGAAAGGCGGTCAGATAGTTATCTGATTTATATGAAGGTTGTTTTTTTATTGCCCCTTATAAAACATATGGATATATATTTTGGTGAGTGTTTATCTCAATGAAACCTTATTATTTGCAAGATTTTTCATACCTACGACAATCATGAAATGGAAAGCCATTGGTAATCACACCAATATTAATATTTCTAACATTAATGTGTTTTATATGTTTAGGTGAGGGCTTCACATAATTCAAACCGTTACTGATAAAATTAAAATTAGAGTTTTTGAGATGCTCTGCTACTGGTGTTGAAGTCAATAGCCGTTCCCCTCATCATCGTCATGCTAGGTGTGAGGGCCTCGACTCGTGACGAGCTCCGGGCTGCTGCTTATTCATGCAGATGGCGTTTCAACGCCGTATTGGGCTCAAGGGATATGGGTTGGGTGGGTCAAGTTACGAGGAGTGATTTGTTTGACTCTCAGCGGGCCCAGTAACCCGCGATCAGCAGGCTCAGGGTGCAAAAACCTGTCTCCATGGCTCCGCCACTGGGCAGGGGCCAGCCGGGCAGGCGAAAACGTCGCTTCATGGGCCAGAACAAGGGAATGCCAGCGGGGGTGAGCCAGTCCCCCAGCAGGTGACTCAGGTAGCCCAGGATCAGGGCATCCTTGACCGCGGCGGGCATCAGGCCGGCCATGGCGTCGCTGCCCAGCCCCCAGGCACAGAGCGCGACGGCCAGCAGGCTGTGGGTGAACCCCCTGTGGCCGAACAGGCGGGAGAGGGGCACAGAGATCCAGCGCACCCTCTGTCCCAGCACCGATTTGGGATGGTCGAGGTCCGGCAGCAGGGAGGTGGCCAGGGCGGCCAGCACGGTCTGGCCGAGATTGGCATCGGCCAGGGCTGGGGTGAGTGGCAGCTTGTGAGCCAGCAGGGCGCAGGTCACAGCAAACAGCAGATGCCCTTGGGCGGTCATGGTGGTTACGGCATGGGGAAATGGCGGCGCATCTTACCAGTGTCGCGGGCCATTGCAGCAAAAATCGGGCCGACCCTGTCATTCGCGGCTGGGATCTGCCGCCTCTATCCCCATGAACCCCCGTGTTACCCCGCACCATGGCGCGCAGCCGATCGCGGCGGATGAGCCTGTGCCTCAGGATCACCAGGGCCCGGTGTTAGCCGCTAGCGGTGTAAACCCCTCAGGGCAGTGGCGAGGATCTCCTGGGCCTCCTCCATCCTGTTCGCTTCCCTGAAGGGCGGCAGGGCCAGGCGTCAGGACGCAAGGAAGCGTGAAGCCTCGGGGTCAGCTCAACTTGCCCTTGAGCAACCATTTGTCGAGGGCGTTGGCGAAGCGCTGCTTGTCGGCGGCGTTGAAGGGGGGCGGGCCGCCGGTTTGCACCCCGGCCGAGCGCAGCTCCTCCATGAAGTTGCGCATGCCGAGCCTGGCCTGGATGGTTTCCCGGGTGTAGATCTCGCCGCGGGGATTGAGGGCCTCGCCGCCGGCGTCTATGACCCAGGAGGCGAGGGGAATGTCCCCGGTGATCACCAGATCGCCCGGTGTAACCTGCTGGGCGATGACGTGATCCGCCACGTCGAATCCCTTCGCCACCTGCTGGGTCTTGATGAAGGGGGAGGGGGGCACCTTCAGCCCCTGATTGGCCACTAGCGTGGTGACGACCCGGGCGCGGTGGGCGGCACGGTAGAGGATCTCCTTGACCGGAAGGGGGCAGGCATCGGCATCGACCCAGATGGGCATGGTGGTATCTCCAGGCTGTGATGAGGGCGCATCTTACCACGGCCAGGGCTGAGACGGTCCCGGCTTTGGTGTAAGCTGGGCCACTGCTGCCCCGGCCCCGCCGAGGCATCTCATCAATCAAGGAGGTGGCGTGGATCGGGTACCCAGTGAGCTTATCTATGGTCTGAGTCTGGACGGCAAGGGGGGCATGCAACCCCTGGCGGCCGATGCGCAGCTGCCCGCGAGCCAGCCGAGCTGGCTGCACCTGGATTACGGCAACCCCGAGGCGGCCCGCTGGCTGTTGCAGACCCCCCTGCTGGGGGAGGCGGCCCGGGAGGCCCTGCTCGGCCAGAGCAATCGCCCCAAGCTGGTGCGCATGGGGGAGACGGTGCTGCTGATCCTGCGGGGCATCAATCACAACCAGGATCACAGGCCCGAAGAGATGGTGGCCCTGCGCATCTTCATCACCCCGGATCTCATCATCAGCAGTCGTCGTCGCCCCCTGCTGTCGGAGAAAGATGTCTATGAGCAGCTGCGGCTGGAGGCCGGGCCCGACAACCCGGCGGACTGGCTGGTGGAGATCTGCGACGCCCTCACCGACAGGGCGGGGGAGTTCGTGGAGGAGCTGCACGATCAGATCCTGACCATAGAGGAGCAGGTGCTGGAGCGGGAGCTGCCGACCATGGGCCGCCTGGCGCGCATTCGCAAGCAGCTCATCATGATCCGCCGCTACCTCTCCCCCCAGCGGGATCTCATCGCCCGCCTCGCCAGCGAGAAGATCGGCTGGTTTGACGAGGATGACAGGCGCCGCCTGCTGGACATCGCCGACCGGCTGCGCCGCTGGCTGGACGATCTGGATGCCGGCGTGGCGCGCACCGCCGTGCTGGCGGACGAGATCAACAACATGGTGGCCGAGGCGACCAACCGCCGCGCCTACCAGATGTCGGTGATGGCGCTGCTGTTCCTGCCAGCCAGCTTCCTGACCGGCCTGTTTGGCATCAACCTGGGGGGCATGCCAGGGGCACAGAGCCCCGTCGCCTTCTGGGTGTTCTGCGCCAGCCTGGGTGGCCTGGCGCTGGCGCTGGCCCTCTGGCTCAAACACAGACGCTGGTGGTGACCATGACTTTATGGCAATCGTTCGGGCTGACCCTGCTGGTGCTGCTGGGCCATGGCATCATCAGGCGGATCATCAGGCGCAGCCTGCTGGCCCTGGGGCGCCACAAGCAGGTGAGCGAGAATCGGGTGCTCTATGTGGAGCATGTGTTCCATTTCCTGCTCGGCAGCGCCACCCTGCTGATCCTGGCGGGGGTGTGGGGCCTCGACTTCTCCCGGCTGGTGGTGCTCGCCTCCTCCTTCTTCGCCGTGCTCGGGGTCGCCATGGTGGCCCAGTGGTCGATCCTCTCCAACATCACCGCCAGCATCACCATCTTCTTCGCCTTCCCCTACCGGATAGGCGACCGGATCCGCATCCTCGACAAGGATGATTCCGTCACCGGGGTCATCACCGAGATTGGCCTCTTCTATCTGAGGGTGCGGGACGACAACGGCGACCTGGTCACCTACCCGGCCAACCTGATCCTGCAAAAACCGGTGCGCCGACTGGAATCGCCTCCCCAGGTGCCGAGCCAGCCGGAGTAAGGCGGCCTGCATGGGCCAAAAAAAGACCCCGCCTCGGCGGGGTCTTGCTTGCTGGGGATCAGCGTTCGAAGAAGTGGTAGAGGTGCTCGACCTGGATCGGGCAGTCGGCCACCTTGTGGATGTGCTCGCGCGCCTCTTCCACCGTGCCGAAGCTGAGGGGCAGGCCGAAGCTGTCGGTCAGCTCGAACAGGCGTCCCCCCTCCCCGCGAAACTCGACGATCCAGCCCGGCAACACGGCATCATGGATGATTTCTGCCTCGTGTATGCCCTGCTGGCGATAGAGCTGGCGTAGCTCGTTGACTGTCATGGTTGCCTCCTCTGGCGAAGCGGTTCAATGACAAGTCTAGTCCTTGCCCGGGCCAGGCTCGCCCCGGTGTGCGCTCTCCCTGGCCGGTTGCAGTGCCACGACCAGCTCCCCCGCCCCCGGCTGGATGGGGCCGGTGACCACCCTGGGTTGTTGCCTCGCATCCAGCACGAACAGGGGGATGGCCCCCGGGTTGGCTGCCTGGTAGGCCGACCAGTCGAAGGTCTCCGAGAGGCGGGTCGCCTTGATCTGGCCCCCGCGGGCCAGCAGGCCGCTCAGGCGGGCGAAGTTGACGTCACCGCCAAACAGCAGCTGGCGGGCGCGGAAGGTGGCGCTCTCCCGGTTCGCCTTGCCGTGCTGATCGCTCGAGCGCAGGGAGTAGACCTTCTCCTCCCCGTACAGGTGGGCGAAATGGAGCACCCCGAGGGCGTTGTTGTGGCGGCTCGGGGAGAGGGCGAGCACGGTACTGATGCTGGTGAGGGGCAGGTGCAGCTCGGCATGTTCCGATTGCGGATTGCCGAAATAGCAGGGCAGGTTGCTCATGCGGGCCAGCTTGCAGTTTTCCCAGGCCGGATCCGACAGATAGACGGGGACCCCCTGATCCGCCAGGGCCTTGCCGACGGCCCGGGCCACCGAGTTGGCGCCGATCAGCAGCCAGGTGTTGGGGGTGGGCTGGCGCATGCGCAGCAAGCCCGCCAACGGAGCCGAGGTGAGGCTCTGCAGCACCACGGTGGAGATGATGACGGCGAACACCAGGGGGACCAGCTTGCCCGCATCCGGGATCCCGGCTTCCCCCAGGCTGATGGCGAAGGAGGCGCTGACCGCCGCCGCCACTATGCCTCGCGGCGCTATCCAGCCGAGCAGGGCGCGGGCCTGCCAGGAGAGATCCGAGCCCCAGGTCGAGACCAGGATGCAGAGCGGGCGCGCCACGAACTGCACCACGCACAGCAACAGCAGCACCATGGGGCCGAGCTGCCACAGCTGGGCCAGATCCAGGCGGGCCGCCAGCAGGATGAAGAGAGAGGAGATGAGGATGACGGCGAGATCCTCCTTGAAGGCCAGCACCTCCTCCAGATCCAGCCCGTCCTGGTTGGCGAGCCAGATGCCGAACACGGTGACCGCCAGCAGGCCGGACTCGTGGCTGAGCCAGTTGGAGAGACTGAAGGTGACCAGCACCAGGGCCAGCACCCCGAACTTGTGCAGGCTGACCGGCAGCCAGTCCTTGCGAATGAGCAAGGTGGTGATCCAGCCTGCCGCCACCCCGATCAGGGTGCCCACCCCCACCGTCTTGGCCAGGGCCAGCAGGGTGTGGCTGATCAGGTTGCCCTGGCTGCCGAGGCGCACCGCCTCGAACACCAATACCGCAAACAGGGCGCCGATGGGGTCGATGACGATCCCCTCCCAGCGCAGTATCTTGTCCACCTCCCGGGTGGGACGGATGACGTTGAGCATGGGGGCCACCACGGTCGGCCCGGTCACCACCAGCACGGCGCCGAGCACCATGGCGACCCGCCAGTCCAGCCCCAGCAGCCAGTAGCTGGCGGCGGCGATGACGGCGAAGCTGGTCAGCATGCCGATGGAGCAGAGATTGCGCACCACCTTGCCGATCCCCTTGAGCTCGGTCAGGTGCAGGGTCAGGGCCCCCTCAAACAGAATGATGGCCACCGACAGCGAGACCAGGGGGAACAGCAGGTCGCCGAGCAGCCGATCCGGGTCGAGCACGCCAGTCACGGGGCCCAGGGTCAGGCCGGTGAGCAGCAGGAACAGGATGGCGGGAACCCGCAAGGCCCAGGCCAGCCATTGGGCCAGCAGAGAGATCAGTGCGATCCCCGCCAGAGAGAGTGCGGTCATGAGTACCTCGTCAAGGGAGTGGAAAGGGCATGCCAGGGTGAATCGATGTCAGCCTGACACTCTAACTCGAATGAGACAAGGGCCTGAGGTGGGGGGCGCCATGATACGGCAGTATCCGGCGCAATCGGGTCAGATGGGACTCTCCTTGTGAAGCTCGCCGACGCAGTGGGCGACGGCGAGCATCAGAGAGGATCGCACCATCTGATCCTGGCGGGCGAGCTGCATCTGATAGAAGGCCCAATCCTCTTCCGTGGCCGGGGGGGTCAGCTCCTGGAGGCCGGTTCGGTTGATGCCGTGCAGCCGCTCGAGCAGGTCGCGCACCGGTTTGTCGCTGAAGCGGTAATCCTTGGGGTCGCGCACCAGGGCATCCCGGGCCTTGAGGTAGGCTTCTATGTCCTGATAGAGCTCGAGAGAGACCAGGCCGAGGGCGAAGATGAGCTTGAGGCGCACCTCTATCTGGCCGAGGGGGCCGCTCTGGTTGAGCAGGGGTTCGATGGCGTATTTGACGGCGTACTCCTCCTGGCGGAAGGCGCGTCGCATCAGGGAGTCTACCGCCTCTTCCAGGAGGGTGACGACCTCGAGAAAGAAGCCGCGCGGGCCATCCTGCTCGTTGAGCCGTTCCAGTACCTCATCTTCCTGGTGTGTGGTCATAAATCGATAGGGTCCAGCTAGTCGTGAGCAGGGAGGGCAAGGCCCTCCCTGTGAGTCCGGTTAGAGTGCCTGGTAGCGGGCGGCGATGGCGGCGACCAGGGGGTGGGCCGGGTCCAGTCCCGATACCCTGGCCAGGGTCGCGGCCACGCCGTCGGCCTCGATGGCCGCCTGCAGCTCCCGGGCCTGGGGATCCTGGTCATCCTGGTAGCGCAGGGCGGCGGCGATGCCCTCCTGCAAGCCCTCGTTTGGCAGCCCGTATTCCAGGGTGCCGAGCAGGGGCTTGATCAGGCGATCCTGAGGGCCCAGCTTGCGCAGGGGCTGGCGGCCGACCCTGTCCACCTCGTCCACCAGATAGGGGTTGGCGAAACGGGCCAGGATCTTCTCGATATAGGCGGCGTGCAGACGCGGGTCGAAGCCATAGCGTTTCACCAGCACGGCCCCGCTCTCCTCCATGGCGCGGCGCACCTTGCTGCGGATCACCGGATCCTCGATCGCCTCGCGGATGGTGCGATAGCCCATCAGCTTGCCGAGGTAGGCGGTGATGCTGTGTCCCGTGTTGAGGGTAAACAGCTTGCGCTCGACGAAGGCCATCAGGTTGTCGGTGGGCTCCATGCCCGCCACCTGGGGCAGCGCCCCCTTGAACTGGGTCTGGTCGACGATCCACTCGCTGAAGCTCTCCACCGTCACCTCCAGGGGATCGTCGTTAGCCGCGGCGGGGGGCACGATGCGATCCACCGCCGAATCGACGAAGCCGACGCAGGATTCGAGGGTGGCATGATACGCGACCGGCAGGTACTTGAGTACCTCCTGCTTGAGGTGGCTGGTGCCGCGCACCATGTTCTCACAGGCGATGACGTTGAGCGGCGTCAGGTTGCCGGCATCGAAGCGGGCCTGCAGCCCCTTGGCCAGGGTGCTGGCAATCTTGTCCAGTATGTTGGGGCCCACCGCCGTGGTCACCAGATCGGCGGTGATGAGACGGGCGATCACCTCGTGCCCGGCGGAGCTGACGGCGGCCACGTTGCGCACCACGTCCAGCTTCTGATCCGCCCCCACCACGTGCACCTTGTACTCCTGACGATGGTTGAGCTGGTCGATCAGGGTCTCGTTCACGTCGGCGAAGGTGACCTGGTGCTCGGCGTCTGCCAGCAGTTTTCCGATGAAGCCACGGCCTATGTTGCCGGCGCCAAAATGCAATGTTTTCATGATATCAACCTCTTTAACCAATGATGAGCCGAGTGTTCAGGCGGCCTGTTCGCCGCCCAGCAGGTCCAGGAATGCCTGGGGATCCAGGGTGCTGGCCAGCTGGTCTATGATCCCCGGTTCATCCAGGGCATTGGTCAGGCGGGTTATCACCTGCATGTGTTCGTCGTTGCGGGCGGCGATGCCGATCACCAGGCGCGCCACCTCGTCGGCGGCCTCGCCAAAGGCCACGCCGGCCGGATACTGGCAGATGACGATGCCGGTACGGATCACCTTCTCCTTGGCGGCTATGGTGCCGTGGGGCACGGCAATGGATTCACCGAGGTAGGTGGAGACCAGCTGCTCGCGCTCCAGCATGGCATTGACGTAGTCGGGTTCCACGTAGCCACGTTCCGCCAGCAGCCGGCCCGCGGTACGGATGGCGGCCTCCTTGCTGTCGGCCTTGAGGCCGAGCTGAATGTCATGATGGCTCAGGGTGAACACTTCCGGTTCCTGCTGCTCGTAGCTGTCATCGTTGGCGGCCACCAGCAGCTGGGGGTGGGCCACGTCGTCGTTGGCGGCCCGGGTCTGGCTCAGCTCCTGCACCAGCGCCTGATAGAGGCCGTTGTCGAGGAAGTTGGTCAGCGAAATATGGTGGGCGTGAGGCGCATGGCGACGGGCCCGTTCGGTCAGGTCCTGGTGGGTGATGACCCAATCCACCTGATCGTCGAGCTGATCGATGGCGCGGTTGGTGACGCTGATGTCGAGCCCGGCGGCCTGCACCCGCTTGCGCAGCATGCCGGCGCCCATGGCGCTGGAGCCCATGCCAGCGTCGCAGGCGACCACGATATTGCGTATTGCCTTGAGCTCGGTGCCCGGTTTCTTGGCCGCCGCGGTCTCGGGTTTGGCACCCTTCATGGCCTTCATCTTGCGAGTGGCTTCACCCAGGGCATCGGCCTCGTCGGCTTCCGGCTGCTGGGCACGGACGAACACGGCGGCGACCAGGAAGGAGACGGTGGCGGAGGCGACGATGGAGAGCAATACCCCGATGAGGGAGGCTTTGGGCGTCATCAAGAGCACGGCGAAGATGGAGCCCGGCGAGGCGGGGGAGACCAGACCCGCGTTGAACAGGGTCAGGGTGAAGACACCTGTCATGCCGCCGGCGATCACCGCCAGGATGAGGCGCGGGTTCATCAACACGTAGGGGAAGTAGATCTCGTGGATGCCACCGAAGAAGTGGATGATGGAGGCACCGGCGGCGGATTGCTTGGCGGCGCCGCGGCCGAACACCATGTAGGCCAGCAGCACACCCAGACCCGGACCCGGGTTGGCCTCGATCAGGAAGAAGATGGACTTGCCATGCTCGGTCGCCTGCTGGATGCCGAGCGGCGAGAAGATGCCGTGGTTGATGGCGTTGTTGAGGAACAGGATCTTGGCCGGTTCGACGAAGATGGAGGTCAGCGGCAGCATGTGGTTGTCCACCAGGAAGCCGACACCGGCCGCCAGCACGCCGGAGAGCACCTTGACGAAGGGACCAATCACGAAGAAGGCGAGGATGGCCAACAACATGCCGATGATGCCGGCGGAGAAGTTGTTGACCAGCATCTCGAAGCCGCTCTTGACCCGACCCTCCATCGCCTTGTCGAAGCGCTTGATGGCCCAGCCACCCAGGGGGCCCACCATCATGGCGCCCATGAACATGGGGATGTCGGTCCCGACGATCACGCCCATGGTGGTGATGGCACCGACCACGGCGCCCCGCTCACCCCCCATCAGCTTGCCGCCTGTGTAGCCAATCAGCAGCGGCAGCAGATAGGTGATCATGGGGCCGACCAGCTTGGCCAGGGTTTCATTGGGCAGCCAGCCGGTGGGAATGAAGAGGGCTGTGATGAAGCCCCAGGCGATGAATGCCCCTATGTTGGGCATGACCATATTGGACAGGAAGCGTCCAAAATTCTGTATCTTGACTTTGGTATCCGGTGATAACATGACGGCACCCCGTTTTGAGCCTGTTTGATTGAAAGTGGTAGTCGGGATAACGGGTTTTGCCGAACCCTCATCCCTGTCGTCTAAGCAACTTCAATCTACCAGTTCGCCATCGAATTGGGCTGAAAACGGGGTATCTTGTGAGCCAGCTCTCAAATACCCAGGCTACCCCCCTCCCTTCGTCGTGATGTAGATCACATTCATTGGCTGTAGCTCGGCTACATTTCGCCATTTTTCATCGTGCCCCGCGTTTTTATGTGATTTGAATCACCTTTCATGGTTTGCGCAAACGCCGTGTCAACGTGATTGTGATCACAGAGTCATGATTTGTATTCAAATGGGACAAGCCATGGAGGTCACGATCTCGAGCTTTCAACGATGGATATGCAAACTTCTGTGATTAATCGCCAATGAATCAGTAAAGGTTGGCTGATTTTGTAACCCACTTTCAGGTTGTCATCCCCAGATGCCTGCCACCTCTGCGGGCAGATCCTTCCGCTCGCAGGCTCGACCGACTCGCTCTTTCCGCGATCAAAAAAGCCCGCAAGATTGCGGGCTTTTGGCATCGGCAGGGGAGGCTTGGCTTATTCCGCCTTGGGGGCCGCGTTGGCCGCCGCCTCTGTGCTGCCAGTCTCTGCTTTCTCGGCAGCAGGCGCCTCAGGCGCCGGGCCCGGCATCAGGGCGACGGCGGGCTTGGCGATGAGGGAGCGGGTCTCTTCCACCGCCTCGCTCAGCATCACCTCGATGACCTGGCCAAGCTCATAGACCACCTCTGTCTTGTCCAGATAGACGCGGCCGTTGTCCCAGTTGCACTCCAGCCTGTCCTTGTTGTCCAGGATGTGGCGGGCGGGCATGAAGACTACTGCACCGTTCTCCTGCAGGCGCAGCTTGAGGCCGGCGCGCATCACGTCGATGATCTCGGCGTTGAACACCTGATCGGTACCGGCGGCGGCCTGGAGGTAACGGACATAGAGCCAGTCGCCGATGTCGCGCTCGACCCTGCGGTGCAGGCGACGGCATTCCGTCAGGTGCTCGGTCAGCTCCTGGCTTGGGCGCTCACCCGGGGTCTTGCCGGCGATGACGGCCTTGAGCAGACGATGGTTGACCATGTCGCCGTACTTGCGGATGGGAGAGGTCCAGGTGGCGTAGGCATCCAGCCCCAGGCCGTAGTGGGCACCCGGCTCGGCAGACATCAGCGCATAGCTCTGGAAGCGGCGGATCTTGCCGTCCAGCCAGCGGGTATCCAGGCTGTCTATCCAGCGGCGCAGGGCGCAGAAGCCGGACAGGCTGGCGATTTCTTCTTTCTCGAACGGCGCTTCTGCGGTCTTCAGCAGATCGATGGCACCGTCCAGGGACTCTTCATCGAAACCTGTGTGGACGTTGAAGATGCCATAGCCCACCTGCTTGCCCAGCACGCGGCCGGCGCAGATGTTGGCGGCGATCATCGACTCTTCCACCATGCGGTTGGCGATGCGGCGCGGCTCCACATGGATGGCCAGCACGGCGCCGTTCTCCCCCAGCTCGAAGTCGTAGTCGGGACGGTCGGGGAACACCAGGGCGTGCTCGGTGCGCCACGCGATGCGCGCCTCGGTCATCGCCTTCATCAGGGGCAGCTGGGCCAGGACGCCGGCGTCTATGTCCAGCGCCTTGCCGTGCTCGGCCCAGTCGGAGACATCGTCATAGTTCAGGCGGGCATGGGAGACGATGCGGGCGGCGAAGAACTCGGTCTCTTCCAGCAGCAGGCCATCCTCGGCGATCAGCAATCGGGCGCACAGGGTGTTGCGCTCCTCCCCCTCTTTCAGGGAGCAGAGCTCGTCGGAGAGGGTGCGCGGTATCATGGGCACGTTGCGCCCCGGCATGTAGACGGTGAAGGCGCGCTTGGCGGCCTCCTGGTCCAGCTCGCTGCCCTCGGCCACATAGGCGGTCGGATCGGCGATGGCTACCAGCAGCTCCCAGCCGTTGTCCAGCTTGCGGATGGCCAGGGCGTCATCCATGTCCTTGGTCTTGGCGCCGTCTATGGTGAAGAAGGGGGTGCTGGTCAGGTCGGTGCGGGGCAGCTCCTCCTCCTCGATCACCTTCCACTCCGGCAGATCGGCCGGCTCGATTTGAGCCAGGTTGTGGCGCGCCAGCACCACCCACCAGGGCACGTTGTGATCGTCCTTGTCGGCGATGAGTTCGATGATTTCGGCGGAGAAGTTGCCGTCCGCCAGGGCGTGGCGCTTGAGGGTCGCCACCACCCAGTCCCCTTCCTTGAAGGATTTCTCGTCCAACCCCTTCTTGGCGCGAGCCTTGATGGCGTCCTTGATCAGCGGGTGGTCGGGCACCACGTTGAGGCGGTCGCGGAACATCTTGACGCGGCCGACGAAGCGGGTCACCGCCTGCTCCAGCAGGGCGTCCGGCTCGGCCACTTCCTTCTCTTTCTCGGTGCGGATCAGGGCACTCACCCGGTCGCCGTGCATCACCTTCTTCATGTAGGGGGGCGGCACGAAGTAGCTGGTCTTCTCATCCACCTCCAGGAAGCCGAAGCCCCGATCGGAGGCGCGGATCACCCCCTCTTTCTTGGGGATGTTTTCGCGGATTTGTTGCTTGAGCTGAGCCAGCAGCGGATTGTCTTGGAACATAAGTGAGGAACCTGAAGTGGAAAACCTGGGTGGAGACCTGATGAAGGATCGCCCAGCACTATACGTTTTTACCCCTCCAAAGCCAAGGTGAATGGCCCCGTCAGCGGGGTTGCAGTGCCCGGCGGCCCTGCTCGATCAGGCGCTGGGATATCTGTTTGTGCAGCCCCCGCTCCAGCAGCCAGCGATGCCAGTAAAGGGTCTCTATCAGGTGTCTGTCCGGGCAGAGATCCCGCAGGCGCCCATCCTCGAGCTGGGGCCTGATCTGCAATTCCGGGATCAGGCAGTAGGCGAGTCCCTGCTCCGCCATGGCGACGAAGGCCTCGGAGGAGTGCACCGTGTGGCAGGGGTAGCCGCCGGGCTCGAGGCCGAACTCGCGGCGCAGGAAGCGGATGTGCATGTCATCACGGGGATCGAATGCCACCCCGGGGGCCTTGGCCATGGCCTGGGGCGTCAGGCCATGGGGGAAGTGACGGGCGATGAAGGCGGGGCTGGCGGCCAGCACATAGCACATGGTGCCCAGCTCATCGACGCGGCAGCCGGGCAGGGCCTGGGGATGCAGGCTGATGGCACCGAACGCCTGGCCTTCGCGTACCTTGTCCAGGGTGCGGCTCTCGTCATCCACCAGCAGATTGAGCTCTATGGGATGGCGCTCCAGCAAGGGCGCCAGGGCGGGCAGGAACCAGGTGGCCAGGCTGTCGGCGTTGACGGCGATGCTGATCCGGATTGGCGCCTCAGGGCTTTCCGGTGCCAGCTCGTTGGCCAGCTCCAGCTCCAGCTGGCGCACTTGACGATAGTGGGCCAGCAGCTTCTGGCCGAGGGCGGTGGCCTGCAACGGCTGGCCGCGGATGATGAGGGGCTCGGCAAACTGCTGCTCCAGCTGCTTGATGCGCTGGGAGATGGCGGACTGGGTGAGGTGCAGGCGCTGGGCGGCGCGCTCGAAGTTCTGCTCCTGCATCACGGCATCCAGCGCCAGCAGCAGCTTGTAGTCCAGGGCCTTCATCATCTTTCCTTATGAACAATGCAACTCAAGCAGCGACTCTACTGCTGGCGCCGATCCGGCACAAGGGCGGCTCGCCACAGGGGCGCCGGAGCGCAGCGCCTGTCAGAAGTGGCAGTAGCCAGCCATGCGTTTAGTAGTGATACTCTTTTGCGCTCGTTCCTGCGTGGGGTGGGATCGGACATGGCATGAGTGTTTTATCCCGGGATCTTCCCGGGATTTTTTATGGTCGCTGCCCGGTACTCGCCGCGCAGGGGGCGCTGCACGGCGGCGGCGAAACGCTCGTCCAGCACGAAGCGGATCCCGACCCCGCGCACGGCCCCCAGATCCACCGCCTGACGATGGCCGAGCCGCTCGATGGGCAGGTCGAGGCGGCGAAAGATGCGCTCCACCGGCAGGCTGACCACGGCGACCATCTCGCGGATATAGTGTTCGCGGGCGAAGGTGTAGACCTCGCGAAAGATGACGCAGGTGAGCTCGCTCAACCCGTTGTCGAGTCGGGGGGCGCGTGCGGCGTCGATGGCGAGCCGGGTCAGCTCCCAGACATCCTGGCGACGGGGCGGTGACTCGCCGGCGAGGGCGGCGGGGAAGCAGGTGGGCAGCATGTAATCGGCGGCGCAGCTGAGCAGCCGGATGCAGCCACACAGGCCGGCATCATCCTCGATCAGGATCCAGTGGGTGTCGGGGCCATCGAAGTGGTCCCGCTCCACCCCCTGGCTTGATCCCACATCCCACCGTAATCTTTCAAAGAAAATCCGGTTTCTGAACGTATAAAGCGAATTTTCCATGCCTTTGTCCCAGTGTTTCCTCAGTTTTCCCTTGAAAATGCGCATACGGATCACTCCAGAGTCAGGAAGGGCGCTATAATTTCGGCCTCGGGAAGGGGATCAAGATGAAACAGACTCAGTTGCTCGAATACCTCGAACTGTTTACCACGGCCACGGACGGGGACCAATTGTCCAGGCTGATCGGGCGCTTCGCCATCGCCATGGGATACGACTACTTTCGCTTCGCCCTGATCCTGCCAAGGTCGATGCAGCACCCCAAGGTGGTGCTGTTCAACCAGTGTCCCGACTCCTGGGTGCAGGCCTACACGGCGCAGCACATGCTGGCTCGGGACCCCATCATACAACTCGCCCGCCAGCAGACCCTGCCCATCTACTGGAACCGGCTCGACGAGAAGGCGCGCTTCCTGCAAGCGGGCAGCCTGGACGTGATGGGGCTGGCGGCGGAATTCGGCCTGCGCAACGGCGTCTCCTTCCCCCTGCACGGGCCGACCGGCGAGAGCGGCATTCTCTCCTTCATCACCCGGGAGCGGGCCTCCAGCGACCTGCTGCTGGAGTCCTCCCCCGTGCTCTCCTGGATGTCGACCTATATCTTCGATGCCGCCCTGCGCACGGTGCGGATCGGCGCGCGGGAGGGGGCACAGGAGGTGTTGACGATGCGCGAGACCGAGTGCCTCTCCTGGGCCAGCGAGGGCAAGACCTCGAGCGAGATCGCCAGCATCCTCGGGATCACGGAACGCACGGTGAACTACCACCTCAATCAGGTGACCCGCAAGACAGACTCCATCAACCGCTATCAGGCCATCGCCAAGGGGGTGAGCAGCGGCATCCTGCTGCCTAACCTGGAGGAGGTGGTGGTCACCAATTTCCCGCGCCAGCTGCAATGACGTCCTTCCCATAGGCCGCTCTCGAGATCCGTCGGGACAGGTGGCAGCAGGCGCATCCCTGTCGCCCATTGACGGCGCCATAAGACCCCCTGTCACCCTTGTTCGCCCAAATTATTAAATTTTCGAATCAACAAGAAAATTAATGAATTTCTCTTAATCTCTCGCCTTCCCCATACTGCCGCCATCTTCTGTGAGGAACTCGCACCATGATGGCGACCAGTTTACAAGGCTTCTTGTTGGGCCTTGCCATGATAATTCCAATCGGAGCCCAAAATGCCTTCGTGCTGAGCCGGGGCATCCATCGCAACCACCACCTGCTGACGGCGACCCTCTGCTGCCTGTGCGATCTCGTGCTGATCGGGATTGGGGTGTTCGGCGGTGCCAACCTGCTGGCGGCGAGCCCGCTGGGGCTGGCGCTGCTGACCTGGGGCGGCGTGTTGTTTCTCATCTGGTTCGGGGTGCGCTCCCTGGGCAGTGCCTGGCGCGGCCAGGGGGCGGCCCTGGCGGACTCTCCCCGGCTGATGGGGGTCAAGAGCGTGCTGGCCATGACGCTGGGGGTGACTCTGCTCAACCCCCACGTCTATCTGGATACCCTGATGCTGTTGGGTTCCCTCGGCAGCCAGTTTGCCGAACCCCTGCGTCCCGCCTTCGCCGCGGGGGCCATGCTGGCCTCCCTGGTCTGGTTCTACGGCCTGGCGTTGGGGGCGGCGGCGCTCTCCCCCTGGCTGGCCCGGGGGCGGGTGCAGCGGGTGATCGACGCCCTGGTCGGTCTCATCATGCTCGGATTGGCGCTGCAACTGGCGAGGGGGGCCCTGGGAGCCTAGCTGTGATCTCTCTGTAGGTTGTTCACTCGGGGCATTCCCGCAGAATTGGAGGCGCCAACCAAACCAATCATCCGAGGTGCCCGAGTGAACAACCATAAAAATGCCCGATTAACCCTCTTTGGTCGACA
>NZ_JBKISU010000022.1:0-85360 GCF_050266975.1 Aeromonas sobria
CATGGAGCCGACCAGGATCAGCGCCACCACGCCGAGGGCGATACACCGCACGGGATCTTGCGCCAATCCAGCCGAACGACCTTACGCCAGCTTCTTGCGGGTCACCCAGAGACTCAGCCCCATGGAGCCGACCAGGATCAGCGCCACCACGCCGAGGGCGATACACCGCACGGGATCTTGCGCCAATCCAGCCGAACGACCTTACGCCAGCTTCTTGCGGGTCACCCAGAGACTCAGCCCCATGGAGGCCACCAGAATGAGGGCCACCACGCCCAATGCGATGCCGGTCGGTATCTTGAAGATGTCGAGCAGCAGCATCTTGACCCCGATGAACATCAGGATGCAGGCCAGGCCGTATTTGAGCAGGGCGAAACGCTCGGCGACGCCGGCCAGCAGGAAGTACATGGCGCGCAACCCCATGATGGCGAAGATGTTGGAGGTCAGCACGATGAAGGGATCCGTGGTCACCGCGAAGATGGCCGGGATGCTGTCCACCGCGAAGATGAGATCGCTCACCTCCACCAGCACCAGGATGAGCAGCAGCGGCGTGGCGTAACGCACCCCGTCACGCCAGACGAAGAACTTCTCCCCCTCCAGGCGCTCGGTCACCTTGAAGCGGCGCCGCATCCAGCCCAGCAGGGCGTTGTTTTCCAGATCCGGCTCCTGGTCGGCGGCCCACAGCATCTTGGCCCCGGTCAGCAGCAGGAAGGCGCCAAACAGATAGAGGATCCAGTGGAACTGCTCGATGAGCCAGCTGCCCGCGAACACCATGCCGGCCCGCATGACGATGGCCCCCAGCACCCCGTACAGCAGCACCCGGCGCTGCAGCTCGGCCGGGATGGCGAAGTAGCCAAACAGCATCAACCAGACGAAGACGTTGTCCACCGCCAGCGCCTTCTCGATGAGGTAACCCGAGAGAAACTCCAGCCCCTTCTGGTTCGCCATCTCCCGCCCCAGGTGCAGGTCGGCCCAGTACCAGATGGCCAGGTTGAACAGCAGGGCCACGCTGACCCAGACCAGGGACCAGGCGCCCGCCTCCTTGAGGGAGACCTTGTGGGATCGGCCGCCCCCCACGAACCGCAAATCGACCCAGAGCAGGGTCAACACCAGGGCGAAAAACCCCAACCACATCCACCATTCACCCATGTTCAGCTCTCCTTGAAACGACAAAACCCACGACCGGGAGGCGTGGGTTTGCGTTTGGAGCAGCGTCACCTTGCCTCTCGGCAAGGTCTCACTTACAGCCGATTGGCATCGACTGCCCGGGTGCCGGGTGGCTTGCTGCGCAAACACACCGTAATGACGACAGACCGGCGAGAAGTTACTCCCCTTGTGGGGCGGATGGTAACAGCCTCGCACGGCGGCGCCAAGGCGCATCTTCACTCAGGCGCAAAAAAGAGGGGCGCCCGACGGGCGCCCCTGGCAGAGCCCTGGCCTCAGAGGGGATCCACTTTCAGGCAGGAGACGGCGTGATCGAAGTTGCCCTCAAGCACGGGCCGGGTCTTGGCGCACTCCGGGCCCGCCACCGGGCAGCGGGTGCGAAACACGCAGCCGGACGGCGGATTCATGGGGGACGGCAGATCCCCCTCCAGGATCTGGATGACCTTGCTGCGCTCGAGATCCGGGTCCGGGATGGGCACCGCCGACATCAGGGCCCGGGTGTAGGGGTGCAGGGGATTGGCGTAGATCTCCTTGCCCTTGCCCAGCTCCACCGCGTTGCCCAGATACATCACCAATACCCGATCCGAGATGTGTTTCACCACGGACAGGTCGTGGGCGATGAAGATGAGGGACAGCCCCATCTCCTTCTGGATGGACTTGAGCAGGTTGACCACCTGGGCCTGGATGGAGACATCCAGCGCCGAGACCGGCTCGTCGCAGATGATCATCTTGGGTTCCAGGATCAGGGCCCGGGCGATGCCGATGCGCTGGCACTGACCACCGGAGAACTCGTGGGGGTAGCGGTTCACCAGGTTGGGCAAGAGGCCCACCTTGGTCATCATGGCCCGCACCCGGCTCTCCACCTCCGCCTTGGGGAGCTTGGGGTAGAAGGTGATGAGGGGCTCGGCGATGATGTCCCCTATGGTCATGCGCGGATTCAAGGAGGCCAGGGGATCCTGGAAGATCATCTGGATCTCCTTGCGCTTTTCACGCAGGGCGTTCTGCTCGAGCTTGGTCAGATCCTGGCCGAGCCACACCACCTTGCCGTCGGTGGCCGGCACCAGGCCGATCAGGGCCCGGGCGAAGGTGGACTTGCCGCAGCCGGACTCCCCCACCACGCCGAGGGTCTCCCCCTCGTAGAGGCGCAGGGTCACGCCGTCCACCGCCTTGAGGGTGGAGGGCTTGGCCCAGGGCCAGGCCTTGTCGCTCTTGATGCTGAAGTGGACCTTGAGGTCGGACACCTCCAGCAGCAGTTTCTTGTCAGTACCCATTTAGTTCACTCCCTTGACCATGGCATCGGACACCCAGTGGCACGCACGGGTGCGGCCGTCGTTGAAGGGCAGCAAGCGCGGCGACTCCTGGCCGCAGCGCTCGTGCGCGCGGTGGCAGCGCTCCTGGAAGGGGCAGCCTTTGGGCAGACGCAGCAGGTTGGGCGGGTTGCCCGGTATGGTGGGCAATATCTCCCCCTCGGTGTCGAGGCGGGGAATGGCCCGCAGCAAGCCTTCGGTATAGGGGTGGCTCGGGCGATAGAAGATGTCGTTGACCCGGCCGTACTCCATGGTGCGCCCGGCATACATTACCAGCACCTTGTCGCAGATGCCGGCCACCACGCCCAGATCGTGGGTGATCATGATGATGGAGGTGTTGAATTCGCGCTTGAGCTCGTTCATCAGGGTCATAATCTGGGCCTGCACCGTCACGTCCAGTGCCGTGGTCGGCTCATCGGCGATGAGCAGCTGGGGCCGGCACAGGAGTGCCATGGCGATCATCACCCGCTGGCGCATGCCGCCGGAGAACTCGTGGGGGTACATGTTCATGCGCTGGCGCGACTCTGGGATCTTGACCGCGTCCAGCATGCGCACCGACTCCTCGAACGCCGCCGCCTTGGTCACCCCCTTGTGCAGCATCAGCACTTCCATCAGCTGATCCTTCACCTTCATGTAAGGATTCAGCGAGGTCATGGGGTCCTGGAAGATCATGGCGATCTTCTCGGAGCGGATACGGTTGAGCTTGGCTTCGGGGAGATTGAGGATCTCCTCCCCCTGAAACTTGGCCGAGCCGGTGATGATGCCGTTCTTGGCCAGCAGCCCCATGATGGCGAATGCGGTCTGGGACTTGCCCGAACCGGACTCGCCGACGATGCCGAGGGTCTCGCCTGCCGCCAGAGAGAAGTTGAGGTCGTTCACGGCCACCACGTTGCCGTCCGGGGTCTTGAACTCCACCCGCAGATCTTTTACATCCAGTAAATTCATTGAAAAATTCCTTATCGATCGCTCGTGATGCTTGCCTGCCCAGTCCGCTGGCGCCGCGCGCTCAGCGGATGGGGCTTGTGGCGCCTTTGGGGTCTTATCGAACCCTTGAGGTCTTATCGATCCCTTGAGGTCTTATCGATCCCTTGGGGTCTTATCGATCCTTTGGCGCCTTACCGATCCTTTGCCGTCTTATCGATCCTTTGGATCGAGGGCATCACGCAGGCCGTCCCCGAGGAAGTTGAAGCAAAACAGGGTCACCACCATGAAACCGGCGGGGAACAGAAGTTGCCAGATGGCCACCTCCATCGACTTGGAGCCTTCATCCAGCAGGGCACCCCAGCTGGTCATGGGCTCTTGCACCCCGAGGCCGAGGAAGCTCAGGAAGGATTCGAACATGATCATGCCCGGCACCAGCAGGGTGGCGTAGACCGCCACTATGCCGAGCACGTTGGGCACTATGTGGCGGGTGATGATCTTCCACTTGGAGACGCCGCACACATGGGCCGCCTCGATGAACTCCTTGCTCTTGAGGCTCAGGGTCTGGCCGCGAACGATCCGCGCCATGTCGAGCCAGCTCACCGCGCCGATGGCGATGAAGATGAGCGCCAGGTTGCGGCCGAAGAAGGTGACCAGCATGATGACGAAGAACATGAAGGGGAAGGCGTTGAGGATCTCCAGCACGCGCATCATCAGGCTGTCGACCCGGCCGCCGATGAAGCCGGAGGTGGCGCCATACAGGGTGCCGATGATGACGGCCACCAGGGCCCCCATGATGCCGACCATGAGGGAGATGCGCCCCCCCAAGAGGGTGCGCACGAACAGATCGCGCCCCAGGCTGTCGGTGCCAAACCAGTGGCCCGTCTCCATGTCAGGGGCCGCCTGCATGGCGCCCCAGTCCGGATCGTCGAAGGTGTATTGGGACAGGTGGGGCCCGACGATCACCGCCAGCCCGATGAGGGTGAGAATGATGAGGCTCACCAGTGCGGCCCTGTTGCGCAGGAAACGGCGGCGGGCATCCTTCCACAGGGAACGCCCCTCCACCACTTCCACTTTTTGCGCGAACGCCTCCACGGCTTCGCGTTTCTCAGTTGTGACAACCATGATGTACTCCCGGCTTAGTAACGGATCTTGGGATCGATGAAGGCATAGAGAATATCGACCACGGCGTTAAAGGTGATGGTCAGCGCCCCGACCAGAATGGTCAGGCCGAGCACCATGGAGTAATCACGGTTGAGCGCACCGTTGACAAACAGCTGGCCAATCCCCGGCAAACCGAAGATGGTCTCGATCACCACTGAACCGGTGATGATGCCCACGAACGCCGGACCCAGGTAGGAGACCACCGGCAGCATGGCCGGACGCAGGGCGTGTTTCAGGATGATGTGGCGCAGGGGCAGGCCCTTGGCACGGGCGGTGCGGATGAAGTTGGAGTTCATGGTCTCTATCATGCTGCCGCGCATGATGCGGGAGATGGCGGAGATGTAGTACATCATCATGCCAAACACCGGCAGCACCATGAACTGCACCCCGCCCCCCTGCCAGCCACCGGCCGGGAACCAGCCGAGATAGATGCTGAAGAAGAGCACCAGTAGCGGCGCCAGCACGAAGCCGGGGATCACCACCCCGGCCATGGCCGACGACATCAGCAGATAGTCGATGAGGGTGTTCTGCTTGAGGGCCGCTATGGTGCCGAAGGTGACCCCCAGCAAGACCGCAAACAGGAAGGCGAAGGCCCCTATCTTGGCGGAGACCGGCAGCGCCTGACTCACCAGATCATTGACCGAGAAATCCTTGTATTTGAACGAAGGCCCCAAGTCACCTTGAACCAGGTTGCCCAGGTAGGTGAGGTATTGGGTGCCGATGGGTTTGTCCAGGCCGTACTTGGCCTCTATGTTCGCCAGCACTTCCGGCGGCAATGCCCGTTCGCTGGTAAAGGGGTTACCGGGGGCGAAGCGCATCATGAAGAAGGAGACGGTGATCAGGACCAGCAGGGTCGGGATCGCTTCCAACAGACGTTTGAGGATGAATTTCAACATAGACATTTCCTGTCCTGTACTGCTTCCAAAGGGTCGCGGTTTTAATTAAGGCCCGCGCCGTGGCGGGCCTGCTTGTTATGCGACTGGTCGGGTTACTCAGTGGGCAACGACGTACATGTCTTTGCTGTAGAGGTTGTCGAGCGGGTTGGCCGGGTAGCCACCCACATAGGGTTTCACCATGCGGGCCGTCACGTACTGATAGATGGGGGCGATGGGCATGTCCTTGACCAGGATCTCTTCGGCCTGGGCATAGAGCTTGTTGCGGGACGCGTCGTCGACCTGATCCCGAGACTCGTCCATCAGCTCGTCGAACGTCGGGTTGGAGTATTTGCCGTCGTTGTTGCCGTGGGTGGTCTGCATCAGATCCAGCATGGAAGAGGCTTCGTTGTAGTCCGCAATCCAGCCGCGACGGGCCACATCGAACTGACCCTGCTTGAGGGTTTCCAGGTAGGTCTTCCACTCCTGGTTCACCAGGCTCACCTGCACGCCCAGCTTCTTCCACATGGAGGCGACGGCCACGGCCACCTTCTTGTGGTTGTCGTCGGTGTTGTAGAGCAGCTCGAACTTGAGCGGGTTGCCCGGGCCATAACCGGCCTCGGCCAGCAGGGCCTTGGCCTTGGCATCGAGCTCGGCCTGACTCAGCTTGGACCACTCGGGCGCCACCGGCTTGAAGCCGTCCACGAAGTCCGGCACCAGGGCATAGCTCGGGGTCTGACCCTGCCCCATCACCTTGTCGGCGATCACGTTGCGATCGATGGCATAGGTGAGGGCGGTACGCACCCGGGCATCGTCATAGGGTTTGCGCTTGGTGTTGAAGGTGTAGTAGTAGGTGCCCACATAACCGGTCACCTTCAGCTCATCGGGCTTCTCTTTCTTCATCTGTTTGAAGCGTTCGATGGGCATCTGATAGGTCATGTCCACCTCACCGGCCAGATAGCGGTTCAGCTCGGCGTTGGTGGACTGGATCGGCAGATAGGTCACCTTGTTGATGACGGTCTTGGCGTCGTTCCAGTAGTGGGGGTTGCGCTCCACATCGACCCGCTCGTTGACCACCCAGTCCTTCAGCTGGTAGGCACCGTTGGAGACCATGTTGCCGGGCTGGGTCCACTTGTCACCGAACTGCTCAATCACCTTCTTGGGGACCGGATAGGTGGTGGTGTGGGAGAGCATGCTGACGAAGTAAGGGATCGCTTTTTCCAGCTGCACCTCGAAGGTGTGATCATCGACCGCCTTCACCCCCAGGGTATCGGCCGGCTGCTTGCCCGCGATGATCTCGCTGGCGTTGACTATGGTCGGGATCTCCATGTACCAGGAGTAGGGAGACCCCGTCTTGGGATCCACCGCCCGCTGGAAGGCGAAGACGAAGTCATGGGCGGTGACGGGATCCCCGTTGGACCACTTGGCATCCTTGCGCAGGTGGAAGACGAAGTGCTTGTTGTCCTTGGTCTCCCAGGATTCGGCGACGCCGGGCAGCACTTCACCCTTGGGGCCCGAGCTTATCAGGCCTTCGAACAGGTCACGTTGAATATTGGATTCGACCGTTCCTTCGGTCTTGTGCGGGTCCAAGGTGGCGGGCTCGGAGCCATTGCCTTTGACCAGGACCTGCTCGGGGGCGAGCTGGGTGCCGGCGGGAACATCAGCGGCGTGGGCCAGGGAGGCTCCACCGAATAGCGCGGCCAATAAAAGGGTATTAATCATTGTTTTTTTATGAGTCATTTCCATTACTCCAACAAGAACATTCCATGCGTTTGTTCATCATGCGGGCCGAGGCACGCAGTCAGCATAATTCCCTGTCATTTCTGATAATGCAATAGATAGCATCAGGGCAGACGTGCGAGTTTGGTTAAATAAACAACTTTCAGCGAATTATTCAGCATTTAAATAGGCTGTGACGGTGTTTTTATATACAAAAACTGCTCGATTCTAGGAAATGGTTTACGAAAAAGAAACAATAAAAAGCCGGTCACAGGGACCGGCTACGACAAAACTGACTCATCTCACATCAGGCTGGGAAAGACTCCCTTGATCCCCGCCACCATGATCTCGATGCCAAGGGACATCATGATGAGGCCCATGATCCGGGTCACCACGTTGATGCCGGTATTGCCCATCAGCTTGAACAGCAAGGGGGCGGCGCGGAAGATGAGCCAGGAGCAGAAAGAGAAGATGACCACCACCAGGGACATGCCGAGCAGCTGCTGCCAGTGGCTCTGGCTGGCATAGACGATGACCGAGGAGATGGCGCCGGGTCCCGCCATCAGCGGCAACGCCAGCGGCACCACGGCAATGGATTCACGGGCGGCCAGCTCCCCCTTCTCCTGCTTGTTGTGTTTCACCTCCCCCAGCTTGCCCTGCAGCATGGACCAGGCGATCAGGGTGATGAGCGAGCCCCCTGCGATGCGAAATGACGCCAGCGAGATGCCGAAGCCATCGAGGATCAGCTGCCCCATGTACATGGCCACCAGCAAGATCACCATGACGGCGATGTTGGCCGTGGTATTGGTCTTCATCCGCTCGGACGGGGTCTGGTGATTGGTCAGGCTGACGAAGACCGGCAGCAGACCGAGCGGGTTGATGATGGCGATCAGGCCAATGAAAAACTTCAGATATAACGAGAAATCGATGTCAGCCACGGATGTCATCCACACAGGAGCGGCCACAAGGCCGGGGGTAATAAATTGTGCGTAAATTTACCCCATCGCGAGTAGGGTCACCAATCAAATAATTTCAGGCTGAAGCGGGCTCTCCAGTTAGTTCCTCTAATGTGTTATCAAATTTCGACATAAACGTTTGTTAAAAAACATTGTAGTGAATTAACATTTTGATAAACTCTCTTCGAACTTTATCTCGCCGTGGATCCTGGCGGCAATATTTCATCTCACGAAAAGAGGAGTTTGCAATGATAGATACGGATGTCACGCTGGATTGGCAACTCGATACCCTGCCGGCGGAGCGGGTTGCCGCCCTGACGCGGTTTTTCGGACAACTCCCGATCGACCCCTATATCGACGGCGATTTTCGCCGCCGCCGCTATGGCCGCTTCGAGAAACAGGGCCAGGGCTTTCACCGCCTCGACAACGGTGTCTTCTTCCAGGCCGCCGCCATCAACAAGTTTCTCGGGGATGTGCCGCGCACCTATGCCGATCTGGTGCCCGGCTTCGCCGAGCACGACGCCTTCCAGGCCATGCTGGCCGCCTTCGTGCGCCACACCGCCCTGGCGGATGGCCGCGAGATAGGGGTGCATCAGATGCGGATCTGCGCCGTCTCCGGCAGCGAGACCCCACCCGCCCCCGAGGGGGTGCATCAAGACGGCTTCGACTTCATCGGCGTCTTCTTCTGTGGCAGCCAGGGGGTCAGCGGCGGAGAACTTCAGCTCTATCATGGATTAAGGCAACCACCTTTTTTCCAACAAGCATTAACAACCGGCGAGTATCTGGTGCTCGACGATCGCCGTTTCTACCACAATGCGGCCCCCATTCTACCCACCGAGCAGCAGGGCCACTGGGATGTTGTCGTTTTAACTGCTTGATTTTAATGGCGTGAATGACCTTCACGCCCCCTCCTCTCCCGGCACTCCCCCTTCCCACAAGCCCGTAACATGCTCAAAACATGTATTGTGAAATAAAATTTCTTTTGTTCTTTTGTTACACATGATCCAGATCAAGCTTCGTCGACGGGAGACGACCCATAATCGATACCGAAAGCAGTTCAGTAAGACGTGTAAATACCCCATAGGGGTCAAGTCAACCTTGACACGGCGTCTATAATTGCCGGGCATTGCCAAGGTCTTACTAAACAGTTTTTCAAAATCATCAGGAGATAAACATGGCAGTAACCAATATGGCTGAACTGGATGCACTGGTTGCCCGCGTCAAAGAAGCACAGCGTGAATTCGCCAGCTTCTCGCAAGAGCAGGTAGACAAGATCTTCCGCGCCGCCGCCCTGGCCGCCAGCAATGCCCGTATCCCCCTGGCCCAGATGGCCGTGGAAGAGTCCGGTATGGGCATCATCGAAGACAAGGTCATCAAGAACCACTTCGCCTCCGAATACATCTACAACAAATACAAAGAAGAGAAGACCTGCGGCATCCTCAGTGAAGATGACGAGATGGGCACCATCACCATCGCCGAGCCGGTCGGCATCATCTGCGGTATCGTACCGACCACCAACCCGACCTCCACTGCGATCTTCAAGTCCCTGATCTCCCTGAAGACCCGCAACGCCATCATCTTCTCCCCGCACCCCCGTGCCAAGAACTCCACCAATACCGCCGCCAAGCTGGTACTGGATGCAGCCGTCGCCGCCGGTGCGCCGAAAGACATCATCGGTTGGATTGATCAACCGACCGTTGAGCTCTCCAACGCCCTGATGAAACACAACGACATCAACCTGATCCTGGCCACCGGTGGCCCGGGCATGGTGAAAGCCGCTTACTCCTCCGGCAAGCCCGCCATCGGTGTGGGTGCGGGCAACGTCCCCGTCGTCATCGACGAGACTGCCGATGTGAAGCGCGCCGTCGCCTCCATCCTGATGTCCAAGACCTTCGACAACGGCGTAGTCTGTGCCTCCGAGCAAGCCGTCATCGTGGTTGACGCCATCTATGACCAGGTGAAAGAGCGTTTCGCCACTCACAACGGTTATGTGCTGACCAAGGAAGAAGCGGACAAGGTGCGCAAGGTCATCCTGATCAACGGCGCCATGAACGCCAACATCGTGGGCCAGCCTGCCACCAAGATCGCCGAAATGTCCGGCGTGACCGTGCCTGCCACCACCAAGATCCTCATCGGTGAAGGTCTGGAAGTGTGTGAAGAGGAAGAGTTCGCTCACGAGAAGCTCTCCCCGACTCTGGGTATGTTCCGTGCCAAGAACTTCGAAGAAGCCGTCGAGATGGCCTGCAAAATGGTCAACCTGGGTGGTATCGGCCACACCTCCGGTCTGTACACCGACCAGGATCGCAACGCCGACCGCATCAAGTACTTCGGCGACAAGATGAAGACCGCCCGAATCCTGATCAACACCCCGACCACCCAGGGTGGTATCGGTGACCTGTACAACTTCGCCATTGCCCCGTCCCTGACCCTGGGTTGCGGCTCCTGGGGTGGTAACTCCATCTCCGAAAACGTGGGTCCCAAGCACCTGATCAACAAGAAGACAGTCGCAAAACGGGCAGAAAATATGCTGTGGCACAAACTTCCGAAATCCATCTACTTCCGTCGTGGCTCCCTGCCGATCGCCCTGGGCGACCTGGAAGGTAAAAAGCGCGCACTGGTCGTGACCGACCGCTTCCTGTTCAACAACGGCTACGCCGACGAAGTGGTTCGTCTGCTCAAGGGCCTCTCGATGGAAGTGGAAGTCTTCTACGAAGTGGAAGCCGACCCGACTCTGTCCGTGGTACGCAAGGGCGCCGAGATGGCCCACTCCTTCAAGCCGGACGTTATCCTGGCACTGGGCGGTGGTTCACCCATGGATGCGGCCAAGATCATGTGGGTCATGTACGAGCACCCGGAGACCGCATTCGAAGATCTGGCCATGCGCTTCATGGACATCCGCAAGCGTATCTACAAGTTCCCGAAAATGGGCGTGAAGGCCGAGCTGGTCTGCATCACCACCACGTCCGGTACCGGTTCTGAAGTAACCCCGTTTGCGGTCGTGACCGACGACGCCACCGGCATGAAGTACCCGCTGGCCGACTACGAGCTGACCCCGAACATGGCCATCGTCGATGCCAACCTGGTGATGGGCATGCCCAAATCCCTGTGCGCCTTCGGTGGTATCGATGCAGTGACTCACGCCATGGAAGCCTATGTCTCCGTGCTGGCCAACGAGTACTCCGACGGTCAGGCGCTGCAAGCCCTGAAACTGCTCAAAGAGTACCTGCCCTCCAGCTACCAGAACGGTGCCAACGACCCGGTTGCCCGCGAGAAGGTGCACAACGCCGCCACCATCGCCGGTATCGCGTTCGCCAACGCCTTCTTGGGTGTGTGTCACTCCATGGCCCACAAACTGGGTGCCGAGTTCCACATCCCGCACGGCCTGGCCAACGCCCTGCTGATCAGCAACGTCATCCGCTACAACGCGAACGACAACCCGACCAAGCAGACCGCGTTCTCCCAGTACGACCGTCCGCAGGCTCGCCGTCGTTATGCCGAAGTGGCCGACCATCTGGGTCTGACCGCCGCCGGTGACCGCACCGCCGCCAAGATCGAGAAGCTGCTGACCTGGCTGGATGAGCTGAAGGCCACCCTGGGCATCCCGGCCTCTATCCGTGATGCCGGCGTGACCGAAGCCGACTTCCTGGCCAAGGTTGACCAGCTGGCCATCGAAGCCTTCGATGACCAGTGCACCGGCGCCAACCCGCGCTACCCGCTGATCAGCGAGCTCAAAGCCATCCTGATGGACACCTACTACGGCCGTCCCTTCAGCGAGGAGGCCCAGGTGGTCGCCAAGGTTGAGGCCAAGGTCGAAGGCGGCAAGAAGAAAGCCAAGGCCTGATAAGCCGCCGCAGTGACTCAAAAGCCCGCGCTCATGCGCGGGCTTTTTGTTTGTCTATCTCTCTAATTTTGCTAGCTTGTGAGTAGGGTTTTGGCGAGGGAGTGCGTCATATGGCGCTGATAGAAGCATCCATAGAGCAGCTGCGGGTGGGTCACTATGTGCACCTGCCCGTGGGCTGGCAGCAGCACCCTTTTCTGTTCAACGCCTTCAAGATCAAGGATCAGCAGCAGCTCGACATCATTCGTCACCTGGATCTGGCCCTGCTCACCGTGGACACCGACAAGAGCGACCTGCCCCTGGCCCCCCTGCTGCACGGGGAGCCAGCCGTGGTCACGGCGCCGGATGTCCCTCCCCCCGCTCCCCTCACGACTGACACCCGCTTTGACGAGAAACGCTGGCGCCGCTCCCTGCGGGCGGCCGAGAAGGCCTATGGCCAATCGATATCGGATCTGCGCGAGGCGCTCGGCGCCCTCAACCTGAAACCGGACGAGGGGCTGGCCAACACGGCCCAGCTGGTGCGCACCCTGGCCGCCCGCCTGGCACAGCATGAGGGGCCCCTGGGCCTGCACCTCATTCGCACGCCCCACAGCGACATCCTGCTGCAACACAGCCTCAACGTCGCCTTCATCGCCATGCTGATGGCCCGCGAGCTGGGGATGCCCCCCCTGGTGGTCGAAGAGGTCGGCCTGGCCGGCCTCATCCACGACATCGGCGAGCTGAGGGTCCCCTCCCAGATCAGCCAGAAACGGGGCGAGCTGACCCGGGCCGAGCAGAACTACCTCAACATGCACCCCCAGTACGGACTGGAGATGCTCAATCAGCTGCAGGCCTTCGAGCCCAGGATCCGTCAGGCGGCCCACCTGCACCACGAACGGCTCGACGGCAGCGGCTTTCCGCTCGGGATCAAGGGAGGAGAGATACCGCCGCTGGCGCGACTCATCGGTCTGGTGGACTACTTCGACGAACTGCTGCACCCCAGAGGCGCCAGCCAGCCGGTCACCCCCAATCAGGCCATCAGCCTGCTCTACAAGCTCTCCCAGAAGAAGTTCGAACAATCCATGGTCAAGCTGCTCATCAAGCTGCTCGGCGTCTATCCCCCCGGCACCCTGGTACAGCTCTCGGACGGCGCCCTGGCCCTGGTGATCAGCACGGAGCCGACCCGCCCCCTCAGCCCCAAGATCCTCCCTTTCATCAAGGGCCAGCGAACCGAGGGGGTTAGCCTCATCGATCTGCGCGAAGATGGGCGCACCATCACTGCCGCCCTCAAGCCGGAGGAGCTTGATGAGGCCCAGCGCCACTTCTTCAATCTGGGGCGACGTTGCTGTTATTACTTTGCATTCTGAGTTATCCCCAGAAGCTGGGGATAACTCATTGGACAAACCTGAATAATTGCTCGAGCCCCTCCAGAATCGTCCGCCATTGGAGCTGGATAAAAAACGCCCAGCCTCGCGGCCAGGCGGAGCATGCCACCTCCGTGTGGCGCATCCTCGGGATGCATTCATGCTCACCACTTGAATACCAATTGTTTCTCATTTACACAAATATCAATTTAACTCACTGATTTTATATGTTTTTATTTCCACTCTCTGGCAAAATACTCAACAGGGTGCCGACTGAGCGGCCGCAGAACAAGATCCTGATCACGGTTTTCTAGCGATGGTTACCATTTGGCTCTCTCGCCATGAGGAACACTTTTTATGCAATTGATCCTCTCCCTGTTGCAGCAGATGAGCGTCTTTCTGGTCATCGCCTATCTCTTCTCCAAGACGCCCCTGTTTCGGCCACTGACCCACTTCTCGGTGCGCCTGCCCCACAAGGTACTCATCTATGTGCTCTTCTCTGGTTTCTGCATCCTCGGCACCTATGTGGGACTGGACATAGACGATGCCATCGCCAATACCCGGGCGGTGGGCGCCGTGCTCGGGGGTCTGCTGGGGGGCCCATTGGTCGGCCTGCTGGTCGGGCTGACCGGCGGCCTGCACCGCTACAGTCTGGGGGGCTTTACCGATCTGGCCTGCGCCATCTCCACCACCTGCGAGGGGCTGCTGGGGGGCCTTGTCCACTGGCGCCTGATGCGGGCCGGGCGGATGGATGCCCTGTTCGAGCCCAGAACCGCCTTCTTCGTCACCCTGGTGGCCGAGGTGATGCAGATGATCATCATACTGCTGGTGGCAGCCCCCTTCGACAAGGCGCTGCTGCTGGTGCGCACCATCGCCACCCCCATGATCCTGGCCAACTCCTGTGGCGCCGCGCTCTTCATCAGCATGATCCGCGATCAACAACAGATGTATGAGAAGTTCTCCCGGGTCTTCTCGGCCAAGGCCCTCACCATCGCCAACCGCACCGTCGGCATCATGAGCCGGGGCTTCACCAGCGATGCCAGCGAGAAAATCGCCCACATCATCAAGGAGGAGACCGGGGTCGGCGCCGTGGCCATTACGGATACCGACAAGATCCTGGCCTTCATCGGCACCGGGGAGGATCACCACAAGCCCGGCACCCCCATCACCTCCCGTCTCACCCAGCAGGCCATCAGCGAGAACCGGGTGCTGTTTGCCGATGGCAACAGCCAGCCCTATCGCTGCAGCATCTCCTCCCACTGCGAGCTGGGCTCCGTGCTGGTGATCCCCCTGCAGGGGGACATGGGGGTGATAGGCACCATCAAGCTCTACGAGCCCAAGACCCGGCTGTTTCTCAAGATCAATCACACCCTGGGGGAGGGGATCGCCAACCTGCTCTCCCAGCAGCTGCTCAGCGGCCGGATAGAGCAGCAGCAGCGGCTGCTGATGCAATCCGAGCTCAAGCTGGTACAGGCCCAGATCAACCCCCATTTCCTGTTCAACACCCTCAATACCATCAGCGCCATCACCCGCAGCAACCCGGACAAGGCCCGGGAGCTGCTGTTGCACCTGTCGCGCTTTTTTCGCAACAACCTCAAGCGCCAGAGCGGACTCGCCACCCTGCAGGAGGAGCAGGAGCACTGCCAATCCTACCTGGAGATAGAGCTGGCCCGCTTTGGCGACCGCCTGACCGTCATCAACGAGATCCCGCCCCATCTGGCCCAGCTGCGCCTGCCAAGCTTCACCCTGCAGCCCCTCATCGAGAATGCCATCAAGCACGGCATCTCCACCCTGCTCGGCCAGGGACGGCTGCGGCTGCTCGCCCAGGAGCACCAGGGGTGCGTGACCATCAGCGTCGAGGACAACGCCGGCTGCTGGCAGCCGGGGGCGAACGGCGACGGGCTCGGCCTCTCCATCGTCGACAAGCGGCTAAAGAGCGCCTTTGGCCCCCAATACGGCATCAAGATTCGCTGCGAGCCCGACCACTGGACCCGGGTCTCCTTCACCCTGCCCAAGGAGAGCACATGACCCCTTGCCCCCCGCAAAGAGACTGGCAAGGCCCCCGCGCCGAGGAGACAGGCCGGGCCGACGCCAGAGCCCCTTTCCCCCCGCAAAGAGACTGGCGAGGCCCCCGCGCCGAGGAGACAGGCCGAGCCGACGCCAGAACCCCTTTTCCATCACAAGGTGACAGACGAGGCCCCCGCGCCGAGGAGACAGGCCGATCCGACGCCAGAACCCCTTTTCCACAACAAGGCGACAGACGAGGCCCCCACGCCGAGGAGACAGCATGATCCGCACCCTGATCGTCGACGATGAACCCTATGCCCGGGACGAACTGGCCCTGCTGCTCGGCCAGGATCCCGCCATCGAGATCCTGGGCCAGGCGGCCAATGCCCTGGAGGCCCTCACCCTCATCAATGCCCTGAAACCGGACGTGGTGTTCCTCGATATCCAGATGCCCAAACTCAGCGGCATGGAGCTGGTGGCCATGCTCGATCCCCTGCCCCGCATCGTGTTTGTCACCGCCTTCGACGAGTACGCCATCCAGGCCTTCGAGGAGAACGCCTTCGACTACCTGCTCAAGCCGGTGGAGCCTGCCCGCCTCGCCAAGACGCTGGCACGCCTCAAGCAGGACATGCACCCCCAGCCCGTGGCCGCCCTGGCGCCGGCCATTCGCCACATTCCCGGCTATCTGCACAACCGGGTGCGGCTGCTGCCCATCGACCAGGTGGAGTACGCCTTCTCGGATCTGGGCGGGGTGCACGTGGCCTGCCAGGGGGAGCTGCTCCATACCCAGCTCACCCTCAAGGCCCTGGAGGAGAAGAGCCCGCTGCTGCGCTGCCATCGCCAGTACTTGATCCACCCCGCCGCCATCTTCGAGATAGCCCTGCTCGACAACCAGTTGGCCGAGATAGTCACCCCCAGCGGGGCCCGCGTGCCGGTCAGCCGCCGTTACCTCAAGGAGCTCAAGGAGCAGTTCGGCCTCAATTGAGCGTTATATCAACGCGGCACCGTGAGCGGGATCACAGATGCCCGCCGCTCGCGCCGCTACATGGCCGCTCAGGCTTTTTCACATGCGCTTTACACACCCGTCCCCTAGACTCCCCTTGCACACCACAATAACAAGCATTGGAGCGTAACAATGGTCTGGTTCTTCCTCTGTGTCGGCCTGCTGGTCGCCGGCTATTTCATATACGGTAAGTTCATCGAACGGATATTTGGCCCGAAACCCGAGCTCAAGACCCCCGCCATCACCATGGCAGACGGGGTGGACTATGTGCCCATGTCCGACAAGAAGGTCTACCTGGTACAACTGCTCAACATCGCCGGAGTCGGCCCCATCTTCGGCCCCATCCTGGGGGCCCTCTACGGCCCGGTCGCCATGCTCTGGATAGTGTTCGGCTGCATCTTCGCCGGTGCCGTCCATGACTACTTCTCCGGCATGCTGTCGGTACGCGCCAAGGGCGCCTCGGTGCCGACCGTGGTCGGCGAGCACCTGGGCACGGTCGCCAAGCACTTCATGAACCTGTTCGCCGTCATCTTGCTGATGCTGGTGGGCGTGGTGTTCGTGCTGAGCCCGGCGGGGCTTCTGGCCAGCCTCACCTCCACCGATCTGGTCTACTGGATTGGCGCCATCTTTGCCTACTACATACTCGCGACCATAGTGCCCATCGACAAGATCATCGGTCGCTTCTACCCCATCTTCGGCGCCCTGCTGGTGTTCATGTCCGTGGGTCTGGTCATCGGCCTCATGGTCTCGGGCAAGGGGTTCTACAACACAGGGATGGACTTCTCCAACCTGCACCCGACCGATCTGCCGCTCTGGCCGCTGCTGTTCATCACCATCGCCTGTGGCGCCGTGTCCGGCTTCCACGCCACCCAGTCGCCGTTGATGGCCCGCTGCATGCAAAACGAGAAATCCGGCCGCTTCATCTTCTACGGCGCCATGATTGGTGAAGGGGTCATCGCCCTGATCTGGTGCACTCTGGGTCTCTCCTTCTACGAGAGTACGGATGCCCTGAACGCCACCCTGGCCAGCGGCGGCCCCTCCGCCGTGGTCCACGAGGTCTCCACCGGCCTGCTCGGCACCGTCGGCGGCATCCTGGCCATCCTCGGCGTGGTGATCCTGCCCATCACCTCCGGCGACACGGCGTTTCGCAGTGCCCGCCTGATCGTGGCGGACTTCCTCAACATGACCCAGAAGCCCATCGTCAAGCGTCTGCTGATCGCCATCCCCATGTTCGTGGTGGGCTACCTCATCTCCAAGGCGGAATTCGGGGTGATCTGGCGCTACTTTGGCTGGGCCAACCAGACCACGGCGGTGATCATGCTGTGGGCCGGCGCCGCCTACCTGGCCAAGGAAGCCAAGCTGCACTGGGTCTGCACCATACCGGCCATGTTCATGACCGCCGTGGTCATCACCTACCTGGCCAACGCCCCCATCGGCTTTGGCATGGAGATGGGTATCTCCACCATCATTGGTCTGGCCTCCACCGCCGTCATCACGGTCGCCTTCCTGCTGAAGTACCGCCCGGCCCTGGTGAGCAATCCCAACGAGAGCTGACCCGCACCCAACAGACAGGCAACGACAAAAGGCCCGGCATCACTGCCGGGCCTTTCTCGTTGCGCCCCCGACGCGGTTGGCTGGCTCAGTTGCCGGCCCCCCCCTCCTCTTTGGGCGCTTCGGCCGGCGCCTGGTACCACTGCTCCCTGGCCACCAGCACCGCCTGCTCGGGCTGGGCAATGAAGTTGGGGGACATGATCTGCACGCCAAACTCGTTGAACACGTCCTGGATGTGGCCGTGAAGCTCGGTCTTGACCACGGCGGGCAGCAAGCCCGGCTTCATCCGCACCTGCAACTCGTACTCCACATACCAGTCCTGCAAATTGAGCTGGCGCACCAGGGGGGCCTGCTCCTGGTTGAGCTGCTCGCAGCGCCGGGCCGCCAGCTCCAGCATGGCATGGACCTGGCGCCAGGGGGTGTCATAGCCGATGGTCACCTTGGTGAGCAGGGCCACCCCCTTCTCCCCCGCCAACCGGGTGAGGTTGGTCACCTTGCCCCCCACCACCACGGCGTTGGGCAGGGTCACCTCGTGATCCTGGCGGGTCACCAGCTTGGTGGAGAGGGCGCTGAGCTCGGTCACCATCCCCTCCACCTCGCCAATCTGCACCAGATCGCCGGGGCGCAGGGCGCGGGAGTAGATGAGCACCAGGCCGCTCATGGCATGGTTCATGA
The DNA here is from genome assembly GCF_050266975.1 of Aeromonas sobria. Taxonomy (GTDB): domain Bacteria; phylum Pseudomonadota; class Gammaproteobacteria; order Enterobacterales; family Aeromonadaceae; genus Aeromonas; species Aeromonas sobria_B. The sequence goes on from NZ_JBKISU010000022.1 coordinate 18,518, forward strand.
TGCCGGCGGAGCCCAGGGTCACCATGAGGCCGAAGAAGACGCTCACCCCCTTGAAGGCATCGGAGTTGGCCCCCGGCAGATAGGGGTAGGCCACCGTCAGGGCAAACAGCCAGATCACCACTGAGAGCAGGCGCCGGGTCGCCCCCACCGTCTCGGCGTGCAACCCCTGCACCCGGAACTGGCCACGCTCGATGCGATCGAAGACGATGGCCAGCATGCGGATGAACAGGCGAGTGATGACGAAGATGAGCAGCACAGTCACCAGCCCGGGCATGGCGGCCATGATCCCCCCCAGCATGTCGGCGCACAGGGCAAAGAGGGAGGACCCCAGTCGCTCGCTCCAGGCCCGGGTCTGGGGGAAGAGCGCCAGCACATAGGTGAGCCAGCCATAGGCGAGCATGAACAGCAGCAGCAGGGTGATGATCCCAAGCAGGCGGACCTCCACATTGCCCGCCACCTGGCGCCATTGATGGGGGATCAGCCCCTTTTGCAGCAGGAGGCGATGGGCCAACCACTTCCTGAACCGCCTGTGCCCCCATTGCAGTGACCAGACCAGGCCGAAGAAGATCAGACTGGCCAGCAGCGCCATGCCGCCGGCCTTGAGCAGATAGGGGGTGGAGTGCAACTCCAGGTACTTGAGCCGCACCTTGTCGAGTCGCGCCCGGACGCGCTCGCTCGCCTGATCCAGGGTCAGCTCATCCAGGGCCTCGAGATCCCCCTCCACCAGCACCAGGATCCGCTTGCCATTGACCAGAAACTCCCGCGTATCCTGACCAAAGCGCATGGCGCTCACCAGGGTGATGGGGTGTTCAAGGTCGGACGCCTGCAACCGTTTGAGCCGCTCCTTGACCAGGCGCACCCGGGCCGCCCCGTCCAGGCGCCCGAACTTGGCCTGCAGCAGAACGATGGGTTCATGGAGCAACACCAGGGTCTGCGCCTGCTCCTGTTCGGTGGGCGCCAGCCTGGGTTCGGCGCCAAAGGCCAGCGTGACCAGGGACAGATTGACCAGTACCAGCAACAGCCCGACCCATAACGCCTGCACTGCAAATTTATTTTTCATCTCGCCACACCCGCCTCCCTGCCCATGGTCCACCTGGCTTTACTCGGTCCATGCCCTGGTGCCAAGTCACATTCCGTGTGAAGAAAACCGCCGTTCCCCCTCTCCATAATAGGTCCCTGAATGAAGACTGTACCGCCAAGATCCGCACCTAATTTCCTCTTTGTGCTGGGAAAACATACTGTCATCATGGCGACGGATAGACTGTGGATGCTAGGCTGACATTGGCCTTGCCACTGGGATGCAAACGGGAGAGAAAGATGGCACTTGATTATATTGCCCTGGGTATATTGGTGTTCGTTGTCTTGGTCATGTTTTACGGAATCATCGTCATTCACGATATTCCCTATGAAATAGCCAAGCATCGCCAACACCCGCACCAGGATGCCATTCACGTGGCGGGCTGGGTCAGCCTGTTTACCCTGCATGTGCTCTGGCCCTTCCTCTGGATCTGGGCCACCCTCTATCGCCCCGAACGCGGTTGGGGTTTCAATCAGCGGTTGCAGAAAGATGAGAACGAATTAGCCTCGCTGAAGCAGGAGCTGGCCGACTTGAAGAGCCGCATCAACAATATCGAACAGAGCGAACAACAGGGATAACCCATGGACTTTCTATTAATCCTGACCTACACGGCCCTGTGTGTGGCCGTCTTCAAAATATTCCATATCCCGCTCAATAAATGGACTGTGCCCACTGCCGCACTGGGTGGCATCATCATCATTGGTACTCTGATCATGCTGATGAACTACAACCATCCCTATTCTGAACTGGCACGCAATTACTACGTCTCCACCCCCATCGTGCCCCTGGTCAAGGGCCGTGTCACCGAGGTGCCGGTGCAGGCCAACCAACCGGTGAAGCAGGGTGACGTGCTGTTTCGCATCGACGCCGAACCCTTCCAGCAGAAGGTCGCCAGCCTGACGGCACGGCTCGCCTCCAATCAGGATTACCTCAAGGCGCTCGACGCCAGGAAGCGCTCCGCCAGCCTGGACCGGGATCGCGCCCAGGAGCTGATGCGACGGGGCATCGGCAAGCAACGTGATCTGGATGTGACCCAGGCCAATGTGGATGACATCATCGCCCAGATAGACCAGCAAAAAGCCGCCCTGGATGATCTCAATGCCCAGCTCAAGATCGCTCAATATGATCTGGAGCAGACCGTGGTCCATGCCCCAAGCGACGGCCATGTGGTACAGCTGGCACTGCGCCCCGGTATGATCGCCGCCCCCTTCATGTACCGCCCCGTCATGACCTTCATCCACGAGGATGCCAATGCCTATGTCGGCTGGTTCTGGCAAAACAGCATGCAGCGTCTCAAAGCGGGCGATGAGGCCGAAGTGGTGCTCGATGGCATCCCTGGTCGCATCTTCAAGGCCAAGGTGCAGTCCGTGATCCCTGCCATGGCGCCAGGCAACATCCAGGCTCAGGCGGGCCTCATCGATCAGAGCTCGGCCCAGGTGCCGGGTCGCCTGCCCATCGTCCTCGAAATCACCGACCCCGAATGGGCCCAGTACCAGGTGATCGCAGGCTCCAGCGGCCAGGCCGCCATCTATACCGAACACTTCCACCATGTGGCCGTCATGCGCAAGATCCTGATGCGCATGGGCAGCTGGCTCAACTACCTGTTCCCCTTCCACTAAGCGCACCTTGGTGGTACCTGCGGGCCGGCAATCATGCCGGCCCGCTGTTTTTGTGGCCCCAAGATCCCTATAATGGCGCCATCCTGCGCCGCACCATGTCCACACGCCACGCCCTCATGTTCGTTCTCAGACCCTACCAGACCGACGCCGTCAACGCCGTCATCCGCCATTTTCGCCAGCACCCGGATCCCGCCGTGGTGGTGCTGCCCACCGGTGCGGGCAAGAGCCTGGTGATCGCCGAGCTGGCCCGCAAGGCCCGCGGCCGGGTGCTGGTGCTGGCCCACGTCAAGGAGCTGGTGGAGCAGAACCACGGCAAGTACGAGGCCTGGGGGCTCAAAGCCGACATCTTCGCCGCCGGCCTCAACAGCAAGCAGGCGAGCGCCCAGGTGGTGTTCGGCTCGGTGCAGTCGGTGGCCCGCAACCTGGATGCCTTCGATGGTGCCTTTTCCCTGCTCGTCATCGACGAGTGCCATCGGGTCTCGCTTGATGACGACAGCCAGTACCATCAGGTGATCGGGCATCTGAAAGCCGCCAACCCGGCCCTCAAGATCCTGGGCCTCACCGCCACCCCTTACCGGTTGGGTCTGGGCTGGATCTACCGGCGTCACTACCACGGCATGGTCAAGAGCCACGGCGAGCGGCTGTTTGGCGACTGCGTGTTCGAGCTGCCCCTGCGCTTCATGGTGAAAAATGGCTACCTGACGCCGCCGCGCATGGTCGATGCCCCCATAGTCCATTACGACTTCAGCAAGCTGGTGGCGCGGGAGAACGGCCTGTTCAGCGAGGCGGACCTCAATGGCGAGCTCAGGCGCCAGGAGCGGGTCACCCCCCACATAGTGAGTCAGGTACTGGAGTATGCCCGCGAGCGGCAGGGGGTGATGATCTTCGCCGCCACCGTCGAGCACGCCCGGGAAATCCAGGGGCTGCTCAGCGCCCAATCCCAGCGCGCTGCCCTCGTCACCGGCGAGACCCCGGGCCCGGAGCGCGATGCCCTCATCAACGCCTTCAAGGGGCGGGAAATCAAGTTTCTGGTCAACGTGGCGGTGCTCACCACCGGCTTCGATGCCCCCCATGTGGACCTCATCGTGATGCTCAGGCCCACCGAGTCGGTCTCGCTCTACCAGCAGATCGTCGGCCGGGGCCTTCGCCTCTCGCCGGGCAAGACCGATTGCCTGGTACTCGATTACGCCGGCAACAACTTCAACCTGTTCGCCCCCGAGGTGGGGGAACCCAGGCCCCACGCCGGCACCGAACCGGTGCAGGTGCCCTGCCCCGCCTGCGGCTTTGCCAACACCTTCTGGGGCAAGACCGACGAAGAGGGCAAGGTAGTCGAGCACTACGGCCGCCGCTGTCAGGGGCTGTTTGAGGATGACGAGGGCCACCGCGAGGAGTGCGACTACCGCTTTCGCGCCAAGATCTGTCCCGGTTGCGGCAGCGAAAACGACATCGCCGCCCGCCGCTGCCAGCACTGCGATCAGTTGCTGGTGGATCCGGACGACAAGCTCAAGGAGGCCCTCAATCTCAAGGACTGCATGGTGATCCGCTGCGCGGGGCTGACCCTGGCCGCCGGGCGTGGCAAACAGGGGGAGCGGCTGGAGGTGACCTATCACGACGAGGATGGCCTCACCCTGATGGAGTACTTTTCTTTCCACACTCAAGGGGCGCAACGCTTGTTTCAACAACGCTTTGTGCGTCATCATTGGCCCGCCCCGAGCCTGGAGCCCGAATTCACCACCCTGGCGAGCGTGCTGGCGGCAGAGCGCCAGTTTCGCCACCCGGATTTCGTCATCGCCCGCAAGTCGGGGCGTTTCTGGCAGGTGAAAGAGAAGATTTTTGATTACGACGGCCGCTACCGCACCGCCAACGCCCCTGGCTAGGACGGTGTCTGGCCCAAACAGATGAATATCTTGGTTTTCAGGGTTGGCCTTCCAGTGCCAGCCCCTTCGTTACGTTAGAGGATGTTATGCAGCGGCTCTTGATAGGTGTGTGTGCTCTCGTTTCCCTGGCGGCCCAGGCCGCCCCGCTGACCCCGCCCCAGGGCGGCCAATATGCCGTGATAGTGCAAGGCAACAACGGGGTGGAGTTCGCCCGTCACGCCGACGACATGATAGCCCCCGCCTCCACCATGAAGGTGCTGACCGCCCTGGCGGCCCGCCTCGAGCTCGGGGCCGATTTTCGTTTCAGTACCGAGATCCAGGCCAAACCCGGCGCCCGGCAGGGCAACGCCCTCAATGGGGATCTCTGGATCAACTTCGTCGGCGACCCCACCTTGTCGCGCATGGATCTGCTCGCCCTGTTCAAGCAGCTGGGCGTCACCCGCATTCAGGGCAACGTCTACGTCAACACCGGCGCCTACAACGGCTATGAGCGCGGCAACGGCTGGTCCTGGGGGGATCAGACCCTCTGCTTCGCCGCCCCCGTCTCCTCGGTCATCATCGACAAGAACTGCGCCTACGGCACCATCACCGCCACCCAGATAGGCAGGCCCGCCACCGGCAACGTGGCCACAGGGGTGCCCATCAGCATCAGCGCCGAGAACGTGGAGGTGATGAGCTATGGCGACATGGCACGTCAGTTCTGCGCCCTGGAGGTGGACATGGCCAAGGGCAATCACTACGAGCTCAAGGGCTGCATCACCCCAAGCAAGGAGCCCCAGGGGCTGCGCTTTGCCATCCACGACGTGGAGGCCTGGGGCTGGGACAACATCCGCTGGGCCATGGACAGGGCCGGCATCCGGCATGATGGCCTGCTGCGGGTCACCCACAAGGCCCCACAGGGCGCCGAGACCCTGGCGACCCACGCCTCGGCCCCCCTGCCGGTGATGCTGGCCAGGATGCTGAAAAAATCCGACAACACCTATGCCGATACCTTCTTGAAGACAGTAGGCCGTCACTACTACAACAAGCCGGGCAGCTATCGCAGCGGCACCATGGCGGTGCGTGCCATCCTGACCAAGCACGGCATCAACCTGGGCAACGCCACCCTGGCCGACGGCTCCGGGCTCTCCGCCCACAACCTCATCAGCGCGCGCCAGATGCTGTCGGTGCTCAGCTTCATCCAGAAGAACGACGCCGAGCTCGACTTCATCAAGCTGCTGCCGAGTTCCCAGGTGGACGGCACCCTGGCCTGGCGGCGCAGCGTCACCGCCCCCATGATGAAAAACAAGGTACATGCCAAGACCGGCACCATCACCGGCACCTCCAACCTGGCCGGCTTCATCGACACCGCGGGCGGTCAGCGCAAGGCCTTCGTGATGTTCCAGCGCGGCCTCTCCCAGGATCCGGCGACCCACGAGCGCTATCGCGCCAGCAAGGCGCCCTGGCCCTGGACCGTGTTCGAAAAAGGGGTGCTGGAGAGCATCTACCAGCAGCAACCCATCCAGATCGCCGGGCAGTAATGGGCACGGGCCGCCTTGCCAGCAAGGCGGCCCCATCACCCTGAACCCTGTTCGAGAAAGGGGTGCTGGAGAGCATCTACCAGCAGCAGCCTATCCAGATAGCCGGGCAGTCAATCCCAAATCGCCGGGCAGTGATGGACACGGGCAATCGAGCACCGCGAACAGGCGTATCGGAATTTTCAGCTTTGACTGGCCAGAAGCCGAGGCTATCCTGTCACCCGCCTCGTCTCAACGGCCTTACCTAACGGAGAGAAAAATGTTTGTAGAGATTTATGGTCGTCCCGGTTGCCCCTACTGCGTGCGCGCCAAGATGCTGGCCGAGCAACTGCGCGAAGCGCGCGACGATTTTGACTTCAACTACGTGGATATCAACGTGGCCGGGCTCACCAAGGACGATCTGGCCGCCAAGGCGGGCAAACCCGTCACCACAGTGCCGCAGATCTTCCTGGATGAGCAGCACATCGGCGGCTGCACCGATTTTGAGGCCTATGCCAGCGCCCACCTGGGCCTGTGACCAGACAGCTGTCCATGAAAAAGGCGCCCAGAGCGCCTTTTCTTATGCCGGCGTCCGGGTTTACGCCACCCGGGTGAAACGGCTCACCACCTGCCCCTGATACTCTGTGCTCCCCATGAACATGGTGAGCGGGCGGGCGTAGACGGCATCATCCTGCTCGGATTGGTAGACAACCAGGGCCTCCCCGGTTTCGGTGTGCCGGGCCAGGGTCAGCACCCGATAAAATCCCCCCTTGCAGTGACGATAACGCCCCGGGCCCGGCAAGGGGCCCCGCTGTTCCTGATCCATTCCCATCTCCCAGTCCATCTCCAGGGCCCCGTGGCCCGCCTGTACCTGCCCGCCCGACTGATGATGCCAGAGCCCGCCAGGGGGGAAAACGAGCGTTTTTCACGCAAGCCAATCGTGCCATAAGCACGCGCTAATTCAACACACTCGCTGTTGATATCAATGCCTTCCCTCATCTTTCACTGGTTATGTCGCCACCGAGCAAACGATCATGCTGAATTTAACAAAACAGCAACCCTGTTTGAATGCTAAAAATCAGGGAATTATTCTAAAAAGAAGATTGTTCTAGCATTCAATTCTGTGAAGAATAGAGGCAAAGAAATTTGATACTAAAAATCGCCTTTTTCGCCAACGCGCCCCAGGGGATCTCGTTCACTATGTTCACCATCGACAAGTCGCACAAGCTCGACGATGTCTGCTATGACATTCGCGGCCCGGTGCATAAAGAGGCTCGCCGTCTCGAAGACGAAGGCCACCGCATCATCAAGCTCAACATCGGCAACCCGGCTCCGTTCGGCTTCGAAGCGCCGGAGGAGATCATCAAGGATGTGATCCTCAACATGCCCCAGAGCCAGGGCTACTGCGACTCCAAGGGGCTGTTTTCTGCCCGCAAGGCGGTGATGCAGTACTACCAGCAGAAGGGGATGCGCAAGGTCGACATCGACGACATCTACATCGGCAATGGCGCCAGCGAGCTGATCGTGATGGCCATGCAGGCGCTGCTCAACAACGGCGACGAGATGCTGGTGCCCTCCCCCGACTACCCGCTCTGGACCGCCGCCGTCACCCTCTCCGGTGGCCATGCGGTGCACTACCGCTGCGATGAAGGGGCCGACTGGTATCCGGATCTGGACGACATCCGCGCCCGCATCACCCCGCGCACCCGCGGCCTGGTGCTGATCAACCCCAACAACCCGACCGGCGCCGTCTACGGCAGCGAGTTCCTGCTGGAGGTGATCGAGATCGCCCGCCAGCACAACCTCATCATCTTCGCCGACGAGATCTACGACAAGATCCTCTACGACGACATCTCCCACACCAGCGTCTGCACCCTGTGCGACGACGTCATGGTGGTCACCTTCAACGGCCTCTCCAAGGCCTACCGTGCCTGCGGCTTTCGTCAGGGCTGGATGGTCATCACCGGGCCCAAGGGCCGCGCCAGGGGCTACATTGAGGGGCTGGAGATGCTGGCCTCCATGCGGCTGTGTGCCAACGTGCCCATGCAGCACGCCATCCAGACCGCGCTCGGCGGCTACCAGAGCATCAACGAACTGATCCTGCCGGGCGGGCGCCTGCGCCGCCAGCGGGACAAGGCGTGGGAGCTGCTCAATGAGATCCCGGGGGTCTCCTGCGTCAAGCCCAAAGGGGCGCTCTACATGTTCCCGCGCCTCGACCCCAAGGTGTATGACATCCGCGACGACCAGAAGATGGTGTTCGATCTGCTGCAACAGGAGAAGCTCCTGCTGGTGCAGGGAACCGGCTTCAACTGGCCCGCGCCGGATCACTTCCGCCTGGTATTCCTGCCCCGGGAAGAGGAGCTGGAAGAGGCCATCGGCCGCCTCGCCCGCTTCCTGAAAGATTACAAGCAGTAAGATTGCAACCACCGGCATGACAAAGAGAGGCTCCCGCGGGAGCCTCTCTGGCTGGCGGCCTCTCCCGCAGGGGCCAGGCCGGATAGCAAAGGGCCCCGTCTGCAGCAGACGGGGCCCTTTCTCATGGCGAAGGCGAAAGCCTTACAGCTCGATCACGTCGAACTTCACGTCCGGATTGACATCCGCATCGTAATCCACCTCGTCCAGACCAAAACCGAACAGGCGCAGGAACTCCTGCTTGTAGCCGGTGTAGTCGGTGAGCTCACTGAGGTTCTCGGTGGTGATGGAGGGCCAGAGATCGCGGCAGGTCTGCTGCACGTCGTCCCGCAGTTCCCAGTCATCCATGCGGATACGGGCCTGATCGTCGAGCGCCAGCTCGGCGCCGTACAGACGGGTGCGCATCATGCGATCCACCTGCTCCATGCAGCCCTCGTGGATGCCCTTCTCCTTCATGATCTTGAAGGCCATGGAGATGTAGAGCGGCATCACGGGAATGGCGGAAGAAGCCTGGGTCACCACGGATTTGAGCACGGCCACGTGGGCGGTGCCGCCCTTGGCGGCCAGATCGCCACGGATGGCGGTGGCGGCGCGGTCCAGATCTTCCTTGGCGCGCCCCAGGGTGCCATGCCAGTAGATGGGCCAGGTCAGATCGGTGCCGATGTAGGAGTAGGCCACGGACTTGACGCCGTCAGCCAGCACGCCTGCATCGCGCAGGGCAGACATCCACAGCTCCCAGTCCTGGCCGCCCATGACGGTGATGGTGCTCTGGATCTCTTCCTCGTTCGCCGGCTCGACGGTGGCGGTGATGATCTGATCCTTGTTGGTATCGATGGCGGTGGTGGTGTAGGTCTCGCCGATGGGTTTGAGGGCGGAGCGCACCACTTCACCGGTGTCCGGCAGCTTGCGCACCGGGGAGGCCAGGGAGTAGACCACCAGATCGATTTGACCCAGATCCTGCTTGATGAGCTCGATCACCTTGGCGCGGCACTCGTGGGAGAAGGCATCACCATTGATGCTCTTGGCGTAGAGGCCCGCCTCTTTGGCGGCCTTGTCGAAGGCGGCGGAGTTGTACCAGCCGGCGGAGCCCGTCTTGGTCTCGGAGCTCGGCTTTTCGAAGAAGACACCTATGGTCGCGGCGCCGGAGCCAAAGGCGGTGGCGATGCGGGAAGCCAGGCCGTAACCGGTGGAGGCGCCGATCACCAGCACCTTCTTGGGCCCATTCTCGATGGTGCCCTTGGCCTGGGTGTAGGCAATCTGACGGCGAACATTGGCTTCACAGCCAACCGGATGGGTGGTGGTGCAGATAAAGCCGCGAACCTTGGGTTTGATGATCATGTGTTTTCTCTTATCCGTTTGATGGATGAAATCGGGCATAAGATACCTCATCTTGCCGAGATAAGGTGCTCTGATGTGTTGAACGGCCGGGAAAATAGACAAAAAAGGGGGCCCCGGGAGGGGCGATCCGGATCTCGGCAGGCTGGTCCATCCCTCGGCCGCCCTGGCGCCACCCCCGATCGCGGCCGTGCCACTTGCCGGTAAAGCGGACATAAACAACATGAAAACAGCGCATTACCCCCAATTACCCTCTGCTGTCGGCGAGGTAGTTGTACTAGTATTGAGCCGGTCGGATATCGTCAGAACAAAGCGTCAAAGGGGTCTCACGGAGGAGCGCCACATGTTTTGGAAACACACGGACAGCAATGAACAACGCGAAGAAACCGCAAGAGTCGCCGGGCTGGACGCCTTCGAGCAGGCGATCCAGTCCCAGGCGCCCTATATCCAGTTCACCCCGGACGGCATAGTCACCTTGGTCAACGATCGCTTCCTCGCCATCATGGGGTATCGGCGCGACGAGGTGCTGGGGCAGCACCACAGCACCCTCTGCTTCCCCGATGACGTCAAGACCCGCGACTACGAAGCCCTGTGGCAGGATCTGCGCAAGGGCACCTTTCGCAGCGGCCGCTTCATCCGCCAGGCCAAATCGGGCCAGGCCATCTGGCTGGAGGCCACCTATTTCCCCATCGTGGTCGAGGGCAAGGTGGTGCGGATCGCCAAGGTCGCCTCGGACGTGACCCGGCAGCAATCCTCCCTGGAGCGCAGCCAGGCGCTGCTGGCCGCCCTGGACAAGTCCCTGGCCGTCATCGACTTTCAGCCGGACGGCACCGTCATCACCGCCAACCAGAATTTCCTCCACTGCTTTGGCTACCGGCTCGAGGAGGTGACGGGCCAGCATCACCGGCTGTTTTGCGATGAGGACTTCTATCGCCAGCACCCCCACTTCTGGCGGGACCTGGGCACGGGCAACATCCAGTCCGGCCTCTTCATGCGCCTGGGGCACCAGGGTCAGAAGATCTGGCTGGAGGCCACCTACAACCCCATCTTCAACCACGAAGGCAAGGTGGTGAAAATCATCAAGCTGGCGAGCGACATCACGGAGCGGGTCGAGCAGGCCCTCTCGGTGCGCGAGGCGGCCAAGAAGGCCTGCGCCATCGCCAGCGAGACGGTCGCCAGCGCCGACAAGGGGCGAGAGGTGATCGACAAGGTGCTGGACACCTCCCGGCACATCAACAGCTCGGTCGAGGAGGTGACCCAGCAGATAGAGCGGCTCAACCAGCAGTCCAGGAGCATAGAGTCCATCATCTCCACCATCAGCGGCATCGCGGATCAGACCAATCTGCTGGCCCTCAATGCCGCCATCGAGGCGGCCCGGGCGGGGGAACAGGGACGGGGCTTTGCCGTGGTCGCCGACGAGGTGAGGCAGCTGGCGGCCAGAACCTCCTCCTCCACCAACGAGATCGTCTCCGTCATCAAGCTCAACTCCCAGATCACCTCCACCATCACCCAGACCGTCAGCGTGGTGTCCGACAAGGCGATGGCCGGGCAGGAGCAGGCCAACATCGTCTCCGCCGTCATCAAGGAGATCATCGAAGACGCCAACTCCGTCTCCGACACGGTCAAAAACCTCTCCATATGAATCACTCCCGACGAGGCGCCACCCCGGTGTCTCGTCGGGGGCGATGGCCTCAAGGGACCCGTCCCCGCCCCCCAGGGTTGGACAATTCACTAATAACCCTGCGGGCTTGCGGTTGTTTCTGACCCCCTAACATCAGATAATACCGCCCGCCTTCACAGCGGATAATCCAAATTCTGATGACTGAGTACCTGCTTTTACTGATTGGCACCGTGCTGGTGAACAACTTCGTGCTGGTGAAATTCCTCGGCCTCTGCCCCTTCATGGGGGTCTCGGGCAAGCTGGAAACCGCCATCGGCATGGGGCTGGCGACCACCTTCGTGCTGACTCTGGCCAGCGCCTGCTCCTATCTGGTGGAACACTATATTCTGCTGCCGCTCTCGGTTGGCTACCTGCGCACCCTGGCCTTTATTCTGGTCATCGCCGTGGTGGTGCAGTTTACCGAGATGGTGGTGCGCAAGAGCAGTCCGACCCTCTATCGCCTGCTCGGCATCTTCCTGCCCCTCATCACCACCAACTGCGCCGTGCTGGGGGTGGCGCTGCTCAACATCAACGAGCGCCACAACTTCATCCAGAGCATCATCTACGGCTTCGGCGCCGCCGCCGGTTTCGCCCTGGTGCTGGTGCTGTTTGCCGCCATGCGTGAGCGCCTGGTGGCCGCCGACATCCCGGCACCGTTTCGTGGCGTATCCATCGCCATGATCACCGCAGGCCTGATGTCCCTTGCCTTCATGGGCTTTACCGGCCTCATCAAGATATAGCGCTATGACTCACTTATTGTTTGCCATCCTGGTTCTGGCGCTGTTGGCCCTGGCCTTCGGCCTGATCCTGGGATTTGCCGCCATCAAGTTCAAGGTGGAGGCCGATCCCATCGTCGATCAGCTCGACGCCCTGCTGCCCCAGACCCAGTGCGGCCAATGCGGCTACCCGGGCTGCAAACCCTATGCCGAGGCCCTCGCCAATGGCGATGCCGTCAACAAGTGCGTCCCGGGTGGCGATGCCACCATGCGCAAGATTGCCGACCTCATGGGGGTCGAACCCCTGGCCATGGGGGACGGCCACGCCGCCGTGCCCATCAAGAAGGTCGCCTTCATCCATGAGGATCAGTGCATAGGGTGCACCAAGTGCATCCAGGCCTGTCCGGTGGACGCCATCGTCGGCGCCACCAAGGCGATGCATACGGTGATCACCGATGAGTGCACCGGGTGCGACCTCTGCGTCGATCCCTGCCCCACCGATTGCATCGAGATGATCCCGGTCCCCACCACGGTCGATAACTGGAAGTGGGATCTCAACAGTGTCGTTATCCCGGTCAAGATGGTGGAGTAGTCATGCAGTCTGTAATCGAACGCATCAAGGCCGGGGCCCTGTGGGATTTTCATGGCGGCATCCATCCCCCCGAGAACAAGCAGCAATCCAGCCTGAGTCCCGTGGTGCAGGCGGGGCTGCCCCCCGAACTCATCATTCCGGTGCGCCAGCACGCGGGCCTGGCCGGCGAACTGCTGGTCAAGGTGGGAGACAAGGTGAAGAAGGGCCAGCCCCTCACCGCCTTCGAGCGGGGCCGCTTCGTGCCGGTCCACGCCAGCAGCTCAGGGGTCATCAGCGCCATCGGCCAGCACACGGTCGCCCACCCCTCCGGCCTCTCCGATCTCTGCATCACCCTGATCCCCGACGGGGAGGACGCCTGGTGCGAGCGCCAGCCCCAGCCCGATTACTGGAATCTCGACCGGGTCAGCCTGCTCGAGCGCATTCAAGGTGCCGGCATAGCGGGCCTGGGTGGCGCCGTCTTCCCCACCCACAGCAAGCTCGATGGCCACGGCCAGCTCACCGAGATCCTCATCATCAACGGCCTGGAGTGCGAGCCCTACATCACCACGGATGACCGTTTGATGCAGGAGTATGCGGACGAGATCCTGGAGGGTATCCGGGTGCTCAAGCACCTGCTCAAGCCCAAGCTCTGCCTGATCGGCATCGAGGACAACAAGCCCGCCGCGGCCAAGGCCTTGCGCCAGCAGATCAGCGAAGAGGACATCCTGGTGCGGGAGGTCCCCACCAAATACCCCTCGGGCGGCGCCAAGCAGACCATAGAGCTGCTGACCGGTCGTCAGGTGCCCAAGGGGGGCCGGGCGGTCGATATCGGCATCATGGTACTCAACGTCGCCACCGTGTTCGCCATCAAGCGCGCCATCGTCGATGGCGAGCCGCTCATCGAGCGCATCGTCACCCTCACCGGAGACGCCTTCAAGCAGCCGGGCAACGCCTGGGTACGCCTCGGTACTCCGGTGCGCTGGCTGCTGGGGCGCTTCGAGTTGCAGCCGGAGCCGGGACAAAGGGTCATCATGGGGGGCCCCATGATGGGCTTCACCCTGCCCCACGCCATGGTGCCCGTGGTCAAGGCCACCAACTGCCTGCTCGCCCCGACCCGGGCTGAGCTGCCCCCACCCGAGCCGGAGCAGTCCTGCATCCGCTGCAGCGCCTGCGCCGACGCCTGCCCCGCCACCCTGCTGCCCCAGGAGCTCTACTGGTACAGCCGGGCCAAGGAGTATGACAAGGCAGAGAAGCTCAACCTGTTCGACTGCATCGAGTGCGGCGCCTGCGCCTGGGTCTGCCCGAGCCAGATCCCCCTGGTGCAGTACTACAAGATTGCCAAGGACGACATCCGCGAAGCCCGAGAGGAGGCCGAGAAGGCCGAACGCGCCCGCTTGCGTTTCGAGGCCAAGCAGGCCCGCTTCGAGCGGGACAAGGCCGCCCGCGAGGCTCGCCATGCCGAGGCCGCCGCCCAGCGCCGCCAGGCCATGACGGCCGCCACCGGGGAAGATCCCGTGGCCGCCGCCCTCGCCCGGCTCAAGGCAAAACAGCAAGCGACCCCAATCGAAGGCGCCCCGGACAACACGGCCATGGCCGCCGCCCGGGAGGCCCGCAAGCAGGAGGCCCTGGCACGCCGCGCCGCCAAGGCGGCCGAGGTCAACTCCCCCATGACAGAGCCCGCCCCATCCGAGGAGCCGGATCCCAAGAAGGCCGCCATCGCCGCCGCCCTGGCCCGCGCCAAGGCCAAGAAGGCCACCCAGAGCGCCGGGGACCAGGCCGCAGGCGACTCAACCGCCGCGCCCCTCGTCTCGAGCGAGGCGCCGAGCGAGCCGGTGACGGGATCTGCCCCCGAGATCGACCCCAAGAAGGCGGCCATTGCCGCCGCCCTGGCCCGCGCCAAGGCCAAGAAGGCCGCCCAGGCTGCCGAGGACCAGGTCGCAGGCGACTCAACCGCCGCGCCCATCGCCTCGAGCGCGGCGCCGAGTGAGCCGGTCGTCGAGCCCGCCTCAGAGGTCGATCCCAAGAAAGCGGCCATTGCCGCCGCCATCGCCCGCGCCAAGGCCAAGAAGGCCGCCCAGAGCGCCGGGGACCAGGCCGCAGGCGACTCAACCGCCGCGCCCATCGCCTCGAGCCAGGCGCTGAGCGAACCGGTCGCAGAGTCCGCCCCCGAGGTTGACCCCAAGAAGGCGGCCATTGCCGCCGCCATCGCCCGCGCCAAGGCCAAGAAGGCCGCCCAGAGCGCCGGGGACCAGGTTGCAGGCGACTCAACCGCCGCGCCCATCGCCTCGAGCGAGGCGCCGAGCGAACCGGTCGCAGAGCCCGATCCCAGGAAAGCCGCCATCGCCGCCGCCGTGGCAAAAGCCAAGGCCAGAAAGGCGGCCGAGGCCAAGGAGGCCCCCGCAGCACAGCACTGCGCCGAAACGGCCCCTGGCGCCGAGTCCGCCCCCGAGGTCGACCCCAGGAAAGCCGCCATTGCCGCCGCCGTGGCAAAAGCCAAGGCCAGAAAGGCGGCCCTCGCGGGCGCCACCACAGACAACGAGACGGTCAGCCCGGCTGACAGCAAGAGGGATACCTGAGTCATGTTCACTATCGCGAGCGCCCCCTTCGCCCACAACCGCAAGCAGACCCAGACTCTGATGCTGCTGGTGATCCTGGCCTGCCTGCCCGGGCTCGCCGCCCAGATCTGGTTCTTCGGCTGGGGCTCCGTCATCCAGATAGCCCTGGCCGCGGTCACCGCCCTTGGCTGCGAGGCCCTGGTGCTGCGCCTGCGCGCCCGGCCGATCAAGCCCGCCCTGCTCGATGGCAGTGCCCTGCTCACCGCCGTGCTGATAGGGCTGGCCCTGCCGCCCCTGCTGCCCTGGTGGATGACCCTGGTCGCCACCGCCTTCGCCATCATCATCGCCAAGCACCTCTATGGCGGCCTGGGCCAGAACCTGTTCAACCCGGCCATGGTGGCCTATGTGCTGCTGCTGGTCTCCTTCCCGGTGCAGATGACCAGCTGGCTGCCGCCGTCCGACATCGCCGCCTACGGCATCGGCTTTGGCGATGCCGTCTCCACCATCTTCACCGGCTTCAGCCTGGACGGCTACAGCATGACCCAGCTCAAGCAGGGGGTGGATGGCCTCACCATGGCCACGCCGCTCGATACCCTCAAGACGGGACTGGGCCAGGGGCTGACCGCCAGCGAAGTGATGACGCATTCCGTGTTCGAGGGATGGGGCGGCATCGGCTGGAGCTGGGTCAACCTGGGCTACCTGCTGGGCGGCCTTTTCCTGCTGCAACAGAGGGTGATCGCCTGGCGCATCCCGGTGGCCATGCTGGCCAGCCTGTTTGCCGCCGCCACCCTGGGCTATCTCATCAGCCCGGACGCCACCGCCACCCCCATGTTCCACCTGTTTTCCGGCGCCACCATGCTGGGGGCCTTCTTCATCGCCACCGATCCGGTCAGCGCCTCGACCACGGCCCGGGGCCGCCTCATCTATGGCGCCCTCATCGGCGTGCTCATCTACCTCATTCGCCGTTTCGGCGGCTATCCGGACGCCATCGCCTTCGCCGTGCTGCTGGCCAACCTCTGCGTCCCCATGATAGACAGCCTGACCCGTCCCACATCCTATGGGGAGCGTCGCAAGTGATAGCCGTATTCCATCCCCAACGCCCACATAGTGCAGTCAGCCAATCTCTGCGTATCCCCGTGGAGATTGACAGCCTGACCCGTCCCACATCCTATGGGGAGCGTCGCAAGTGACAACCATGTCCCAGGCCCAACGCCCACATAGTGCAGTCGGCCAACCTCTGGGTATCCCCGTGGATAGACAGCCTGACCCGTTCCACATCCAATGGGGAGCGTCGCAAGTGACCCGTGTTTTTCCCCTCTCCCAAGGAGCGCCCCTATGTTGACCAGCATGCGCAACCATGGCCTCACCCTGGCGCTGTTTGCCCTCGTCTGCACCAGCGTCGTGGTGGCGACCCATCTGCTGACCCAGGACAAGATTGCCCACCAGCAGCAGCGGGAGAAGCTCAATACCCTGAGCGCCCTGCTGCCGGTGGGCAGTTATGACAACGATCTGGTGGCCAGTTGCAAGCGGGTCAGCAGCCCGCTGCTCGGCACCAGCCAGCCCATGCCCCTCTACACCGCCACCCTGGCCGGCCAGGTGACCGGCTACGCCATGGAGACGGTGGCGCCCGATGGCTACAGCGGCGCCATCCGCCTCATCGTCGGCACCGATGCCGGCGGCAAGGTCCAGGGGGTGCGGGTGCTGGCCCACAACGAGACCCCGGGCCTTGGCGACAAGATAGAGCTGAAAAAATCGGATTGGATTGAGAGCTTCGTCGGCAAGTTCCTCACCCAAGACAACGAGGCCAGCTGGGCGGTCAAGAAGGATGGCGGTGACTTCGATGCCTTCACCGGCGCCACCATCACCCCCAGGGCCGTGGTCAAGGCGGTTGCCAACCTGCTGCGTTTGCAACAGACTCACCCTGCCTTGTTGCAAGATGCGCCCCCCTGCGACGGGGCCGGAGAGAACCCATGAATCATCAACCCCAAGCGGGCGAGATCAAGGAGCTGATGCTCCAGGGCCTGTGGAAGAACAACCCCTCCCTGGTACAGGTGCTGGGGCTCTGCCCCACCCTGGCCGTCTCCTCCACCTTCACCAATGCCCTGGGGCTGGGGCTGGCCACCATGGCGGTGCTGATAGGCTCAAACCTGGCGGTCTCCCTGGTGCGTCACTGGGTGCCGCGGGATATCCGCATCCCCATCTATGTGATGATCATCGCCTCCCTGGTGACCTGCGTGCAGCTGCTGATGAACGCCTACACCTATGGCCTCTATCAGGCCCTTGGCATCTTCATCGCCCTCATCGTCACCAACTGCGTCATCATAGGCCGGGCCGAGGCCTACGCCTCCAAGCAGCCTCCCCTGCTGGCGGCCCTCGACGGCCTGATGATGGGGCTGGGCTTCACCCTGGTGCTGCTGTTGCTGGGGGCCATGCGCGAGATCATCGGCATGGGCACCCTGTTTGACGGCGCCGAGCTGCTGCTGGGGGACTGGGCCCGATCCCTGCGCATCGAGATCTTCTCCCACGAGTCCGCCCTGCTGCTGGCCATCCTGCCTCCCGGGGGCTTCCTTGGCCTGGGGCTGCTCATCGCCGCCAAGAATGCCATCAACGACTGGCTGGGACGCAAGCAGGCGACCGAGCAGGCCCCTGGCCGCGTGCCGGCGCCGGGCGCCCGCGCCACCGAGCTATAGAAACGACAGAGTGTGAGCAAGAGATGAACAACGACAAGCGCCGCCAGATCCTGACCCGGCTGCGGGAAGACAATCCGGCGCCCAGGACAGAGCTCAACTACAGCACGCCGTTCGAGCTGCTGATCGCCGTGCTGCTGTCGGCCCAGGCCACGGACGTGGGGGTCAACAAGGCGACCGCCAGACTCTATCCGGTCGCCAATACCCCGGCCGCCATCCTGGCCCTCGGGGTCGATGGCCTCAAGGAGTACATCAAGACCATAGGCCTGTTCAACACCAAGGCCGAGAACGTCATCAAGACCTGCGCCATCTTGCTCGAACGCCATGGCGGCGAGGTGCCCGAGAACCGCGAGGCCCTGGAGGCCCTGCCCGGCGTCGGGCGCAAGACCGCCAACGTGGTGCTCAACACGGCGTTTGGCTGGCCCACCATTGCCGTCGATACCCACATCTTCCGGGTGTCGAACCGCACGGGCCTGGCGGTGGGCAAGAACGTGGATCAGGTGGAAGAGAAACTGCTCAAGGTGGTGCCGGCCGAGTTCAAGCTGGATGTGCACCACTGGCTGATCCTGCACGGGCGTTACACCTGCCTGGCGCGCAAGCCGCGCTGTGGCTCCTGCATCATCGAAGATCTGTGCGAATACAAAGAGAAGGTCTACCCGGAGAGCTGACGGCGGTCCTGATATTCAACCGTTAGCCTCACGACCTAGATTGAAGGCTGTACCCATCACCAACCCGGAGAATTGAGCAATGAGAATGCTGCATACCATGCTGCGAGTGGGCGATCTGCAACGCTCCATCGACTTCTACACCCGCGTGCTGGGCATGACCCTGCTGCGCAAGAGCGAGAACAGCGAGTACAAGTACACCCTGGCCTTCGTCGGCTACGGTGACGAGAAGAGCGAGGCGGTCATCGAGCTGACCTACAACTGGGGCGTGAGCGAGTACGAGCTGGGCTCGGCCTATGGCCACATCGCCCTGGAAGCGGACGACATCTATGCCACCTGCGACGCCCTGCGCGCCGCCGGCGCCAAGATCACCCGCGAACCGGGTCCCGTCATGGGCGGCACCACCGTCATCGCCTTCGTGGAAGACCCCGACGGCTACAAGATTGAGCTGATCGCCAAGAAAGATGCCGGCCACGGCCTGGGGGAGAGCGTCTGACCGGCGCCCCTTCCCATCAAAAAGAGCGCCAGGGCGCTCTTTTTTCATCTCTGATGGCGGCGGTCAGGACAGTCAGATGGCACCGCTACGCCCCATGCTGATCACCACGCGCCGGTTCTTGGCTCGCCCCTCCTCCGTCTCGTTGGAGGCGACGTGCTGCTTCTCCCCATGACCTTCCACCGAGATCTTGCCCTCCTCCAGACCCAGGTCGAGGAACACCTTCTTGATGGCGTCGGCCCGCTTCTCGGAGAGCTTCTGGTTCGGCCAGCGCCCGCCATAGCTGTCGCTGTAGGCGTCGATCACCACCACGTCTATGGTGCTGTCCGCCTTGATGAACTCCCCTATCATGGCGAGGCGGCGCCGTGAGGCGGCGGAGAGGCGATCGCTGTTCTTGTCATAGGTGAGCACGCTGAAGGCGATGTCGTTGAAGCTGTAGGGCAAGAGGCCGTTCAGGCAATCCATGAAGGCCTGGTATTTGACCCGGAAGTTGACGCTGGAGAGGGAGACCCGCACCGCCCGGTTCTGGCGATACCAGTCCCGGTACTGGAAGGTGGGCATGCGGCCGCTCTCCAGCTCGTCGAGCATGGTCCAGGCGGTCTGGCCATCCACCAGGCCATCGAACTGCTTGAAGAAGCGGATCTGACTGATGTCGCGCCCGGCCAGCCCCGGACGCCAGCTGGGGGGCATGCTGCCCAGGCTCACCGTCTGGGTCTGTGCCTGCTGGCGCAGGCCGCTCAGTTCGAAGTCGAGGTTGATCTTGCGCCCGGCCCGGGTGACGAAGGCCCCGGTGCCCCACCCCGGGATGGGGTGCTCCAGGCGGCACTCGATCTGGCTGTCGGCGGTCAGGCGCCAGACGGATTGATCCAGGCCGGCACCGAATTCGGTGACCCCCGCCTGCAACTGCATGCTCACCGACATGCCGACCAATCCCACAATCCAAGCGTTCAACTGCCTGCCCTCCATACCATCTCGGATTATCTATCGGCAGAGGCAGGACAAGCTTTAGGGCAAAACCCTCAGCGGGGGGTCTCCATCAATTTGAAGCTGGCGATGCGCCCCGCCAGCTCGCGGGCCAGCTGATCCAGCTCGGCGCTGTTGCGCTGCAGCATGTCGGAGTGCTGGCGATGGGCCTCGTACACCTCCCGAATGGTCATCACGTTGTGCTGGATGTCGTCCGTGACGTAGCGCTGCTGCTCGGTGGCGGTGGCCACCTGGGCGCTCATGTCGCTCACCTTGCTCACCTCGCTCACGATGTAACCCAGCTCGCTCCCCGCCCGCCTGGCCTCGGTCACGCTCAGGCCCGCCTGCTCGCTGCCCAGGTGCATGGCGGTCACCGCCTGGAGGGCCCCCTGGCGCAGGCGGGTCAGCATCTGCGCTATGTCATCCGCCGCCTGCTGGGTGCGCGAGGCAAGGGCCCTCACCTCTTCGGCCACCACGGCAAAGCCACGGCCGGACTCACCGGCACGGGCCGCCTCTATGGCCGCGTTGAGGGCCAGCAGGTTGGTGCGATCCGAGATCTGCTTGATGAGGCTCAAGGCCTCGCCGACCGACTCCGTCTCTGCCTGCAGATTGTCCACCAGCTGCCGGGTATCGACCAGGGTGCCCGCCACCTGCTCGATGGCATCTATGGTCTGCACCACCTCCTTGTCCCCCTGATGGGCCCGGCCGATGGCCTGCTGGGTCGCCAGGGAGGTCTGGGTGGCATTGCGCGCTATCTCGGCCACCGTCGAGGCCATCTCGGTGGCGGCGGTCGCCACCAGATCCACCTGGCCAAAGCCTCTGGCCACACCGGCATTGACCTCCGCTATCACGCCGGCCGAGGCGGCGGCGCTGCGGGCCAGCACCTCGCAGGAGCGGCGCACCGCCAGCAGCAAGCCTTCGAGATGGGCGAGAAAGTGGTTCAGATCCCGCGCCAGGGCCCCCAGCTCGTCCCCGGCGTGCCAGTCGACCCGCACCGTCAGGTCGTTATCCTGCACCAGTCCCTTGAAGGTCTGGTGCAGCGCCATGAACCCCAGATGCAGACTCCGCACCACCCGCCAGCAGACCAGGGTGGTCAGCACCACGCACAGCAGCACCCCGAAGGCGGCCCAGCCAAGATCCCTGGCGCTCTGGGCCCGCATCTGCTCGACCCGGTCAAACAGCTGCTGATAGAGGCGATCCTCGCTCTCCTTGAGCAGGGCTATCTTGTCCGTGCTAAGGGCAAACCAGGCCTCGGCATCGATGCCAAACCCGCCGCTGGCCGCCTTGTCCAGCGCCAGGGTCTCCATGGCAGCCACCTTGGCCACCACGGGCGAGGCCAGGCTGTCGGCCAGCAGCTGGCGCTGAGCCGGGCTCGCCACCGCCTGGAAACGTTCGAGATAGGTCTGCTGGGCCGCCAGCAGGGAGATGAACTGCTGCAACAGCGCCGGGGTGAAGCTGTCGCGGGCGAACACATTGCTCAGTGTGGCCCGCTCCAGCCCCATCCGCTCCTTGCTCTGCAAGAAGGCGGCGTAGGCATTGGTCTGCAGCGCTATGGTGGCGTCCTGGCTGTTGAGGCTCACCCCGTCCACCACCGCCAGCAGCCGGGTGATGAGGCGGGTATAGACGCCGACCTGCTCCGCCACCTCGACCCCCAGGGCATCGACCCGCTCGCGGATGGCTGTCAGGCCCGCCAGCTCCTGCTGCACCTGCACCAGCGCCAGCAGGGCGGGATCCTGGCGAAAACGCACCAGCAGGGTGTCGACCACCTTGCGCTGGGTCGGCAGGGCATCGCGAAACTTGCCTCCGCCAGAGCCGAGGAAACCGGCGGACATGCCGCGCTCCTTTTGCAGCTCATGGGCCAGCTGCGCCGCCTCTCGCACCACATGGAGCGAGGCCAGCGCCTGACTCATCTCCTGCTCGACCCGGTAACGCTCGTAGACGTATCGACCGGAAAAAAACAACAGGGCCAGCAGTGGCAGACAGACCACCAGCACCATCTTGTGCGCCAATCCCAGCTTTCTCATCGTGTCTTCCCATCCTTGGTTGAAGTGGCCAATTATAAGCACAAGCCCCCCCATCACATCCATCCTCTCGCTCATGACGGTGCAGGAGGGACAAGGGCCCGCTTTTTTGCCATAATGCCGCCTCATTTCAAGCCGACCGAGATCCCATGACCGACGCCGTTAACACTCTCAAAGGCCGTTTCCGAGGCTTTTACCCCGTCGTCATCGATGTTGAAACCGCCGGATTCAATGCCAAGACGGATGCCCTGCTCGAAATTGCCGCCTACACCCTCAAGATGGACGAGGCCGGCTGGCTGATCCCCGATCAGATCTTCCACTTCCACGTCGCGCCCTTCGAGGGGGCCAACCTGGAGAAGGCGGCGCTGGAATTTACCGGCATCGACCCCTACAACCCGCTGCGCGGCGCCGTGGACGAGAAGGAAGCCCTCACCGAGATCTTCAAGGGGATCCGCAAGGGCATGAAGGAGCAGGATTGCAACCGCGCCATCGTCGTGGCCCACAATGCCCCCTTCGACCATGGCTTCGTCATGGCCGCCGCCGAGCGCGCCGGGCTCAAGCGCAATCCGTTCCACCCCTTTGCCACCTTCGACACCGCCGCCCTCTCGGGCCTGGTGCTGGGTCAGACGGTGCTCGCCAAGGCGTGCCAGAGCGCCCGCATCCCGTTTGACAACAAGGAGGCCCACTCCGCCCTCTATGACACCGAGCGCACCACTGAGCTCTTCTGTCATATCGTCAATCGCTGGAAGGCACTGGGGGGCTGGCCCCTGGCCGAGGCCGAAGATGGCGTGGATGAGGCCGCCCAGGGCGCGGCGGCATCCGGACAATAGCGCTGCGCTGACCCTGCCGGCAAAGGCGGCTTCATCCCCCTTTCTTGAGGTCGGTCAGTCAGCATGATTCAACGGTTTACGTGAATTTTTACTCGACTTTTGGGCCAGTTTTCGCAAACTAACGCCCTTTCACACGCCAGACAACAACGCATCATTATAAGGAAGTCACATGAATCCTGTTGTTATCGCAGTCTCGCTGATGCTGGTGCTCAGCCTGCTGCGGATCAATGTGGTCGTCTCACTGTCGGTCAGCGCCATCGTCGGCGGCCTGGTCGGCGGCCTCTCCCTCGAACAGACCCTGAGTACCTTCAGCGGCGGCCTGGGGGGCGGCGCCGAAATCGCCCTCGCCTACGCCATGCTGGGGGCCTTCGCGGTGGCCATCTCCCGCTCCGGCATCACGGATCTGCTGGCCCGCAAGGTGATAAGCCAGCTCGGCAAGGATGCGAGCCACTCCCGGGTGCTCTGGGTCAAGACCCTGCTGCTCACCTCTGTGCTGGCGGTCTCCGTCGCCTCCCAGAACCTGATCCCGGTCCACATCGCCTTCATCCCCATCCTGATCCCGCCGCTGTTGCACGTGATGGCGCAGATGAAGATCGATCGGCGCCAGGTGGCCTGCGTCATCACCTTCGGCCTGACCGCCACCTACATGCTGCTGCCGGTCGGCTTTGGCGGCATCTTCCTCAACAACATCCTGGCCAAGAACCTCATCGACAATGGCGTCACCCTGGTCAACAGCCAGATCCCCATGGCCATGGCGTTGCCGGTGTTTGGCATGTTCCTCGGCCTGCTGGTCGCCGTCTTCATCAGCTATCGCAAGCCGCGCCAGTATGATCTGACCAAGATCCTGGCCGCCGAGCCGGAGACGGTCACCCTCAACCTGACCCACATCTGGGTCGCCCTGGTCGCCATCGCCGTCGCCCTTGGCTTGCAGCTCTACACCGACAGCATCGTCCTCGGCGCCCTGGCCGGCTTCATCATCTTCACCTGCGGTGGCGTCATCAAGTTTCGCGAGAGTCAGGATGCCTTCACCCAGGGGGTGCGCATGATGTCCCTCATCGGCTTCATCATGATCTCCGCCGCCGGCTTCGCCGCCGTGATGAAGGAGACCCAGGGGGTCGAGAGCCTGGTGCAGTCCGTCGCCGGCCTCATCGGCCACAACAAGGGGGTCGCCGCCTTCCTGATGCTGCTGGTGGGTCTGCTCATCACCATGGGGATAGGTTCCTCCTTCTCCACCGTGCCCATCATAGCGACCATCTATGTGCCGCTCTGCCTGCAATTTGGCTTCTCTCCCATGGCCACCATCGCCCTGATCGGCACCGCCGGCGCCCTGGGGGATGCGGGCTCCCCCGCCTCCGACTCCACCCTGGGCCCCACCTCGGGTCTCAACGCGGATGGCCAGCACGACCATATCTGGGACTCCGTCGTGCCCACCTTCATCCACTACAACATCCCGCTGATCCTGTTTGGCTGGGTCGCCGCCATGGTGCTCTGATCCAGGCCTCAACCAAGGTCCCCTCTCAAACCCTCGCCCTGCGAGGGTTTTTCGTCTCCAGGGTGGCGGCCGGAGTCAGGGAAGAGGAGCGCCCGGCAAGGGGCCTCTATACTTCCACTGACCCACAAGGAGAGAACGTCATGAAACCTGCGTACTGGCTGATCCCCCTGCTGTTTAGCGCCAATGCCCTGGCGTTTCACTGCCCGGCCGACATGAAACAGATAGACGACGCCCTGGCGACAGGGCCGGCAATCAGCGCCGAGCAGCTGGCCGAGGTGAAGACCCTGAGGGCCGAGGGTGAGGCCCTGCACCAGGCGGGCAGGCATCAGGAGTCCGTCGATACCCTGGCCAAGGCCAAGGCGCTGCTTGGCATCGACAAGACCTGATCCCCCCGTGAGCAGACCAGAAAAAGCCCTCACCGACCCGGCGAGGGCTTTTTCATGATGCAATCAGGCTGACGATCAGCGCCGGGCGGCCCCAGATCGGGCAGGAGGACGTCCCGGCGGCGTCAGTCGCCCTCGACCCGGCCGCTGTAGACCAGGGTGCTGTAGTGGAAGCCAATCTGGCCGTTCACCCCATGGCGGTCAAACTCGCGGCGGATCAGCGCCGTCATCTCGTCATGGGCCCGGGTGCCGGCCACGGGCGCATAGGAGGAGGAGTTGAATCGCCCCAGCACGCCGTCCAGATCGAACCACTGGCTATTGTCGAAGCGACTGAGCCGATACTCCCCCTCGAAGAAGGCCCGAAAATCCGCCTCCCCCAAGTTGCGGTGGTTCACCTCCTCATAGTCTGCCGAGTAGGCCCGCAGCCCCGCCTCATAGGCCTGAAGGAAGGGGGTATTGCACAGCCTGTCGTTCCAGATGAGGGCGACCCGGCCACCGGGCCTGAGCAGGCGCCGGCATTCGGCCTTGAAGGCGGCCCGATCGAACCAGTGAAACGCCTGGGCCACTGTGATGAGATCCACCGAGCCCGCCGCCAGAGCGGTGGCCTCGGCGCTGCCGCGGGACCAGCCGACGTTGCCGACCCCCGCCAGCAGCGCCTCGGCGGCGGCGCGCATTCCGTCATTGGGCTCCACCGCCCACACCCGCGCCACCCTGGGGGCGAGCAGGGCGGTCAGTATGCCGGTGCCCGCCCCTATGTCGGCCACCTGGGCCTCGGGTCCCATGGCAAGCTCGCTTGCCAGAAAGTCCAGCATGGCGGCCGGATAGCCGGGTCGATACTTCGCATAGGCCTCGACCCGGGTCGAGAATCGTTCGCTGTTGTCCAATGGTCTGCTCCTGTTCGTTCACAAAAAGAGGGCGAAAGAGTGGGCGAGCGTTACTGCGTCAGCCAGTCGATGGCGGCGCACTCCTCCTCGAAGGCCCGCACCTCCCCCGAGATAAACCAGCCGCCGACGCGGGCCGCCAGTCCCTGCCAGCCCGGCTGGCCATAGAGGGCTATCTTGCCAAATGCATGGCCATGTTTGAGCCCAAGCTTGAGATCGTCCCAGGCGGCGCGCAGCTCCCACCCCTCCAGCTCACGGGCATCGAGCAGCACCCTCACTCCCTGCCCCTCGACCCGATTCAGGGCCGCCTCCAGCATGGGGGTGATGGCCAGATAGTCCTCATGACTGAGTCTGCCGACCGCCTTGATCGAGATGAAGGAGACATCCCCCACCCGTGCCAGCCCCAGGATCAGGCCATGTTGCCGCCGCTTCATCCCCTTGCCTCCATGCATGGCCGCCACCCGGCCACCCCTGGTTTGAGTCTAACTCGCGGCGAAGAGACGGTCATGGCCCGGGGAGAAAGCACAACCGGATACTGCCGCCAGACGCACGTTCGAGGCCAGGATACTGATGGGCAAGATAGATATCGCCGCCATCGAGGCGGCGCGCCTGATCAACCGTCTGCGGGCGCCACAAACGACAAGGCCACCCGCAGGGGTGGCCTTGTCACTGCATCCACACCAAAAAAACAGCCCGACAAGGGGGTGCCTGCCGGGCTGTAGGTGACTGACGATCAGATAACTCACGTCAACAAGCGGTTCGCCATGCCATCCAGCAGTTCTTTGGTTTTTTCCCAACCTGGCATCACCTGACTCATCAGCCGGTAAAAGTGCTCGCTGTGGTTGTGCTCGGCGATATGGCAGAGCTCGTGCAGGATCACGTAATCGATGCACTCTCGGGGCGCTTTGACCAGATGGGGGTTGAGCGTGATCCGGCCATGGGGGGAACAACTCCCCCACTGGGTCTGCATGGTCAGGATGCGCAGTGGTGGACGCTCGGTGACCCAGATGGCCTGATCGAGCATGGCGTTGAGGCGTCTGGCAAACACCTCTTTGGCACGGGCCTTGTACCAGTCAGCCAGCAGAGCCTGGACTTTCCCGGCGCTCTTTGCGCTATCAGTGACGGGACTCCTGACCGACACCTCCAGCTTGCCGCGTAGCATCTTGACCCCCTGCACGGCATCAGGTGCCGCTATCACCTTGAGCAGGTACTGCTTGCCGAGATAATAGTGACTCTCCCCACTGATGTACTGGCGTGGGGTGACGTGCTCCAACTGCTGGCGAAAGTCGCGTAACTGCTCGTAGATCCAGCGTCCGCGCTTCCTGACTGCCGAGAGCACCGCATCGTTGTCAGCCTCAAGCGGTGCAGAGACGACGACACGGCAATCGGGATGCACCTTGATAAGCACCTTGCCGAAGGCTTGTGGCCGCACGACACGCTCGAAGGCGATCAGTTCATCGCCGTAGCGAAAGCTAAAGGATGGAGCTGGAGCCTGAGCATCACCCTTGGCCCGAATAGGCACATTCATTCCGATCAGACTCCGCTCAAGCCAACGCGGGTGATCTGCACCACCATCTCGACGATCTTCTTGGCCTGCTCCATGCCGCTGCCGATGGCTTTGCACTCCTGGAACATGCGCGGCAGCAGTTGCTTGCGAATACCCGCCTCGATGTTCTGCGGGTTGATGGAGTGCTCGGCCACCGACGCATCCACGACCGTATCGATCTCGAAGGCCAGCGCTATCCATTTGTCCTCTACCTGACTGTCGGTGATGGCAAACACTTCCGGCAGCACCTTCTTGAACACGCCAAAGTAGGCCTGCGCATGGCGATGACCGGCAAAGGCGTCGGGCATGTCACCAAGACGCCGCTCCTGCACCTGCTCTTCGAACTCCCGAAACAGCATGTACTGCTTGAGCGGGTGTTCGAACAGCTTCTCCGCATCAAGGATGGCCTGGCGCAGCAACTTGGAGAAGGCTTCCTGGGCATAAGGGTCGTCACGCAGCTCCTGCTCAATCATGCGAGTAACGCGGGTCTTGATGATGTCGGTCTCGTTGCGGGTCTTGTTCTCGCTCCACTCTTCTGGCTGTTTCTGGCCCATCTTGCCGACTTCGTAGACGCCACCCGGCTCTTTAACCTCCACACCGACCACATGTTTATCCAGCAGCTTCTTCACCTGCTCGGCGTACTCGTCGTAATCAACCTTTTCGCCAGCATCCTGCTGCACCAGTTGGCGCAGGCTGGAGAGCTGTTTCACCGTCTCCTTGTAGTGACGGCGATCCGCCTCGCTAAAGGCGCTGTCTTCAAAGAAAGAGGCCGACTGCAACGCGACTTTCAGACAGCTGGCAAACGCCGTGAGCGCCTCGTAGAAGTCTTCGCGCACCTTGAGGTTCACATCCACCAGTTCGCCCTTCTCCCCTTCCCCGTTCGGGGCCTCCTCCATCCTGGGCACCAGCCGCTGGCGCAACTGCTCGATATCCTGCTTGTTCTTCACCCCGGCGAAGATGTTCCACAGGGTCTGGTAGAGCTGAGGCAGCCGCTTATATTCGGTGCCCATCTGGTTGTAGAGACCTTTGAGGTCGTCAACGTCATAGCCACCCTGAGTACGGGAAGCGAGATCCTGATACTTGCCGATGGTGGTATCGAGTTCTGCCAAAATGCCGCGATAGTCAATAAGCAGGCCAAACTGCTTCTTCGGGTGCAGCCGGTTGACCCGCGCAATCGCCTGGATCAGGTTGTGCTCTTTCAACGGCTTGTCGATATAAAGCACTGTGTTCTTTGGCTCATCGAAGCCGGTCAGCAGCTTGTCCACCACGACCAGCAACTTGAGGTCGTCATCCTGATCGAAACGGTTCACGACCTGTCTGGTGTACTCCTGCTCATCCCCAGAACCAAAGAAAGCACCGACATTCTCCTTCCACCATTGGGTAACCAGCGGAGTGGTCGATTCATCAACCTCGGTGTTGCCTTCGCGGCTGTCGGGTGGGCTCATCACCACTGCAGATTCGAACAGCCCTGCCTCGTCGAGGTACTTTTTATAGAGCACCGCCGAGGCCTTGCTGTCACAGGCCAGCTGACCCTTGAGCCCCTCGTCGATGTTATTGGCAAAGTGACTGGCGATATCGAACGCAATGAGCTTGATGCGATCTTCCGCGCTGTAGATCTCGCCCTTGCGGGCGAATTTGCGTTTCAGATCGGCCTGCTGCTGTTCGTTTAACCCCTGGGTGATGCGGTCAAACCAGCTGTCGATGGCCCGCTCGTTGACCTCCAGATCGGGGATACGCTCCTCATAGAGCAGCGGGGTCACCGCCTTGTCCAGGGCCGCCCGCTGCATGGTATAGGCATGGACGATGGGGCCAAACTTGTTGGTGGTCTTGTCATCCTTGAGCAGCGGCGTACCGGTAAAGGCGACAAAGGCGGCATTGGGCAGCGCCTGCTTCATGCGAATATGGTTCTCGCCCCCCTGGCTGCGGTGGCCCTCGTCGATCAGCACGATAAGGTCCGGGCTCTTGTTGATGCATTCCGGCAACTTGGTGGCTGAGTTGAACTTCTGAATAAGCGAGAAGATGATGCGCTCGCTACCCTTGCCGATCTGCTGCGCCAGACGCTTGCCCGAGGTGGCCATGGCCGCCTCTTTATCTTTCTTGCCAGCGAGTTCACCGCTGGAGGCGAAGGTCTTGCTGAGCTGGCTCTCCAGATCCACCCGGTCGGTCACCACCAGCAGGCGACACTGTTTCAAACTGTCGTGCAGGATCAACGCCTTGCTAAGGAATACCATGGTGAACGACTTGCCCGAGCCGGTGGTGTGCCAGATCACCCCGCCCTCACGGCCACCCGTGGCATTTTTTTGATTGATCCGCTCGATAAGGCGCTTGATGCCAAACACCTGCTGGTAGCGGGCGACGATCTTGCCCGCCTTCTTGTCAAACAGGGTGAACAGCCGGGTCATCTCCAGCAGCCGATCCGGGGAGAGCAGGCTGATGAGCAAGCGGTCCTGATCGCTGACAGCCAGCTCGCCAGCCGCAATCAGCGTCTGATACCAGTCCAGATCGGCGGCAGGTCGGTGGTTGAACAAGGCAGATAATTGCGTAGTCGAAAGAGGCTGGTTCTTGATAGCCGCCATCTCGCCATCGCCGATGTCCTCCTCGCGCCAGGCGGCCCAGAAGGTCTCCGGCGTACCGCAGGTGCCATATCGACCCTCGATACCATTGATGGAGAGCAGCAACTGGCTATAGGCAAACAGCAGCGGGATCTCGCCCTGGCGCTGGTTGCGCAGGCTCTGGGAGATCCCCTCCTTGATGGTCGGGCCTTTCTTGGCGTTGCCATCCGGGCGCTTGGCCTCGATCACTACCAAGGGCAAGCCGTTGACGAAGCAGACGATATCGGGGCGGCGATGCTCTTGAAACGAAGAACCGATACCACCTGAACGAGTGACTCGAAACTCCTCGGTAAAGGTAAAGCGGTTGTTGTGCGGGTGATACCAGTCTATCAGGGGGATGGTGGGGCTCACCTTCTTGCCATCGACAAACTCGGTGACCGACATGCCGTAGAGCAGGTGGTTATAGAGCCGCTCATTGGCCGCCTGCAAGCCGTCATTGAGCGCAGGACTGCACAGTTCGCTCACCAGATTGTCCACCGATTTGGCTGACAGCGGATGGGTTTTGCCGGCAAACACAAAGGTGCGCTCGGCCAGCACGCTGCGCAGTTGTTGGCGCATCACCACCTGATCGGGTTTGCCATCCCGCGCCGCCAGCGCCTGCTCCGGGGAGAGAAAGGTCCAGCCCAGCTGAGTCAGCAGGGTCAGGGCCGGGATCTTGGCGCTGTACTCTTCTTGGAATTTCGGGATGGGTTGTATCATTGCTCGCCCTTCTTTTGGCTTGGCGGCTGCCATTTCAACAACGCAGCAATGTCCTGTTCACCCTGTAGCTCTTTTAACTGCCGCTGCTGCTTGGCGTAACGCGCGTATTCGGCTTCCGCCTTGTTTTCTGCTTGCTGCTTGCTGACATGCCCTGCCCCGCTGAGAATGTCACGATCGTTGAACGTCAAGAATTGGTCCAGCTTGATCTGCCAGTCTTGCAGGAATATCTGCTGGCGCCGCTCGGCCTGATCTTCGGCAAAATCCAGCCACATGACGACGATGCGGTTCAGTTCCCGGATTTCGCGTTCTGTCAGATAGTTTTTGGCGTTGGTAATATCACCCTTGCGAACCTCTGCTCCCTTGACGGTCATCAGGCCCATATTGGGTTTATCGGCATCGACCCGCTGATGGATAAGTTCAGCAGCGGTGAGGCCGGAACAGGCAAAATGCAGCTTGTTCTGGATGATCTGAAAGAAACGGGTGGTCTCCTTGAAAGAGGGCTGATAGTCGGCCGCTAGCGCAAAGATTTCACGCACCCGCAGATAGACGCGCCGCTCACTGGCACGGATGTCCCGGATCCGCTCCAACAATTCATCAAAGTAATCCGGCGCTATCGACGTGCCGACCGATGGATTCTTCAGGCGCTCGTCATCCATCACGAAGCCCTTGGTCAGATACTCGCCCAGGGTGCGGGTGGCCCACTGCCGAAATTGGGTGCCACGGGTCGAACGCACCCGGTAGCCAATAGCGACGATCATGGGCAGGGCATAAAGCAGTGTCAGATACTCTTTTCCATCGGCGGCAGGTGTAAACTTGCGGTTTACAACTGCCCCCTCAGCCAGCTCCCCCTCTGACAAGATGGCCTTCGCATGCTTGCCGATGTTCTGTTTACTGGTCTGGTAGAGCTCGGCCATTTCCTGCTGGGTTAGCCATATTTGGCCCCCCAGCTCGCGTAGCACTAGATGGGATTCGCCGTCATCTGTGGTGTAGAGGATCAGATCGTTTTCGTTCATCCCACGCTCCCCTTTCAGTGCAAACAGCACTGCTTGAATTTCTTGCCGCTGCCACAGGGGCATCGCTCATTGCGCCCGACCTTGGCGGCGGCGTTGGCCGGCAGGATGGTCGAGAGTGCTGACGCTAGTGCGGCTACCGGCATCGTATTTGCCCCCTGCAGGGCCTGAAAATGGCCGTGCAGCCGCAGCGCGGCGGGGGCCACCTCGGCCACGCTCTGTTGGTATTGCGTTAGCGAGAGACGGGTCAACTGCGCCAACTGCTCATCACTGCCATGCAGGCGAATAAGCGCCAGCGCCTCTTGTAGCGCGGATTCCTGCTCGGATTGTTGCTCGGATTTTTGTTCGGATTGCTGCCCGGGCAGTAGCTCGGGCCAGTTGCCCAATGCCACGCCGCGCAGATAACCCGCACACCACCATTTGGCGATCTCGATGGGGGGCTCCATATTGGGGGCAAGGGTAAAAATGGGCTCGAACTCGTCATGCTGCTCGGTAAGGGCATAGGAGAGGAATGCCAACTGGATCATCACCTGTTGCATAAAGCGATCCCGCTCGGCCCGATCGCGCCATGCGGGCTCGACCCCACCCCAGATGGCGAGCCACCAGCGGTCCATGGGCGGCTGCTGTGGGCTGGAGATAACGGCGGTCAGAAAGCCATCCAGCTCGGAGAGGTTGCGAATGGCATTGGCGTTGCCATATTCGCGCAAGCGCGCTTCCAGCCAGCGGTTCTCCGCCTCATCGGCGGCATCTATCATGAGTGGGTTCATCTTAAGCGGCCTCCTCGACCTTGACCCGCCGTTTGCCGGTCAGCAGTTGTTGCATCAATGCCTTTTTCTCTTGCTTTAGGGCAGCCAGTTTTTGTTGCAGGGCAGTGATTTCCTGATCGGCAGTGGAGAGCACTGCGGCTATTTTTTGTTGTTCATCTAGTGATGGCAAAGATACTTTCAGTGAGAAAAAATCTGTTGGTTTTACATTCAATAGGCCATGAGCTCGGCCCCCCTCATGTGCAATTTGTGAGAGACCATTATTTAGTAATCCAGATTCAAAATAGTGCTCCCAAAAATCACCGTTTGCCTTGGTTGGTTCAGATATTTCAAAGCAGATATACAAGGTGGTTACAACACCATCGGTGTAGCGATTGAGACGCTTAATCGCCCCCATAGGATAACCATTTGAATAGCTTTTGTTGTATGCGAACTGCCCTTTCATTAGCAAGAAGTAGCCATCAAGGGTGTCAGATGCGACTGATTTTTTAAAAAAGTCCTCTTGGCGGATTAAGCCATGTTGTCCAGAGATAGTGACAACATTGGTACTTTTACCATCATTTTTGGTTGTCACTCTTTCAAATATTTTTGATAGCTTGGCTAGTTTCCACTCCCCACTAAACCTGACGCCATTGCTATCCCGCAGGCGTTTTTTACCGGTCAACAGTTGCTGCATCAGCGCCTTTTTCTGCTGCTGGCTATTGGCCAGCAGTTGCTCGGTGGCGCTGATCGCTTTATCCCAAGTGAAGAGGATTTTGGTAATTTTATTCTGCTCTGCGAGTGGCGGTATAAGTAATGGGATTTTCTCAAGTGACGCTTTGTTAAGTTTGTAACGACCAGCACCTTGACGGCTTAGAAAACTGAATATGTCACGATGCATAAAATAGTAATAAAACCACTCTCTTGTGGCTTTACTTGTGCCCTCTATAATATGCGCGTGATTATTAACAGTACATTTCCCATCAACAAGCTGAGTCATTGACTGAGTTTCATATTTCAGAAAATGATCGCCATCTTCGCCGATTAAAGCGTATGAGCCATCCTGCTCAAAGGTCCCAATGTTGCCTTGAACTTTTGTCGGACCATAGTAAGGATAAATTCCCGGATTTTTCTCACGCTCATTTTCGTTGATTGGTTTACGCAGATTATTTCTAATGTTAAAAGTTATACCTATATAGCTAAACGACCAGCTATCAGGAATATTTCTTATTCTGGCCTGCATCAATTCAAGTTGAGAATATTGTTTAGACACCATATCCCAACTCCTCCAGATACTTGGCCATCTCGGCTTCCAGCTCGGCCAGTTGGGTTTTTAGCTGCTCCCGCTCGGCACGCACCGCCAGCAGATCGATTTCCTCTTCTTCCTCGAAGGTATCCACATAACGGGGAATATTGAGGTTGTAGTCGTTATCCTTGATCTCTTTAAGCGAGGCAAGATAGGCGTATTTATCGACACTGCCGCCATTGCGATAGGTGGCGACGATTTTGGCGATATTGTCCGCGCTCAACAGGTTCTGGTTTTTACCCGCCTTGAACTCACGGCTGGCGTCGATAAACAGCACATTGTCATCCACCTTCTGCTTTTTAAAGATCAGGATGGCGGCGGGAATGCCGGTGCCGTAGAAGAGCTTCTCCGGCAGGCCGATCACCGCATCGAGCAGATTCTCATCGATCAACTGCTGGCGAATTTTCCCCTCAGAAGAGCCCCTAAACAGCACGCCGTGAGGCACCACCACCCCCATGCGACCGCCTTTTTGTCCACGAGATGCCGGTTTCAGGGTTTCAATCATATGGAGGATAAAGGCGTAATCCCCCTTGGTTTTGGGCGGCAGCCCGCGCTTGAAGCGACCGAACTTATCGTGCCCGGCCTCCTCATAACCCCATTTATCCAGCGAAAACGGCGGGTTGGCGGTCACGATATCGAAGCGCATCAGATCGCCGTTAATATCCAGCAGCTTGGGGTTGCGGATGGTGTCGCCCCACTCGATCTTGTGGTTGTCTTCCCCGTGCAGGAACATGTTCATCTTGGCCAGCGACCAGGTAGAGCCGATGGCCTCCTGCCCGTAGAGGGCGTAGCGCTTCTCGCCATGGTTTTCCACCACCTTGCGGCCGCACTTCATCAACAGCGACCCCGAGCCACAGGCCGGATCGCAGATGGTGTCGCCCGGCATCGGCTCCAGCAGCTCGGCGATGAGATCGGAGACTTCCGGCGGGGTATAGAACTCCCCCGCCTTCTGGCCGCCGCTGGCGGCGAAGTTTTTGATGAGATACTCATAGGCGTTGCCGATCACATCCAGGGTGCCGACCCGGCTGGGCTTGAGGTTGAGCTCATCCTTGGCAAAATCTTCTAGCAGGTGGCGCAGTATGGTGTTCTTCTGCTTCTCTTCGCCGAGGCGGTCGGTGTTGAAGCTGATGTCCTGAAACACGCTCTTGCCCGCGTCTTTGAGCTTGCTGCCGTTGGCCTCTTCGATGGCGTGCAGCGCCTGATCGATCCGCTCGCCGTTGCCCGGCTCGTGACGACGCTCGAACAGGCTGTAGAAACTGGCCTGTTTGGGCAGCACGAAGCGCTCGTTTTTAAGCATCTCTTCGATCAGCTCCGGCGCGTCACCGTACTGCGCCTGATAGCCGTCGTAGTGATCCTGCCAGACATCTGAGATGTATTTCAGGAACAGCATGGTAAGCACGAAGTCTTTATAGGTATCGGCGCTGATGGTGCCCCGGAAGGTATCGCAGGCAGACCAGAGGGCCTTGTTGATATCGTCCTGGTTTATCGAGGTAGTCATAAGTCACAATTCCTTGGGCAGTGGCCGGATAAACGGGAAAGCGCTGGCGCTTGAGCGGGGTGCTGGAGTGATCGTTCAAGCCCGCTGGCCGCCATGGCAGGCACTCTTTTTCGAGCGCTGTTCGGCTCTGTTCGTTGCTGCGTTGCAGTTCGTGTTGCAGCAGCGGCTGCGCTTTGCGCATGGTGATGATGGCCTGCTGGGTTGCCAGCATCGGATAGCAATGGGATCTTGCGGCACGGGTTAAAGCCCGACACTGAGAGTGAAATCCGACACAGAGGGTGGCAAGCCGCGGCAAGTTCACAAAACATCGCGTTATCGCCAATGATGCGGCGGCAGTCTGTCGCAACTGGCGCAGGTGCGTCAATAGTGCCAGCTCGCATTTTGCCTCTATCGCCATGATCGCTATAAAGAGCCGACCGCGAGCGGGCCATCGGCGCTAACCAGCGTCACTTATATTGCGCAATCAATGCACAACATGCACAGCACAAATAGAAAGACCCTGCGATGCAGGGTCTTTGTGTTTCCAACGTCAATGTCACGGTTTCCAACTTGAATGGCCGTGATCAGCTACATCACTCCCCGACGTAATCCTCGGTCGGGATGCAGGAGCAGAACAGGTTGCGATCGCCGTAGACGTCGTCGATGCGGTTGACCGAGGGCCACAGCTTAGCGGCGCGCACCGCGTCGGACGGGAAGACCGCCTCGGCGCGGGTGTAGCCGCGGCTCCACTGCTCGTCCATCACGTCATCCTGGGTGTGGGGCGCATGGACCAGGGGGTTGTCGGTCAGGCTCCAGTGGCCGTCCTGCACCTTGGCAATCTCGGCGCGGATGGCGGTCATGGCTTCCACGAAGCGATCCAGCTCGCGCTTGGATTCCGATTCGGTCGGCTCGACCATCAGGG
This sequence comes from Aeromonas sobria, assembly GCF_050266975.1. GTDB lineage: Bacteria > Pseudomonadota > Gammaproteobacteria > Enterobacterales > Aeromonadaceae > Aeromonas > Aeromonas sobria_B. The sequence goes on from NZ_JBKISU010000022.1 coordinate 54,567, forward strand.
TACCCGCCACCGGGAAGCTCATGGTCGGCGCGTGGAAGCCGTAGTCCATCAGGCGCTTGGCCACGTCCATCTCGCTGATGCCGGAGGCCTCTTTGAGCGGGCGTATGTCCAGGATGCACTCGTGAGCCACCCGGCCGTTGCGCCCGGTGTAGAGCACTGGGAAGGATTCCCCCAGCTTCTTGGCCAGGTAGTTGGCGTTGAGGATGGCGACCTGGGTGGATTTTTTCAGCCCCTCGTCCCCCAGCATGGCGATGTACATCCAGCTGATGGGCAAAATGCTGGCCGAACCGAAGGGTGCCGCCGAGACGGCGCCGTTGTCACGGCTCTCCTTGTCGGTCTTGACCACGGCATGACCGGCCACGAAGGGTGCCAGGTGCTGCTTCACGCCTATGGGGCCCATGCCCGGGCCGCCACCGCCATGGGGAATGGCGAAGGTCTTGTGCAGGTTGAGGTGCGACACGTCAGCGCCGATAAAGCCCGGTGCAGTGAGGCCCACCTGGGCGTTCATATTGGCGCCGTCCAGGTACACCTGACCGCCATATTGGTGAACGATGTCACACACCTCCTTGATGGTCTCCTCGTACACCCCGTGGGTGGAGGGGTAGGTCACCATCAGGCAGGAGAGCTTCTCCCCCACCTCGGCGGCCTTGGCACGCAGATCGTCGAGATCGACGTTACCGAACTTGTCGCAGGCGGTGACTATGACCTTGAGGCCCGCCATCTGGGCGGAGGCCGGGTTGGTGCCGTGGGCCGATGCCGGGATGAGACAGACATCGCGATGCCCTTCGCCGCGGGACTCGTGGTACTTCTTGATGGCCAAGAGGCCCGCGTATTCCCCCTGAGCGCCGGAGTTCGGCTGCATGCAGACAGCGTCATAACCTGTCACCTTCACCAGCCAGTCTTCGAGGTCTGCCAGCAGCAGCTGGTAACCCTGGGTCTGGGCCAGCGGGGCGAAGGGGTGCAGCTTGCCAAACTCGGGCCAGGTCACCGGTATCATCTCGGCGGTGGCGTTGAGCTTCATGGTGCAGGAGCCCAGGGAGATCATGGCGTAGTTCAGGGCCAGATCCTTGGCTTCGAGACGGTGGATGTAGCGCAGCATCTCGGTCTCGGAGTGGTACTTGTTGAACACCTCGTGGGTCAGCACGGCGTCGGTGCGCAGCAGATCCTGCGGGATGGCGTGGTGAGCCTGGGCCTTGGCATCCAGGGCCGCGACATCCAGGCCATGGCCTTGACCGAGGAACAGATCGAACAGCTCGGCCACGTCATCGCGGGTGGTGGTCTCGGAGAGGGACACGCCAACCGCACCGTCCAGATCAGTGCGCAGGTTGATGCCCAGTCCTTCGGCCTTGGCAATCAACTCGGATTTGCCCGTGGTCAGCACTGTGAGGGTGTCGAACCAGCTGTCGTGCTTGAGGGTCAGCCCCTTGGCGGTGAGCCCCAGTGCCAGGATGCTGGTCAGACGATGGACACGGGAGGCGATGGTCTTCAGTCCCACAGGGCCGTGGTAGACGGCGTAGAAGCTCGCCATGTTGGCCAGCAGTACCTGGGCGGTACAGATGTTGGAGTTCGCCTTCTCGCGGCGGATGTGCTGCTCGCGGGTCTGCATGGCCATGCGCAGGGCACTCTTGCCACGGGCATCCTTGGAGACGCCTATGATGCGGCCCGGCATGGAGCGCTTGTAGGCATCGCGAGTGGCGAAAAACGCCGCGTGGGGACCACCGTAGCCCATGGGCACGCCGAAGCGCTGGGCGGAGCCGAACACCACGTCGGCCCCCAGTTCACCCGGGGATTTGAGCAGCAGCAGGGAGAGCATGTCGGCGCCGACGCAGGCCAGCCCCTTCTGGGCCTGGACGGCGGCGATCAGGGAGCGCAGATCGGTCACATTGCCGGTGGTGGACGGGTACTGGAACATGGCACCGAACACCTCCTCGCTCACCGCATCAGAGGCGGGGCCCACGGCCACGTCGAAACCGAAGTGCACCGCGCGCTCCTTGACCACGTCGATCACCTGGGGGTGAACGTCGTCGGCCACGAAGAAGAGATTGGACTTGGACTTGGCCATGCGCTTGGCGAGCGCCATGGCTTCGGCGGCGGCGGTGGCTTCATCGAGCAGGGAGGCGCTGGCCAGATCCATGCCGGTCAAGTCCAAGGTGAGCTGCTGGAAGTTCAGCAGGGCCTCGAGACGGCCCTGGGCCAGCTCCGGCTGATAGGGGGTGTAGGCGGTGTACCAGCCCGGGTTTTCCAGCACGTTGCGCAAGATGACGTGGGGCACGTGGGTGTCGTGATAGCCCATGCCGATGTAGCTCTTGGCGATCTGGTTCTTGGCCGCATAGCCCTTGAGCTTGGCCAGGGCTTCCACTTCGGTCATGGGGGCGCCGATGCCGAGCGGGCCCAGGCGGCGGATGGCGGCGGGGACAGTCTGCTCAATCAGATCGTCCAGACTCTCGGCGCCCACGGTGGCGAGCAGGGCCCGCACTTCTTCCTCACCCGGGCCTATGTGGCGGCGGATGAAATCGGTTTTTTGCTCGAGTTCAAACAGTGACTGGGTCATTTCCCTATTTCCTAGTGGCTATGCCTGATAGCAGTTCTTGATGGTCGCGGCCGCCCGCAGGGGATGGGGCTGGCACGGCGCCGCCTCGCGCGATGGGAGGGGCCATAGCAAAGGGCCCCGCGCGATGCAGGGCCCGGGGCGACATTACTCTTCGTCAACCACGTTCTGGTAGCCGTCGGCATCCAGCAGGTTGGCGAGCTCGCCCTCGTCATCGAGCTTGATGCGGAACAACCAGCCGGCGCCGTAGGGGTCGGAGTTGACCAGCTCTGGGCTGCTTTCCAGCTCTTCGTTGACGGCGATGATCTCGCCGCTCACCGGGCTGTAGATGTCGGAGGCGGCCTTGACGGACTCGGCCACGGCGCAGTCATCACCGGCACCGACCTGCTTGCCCACTTCCGGCAAGTCAACGAACACCATGTCCCCCAGCAGATCCTGGGCGTGCTCGGAGATGCCGACCACGGCCTCGCCGTTGGCTTCGACGCGGATCCACTCGTGGGAAGTGGCATATTTCAGTTCGCTCGGGATATGGCTCATTTGTGCTTCCTTTATTCACTTGAATCATTGAACAGAACGGCCCCGGGCAGGCCCCGGGCCCGAAACGCTAAACGTTACACCAATTTCTGACCGTTGCGTACAAAGGCCGGCTTGGTCACCTGTACGGTCACCAGCTTCTTGCGGATCTCGACCTGGGCCTGCTCGCCGATGTCGCGAGGCACCCGGGCCAGGGCGATGGAGAGGCCCAGTGTCGGCGAGAAGGAGCCTGAGGTGATCACCCCTTCCCGGAGTGCGCCGGACGCGCTGGTGAAGCTGACCGGCATGCCGGCACGCAGCACCCCCTTCTCCTCCATCAGCAGACCCACCAGCTTGGGCTGATCCCCGGCGGCCTTCTGGGCTTCCAGGGCGGCGCGGCCGATGAAATCGCGGTCGGCAGGCTCCCAGGCGATGGTCCAGGCCATGTTGGCGGCGAGCGGGCTGATCCCCTCGTCCATGTCCTGGCCATAGAGGTTCATGCCCGCCTCGAGGCGCAGAGTATCGCGGGCACCCAGGCCGCACGGGGCCACGCCCGCATCCAGCAGTGCCTGCCACAGATCGCAGGCCTGGGTCTCGGGCACCACGATTTCGTATCCCTCTTCACCTGTGTAACCCGTGGTGGCGATGAAGAGATCCCCGGCCTGCATCCCGAAGAAGGGCTTCATGCCGGCCACGGCGGCGTTCTGCTCGGGGGTGAACACCTTGGCGGCCAGGGTCTTGGCCTCGGGGCCCTGCACGGCAATCATGGCCAGCTCGGGTTGTTCGGTCACCGTCACCGCGAAGGGCGCGGCATGCTGGCGGATCCAGGCCAGATCCTTTTCACGGGTGGCGGAGTTGACCACCATGCGATAGAAGGTGTCGCCAAGGTAATAGGTGATGAGATCATCGATGACGCCACCATCCTCGGCCAGCATGCCGCTGTAGAGCGCCTTGCCCGGGGTGGTGAGCTTGGCCACGTCGTTGGCCAGCAGATATTGCAGGAAGGCTTTCACCCGCTCGCCGGTCAAATCGACGATGGTCATGTGAGAGACGTCGAACATGCCCGCCTGGGTGCGCACCGCATGGTGCTCTTCCAGCTGGGAGCCGTAGTTGATGGGCATCTCCCAGCCGTGAAAATCGACCATCTTGGCGCCGGCTTCCAGGTGCTTGGGGTGCAATACGGTAGTCTGGGTCATCGCTGTTTTTTCCTTAAAACCTGGACCGGCTCAGCCCCACCTTGAGCGGCTTGGGCCGGCGGCCACTGGGCCTGGGCTCGCTCCCGGCCTCCCTGGGGGCGGCGCGGGACTGGTTCCTTCGATGGCGCGGATTATAAGACAAGCGCTGCGAAGCGCTGCTTAAAAAAAACTAATCCACAACATGCTGATAGCGGCCAAACACTATGACAAAAACAGCGGAAAAAACAGTATTGACCGGCATTTTACAGAGTTAAATTTTGATTTTTACCGTCTCGTCACAATTTAGAGGAAAACGTTTCGCCACCTTCCCATATTAAAGGCTGACGGCTCAGATGAGCACACCAGCCTCTCGGATTACTTTTATTATTAAATATGGCGACTAGGATTAGTTTTTTTCAGCCAAGGATGCCCTCGCCCCCAGGGCCAGGACCGGCAGCTCCCCCTCCAGCCCCATGGCGCTGCGGATCAGGCTCTGCTTGAGCGGTGCCATGGCATCGACCCCGTTCAGCCCCAGGCCCCGCACCAGTTTCTTGAGGGGATGACTCCCCCCGAACAGCCGCTTGAGCCCCTCCATGGCCGCCAGCATGCGGGCGGCCTCCGTCTTGCGCCAACGCTCATAGCTGCGCAGCTCCGCCAGGGCCCCGATGTCCTTGCCCTTGGCGAGCGTGGCCAGCAGGCTCTGCGCCAGGGCGGCGGCATCCTGCAACCCCAGGTTGACCCCCTGCCCCGCCAGGGGGTGTATGGTGTGGGCGGCATCCCCCACCAGCACCAGCCGCTCCCGGGCAAAGTCGCGGGCATAACGGGCGGTGAGGGGGATGGCGCTGCGCGCCCCTTCCACCTTGCACAGGCCTAGCCTGGCATCGAACGCCGTCGTGAGCTGGCGGTTGAACGCCTCTTCATCCAGGGCACACAGCGCCTCGGCCCGCGCCGCGGGCACCGACCAGACGATGGAGCAGAGATCCGGCTGCCACAGGGGCAGGAAGGCGAGCGGCCCTTCGGGGGTGAAGATCTGGCGCGCCACGGCGCCGTGGGCTTCCCCCGTGCGCACCGTGGCCACCAGGGCGTGGTGACCATAATCCCAGCTGGTGAGCGGAATGTCGGCCTGCTTGCGCACCCAGGAGTGAGCACCATCGGCGGCCACCACCAGCCTGGCCGACAGCACGCGGCCATCGCTCAGGGTCAGCAGGGCGTTCTCGGGCCCCAGGCTCAGGGCACTGGCGCTGACGGGGGCCAGCAGCTCGATATGGCGCTGGTGGGCGATGGCCTCTTGCAGCGCCAGCTGGATGACCCGGTTCTCGACGATGTGGCCAAGGTGCGCCAGCCCGAGACGGGCGGCATCGAATTCGATGCGGGCGAAGCTGTCGCGCTCCCACACCTGCATCCGACCGTACCCCTGCAGGCGGCGGGAGCAGATCCCCTGCCAGGCACCGACCCCGCGCAGGATCTGCTGGCTGGCCAGGCTCAGGGCGCTGACCCTGTTGTCCGGCGCCTCCCCCAGCTGCGGGTCGGGCAGCTGCCCCTCGACGATGGCGACCCGCAGGCGGCTCTCTTTCAGGGCGGCGGCGAGGGCCAGCCCCACCATGCCGCCCCCCACAATGATCAGATCGTAATGGGCCATGGCTTACTCCTTGCGGGCAGGAAACGGGGGCTGGAATCCCAGGGTCTGGCGCGCCAGGGGCTCCTTGAGGCAGGGCAGCCGCGCCATCAGGGCGAGGGCCAGGTTGCGGCCGACCACCAGGGGGGCCAGGTCATTGGAGAAGAGCCGGGCCAGGGAGGAGGTGAGCCAGATGGTCGCCTCCTGATCGTCCTGGCGACACTGCCAGTAGCGGGCGAGCACCGGATAGCCGCCAATGTCCTCCCCCTGGGCCAGGGCGTGGCAGAGGGCGGCGCACAGGGCGTCGAGGTCACGCATGCCGAGGTTGAAACCCTGCCCCGCGATCGGGTGCAGCAGATGGGCGGCGTTGCCCACCAGCACGGTGCGCTGGCCCAGGGGATAGTCGGCGGCGGTGAGCGCCAGCGGGTAGCAGTGGCGCACCCCGGTGCGCAGGAAGCGGCCGAGCCGCCAGCCGAAGGCCTGCTGCAACCGGTCGAGAAACCCCTGGTCATCGAGGGCCATGACGGTCTCTGCCTCGTCCCCCGGCAGGCTCCACACCAGGGAGCTGAGCCCTTGCTGCATCGGCAGCAGCGCCAGAGGCCCCCCCTGGGTGAAGCGCTCGAAGGCGCAACCGGCGGGATCCTCGGCAGTTTTTACCGTCGCAATCACAGCGCTCTGGCCATAGTCGTGGCGGCGCACCGGGATCTTGAGGGCCTGGCGCACGAAGGAGTGACCGCCATCGGCCGCCACCAGCAGCCGGGTCGAGATCGACTGCCCCGATGCCAGGAGCAGGTCGACGGCCTGCTCCCCCGGGATGACGGCGGTGAGCTGCACCGGGCAGAGCATGCGGATGTTGGCCGTCTGGGCGATGGCCTCCTGCAGGGCCTGACCGGCGGCGCTGAGCTCGATCACCTGGCCCAGGGCGGGCAGGCCGTATTCCGACGCCGTCAGCCGGGTCTGGCCCGGGTGGCCTTGGTCGGAGACGTGGATCTGGGTGATGGGGCTGGCATGGGGAGCGAGCCGGGGCCAGATCCCGTGACGGGCCAGGGCCTCGCAGCTGCCGGCGGCCAGGGCGATGGCGCGGGCATCGAAACCCGGATGGGGGCCCTGCTCGGGGGCGCTCGCCTCCAGCAGCACTATCTGCAGAGGGGTGCCATCGGGGCGACGCAGGGCGGCCAGTGCCAGGGCCAGCACGGCGCCGCTCATGCCGCCGCCGACCAGGGTGACGTCGGCCTGCAATGAAGGAGGAACTGTCGGATCGATGTGAGACATGGGATGAAGAGAATCCGATAAAACGTGGGGGCATGCTATCACAGTTGCCCCGGCCGCAATGGGAGGCCACGGGCAAAAATGGCCACCGCCGCCAACCCGGGCAGCCCGACGGGGCACGGTGGCCCCGTCCTGGGATCCCCGGGCGGGCTGGGATCAGTGCAGGGTGGGCGGCGCGACCGGGGTATCCGGGCGTTTGCCAAACTCCTCGAAGCTCATCATGACCCCCAGCTTGACGTGCTCGTAGAGCACCAGGAAGGCCGCCTCGTTCTCGTCGTCCTCCTGGTCGAACTCGTCCGAGACCTGGGTGATGTTGGCGATGTCCTGGATCATCTCCTGCAGCTCCTCGGAAGCCTTGGAGAGCTCCTGCTGCACCACGCCAAATCCGGCCAGGAAGGCCTGGGACCAATCCACCAGGGCATCGATGCGCTCGTCCAGGGGGGCATCGTCGCCGGGCAGCAACAGCTCCACCCCCTTCTGGGCCATCAGGCTCTCGATGGCGTTCTGGTAGAGCTCCGACATCGCCTGGCGCACCTGGGCCGGCAGGCCGAAACCATCGTTGACCAGGTCGTTGAACGGCGCCAGCCAGCTCTTGTCATCCAGGGCCACGCCACCGCAGACGAGGCCGCAGATAACGCCATGGGCCTCTACCGCCGTGGCCATCAGCTCGTGCTGCTCCATCAGGTCGGCCAGGGCCGCGTTATTGGGGGGGGTTGTCTTGCTCATCTGGGATCCGCTCAAAGTTCAGTCAAATAGCCGGAATTGATGGCGAAGATCCTAGCATTCTCACCCGGTCAGAGCCAGCAAGGCCTTGAAACTTCTGCATCTGCGCTATATAGTCCCGGCCAGTTGTCCACACGGATAAGGGCGGAAACAATCCCGCCGTATTGAGGAAGGCATGAGCACAGAGGCCGTAGAAATCGTCGTCTTGGGACGTCCCTACAAGGTATCTTGTCCCTTGGGACAGCAGGATGCCCTGCGCCAGGCCGCCGACCAGTTATCCAGCAAGCTTGTGGAGCTGCGTCAGCGCTCCAAGGTCTCCAGCAACGAGCAGCTGGCCATCATGGCGGCGCTCAATTTTTGCCACGAGCTTTGCCTTGAAAAAGAGAAGAACCACCAATACTCTGAGACCATGGACAAGCGGATCAAGATGCTGCAACGCACCATAGAAGCGGCACTGATCGAGCATGGTCACTATGGCGACAGCAGTGAACCAAGTGGTGCTGTCCATGACGAAGAGGGCGAGCAGCCTTAATTCGCGACCCGTTTTAAAATTCCCTGGAGTGTTTGTCAGCCGGTTCAAGTCCCCGAGCCGATAATCATACCCAACAGGGGATCGGCCTTCTGGCTATTGCGCATGCTCGGCACGACCGAGAAGCCTGCGGTCAGATTCGATTCCCGCCTTGAACCAACGGTTCAAGGGCCCAAACCGGCAACGGCATCTCCGGGGTACCAACAGCAAAAAGCCCGTCACCAGCGTGACGGGCTTTTTCTTTTTGGCCGCTGCCCCGCACCGGCCACCCCTTCCCTCAGCGGCTTCGCAGCAGCGCCTCCTCGGCGCGGGAGGCGGTCACCAGCACGGGGATGGACTTGGAGGTGGGGGTAAAGGAGCCCGCCCCTATGCTGTCGATGGGCACCAGCGGGTTGGTCTCGGGGTAGTAGGCGGCGATGTTGCCCCTCGGTATCTCGTAGATCACCACCACAAAACCGGTCACGCTGCGCTCGCGGCCATCGTTGCAGATGGCGGCCAGGTCGACGCGCGTCCCCTCCTCAACGCCCAGCTGGCGCGCGTCCGCCTCGTTCATGAACACCACGTTGCGCTGGCCCTTGATGCCGCGATAGCGATCATCCATGCCGTAGATGGTGGTGTTGTACTGATCGTGGGAGCGCAGGCTCTGCAGCAAGAGCACCGGCTGATCGCTCATCTGTTCGGCGTGGCGGGTACACTCCGGCAACACGGAACGCGGCAAACGGCTTGCCCGAAACTCGGCGCTGCCGCTGGCGGTATTCCACGTCAGCAGCGCCGCGGTGTTCTCCAGATGAAAACCGCACGGCTGCTGGATGCGGGCGTTGAAATCGGCAAAGCCGGCGATGGTCTGCTCGATAAGATCGCGAATGCGGCCGTAGTCATCGCGCAGGGCCAGCCAGTCGACCCGCTCGCTGCCCAGGGTGGCATGGGCCATGCGCGCCACTATGTCGGTCTCCGACAGGCAGAGCGGCGACACCGGCTCGGCCGCCCCGGTCGAGGCGTGCACCATGCTGAAGGTGTCCTCCACCGTGATCTGCTGGTTGCCGCTGCGCTGGATGTCCAGCTCGGTGCGACCGAGGCAGGGCAGGATCAGCGCCGCCTTGCCTACCTGCAGATGGCTGCGGTTGAGCTTGGTGCTGATCTGCACATTGAGCTCGGCCCGCTTCATCGCCGTGCAGGTAAACTCGGTATCGGGCGCCGCCGCCGCCAGGTTGCCCCCCAGGCAGACGAGCACCTTGCTCCTGCCCTCGTGCAGCGCCTTGAGTGCCTCATAGACGTTGTGGCCAGGGGCCTTGGGCAGGCTCACCTCTAGGTGGCGCTCGAGGCGCTCGATAAAGGCCGCACTCGGCTTTTCGTTGATGCCCATGGTGCGGTTGCCCTGCACGTTGCTGTGGCCACGCACCGGGCAGAGCCCCGCCCCCGGCTTGCCCAGCTGGCCGCGCATCAGGTGCAGGTTGACCACCTCGCGGATGGTGTCGACCGAGTGCAGATGCTGGGTCAGCCCCATGGCCCAGCAGCTGATGACGCGCGAACTTGCGCCAAACACCCGGGCCGCCTGCACTATCTCGTCGCGGGTCAGGCCGGACTGCTGCTCTATCTCGTCCCAGCCGGTGGCGCGCACCTGCGCCTCGTACTCATCGAAGTGGCGGGTATGGCGGGCGATGAAGTCTCTGTCCACCGCTTCCGGCGCCTGTTCCAGCAGGTATTTGGCCATGCCGCGGATGGCGGCCATGTCCCCACCCAGCTTGGGGGTCAGGTATTGATGGCTGATGGTGGTGGCCGCCGGGGTCAGCAGCTCGAGGGGGCTCTGGGGGCTGGCAAAGCGTTCGAGGGCCACCTCTTTCAAGTTGTTGAAGCTGACAATCTTGCAGCCGTTTTTCGCCGCCTTGCGCAGGGCATTCATCATGCGGGGATGGTTGGTGCCCGGGTTCTGGCCATAGACGAACACGGCGTCGGCCCGATCGAAGTCATCCAGCACCACAGTGCCCTTGCCGACGCCGACCGACTGGGTCAGTGCCACCCCGCTCGCCTCGTGGCACATGTTGGAGCAGTCGGGGAAGTTGTTGGTGCCAAACAGGCGGCCAAACAGCTGATAGAGGTAGGAGGCCTCGTTGCTGGCGCGCCCCGAGGTGTAGAACTCCACCTCGTCCGGGCTGGCCAGCCCCTTGAGGGTATCGGCAATCAGCGCAAAGGCGTCGTCCCAGCTCACCGGCTCATAGTGATCGGTCGCCGGGTTGTAGCGCAGGGGCTCGGTCAATCGCCCCTGATACTCCAGCCAGTAGTCGCTCTGCCTGGCGAGCTGGCGCACCGAGTGGGCCGCGAAAAAGTCGGCCCCCACCGTCTTGCCGGTGGACTCCCAGGCCACCGCCTTGGCGCCGTTCTCGCAGAACTGGAAGGCGCCATGGTCATTGTCCCCCCAGGCGCAGCCCGGGCAGTCGAAGCCATGGGTCTGGTTGACCCTCAGCAGGTTCTTGATGTTCTGCCGGGTCTTCTGGCTGCGCAGTACCTGCTTCATGGTGGATTGCAGGGAGGAAAAACCACCTGCTTTGGCAGGCTTGTCAATATGGCTCATGGCACGCTCCGATGGGATCTGCCGGGGAATAGCTGGAATAGCTGACCGGGGCATCAAATTTGGGGATATGGACGACATTGAGGTGGTATTTGAGGGCCAGCCTGACCGCCAGCTGACTGGGGGAAGCGAGACAGACCAGGTGGCGGGCGCCGTACTGGGCCGCCTTTTGCACCAGCTCGCTGCCGCAGCGACTGGTCACCACCAGGGTGTCGCAGGCCAGTTGCCGGCGCAGCAGCAGGCCGATCAGCTTGTCGAGGGCATTGTGGCGCCCGATATCTTCCCGGCAGTGCAGGATCCGTCCCTGCCCATCCAGGGCCAGCGCCGCATGGAGGGCCCCGTGGCGCTGCCCCTTGAGCTGCCAGCGGGCTATCTGCGGTCGCAATCCGGCCAGCAGCTCGCCATCCAGGGGAGGCACAGGGGGCTGCGGGATCACCTCGGGAAAGGCTTGCTCGACGGCCTCCACCCCGCAGATGCCGCAGCCGGTCGCCCCGGTCAGCCTGCGTCGGCGCGACTGGAGCCGGGCCAGGCAGCGATTGGCGATGGTCACATCCAGCACCAGCCCCTGCTCTGCGGTGGCGACCCGGATATCATGCACCTCGTGATTGTGGGCGATGATGGACTCGCCAAACAGAAAGCCGATGGCGAAGTCGTCCAGATCGTCCGGGGTCGCCATCATCACCGCATGGTTGATGCCATTGACGTTGATGGCGACCGCCACCTCCTCCACCAGATGATCCAGCGGGGGCAAGGCCGGGACGGGACTGTATTCGGGCATAAGGGTTGACCTAAAAATGCAGATTGCATTCAAGTTTAGAGAGCCATGCGGTGCAAAACCAATGAAATAAATCTATATCCCGATAGAGCCATTCTATTGACCTTGCGATTTCAATTGATTAATTTTTAACGCCATTCTCCCCCCGTCGCCCTCGCCATGAACATCAAGCAGCTGCACTATTTTCATGAACTGGCCAGACACCGCCACTTTGCCAAGGCCGCCAAGGCCTGCCACATCACCCAGCCCACCCTGTCGGCCAGCATCACGGCCCTGGAGAAGAACGTCGGCACCGATCTGGTGGTGCGCACCAGCCAGTTCGTCGCCCTCACCGAGGCCGGCGAGCTGGTGCGCCGTTACGCCGAGCGGATGCTACTGGAGCAGGAGGCGCTCAAGCAGGAGCTGGCACTGTTTCATGGCGAGCTGTCCGGCACCCTGCGCATCGGCATAGTGCCCCAGTCCAATGTCGACATCATGCCGCTCATCGCCCGGTGCAAGCAGCGCTACCCAGATATCGTGATCCGCCTGGCGGTGCTCAGCAACGAGGCGCTCATCGCCCAGCTGGAGCTGCACCAGTGCGACATAGGGCTGGGATTTGACGATCCCCTGGGAGGCGGCAAGCGCGCCTTTCATCTTTATCCCCAGGGCGACAACCGGATGGCGGTGCTGATGAGCCGGGCCAATGCACTGCCCCATACGGGCCCCATGACCCTGGCCAGCCTGCAACACAGACCCCTGGTGCTGCCCAGTCGCACCATGCAGTTTCGCGCCTACCTGGATCTCGCCGCCGAGCGAGCCGGGATCACGCTGGATCTGGTGCTGGAGACCGACTCCTTGTTCCATCTGGTGAGCGCCGTGCGCCACGGCCTGGGCTGGGCCGTCGTCAGCGCCGGCCTCGCCCACTCCGCCAGCCAGCTCGCGGATCTCGTCTGCCACCCCCTCGAGCCCCTCGAGGCGGGTCGCACCGTCTTCATGACGCGCCAGCACAGCATCACCCCCGCCATGCGGGCCTTTCTCGACCTGACCCAGGAGGCCCCCCTCTCCCCCTGACGCGCGCCCCTTGACCCGGTATCCCGCAAAAAAACAAGCCCGCCAATGGCGGGCTCAAGTATGGGAGGCACCCGGTGGCGTCAGGTCGCCATCTGCTCGTGAGGGGCGCCGTGGTGGCGCAGCCAGGCGAAGCTCAGGGCCACGATCAGCACCATCAGGGTCATGATGATGCCGAGCCCCAGCTGCCCCTGCATGGGGAAGGTCGCGGCCAGCAGGGTCACCACGCCGGCCCCCAGGTTCTGCATGCCCCCCAGGATGGCACCGGCGGTGCCCGCCTGGCCCGGGAAGGGCTCGATGGCGCAGGAGGTGGCAGTGGGGTAGAGGATGCCGCTGCCGATGAAGTAGACCGCCGCGCCCCCCACCAGGGAGGCCGCGTTCACCACCCCCAGCAGCCCGGGCACCAGTATGATGAGGGCCCCCAGGGCCAGGAAGGCGATGCCAAGGCGCATCAACCTGCCCTGGCTCAGGCGAAAGCTCAGGCGGGCCGAGAGCCAGGCGCCAAACAGGTAGCCCGGCAGCGGCAGCACGAACAAGACGCTGACGGTGCGGGCACTCAGCTTGAGCACGTCGCCGAGCAGTACCCCGGCCGCCGCCTCGAACACCGCCAGCCCCGCGAAGGTGGCCATCAGACAGAGCAGGTTGCCCTGAAAGCGCGGGTTGCCGAGCACGTGGCGATAGGCCGCCCGCACCCGCAGCGGCTGACGACGTTCCCTCGGCAGGGTCTCGACGAACCAGGCCAGCAGGGCCAGTGTGGTCAGGGCGCCGAAGCCGAACAGAAACCAGTAACCGGCGCGCCAGTGAAGCAGCTCGGTGAGCCAGCCCCCCAGCACGGGGGCCAGCAGGGGGGAGAAGATCACCCCCATGCTCACCAGGCTGTTGGCGCGGTTGAGCTCGGCGCCGCTGTAGCGATCCCGCATCAGGGTGCGGCTCATGGCGCCACCGGCCCCGGTGCCCAGCCCCTGAATGAAGCTGCCCACCAGCAGGGCCGTCGCCGTCGGGATCAGCTGTATGGTCAGGGTCCCCAGCAGAAACACCATCATGCCGATGAGCAGCACGGGACGGCGCCCCCACTTGTCCGAGACGGGGCCATAGACGAACTGGGAGAGGCCGTAGGGGATGAGATAGCAGGCCATCACCGCCTGCAAGGAGGCGGCGCTCACCCCCAGATCCACTGCCATCACAGGGATGGAGGGGACATAGAGGGTCTGGGTCATCTGCCCCACGGCGACCATGAGGATGGTCAGGAAAAACAGGGGATAAAAGCTGTGCCGATTCATGTGCGCTCCACGACATCAAAAGCAGGGCGCTCCTCACCGTGAGGGAGGAGTGATTGTCAGATCTGGATGAGTAGTGGCAACCCGGAGGACCCGGGCTGACAGGGAGCAGATCAGCTCCCTTTCATGGCCGCCATGTTAGTGATTCGGATCACGAAACACGAACGAATCTTTGTAATCGGCTTGGCTTAGTTTTTCTAATATGACGGGGCAGATGCCCCGTCCGTCGTATTGGCCTGCGACCTCACCCGGCCCGCGCCAGCGGCGGCGCTGCCGCTGAAGCGGGATGGGGTTCCCCCAGTCGCAGGCAGCGGCGGGCGACCTTGCCCGCCAGCACCTCGTCATGGGTCACCAGCAGCAGGGCGCAGCCTATCTGCCCGATCTCGTCTTGCAGGCAGGTCATGGTCTGCTGCTGGCTCAGGGGATCGAGCCGGGAGGTGGGCTCATCGGCAAACAGCAGCACGGGGCGCAGCAACAGGGCCCGGATCAGCGACAGCCGTTGCAGCTCTCCCCCAGAGACCTGGCTCGGCAGCCGGGTCAGCAGCCGCTCGTCGAGGCCGAGCCTCGCCAGATAGTCGGCCAGGGGCTGGCGAGGCAGCCGATGAAGGTGCAGCAGATCGTCAAACTGGGTGACGAGGGGTACCCGGCTGGCGAAGGCCTGCACCGGATCCTGATAGAGCTTCTGCCAGCGGTGAGGGGCTATGCCCCCCTGGCGCAGCACCCGCCCTCGCCAGGGGCGCTGCAACCCCAGCAGCACATTACCCAGGGTGCTCTTGCCCGCACCGCTCGGCGCCATGATGGCGAGCCGCTCCCCTCGGGCCAGTGGCAGATCCAGCCCCTCGAACAAGACCTGCTCTCCGTACCCCATGGCGAGCCCCTCCCCCCTCAGCAGCCAGTCCCCGGTGGTGGGCAGCGCCGCCTCGGGCCAGGCCGCCGGCTCCGCCGCCAGCAGGGCGCGGGTGTAGTCATGGGAAGGCGCGTACAGCACCCGCTCGGCGGGCCCCTGCTCCACTATCTCCCCCCCCTTGACCACCAGCACCCAGCCCCCCAGTGCCCGGGCCAGGGAGAGATCATGGGTGATGGTCAGCAGGTGGCGCCCCTCGGTCAGATAGCCCTGCAGCAATGTTTGCAGCCTGGCGCTGGCCCGGCTGTCGAGCCCCTTGGTGGGTTCGTCGGCGATGAGCAGACGGGCCTGCCCCAGGGTGGCGGCGGCAAAGGCGGCGCGCTGGGCCATGCCCCCGGAGAGCTGGTGCGGGAAGTGGCGCTCCCGCCCGGCGAGCCCCAGCCGCGCCAGAGCGTCCCGCGCCCGCGAGCGCGCCTCCTTGCCTCCCGCCAGCCAGCCCTCCTCCACCTGGGGCAGCAGCCCCATGGTGGGGTCCAGCGCCAGCACAGGCTCCTGGGGCAGCATGGCCAGCTCCCGCCCCCAGAGGGCGCGCAGGGCCTGGGGGTCCGCCAGGTTGTGGCACCGGCCGCCCATCGCCATCTCACCCCGGCCGCGCAGGGGAGCGGGCAGTGTCCCCATCAGGGCGTGGGCCAGCAGGGATTTGCCCGAGCCGCTCTCCCCTATCAGGGTCAAAGCGGAGCCGGGGAGCAGGGTGAGATCCAGCGCCTGCAACAGGGTCTGCCGGCCGTCATCCACCTGCAGGCCCTTGATATGAATGGTCGTCATGGAGTGACTCCTTGTGGGGATCCAAGCTGAAGGCTGCCCTTCTGATTGAGCAGCACCAGGGCCAGCAGCATCATTCCCATCACCAGGATGGGTGCCAGCAGCAGGCGGGGCGCCTCCTGATAGTGGGGCAGCGCCTCCGTCATCATCAGGCCAAGCTCGGGGGTGGGCGGCTGGATGCCCACCCCGACGAAGCCCAGGGTCGAGAGGGTCAGGATGGCCCCGGCGAGGCCAAAGGCCATCATGGTCAACAGTTGGGGCGCCAGCACCGGCCAGAGGTGGCGGCGCACGACATAGCCATTGCCAAAACCGAGCAACCGGGAGGCCTCCACCTGAGGCGAGGCGAGCAGCACCCGGCTGCGGGCTCGCACCACCCGGTAGTACTCCACCCACTGGGCCATGGCCAACCCGAGATAGAGGATGGCGAAGCCCCCCTGGGCCATGGCGGAGAACAGCAGCACCAGCAGCAGGCTCGGCAGGGCCAGCACGCCGTCGGCCAGGCTGCGCAGCAGGCCGTCGACCCAGCCGCCGCGCCAGGCAGAGAGCCAGCCCAGCAGGGATCCCAGCAGGGCCGCCGTGATGACGCACAAGATCCCCAGCAGCAGGGAGAGGCGGGTCGCCGCCGCGAGCCGCGCCATCAGGCTGCGTCCCATCTGATCCCGTCCGAGCGGCTCCTGCCAGGAAGGGTCGGCCAGGAACTGCATCAGATCCTGGGCGGCGGGATCGGGCCAAACGAGAGGGCCCAGCAGGGCAAACAGCACTACCAGCAGGAGCAGGCTCGCTCCCGCCTTGACAGAGAGAGACATGATCAGGACTCCTTGGGACCGCGGGGATCCATGGCAAGACAGAGCAGGTCGGTCAGGGTGTTGAGCAGCACGAAGAGCGCCGCCAGCACCAGCACAGTGCCCTGCACCATGGGGATGTCGCGCCAGAAGATGGCGTGCACCAGCGCATGGCCGATGCCGGGCCAGGCGAACAGGCTCTCCACCACCACCACCCCTTCGATGAGCAGCACCAGCTGCACGCCGGTGTAGGCGATGACGCTGACCCCGGTGTTGCGCAGGCCGTGACGCCAGAATACCCGGGCCGGAGAGAGTCCCTTGGTCAGGGCGAAGCGGTAATAACCGGACTGCACCACGGTGAGCACGCTCTCGCGCACCACCCGGGAGAGCACCCCGGAGAGCCCCAGCCCCAGGGTGAGGGCGGGCAGCAGCAGGTTGCTCCCCTCCCCGTGCCCCGCCGCACTGACCCAGCCCAGCTCCACCGAGAGCAGCACCATGAGCACAAGGCCGAGCAGGAAGGGAGGCAGCGCGCGCATCAGCACGCTCCAGCCCAGGGTCAGGCGATCGCACCATCCCCCCGGACGCAGGGCGCTCAGGCTGCCAAGCGGCAGCGCCAACAGCAGGGCCAGGACCACGGCGGCCACCGCCAGGGACAGGGTGGCCCCCAGGTGGTGGCCCACCTCGCTGGCGACCGGTGCCCCCGTCACCAGGGAGCTGCCGAGATCCCCCTGCAGCAGGGCCCCCAGCCAGTCAGCGAAGCGGGCCAGGGCCGAGCCGGCCAGCCCCAGCTCGCTGCGCACCGCATTGGCGGCCTCGGCGGTGACATAGTCATAGCCGTAGCGACCGGCGGCGATGCGAAAGGCGAGATCCCCTGGCAGAGACTGCACCATCACAAAGCAGAGGCCGGCCACCAGCAGGGCGACCATCAGCGCCTGCACCAGCCGCTGAGCCAGGATCCCCATGACGGCAGAGAAGGGCGCCGCTGTCATTGTGCGCTCCAGCTCAGTTTGTCCAGACGGTAGCTGCGCTCCTGGGGATCCAGCTCAAACCCCTTTAGCTCGCGGCTGACTGCCGCGCTCTGGCGATACCAGGCGATGGGCAGCAGCGGCAACTCCTGCTGCAGGGTGGTAGCGATGTCACGGCGCAGTGCCGCGGCCTCCCCGGCGGGCAGGGTCTCCTTGCCAAGGCGGGCAAGCTGTTGCCCAAGCGCAGGGGATTGCCAGTTCATCACCCCCCAGTCGGCGCCGGCGGGGGCCAGGTCCCCCAGCAGGGTGACCAGGGGATCCGGCACCAGGGCATAGTTGCGGGCATAGAGGCCGATCTGGAGCGAGCCGTCTTGATGGCCGGCCGGGATCTCGCTCGAGTTGCCCACCGCCACCTTGAGATCTACCCCCACCGCCTTCCACTGCGCCTGCAGTGCCGTGGCCAGCAGCGGCAGTTCCGGGCGATCCGGGAAGGTGCGCAGGGTCAGGGCGAAGCGATCTTCCCCCTTGCGCAGCACGCCATCCGCCCCCGGCAGCCAGCCGGCCGCCGCCAAGGCCGCCCGGGCCGCCTTGACGTCATGGGCGAGCGGGGTCAGCCCGGGTTGGTGCCACTCCCCCAGGGTGGGGGGGAAGAGCTGAGTCGCCGCCATCTCGGGATCCCGCAGCAGGGCCGCCGCCATGCCGCGGCGATCGATGGCGAGGCTGAGGGCGCGGCGCACCAAGGGATCCTTCAGAAGAGGATCGGCCCCGTTGAGCTTGAGCTGTATGGTGCGCGGCAGGGTGACCGAGGCGATGGCGACCCGGGGCGCCTGCTGCAAGCGGCGGATGCTGACCGGATCCAGCCCCCAGGCGATGTCGGCCTGACCGCTCTCGGCCATCAGGGTGCGGCTCTCGGGGCGGCCCACCGTCAGGTAGCTCACCTGCGAGATGGCAGGCTGGGGACCTTGCCAGCCGTCGAAACGCACAGTCTCTATCCGCTGGGGTTGTTGCAGGCGGGCGATGCGGTAGGGGCCAGAGCCTATCACCTGGGTCACCTCCCCCTTGGCATCGTAGGCGGCCTTCGCCAGGATCTGGGTGCTGGGGTGAGCCAGCACGGCGGGCAGGGAGGCGAAAGGTTCGGTGAGGGTGACCAGCAGGGCCCCCTCATGGGCCTCGATGGACGCGATGGGGGCGCTGGTCATGACGCCGGGCTTGCGCCATGCCTGCTGCAGGGCAAAAGCGACCTGCTCGGCGCTCACCTCGCTGCCATCGTGAAAGCGGGCCCCGGGACGCAGGGTGAATCGCCATTGCAGACCATCCTCGGAGTGAGACCACTGGCTGGCGAGCCCGGGTTGCAGATTGCCCAGGCTGTCGACCTCCACCAGGGTCTCCGCCACCTGCATGCGGGTAAAGAAGACCCCGTTGCTGGCAGGGTCGACACTGTGGATCTCCCAGGGCCCCACCATGGCCAGCGGCTTGCCGTGGGCAACATTCATTCCGGCCATCAACACCAGGGCGCACCACCCGGCAGCGGCGTATTTTTTTGTCATCCTTTCCATCCAGATAATAACGATCAGCGACCAAAGTGAAGCGTTATAACATAACAATTAATCAAGAAAAATGACTTTTGATTCTTGATAAATGGCTTATTTAAAAGGGAAAGGCGTGAGCAGACAGGAGGTGAGAGGCGGGCTGCAAGGAGACATGCAGACAAAAAGAGATGGCCCGTCAGGGCCATCATGATGGCGTTAGCGGGTCACCATCTGCTGCGCCCGCTTGACCTGATCTTCCGGGCTTTCGTCGCGCGGTGGAATGGTGATGCCCTTCTGGCAGGCGGGTCTGGCTTCCATGCGCGCCATCCAGGCCTGCAGATGCACCAACCCCTCGATGGAGACACCGCTCCAGTCGTGAATGCGCACCCAGGGCCAGGTGGCGATGTCGGCGATGCTGTACTCGTCGGCCAGGTACTCATGGTGTGCCAGGTGACCGTCGAGCACCTCGAACAGACGGCGCCCCTCCTTCTGGTAACGCTCGATGGCGGCCGGGATCTTCTCGGGGAAGTAGCGATAGAAGACGTTGGCCTGCCCCATCATGGGGCCGACGCCGCCCATCTGGAACATCAGCCACTGGATGGCCTGGGAGCGGCGCTTGGGATCTTGCGGCAGCAGCTTGCCGGTTTTCTCCGCCAGATAGAGCAGGATGGCGCCGGATTCGAACACGGCGAAGTCGCCGTTATCCCGATCGACGATGGCCGGGATGCGGCCATTGGGGTTGATGGCCAGAAACTCGGGCTTCTTCTGCTCCATGGTCGAAAAATCGAGGGGAATGACCTTGTAGGGCAGTCCCAGCTCCTCGAGGGCGATCGACACCTTGAACCCGTTGGGGGTGGCGGCCGTGTAAAAATCGATCATCATCTTCTCCTTGTTGTCTGGCACGGCGAGGGTGCCAGGGAAGCACGTGACAGGATAGCGACTCAGGCCTGGGCACTGGGCCTGCTTGAGACCGTATCATACCAGCGTTTGAGGGCGGTCTGCTCATCGGCGATGTGCAGCTCCAGCGTTCTGGCGGCAAAGTCTATGGCGCAGATGGCAAGAATGTCGGCGATGGTGAAGCGATCGCCCGCAATATAGGCGGATGCTTGCAGCCTCTCCTCCAGCTTGGCAAACCACTGGCTCGCCAGCTGCCTGCACTCCTGACCCCACTCGGGGAAACAGGTTTCACGGTCTTTGTAAAAGCCGGTGATGTGGCGAAACGCCATGCCGGCCGGCAGCCAGAGATTGAACTCGATGAAGCGGCTCCACATCTCTATCTGGGCCCGCTCCAGCGCCGTGGTGCCAAACAGGTTGTTGTCGGGATAAAGCTCCTCGAAGTATCGACAGATGGCGACCGACTCGCTCAGATAGCTGCCATCGTCGAGGGCCAGCACGGGGATGCGCCCAGCCGGGTTCTTGGCCAGAAACGCCGGGCTCAGGTTCTCGCCACCCCCGAGATCGACCTGTTCATAGACCATGTCGACCCCTTTCTCCGCCAGAAACATCCGCACCCTGCGCGCATTGGGGGCCCGCCGCAATTCATAGACTTTCATCCTGCTCTCCATTTCTAAACGAACAGTTAGAAACTAGTCTTATCTAAACGAGCGGTCAAGAATTTGTTATAGTCACGGCAGGAGGAAACATGGCACGCAAAACCGCATTCGATCCAGCCGAAAAGCTGGAGCAAGTCATGACACTGTTCTGGCAAAAAGGCTATGAGGCGACCTCGATCCAGGATCTGGTGGATGCCTTGGGCATCAACCGTTTCAGTCTCTACAACAGCTTCGGTGACAAGCAGGCTCTGTTTCAGCTGGCACTCGATCACTATCTGGAGCAGGTCTCGCGCAGACGCATGGCGCCCCTGCTGTGCGACAAGGGCGGCTTGGCGGCGTTGCACGGCTGGCTCGATGCCCTGGCGCTGCGCCTGAGCCAGCCCGACAATCCCGGCTGCTTCTTGCAAAACGCCCAACTGGGAGGCGCCATGGATCAACCCCGGGTGCGGCAACGTATCCTGGATATGCATAGCGAGTTGCAACAGGCTCTGGCCCATGCCTGTCAGGTGGCAGTGAGGGAGGGAGATCTGGCCCCCAAGACAGATGTGCAGGCCCTGGCGCGCTTTTTGTTCGTCCATGTGCAGGGCTGGGTCCTGCTCGGGAAAGGGGGGGGTCATGGCGACACCTTGCGCGCCGACATGACCACCCTCAGGCAACAGCTCGCCCTGTGGCAGCGTCACCCCATCACAGGGGAACGAGAGCGCTAGTTGAGGGGACCCAGGGGGCTGCGTTGACGAAGCTGGCTCAGACGGGACAACAACGGAAAGTAGGATGCCAGCTTGTCCACCAGCAACTGGCTGCTGGCCGGATTTGCCCACTCGTGGCCATCCATGACGATGCCGTTGGAGACGAAGTAGTAGCGGGGATCGCGCACATCCGGCCCCCGCCGGGAACTGGCCCCGCCCGGGCCTTGGCCATCGCACACCAGCAGGGGCAGCACGGGCAGGCCGATGGCCTCCCCTGCCTCCTCCAGCGCCGGCACCGGCCAACCGGCCTCGTCGTCGAGCAGCAAGATGGCGGCCTCATCCCGAGTCGGCTTCCATTGACCCGAGCTTGTCACCACGATGCGATTGAAATAGGGTTCGACATCGACGGACTCTTGCAACGCCCGCAACAACCCGCTGACCGCCACTGACGACGGTTTTTGACTGACTAATGACAAGTTCATTCGACACATCCCTATGAGTGATGGAGCTTGTTATTACACGCGCCAGTGGTCTGGCGAGACAAGATTAGACCAAATAGTCATGTAAAGTCAGCTCTCGCTGCGCACTATGCTTCTATCCCCCCGCCTCGGTAATATGAGTTGCTATCCTCGGGCAGACTGCTATAATTTCGCGTCCTTTTATCCCCCGTTCTTTAACATCCAGTGGTGAACCTATGCATCCGATGCTGAATATCGCCGTGCGCGCTGCGCGCAACGCCGGTCAAGTAGTAGTAAAAGCCTTCTCCCAGCCTGAGAACATCGAGGCTATCCAGAAAGGCAGCAATGACTTCGTGACCAACGTTGACCGTGACGCCGAAGCGGCCATCATTCACACCATCAAAAAATCGTACCCGGAACACAGCATCGTCGCTGAAGAGTCCGGTGAGATTGCCGGTACCAACCCGGACTACCAATGGATCATCGACCCACTGGATGGCACGACCAACTTCGTCAAGGGCATTCCGCACTTTGCCGTCTCCATCGCCCTGCGCGTCAAGGGCAAGACTGAACAGGCCGTCGTCTACGATCCCATCCGTGACGAGCTCTTTACCGCGACCCGTGGCAACGGCGCCCAGCTGAACGGTTACCGCATCCGCGTCGGCAAGGCGAAAGACCTCTCCGGCACAGTGCTGGCCACCGGCTTCCCGTTCAAGCAGAAGCACCACATCGAGCCTTACCTCAAGATGTTCCAGAGCATGTTCGTCGAGTGTGCCGACATCCGCCGCGCCGGCTCCGCCGCCCTGGATCTGGCCTATGTGGCCGCCGGTCGTATCGACGGTTTCTGGGAAATCGGTCTGAAACCCTGGGACACCGCCGCCGGTGAGCTGCTGGCCAAAGAGTCCGGCGCCATCGTCACCGACTTCGTCGGTGGTCACAATTACGAAAACTCCGGCAACATCGTCGTTGCCAACCCGCGCGTCCTCAAGGAGATGCTTGGCAAGATCCGTGAGAACCTGCCGGAGTCCCTGGCCAAGTAAGCCAGCCCACTCCCCCAAACCCGGCCCAGGCCGGGTTTTTTATTTCCGCCCCCTCGTCTCATTTTTCCCAGCCCACGGGCCGCCATGGTAGGGCCGAGCGACAACTTGGGCTATGATGGGCGCCCACCCTGCCCCCTCTTGCAATTGCATGTCGTTACAAGGAGCAACCCCATGATCAGACTCGCGGTGATCGGCACCAACTGGATCACAGAAAAATTCATCGAAGCGGCGCTGCTGAACAAGGCCTTTCAGCTGACCGCCGTCTACTCGCGGCAGCGGACCAGCGCGGAGACCTTCGCCGCCCAGTACGATGATCCGGCCTGCTTCGACGATCTCGCCGAGTTCGCCGCCAGCCCCTGCTTCGATGCCGTCTACATCGCCAGTCCCAACTCCCTGCACTGCCCCCACACGCTGCAACTGCTCAAGGCGGGCAAGCACGTGATCTGCGAGAAGCCGCTCGGCTCCAACCTGGCCGAAGTCGAGGCCATGTACCGCTGCGCCCGGGAGCAGGGTGTGGTGCTGTTCGAGGCGTTCAAGACCGCCTACCTGCCGAACTTCCGCCTGCTGGCCGAACAGCTGCCCCGGCTCGGTCAGGCGCGCCGCGCCAGCTTCAGCTATTGCCAATACTCTTCCCGCTGGCCCAAATACCTGGCCGGCGAGCACCCCAACACCTTCAACCCCGCCTTCTCGAACGGTTCCATTATGGATATCGGCTACTACTGCGTGGCGAGCGCCGTCGCCCTGTTCGGTGCCCCCAATCGGGTCACTGCCAGCGGCGAGCTGCTGGAAACCGGGGTGGACATCCATGGCACCGTGCTGCTGCACTACCCCGCCTTCGAACTGGTGATCAGCCACTCCAAGGTGTCCGACTCCTTCATCCCGAGCGAGATCCAGGGCAGCGAGGGGGCCTTCCTCATAGAGCACCTCTCCGAGTGCACCGGCCTGACCTGGGTCGGTCGGGATGGCCGGCGCGAAGATCTGAGCCAGCCCCAGTCCGCCAACAGCATGATCTATGAGGCCGGCGCCTTCGCCGCCCAGATAGCCGCGGGCCAGATGGACGAGGCCGCCGTGGCGCGCTCCATCGAGACCGCCAGGGTCATCACCCAGGTGCGGCAACAGGTCGGGGTACGCTTCCCGGCCGATCAAGCCTGACTGGATGCTCACCGACACGAAGAGGCCCCGCACTGCGGGGCCTCTTCTTTTGCCTCTGCCCTGTCACCGGGTCCCTAGAGGGTCGCCGCCAGCCCGGCCAGCTGATCGGTGCACAGGCCCCAGCCGCTGTGAAAACCCATGGCCTCATGCTCCTTGCGATCCGCTTCGCTCCAGTGGCGCACCCATGCCCGGTAGCGGGTGCTCTCCCCCTCGGGGGTGAAGCTCAGGATCAGGGTCATGAAGGGGCGGGCCGATGGCAGCCAGGGGCGCACATAGGCATCGGTGGAGACGATGCGCCGTCCCGGCTCCAGGGCCAGGTAGACGCCGGGACAGGGGATCTTCTCCCCATTGGGGCCTCCCATCACCACCAGGCTGGCGCCCCCCACCCGCAAATCCAGCTCGGCGCTCAGGGTGCGCCAGGGCAGGGGGGCAAACCAGCGCATCAGCAATTCGGGCTCGGTCCAGCAACGATAGAGCGCCTCCGGCGAGGCCGCGATCAGCCGCTCCAGCAGCAGATCCCGCTGCTCGTCAAACTCTTCATCCATCATGGCAGTGCTCCCTTGTGGCCCGGGAAGGGCCGGTGAGAAGGGGCGCAAACGGGGCGCCGTCAGCTGACTCGCAGGGACAGGGAATAAACGAGCTGGCCCCAGAGCCAGCACAGAGTATAAGCAAGGGCATCGAGCGCGTCGGCTCGCAGAGTGGGCAGGACGAGCGGCCACGACTCAGGCAATGAGAGGGGCTGCCTCCCCGCCGGGCCGCCGCACCGCGGTTTGGGGCAAGCTCCTCGGCGCCATCTCGGGTCAATGAAGCAAGCAGGGCCAACAGCGGCCTGCATCACTGCGCCGCCTCCTCGCTCGCGGGCAGCGCCAGCCGCTCGAAGCGCACGGGGGGGCACCTGGGGCTCAGCCCCTGATCATCTTGTACCGGCATGGCGCGATAACTGAGCCGGTAGTGACCGGGGCGGCTCAGATCATAGACCTGGGTCAGTTCGGCTTCGGCCTTGATCCGCTGCATGGGGCCAATGATCAGCCTGTCATCGGCGCCGGAGGCGCCCCGCTTGGCCAGCGGTCCCTGGTAGGGAACGACCTGCTCATCCAGGGTCAGGTCGATGGCGTCGGCAAACCAGCCTTCGAAGGGGGTAAACCAGCTCAGTACCTCCAGGGTATCCTCCCCCTGATTGCTGAGCGCCATGGCCAGGGTCAGGGGCTCATCGACCCGGCTCTGGGCCTTGACGTTCAGCTCGCACTGCAAGGCGCCCAGGCCAAGGACGCTGCCGAGCAGGAGTGCCATCATGTTGCCTCCATCAAAAAGGGGGCCGAGGCCCCCTGTCGATTCACTGTTCGTTCGGGGTGTTCTCGGCAAAGTATTCGTGGCTGTCGGCGTTGTTGAGCGCCGCAACCGGGTCCGTGCTCGCCAGGTGGCGGGCATTGGCTTGACCGTAACCCAGATCATCCGTGCCTGCCACCACATTGAAGTGGGTCAGCTCGTGGATGATGGTGCCGGCGCGGGAATCCGTGCCGGTGTTGGCCGCACTCCAGAAGCTCTTGCACAGGTAGACCTTATAGGGCTGATCCGGGTAGACGTAGGCAAAGTAGCTCTGTTTGCAGCCACAGTCGAAGGTGAGCGGCTTGTCCGCGATAGCGTCCCTCACCTTGTCAAAGTGGCCCTCGGCCTGGCTCCAGCGGCTGGCATCATAGGCACCGAACCAGCTGCGATAACGCTGGCCATCGGGCTTGCCCACCGCCAGATAGGCAAGGGAGTCCCCTGTCATGGTACCGGCGGCATCCAGGGCGGAGACGATCTGACTCTTCTGGCTGTTGGTGCAGCGGCCGGTGAAACTGACCGAGCCTCCGGCGGCGGCCGGTTCGGCCATCTGGGCCTTGGCCAGTACCCGCTCATCGCTCGCGACCCCGTCCAGCCAGAGGCTAACGGCGTTGGATTCCCCGGCCTCGGGGGCCGCCTTGGCGCTGCGCCCGGTCCTGGCACTCCCCTCCCCCGGCAGCCGGGGCAGACGATAGCGGATGCTGTACTCCCCCTGGGCGCTCATGTCATAGAGGCCGGACACTTCCGCCTCCAGCACCAGGCTCTCGCCGGCGGCCAGACGCTGGTAGTCCTGCGCCCCCGGCTGGGCGCGCTTGATCAGGGCCCCCTGATAGGCCACGGGCTGACCGTCGCGCTCCACCACGAACAGGGGCGCATCGTCCCCGCCCGGCAGTTGCCACTTGAGCAGCCGCACCGGCTTGTCCCCCTGGTTGGTCAGGGTCACCCGTACCCTCACATCCTCCCCTGTTCCCTCCTGCAGCGTCAGGCTGGCATCCAGACTCGCGGCGCAGAGGGGGGAACCCAGCAGGCCCGCCAGCAGCAGGGCTATCGGTGTCGCTTTCATCTTCTCTCCTTGAAATGATTGGTTTGCTTCCGACCCTCTTTGGGGCCAAACCACCCTAAGGCAGATGCCCCCCGGCCCCCGCCCTCCATATGGGGGAAGCCCCTCCGTACGGGGGGCTCGGCAGAGGCCCCCCAGATGGCGGGGACAAGGGGCCAGAAGACGGGGATGCGGCAGAGAGCGACGCCAGGCTGGCAGAGGCGAGCCACAAAAAACCCCGATGCGGGATCGGGGTAGCAGGAGTCAGGGGAGGCGCAGGCCTTGGCGCAGGCCTTGGCTCAGGCGCTTCGCTCTTGCGCCAGCAGGGCCAGGGCAGGCAGGGCGTTGGCGGGCATCAGCAGGTGTCCCTTGTGATGCTTCACCCGGGTCTGTTTTTTGTTGCCCTGGCCGATGAGCAGGCCGTGGCACTGCGCGAACCGGGCCAGCTGCTGCTCGTCGCCGCGCACATAGAGGGTGAGCGGCGCCACCAGTTCATCCCCCGCCAGGGCGCGGGCCAGCTCGGCGGCGCAGATGACGATGGAGGCCTGTCCCTGGCTTGCGAGCCTCGCCTTGCCATCGAGCACGCACTCGGTGATCCGCTGCCAGCCCGCCTGCTCGCAGTCGTCCAGCAGCGCCATCAGGCGCGCCCCCAGCCCCTCGCTCGCCGCCTGGCTGTAGTGACGCACGATGCGCGACAGCAATCCCTTGAGATCGGCCCCCGCCCCCTGGGTGCGCGCCTGCTGCACCCAGCCCTTGAGATCCTCCATCACCAGGCGGGAGAAGCGCTTCTCCTTGAGGGAGTCGGCGAGCCAGAGGCTCAGGAAGTGGCTCTCCTGAGCCTGGGTGCGGGGGGCACGCCCCGCCCCGGTGCGGGCCAGTTCGGCCAGACTGGCGCTGGCCATCTCGAGCAGGGCCTGGTTATAGGTTTGCACTCTCACATCGCTCATCACGACTCCTGGGCAGATCCGGGGAGGCTCACAAGCCTCCTCATCAAAAAGGCGCCGAGGCGCCTTTGAACAGGGGAAACATCAGCCGGCCGGGTCGAGTCCCCGGCGGCACCTGGCTTACTTGGCCTTGCGGGCCGTCTTGCGCAGACGGGCGCGCTGGCTCTGCAGCTTGGTCTCGGCCATCACCTGGGCGGCGGCGTTGTCGGCGCGCTGGGGCTTCTTGCCAAAGCGGCGGCGCTCCTGCAACTGCTTGATCAGCTCGTCGCGGCTGCTCACCTCGTAGCCCGGCACCATGACGCGGCGGATCTTCTGGCCGATCAGCGCCTCTATCTCCAGCAGGGTACGCTCCTCCTCGCGGCTGACGAAGGAGATGGCCATGCCGCTCTTGCCGGCGCGACCGGTGCGGCCGATGCGGTGGACATAATCTTCGGCGAGGAAGGGGAGATCATAGTTGACCACGTACTCCAGGCTCGGAATGTCCAGGCCACGGGCCGCCACCTCGGTGGAGACCAGCACCCGCACCTTGCCTTCCATGAACTCGCGCAGGGCGCGGCGACGGCTGCCCTGAGCCTTCTCGCCGTGGACCACGGCGGCCTTGATGCCGTCGAGGTTGAGCTCTGCCACCAGCTCGTCACAGCTGTCGCGGGTGCTGGCGAACACCAGCACCTGCTGCCAGTTCTTGGTGCCGACGAGCTCGGAGAGCAGCTCGCGCTTGCGCTTTTGCTCCACCGGATAGACGGTGTGGCTCACGGTGTCGGCGGTGGAGTTCTGCTTGTTGACGCTGACGATCTGCGGCTTGTCCAGCATCACCTTGGCCAGCTTCTTGACGCCATCGGAGAAGGTGGCGGAGAAGAGCAGGCCCTGGCGCGTCTTGTTGACCGCTTGCAGGATCTGCTGCACATCGGCGCTGAACCCCATGTCGAGGATGCGATCCGCCTCGTCCAGCACCAGGGTCTCGACCCCGGAGAGGCTGAGGTTGCAGGCGGTGAGGTGCTCGAGCAGCCGACCCGGGGTCGCCACTATGATGTGGGCACCGGCCTTGAGGCGACGGGCCTGCACGTCCTGCTTGCCGCCGCCGACGATGGTCAGCACGCTGATGTCCAGATACTTGGCAAAATCGCTGATATTGCTCGCCACCTGGGCCGCCAGCTCGCGGGTCGGGGTCAGGATCAGCACCCGGGTGTTGGACGGCTGCACGGCGGCAGGCTTATCCAGCAGGCGCTGCAGTATGGGCAGGGCGAAGGCGGCCGTCTTGCCGGTCCCGGTCTGGGCACTGGCCAGCACATCCTGACCACGGCGTATGGACGGGATCGCCTGTTGCTGCACAGGGGTCATCTCCTGATAACCACACTCCGAGACGGCGCGCAAAATCTCGGGGGCAAAATCGAATGATTCAAATTTCATCATGGGTTTCCTGTGTTCCAGCAAAGCTGTCGTTGTCTGCGGCCCGGCGGGCCACTGGGAATGCCAGGGATCGGCCTGGCCTGACAGGGTCTGCAGGCGAGCCGGAAAATGGCGGGCGCGGAGTGTAACAAATTTTCGGCGCCAATGCGTGGCAAATAATCGCCCCGGCCAGACCCGGGCCCCATCTTGCGGGCGAGGACGCGGTGCGGCCATGGACGCCGCCGGTTCCTGAGGTAGACTCGAACCATCCGTGCCCGACTGGGCGCTGCCACGGGGAAGGGGTATGGGAGCAACGCCATTTGACCACAATAGACGCGCGCCGCGCCATGGCGCCGCCGGGCGCGTCTCGCTGCTGGCCATGACCTGGTGGGCCCTGCCCGCCCTGGCCGCCGACGGCGCCATCGATGCGCGCTTGCAAGAGCGTGCCAACGCCGTGGTCGCCCTGATGACCTTCAACGTGATCCCCGACATCACCTCCAGCAATCTGGATATCTCGGGGGGCAGCGGTCAACAGGCGGCATTGACCATGAGCCAGCTCGGCGGGGGGGCCACCATGAGCAAGGAGGTGCCCATCTATCTGGAGGGCAACCTGGGCTACAGCCGCTACGACCCCAAGTTCGTGATAAGCCAGGGGGCAGAGAGCCGGACCATCCCCGCCAAGTGGAACAGCCTGACCGCCACCGGCGGCATCGGCTGGGACTTCACCCTGGCCCCCAACTGGGTGCTACGTCCCATCGCCAATGTCTCCCTCGGCACGGTGGCGAGCGACATCCAGATAGGCAACTGGTACCTCAATCGCAAGACGGGACGTGGCCTGGACTTTCTCGATAACGGCCAGCTCAACGTCTATGGTCTCGGCGGCTCCCTCATGCTCGACTACGAGCTGTTTTCCGACAGCCAGGATATCGACGCCGAGTTGCGCTACTCCTTCCTCCATCTGCAGAGCACCTTTGGCACCAGCCCGAGTGTCAGGGGCGAGGCGAACGCCGAGAACATCGGTCTCTATCTGCGCCGCCGCGCCCCCCTGTTTGACTGGACCCTGCTCGATCGGCCGCTGCGCTACGTGCTGGAGGGAGCCCGCACCGAATACCTGGGGGATCAGCGGGGCCTGCTCGGCTTCAACGCCCTCAACTCCATCGGGGCCGGTTTCGAGCTCGACTCCAGCAAATACCAGGTGTGGGTCACCCGCACCCGCCTCATGTACCGCTTCATGTTCGGCAACAACACCCAGGGCTATGCCATCGGCCTGGCCATGAGTTTCTGACGGCGCAAACCTGAACCACAACGAGGCAGCATGATGACAGTGACGAATGGGCAGGTTGACGACTTGCTCGCCACCTTGCAGGCCCGCTTCGAGCGGCACCGGCCTCGCCACCAGGGCATAACCTGGTCACAGGTGCACGCCAGGCTCGATGCCAGCCCCCAGTCGTTGCGCTCGCTCCACCAGATGGAGAGCAGCGGCGGCGAGCCCGATGTCATCGGCCAGGATCGGCAGACCGGGCAGCTGCTGTTCTGTGATTGCAGCGCCGAGAGCCCAAGTGGCCGCAGGAGCCTCTGCTATGACGGCGCGGCACTGGCGTCGAGGAAGGAGAACAAGCCAGCAGGCTGCGCGATCGAGCTGGCCGCCAAGATGGGTATAACACTGCTGACGGAGGCCGAATATCGGGCGCTGCAGACCCTGGGCTGCTTCGATGCCAAGACATCGAGCTGGATACAGACCCCGGAGGAAATCAGGGCGCTCGGCGGCGCCCTGTTCTGCGATCGCCGCTACGACAGCGTGTTTGTGTACCACAACGGCCCCCAGTCCTACTATGCCGCCAGGGGCTTTCGCGGCCTGTTGCGGGTCTAGGTGTGTAAACCCACCAGGTTGTTCACGGATTGAAGACGACTGATGGGGGGCTGATAGCCCAGACTGGCATGAGGACGATGTCAGTTGTACTCATGCAGCCACGGTTGCAGGTGTTCTGCCCGTTGCTCTGACGAGTCATAGCTCCGTGCATAGGCCCACTCTCGCAGGGCTGTCTGAATGAAGCGCTCTGCCTTGCCATTGGTTTGGGGTGTGTAAGGCTTGGTGCGCATGTGCTTAAGTCCCAACCGACGACACAGCTTCCGGAAGCGTTTCGACCGATAACAGGCGCCATTATCAGTGAGTAGCCGACTGAATCGAATACCGAGCCGGGCGTAGTAGCGCAGCGCCTGTAACAGCGCCAGAC
>NZ_JBKISU010000023.1:0-74672 GCF_050266975.1 Aeromonas sobria
CTAAAATGAAAGAAACCAATGCGGTCTTGTTGATGGATAAATTTATCTACTACCTGAAGCAACACCGCTTATATACCCGCACACTTGGAATTATTTGAGTCTCTAAAAATGAGGGGATCTCTGAGGGCATAAACGTGTTAGAAGAGGCAGTGTATCGATGAGTCGATAAATGAAGGCCAGAGAACGATGCTCTGGCCTATCAGTTTTTCTACAGTACGAACGTGTGTAGGTGGGTTTTCTACATTAACCCCTCATAGTAACGAACTCTTCCGTGAAGGTCGGATGGGGAGTGGGAACGCAGTGGCCGGTTTGACCTCTATGCCCCAGCTCCCTCAACGCATGGTGACAAATTCTTCCGCGCTGGTGGGGTGGATGGCGACGCAGTTGTCAAAATCAGCCTTGGTGGCGCCCATCTTCATGGCGACGCCGAAGCCTTGCAGGATCTCGTCCATGGCAAAGCCGATGCCGTGCAGGCCGACCACCTTCTCCTCGGGGCCGACGCAGACCAGCTTCATCCGGGTGGGCTGGCGATGCTGGGTCAGGGCCGAGTACATGGCGGTGAACTGGCTGCGGTAGACCTTCACCTGCGCCTCGCCATATTCGGCGATGGCTTCGGGTTCGGTCAGGCCTATGGTGCCGATGGGGGGGTGGCTGAACACCACGGTCGGCACCAGATCGTAATCGAGGTGCGCGTCCGGCTGGTTGTTGAACAGTCGCTCCGAGAGGCGACGACCGGCGGCGACGGCCACCGGGGTGAGCTGGATGCGGCCGGTGTTGTCACCCACGGCATAGAGGTTGGCGATGGCGGTGTTCTGGAACTTGTCGGTCGGGATAAAGCCCTTCTCGTCCAGGGTGATGCCGGTGGCAGCCAGGTTGAGGCCGTCGGTGGCGGGGGCGCGGCCGATGGCCCAGATCAGGCAGTCCACCGTGAGGTGGCGGCCATCTTCCAGTTGCAGGGTCAGGCTGTCATCGGCGTTCTTGATGACGGCCTTGGGGATGGCGTGGTTGTGCAGCCTGGGCCCTTCGGCGGCCATGATCTCCACCAGGGTCTCCTGGATCATGGGGTCGAAGCTGCGCAGGGGCGCGTGCTTGCGCACCACCAGGTGGGTTTCCGAACCGAGGGCCTGCATCACACCGGCTATCTCGACCGCGATATAGCCGGCGCCGACCACGGCGACCCGTTTGGGCTGGCTCTCCAGCGCGAAGAAGCCGTCGGAGTCGATGCCGAATTCGGCCCCCGGGATGGCAGGCACCTCGGGGCGGCCTCCGGTGGCGATCAGTATGTGATCGGCGCTGTAGCGCTCGCCATTCACCTCGATGGTGTGGCTGTCGACAAAGCGGGCGAAGCCCCTGATGACAGTGATGCCGTTCTTGCCAAGCACGTTCTCGTAGGACTGGTGGATGCGGCCTATATAGGCCTGACGGGACTCCACCAGCCTGGCCCAGCTGAAGTGGTTGAGGGTGGTATCGAAGCCGTAGTCGGGTCCGTATTTGAGGGCATCGGCGATCTGGCCGGCATACCACATGGCCTTCTTGGGGACACAGCCGACGTTGACGCAGGTACCCCCCAGATTTTTGGCTTCAATCAGGGCTACTTTTTTGCCGTGCATGGCGGCGCGGTTGGCGGAGGCGATGCCGCCACTGCCGCCGCCGATGGCGATATAGTCGAAATGCTGTGCCATTGGGTTGGCTCTCCACGGGTTGAGGGTGCAATACCCGATGATGGGGACAAAAGGGCCGTCTCACAAGAGCCGGTGTCCGGCAGCGGGGTCATGGGCGCGCCCTGAACCGTGCGGGGAGGGGCCGATTCACCCCTCCTGCATGGGCACGCGGATGTGGAACTGGGCGCCATGGCCGGGTTCGCTGCTGCAGTGGATGCGTCCGCGCAGCAGCTGCACCACCAGGTTGTAGATGATGTGGGTGCCGAGCCCGCTGCCGCCGTGGCCCCGCTTGGAGGTGACGAAGGGATCGAAGATGCGCGGCAGTATGTGGGGGGGGATGCCTCGGCCATTGTCGGCATAGTCGATGACCAGATCCTCGCCCTGGTGTTCGACCCGGATGCTGATCTTCTTGGGTCTGTCCCACTCGTCGAAGCCGTGATGGATGGAGTTGAGGATCAGGTTGGAATAGATCTGGGTGAAGCTGCCCGGGAAGGAGAAGATACTGAGCTTGGGATCGCACTGGATATCCAGCTCGCACTGGGCCTTCTTGAGCTTGTGGCCGAGGGAGACCACCACCTGATGCAGGTTCTCGGCGACGTTGAAGCTGTAGCGAGCCTCGGAGGATTGATCGACCGCCACCTGCTTGAAGCTGGCGATAAGCTCGGATGCGCGGCGCAGGTTGCCCTGCAGCAGCTGCATGGACTCGTCGAGATTGACCGTGAATTCATTGAGATAGGAGCGGGAGAGCTGTTTGGCCTCCAGGTGCTGCTTGAAGTCGGCGACCTGCTCTTGCAGATAGGAGGAGGCGGTGACGCTGATGCCGATGGGGGTGTTGATCTCGTGGGCCACACCGGCGACCAGGGAACCGAGCGACGCCATCTTCTCCGACTCCACCAGGGTCTGCTGGGCCTGCTTCAGGTCGTGATAGGCCTTGCCCAGCTGATCGTTGGCCTCGCTCAGGCTGCGGGTGCGCTCCTGCACCTTGCCTTCGAGCTGCTCGTTGAATTCGGTGATCTCCCGCTCGATCCGCTTGAGGCGGGTGATGTCATAGCCAAAGCCAATCAGATACTTGAGGTCCTCCCCCTCGTAGAAGGGGGCGAAGGTCCACTGCAGGGTGAGCTCGCCGCCGTCCTGATCGAACATGGTCAGCTCTTCATCCTCGATCTTCTCCTGGCGCGCGATCCGGGCCTGAATGGGGTCGCGCTGCGCCTCCTCCACGAACAGGGTCAGCCAGTTGAGCCCCTGGATCTCCAGTTGGTGATAGCCGGTGAGCAGGACGGCGGCCGGGTTGACACTGGCGATGGTGAGGTCGGGCTCCAGGCAGCAGATGATCATGTTGGCCGAGTTGATCAGGGTGGCGGAGAAGTCGCGCTCCTGTTGCAGCTGCACCGCGGACTGATGGCGGGCCATGAGTTCGTCTTGCAGCCGGCTGCGCATCTCGTTGAGGGTGGCGACCAGGGTATCGAGCTCATCGGGTTTCCTGCGGGGCAGCGGGCGCCCCTCCAGGGTGAGGGGCACGTCCAGCCGCTCCAGATTGAACTGCTCCGCGTAGTGGGCGATGCGGTGCAGATGGCGCACCACCAGATAGTAAATGATGCAGAGTATGCAAAATGACACCACCAGGGTCTTGATGGTCTGGCTGATCAGGATGAGGACGGACTTCTCTATCAGGCGTTGATACACCTGCTCCAGCGACGCGGCCACGAACAGCTTGCCGACCGTCTCTCCCTGATAGCTCAGCATGAATTCGCGAGAGATGTCGTACCTGTCCCGCTCAATCCCCTGGGTCAGCAGCGGCACCTCGGCGCTACCCAGCAGCTCCTTGACCATGACGAACTGCATGTTGGGCAGATTCATGATGCCCTCAATCTGCACCTTGACCTGCTCCTCGTCCAGGTTCCACAGGCTGGCGGAGATGGGTTGCAGGAAGGAGGCTTCGATCTGGCCGATGCTGTCCTCGATGAGGGCCACATCCTTGCGATAGTCCCAGACCAGCTGCAATGCCGTGATGATGAGGGCCAGGGCCGTGCTGCAGATGAGAATGTAGGAGAGCAGGCGATAGGAGAGGCCGTTGAAGCCGATGGCCTTTGCGGTCCTGATGAAGAGTCCTGACATGGCGTCCTTGCGGTCTGGATAGGAAGGGCATCAGTTTAACCGCTTCACTCAGCGCTGTCGTGGGGGTTTGCCGCAAGCTGTGGCTGAGTCGAGGGTGTTGCAGGCAAAGGCTTGATTAATGCGCCCGGAGCCTACATCTTAGGTGGTCCAAGCAAAATGATAAGGCTTCTGGACAGCAGGGGCTGAGAAATGAGGTACGACAGGATGAATAACCCTTTGCTGACAATGGACTCCTTGCCGCTTTTCAGCCGCATTCAGCCTGAACATGTCCAGCCTGCCGTGGTGCAGGCGATCGCCGACAGCAAACAGAAGATCCAGGATGTGCTGGCCCAGAGCGGCCCCCACACCTGGGACAGCCTGATCGCCCCGCTGGAAGAGGTCAACGACAGGTTGGCCCGCATCTGGTCACCGGTCAGCCATCTCAACGCCGTGCAAAACAGCGAGGCGCTGCGCGCCGCCCATGACGCCTGCCTGCCGCTGCTGTCGGAATTCCAGACCTATGTCGGCCAGCATGAGGGCTTGTATGAAGCCTACTCTGAGCTGGCCCAGAGCGATGACTTCCCCCGCCTCGGCGGTGCCCAGCGCAAGGAGATAGAGAACACCCTGCGGGATTTCCGCCTGTCCGGCATCGGCCTGCCTGCGGAGCAGAAGCAGCGGTATGGCGAGATCCAGGCCCGCCTCTCCGAGCTGGCGTCCCGCTTCAGCAACAATGTGCTGGATGCGACCATGAGCTGGAGCAAGCTGGTGACCGACGAGGCCGAGCTGGCCGGTCTGCCCGCGAGTGCGAAGGCGGCCGCCCGTCAGCTGGCCGAACAGAAGGGCAAGGAGGGGTGGCTGTTCACCCTGGACATTCCCTCCTACCTGCCGGTGATGATGTATGCCGACAACCGGGCGCTGCGCGAGGAGCTCTACGGCGCCTACTGCACCCGTGCCTCGGATCAGGGCCCCAACGCCGGCAAGTGGGACAACTCCGCCATCATGACGGAACTGCTCACCCTGCGCCGCGAGCTGGCCCAGCTGCTGGGCTTTGCCAACTATGCAGAGCTCTCCCTGGCCACCAAGATGGCGGAGAAACCGCAGCAGGTGGTGGGCTTCCTCACCGACCTGGCCGAGCGCTCCCTGCCCCAGGGCAAGGCCGAGCTGGCGGAGATCCGCGCCTTCGCCGCCGAGCATTACGACCAGCGCGATCTGGCCGCCTGGGATCTCCCTTACTACGCCGAGAAGCTCAAGCAGCACAAGTTCTCCATCTCCGACGAGCAGCTGCGTCCCTACTTCCCGGCGGGCAAGGTGGTCAACGGCCTGTTCGAGGTGGTGCGTCGGGTGTTCGGCATGAAGGTGCGCGAGCGGTACGGCATCGAGACCTGGCACCCGGACGTGCGCTTCTTCGACATCTTCGATGGTGAAGACGAGCTGCGCGGCAGCTTCTATCTCGACCTCTATGCCCGCGAGCACAAGCAGGGCGGGGCCTGGATGGATGTCTGCCTCGGTCGTCGCTACCGCCAGGATGGCTCCTTGCAAAACCCGGTGGCCTATCTGACCTGCAACTTCAACGGCCCCGTGGATGGCAAGCCCGCCCTGTTCACCCACAACGAGGTGGTGACCCTGTTCCACGAGTTCGGCCACGGCATTCACCACATGCTGACCCAGATCGACGTCGCCGGCGTGGCCGGCATCAACGGCGTGGCCTGGGATGCGGTGGAGCTGCCGAGCCAGTTCCTGGAGAACTGGTGCTGGGAGTCCGAGGCGCTGGCCTTCATCTCCAGTCACCACGAGACGGGAGAGCCGCTGCCTGCGGATCTGCTGGAAAAGATGCTGACCGCCCGCAACTTCCAGGCGGCGATGCAGATGCTGCGTCAGCTGGAGTTCGCCCTGTTCGACTTCCGCCTGCACCAGGAGTTCGATCCGGCCAACCCCGGGCAGATCCCGGCCCTGCTGGCGGAGGTGCGCAGCCAGGTGGCCGTGTTGACGCCGCCGGCGTTCAACCGCTTCCAGCACAGCTTTACCCACATCTTCGCCGGTGGCTACGGGGCGGGCTACTACAGCTACAAGTGGGCCGAGGTGCTCTCCGCCGATGCCTTCTCCCGCTTCGAGGAGGAGGGGATCTTCAACCAGGCCACCGGCCAATCCTTCCTGAAGCACATTCTGGAGAAGGGCGGCTCGAAAGAACCCATGGAGCTGTTTCGTGCCTTCCGGGGCCGGGAACCCCAGGTGGACGCCCTGTTGCGCCACAGCGGGATCGCGGCCTGATGCGGTCGGCACCCCGGGTGCGAGAGGGTCAAGCAGGTACACTTTTGCGCCATAGCGGGATCTCTGCCTGATTTTTACGAGAAAAAGGGACCAATGGTCCCTTTTTTCACGTAATTTGAAGACCTTGCCTCGAGCTCATTTGCACTGTTCGGCTCGCTTGAGTAGAGTCGCAGTCCATACCCACAGGAGAGAATGCATCTTGCCATGAGGCGAGCAGTCACATCTGTCTATCGGATCATGTCAAACCTGTCCCACGCCAGTGGGCTGGGGTACTTTGACAGCTTCGTCACTGAGCTCGCGGCGGCGGTGCAGGCCGATGTGGTGCTGGTGGCAGGGCGAGATCCGAGCGGTGCCTCGTTCGAGCTGCACTCCGCCTTTCCGGCGACCCTGGGCATCCAGGGCTCCCGGGTCCCCATCGCCGCCACTCCGGGGGAGATAGTGCTGCAGCAGGGTGAGGCCTGGTTCTGCGATCGCCTGCCCCAGCTGTTTCCCCAGGCCCCCCTGTTCATCGCCCATCGGGTGCGCGGCTATGCCGGCATCGCCCTGCGGGATGCCCAGGGCCAGACCATCGGCATCTGCAGCCTCTGGTTTCGTCAGGGGATGGACAGCATGGACAGGGTGATGAGCGTGCTGCGCCTGCTGGCGCCGCTGGCGGGTCGCGAGCTGGCGCTGAGCCAGAGCCGGACTGCCGCCCCCGCCACGCTGCCCCTGCCCGCCATGGACAGCATGCTGGCCCACGCCCCGGTGGGCATCGGCAAGCTGGATCTGCAGGGGCGCCTGCTGTGGGCCAACCCGGCCATCGAGAAGATGCTGGGTTACCGCGAGGAGGAGCTGCTGCATAGAACGGCCGCCGAGTTGCATCATCCCAAGGATTGGCTGCGCAGCCTGGCCTGCTATGGCGAGCTGGTGCGCGGCGAGCGCAGCGTGGTGACCCTGGAGAAGCGCTATCGCCACAAGCTGGGCCATGAGCTGTGGGGCAGGGTGACGGTGACCCTGGTACGCAACGCGCGCCACGAGCCCGATCACCTGATGCTGCTGCTGGAGAACATAGACGATGCCCGGCGTCACGCCGAGCAGCTCAAGCTCTCCCACCGGGTCTATGACAACCTGTCGGAAGCCATCCTGGTGTGCGACGCCGACAGCCGCATCATCTCGGTCAACCCGGCCTTCGAGCGCATCACCGGCTACAGCAGCGAGGAGGCGTGCGGCCTGACCCCCAGCATCCTCAAGTCCGGCCTGCACGACAAGGCCTTCTATGCCGACATGTACCATACCCTCTCCCGGGTCGGCATCTGGCGTGGCGAGGTGTGGAACAAGCGCAAGAACGGCAAGCTCTACCCCCAGCAGCTGATGATCAGCGCCCTGCGCGAAGGGGGAAAAATCACCCAGTACATCGCCATCTCCAGCGATATCTCCCAGACCAAGCTCGCCGAGCAGAAGATCGCGACCCAGGCGAACTATGACAACCTCACCGGCCTGCCGAACCGCTGGCTGTTTGGCCGCAGCCTGACCCGCTTCTGCGAGCGGGGCGAGCGCTTCGCCCTCATGGTGCTCGACCTCAACAACTTCAAGGCGGTCAACAACAGCATGGATCACCATGTCGGCGATGCCCTGCTGCGAGAGGTGTCGGATCGATTGGTGAGCCGGGTGCGTACCGAGGATCTGGTGGCCCGCATCGGCGGCGACGAGTTCGCCTTCCTGGTGCCCGGCATCGTCAGCCGTCGTCAGGCGGAGGTATTTGCCAAGCAGGTGCAGGGCAGCTTCGCCCGTCCCTTCATGCTGGCCAATCAGCAGCTCTACATCACTGCCACGGTCGGCGTCACCCTCTGTCCCGCCGATGGCAGCGAGAGCGATGAACTGCTGCGCAATGCCGAGCAGGCGCTGTTTGCCGCCAAGCGGCTCGGCCGTCCCCTCGAGAGCTACTGCGCCTCCATGCGCGAAGAGGTGCGTCAGCGCCATCAGATGCAGCAGGATCTGGCGGAGGCGATCAAGCAGGAGCAGCTGACCATGGCCTATCAGCCCATCTGGGACAACCGCAGCGGCCGGGTCGCCAAGCTGGAGGCCCTGGTGCGCTGGTATCACCCCCACTGGGGTCAGGTCTCCCCGGCCGACTTCATTCCCCTGGCGGAGGAGGCGGGCCTGATCCAGAGCCTGGGGGCCTTGGTGCTGTGGCAGTCGTGCCGGGATCTCGCCCGCTTGCAACAAAACGGCTTCCCCGAGCTGCAGATGTCCATCAACCGCTCCACCCTGGAGTTCCAGACCATAGATCCCCAGGCCTCGGAGTGGCTGAGGGTGATAGAGCACTTCGGTCTGGAGCCGAGCGACATCATCATAGAGATCACCGAATCCCTGCTGATGGAGAGCAGCGACCAGCACAGGATCCGCATCGAATCCCTGCGTCAGGCGGGCTGCAAGCTGGCCATCGACGACTTCGGCACCGGCTATTCGGCGCTCACCTACCTGCGCACCTTCCCGGTGGATCTGGTGAAGATAGATCGCAGCTTCGTGCGCCATATCCCCTTCAACGAGCAGGACAGGCTGCTGCTGGACGGCATCATCAACATAGTGCACAACCTCGGCATGCAGGTGGTGATCGAGGGGGTGGAGACCCGGGAGCAGCTCAGCTTCCTCTGCCAGAAGGGGTGCGCCTTCACCCAGGGTTACCTGCTCAGCCGGCCGCTGGCCTTCGAGGATCTGGTGGCCTATCTGGAGGTCAACCGGGCAGGCATGAGCCTGCCCATCGTGAGCTGATCCCCAGCTTCTGTTATCATGGCCGCCCTGTTCGTTGCCGTGAGTCCACCCATGTTTCCTATTCAGGTGTCCTGTGAAGCCCCCGCCCGCGATGGCGAGCTCGACGCCCTGCGCCAGCGCCTCGCCGACGTGGCGTTTCCCGCCCCCTTTGCCCTGGTGCTGACCGAGACCAGGCTGGAGCTGCGCAAGCTGGATGAGGCCAAGCTGGGCGCCGTCTATGTCGATTTCGTGGAAGGGGCCGTGGCCCACAGGCGCAAGTTTGGCGGGGGCCGGGGTCAGTCCATCGCCAAGGCGGTCGGCCTCAAGGCCGGGGCCAATCCGACCGTGGTGGATGCCACCGCCGGGCTGGGGCGCGACGCCTTCGTGCTCGCCTCCCTGGGTTGCCGGGTGACCCTGATCGAGCGCAGCCCCGTGGTGGCGGCCCTGCTGGCGGATGGCCTGGCGCGTGCGGCCCAGGATCCCGACATAGGTCCCTGGGTGAGGGAGCGGATGCGGCTGATCCAGGGGCCCGCCACCGAGCAGCTGCTGGCCCTGGCCGAGCGGCCCGAGGTGGTGTACCTGGATCCCATGTTCCCCCACAAGCAGAAGTCGGCCCTGGTGAAGAAGGAGATGCGGGTGTTCCAGTCCCTGGTGGGGCCGGATCTCGATGCGGATAGCCTGTTGCCGGCGGCCCTGGAGATGGCGCAACGGCGGGTGGTGGTGAAGCGGCCAGCCTACGCGGGCTGGCTCAACGAGCACAAACCCAGCATGGCCATCGAGACCAAGAACAACCGCTTCGACGTCTATGTGATGGCGGCCCTGGCGGGGAGCTGAGCACGGCGGGCGCCGACGGCATGCAAAAAAGGAGGGCCAACATGATGTTGGCCCTCCTTTTTTTCGTGCGGCTCAGGGCGCGGCGGGGAAGTGTATCTGCCTTGCTTCCCCTTGCCAGACGAGGTCCAGGGCCGCCAGATCGGCGAGGCTGAGGCGCTCGCCGCTCGCCAGCAGCAGATACTCGACCCCCTCTCTGGCTTCTATGGTGCGGATCCTGTCATCCCACTGGTGCCCATCCCGGCGGGTGAGGGTGACCGCCAGTTGCCAGCGGGCGGCGATCTCGAGCCAGTCGTAGAGGTCACAGTTGATGGGTTGGTAATCCGTCATGGTCTGTTGGCTCGAGGGGGTTCAGGCTTCCAGCAGCCTAGTGGGCCAGCCCATCTTCTGCTGGCGCTCCACCTCGAGGCGCAGCTCGCTGGCCCTCAGGTAGTGCTCCTCCATCCATCCCCTGGGCAGGGTGAGGGTGAGGGCATCCTCGTCCGCCTGCAGGGTGAAGCCGGGCACTGTGCCCTGGGTGCGGCGCATGCAGAGGATCAGCGCGATGCGCAGGATGCGGGCCAGGCGGATCGCCTGGCGGGCGGTGACGGCGCCCTGCTTCTCCAGGGTTTCCAGCTTGAATTCGTCCCGCTGGTTGAACAGCAGGGCCGACAGCAGCTTCTTCTGCGCCGGGGTAAAGCCCGGCATGTCGATGTTGTCGATGATGTAGGCGGCGTGCTGCGGCGCCTTCTTGTACTCGATGCACAGCCCTATCTCGTGCAGCAGGGCGGCATAGCGCAGTATGGGGCGACCGTAACGCTTGGAGAGGCGCCAGGCCGGTTGCAGCTGATTGAAGGCCTCTATGGCCGTATCACGCACCCGCTCGGCATGTTCCTTGTCCAGCTGGTAGCGGCTGATCAGGCTGTCGGCGGTTCTGTCCCGGGCATCGCAGTCGTGATTGTTGCCGAGCAGGCCGTAGATGAGCCCTTCCCGCAGCGCCCCGCCCGCCAGGGTCATGCTCTCGACCCCCAGGGTCTCGAAGATGGCGATCAGGATGGCGAGGCCTGAGGGGAACACGGTGAGCCGCTCGGCCGCCAGTCCCTCCAGCTGCAGCCGATCCAGCCTGCCGCAGGCGATGGCCTGACCCATCAGCTCCTGCAACTTGGGCAGGGTGACTCGCTCGCTCTTCCCTTGCGCCAGCATGATCTCCTGCAGCGCCTGCACCGTGCCGGAGGCGCCGACACAGGTACGCCAGCCGAGGGCGCGATAATCCTCCGTCACCTTCTCCAGCACCGCCTTGGCGGCGGCAATGGCCTGCTGGAAACGGGCCTCGGAGAGCTCGCCGTCACCGAAGTGGTTGTTGAGCCAGGTGACGCAGCCCATGTGCAGGCTGTTGAGCAGTTTCGCTTCGCTGTGTTCGCCGATCACCAGCTCTGTGCTGGCGCCGCCGATGTCGATCACCAGGCGATTGCCTTCCCCGGCGGAGGTCCAGGAGACCCCCTCGTAGATGGTCTTGGCCTCTTCCTCGCCCGAGATGATTTCGATGTTGTGATTGAGGACCCGTTCGGCCTCGCTCAGGAACTCATCGACGTTGGTGGCCAGACGCAGGGTGGCGGTGCCCACCACCCGGATGTTATCGGCGGGGATGTCCTGCAACTGTTCGGCGAACAGCCGCAGGCAGTCCCAGCCCCGGGCCATGGCGGTCTGGCTCAGGCGAAATTCCGAATCCAGACCGGCGGCGAGGCGAACCTTGCGTTTGACCTTGGTGACGGTACGCAGAGCACCGGCGACCTCGCGCACCACCAGCATGTGAAAGCTGTTGGAGCCGAGGTCGATGGCGGCGTAGAGCGGCGAGTTGTGCATTTAGTTCTTGCGGGGCGGACGACGACGGTTGTTGCTGTTGCCACCACCTTGGCGATCCCGCATGTTGCGGTTCACCGGCTGACGGTTGCGATGGATGCGCTTGGGCGCCGTCACGTCATCGAGCAGGGCGTCTCTGTCGTACTTGCTGACCGGGATGGCGTGGTGGATGTACTCCTCGATGGCCGGCAGGTTGAAGGCATAGTCTTCACAGGCCAGGCTGATGGAGTGACCGCTCTTGCCGGCGCGGCCGGTACGACCGATGCGGTGTACATAGTCTTCGGCATCGTCGGGCAGGTCGTAGTTGAAGACGTGGGTCACGTCCGGGATATGCAGACCACGGGCGGCCACGTCGGTGGCGACCAGGATGTCGAGCTTGCCCTTGGTGAAGTCGTCCAGGATCTTCATCCGCTTCTTCTGGGGCACGTCACCGGTCAGCAGACCGGCGCGGTGGCCGTCATTTTCCAGCCAGGCCTGCACGTCTTCGCAGACATGCTTGGTGTTGGCGAAGACGATGGCTTTCTCCGGCCACTCCTCTTCCATCAGGGAGAGCAGCAGCAGCATCTTGTCTTCGTTGGAGGGATAGAACAGCTCCTCCTTGATGCGCACGCCCGTCATCTGCTCCGGCTCCACCTGCACATGTTCCGGGTGGTTCATGTGCTCGTAGGCCAGCTCCTGCACCCGCAGGGAGAGGGTGGCGGAGAACAGCATGTTCAGTCGCTCGGTGGCTTCCGGCATGCGGCGGAACAGGAAACGTATGTCCTTGATGAAGCCGAGATCGAACATGCGATCCGCTTCGTCCAGCACCACCACCTGGATGTTGCCCAGATCGATGACGTTGGACTTGAAATAGTCGATGATGCGGCCCGTGGTGCCGATCAGGATGTCGACACCCTGTTCCAGCACGGCCAGCTGCTTGTCATACCCTTCGCCACCGTAGGCGAGGCCGAGCTTGAGCCCGGTCGAGGCAGACATGGTGTCGGCGTCGTTGTAGATCTGGACCGCCAGTTCCCGGGTCGGTGCCATGATGATGGCGCGGGGCTGGTTGACCAGGCGTGGCTTGGTCAGGGGATGGGTCAGCAGATAGTTGAATGTCGCGGCCAGGAAGGCAATGGTCTTGCCGGTACCCGTCTGGGCCTGACCGGCGAGGTCATGGCCTTCAACCAGCAGGGGCAGAGACAGTGCCTGGATGGGCGTACAATAGTGAAATCCCTTTGCTTCCAGACCAGCCAGAACTTCGGGTTCGAGGCCCATTTGGGCGAATTTATCGGTCGTTAAGTGTGTTTTGCTCATGGCGGTAGGTTATCAGGTTAGGCTTGCAATAATAAACAGGATCATTTCAAATAGGGCAACTATTGCCTTTGTTGACGTCTCAATTAAGGGCTTATTGACTGACTGGAGTTGGAGATGAGTGACAAGATTGTTCAGCTGAGCGATGCCAGCTTCGAGGCAGATGTAATCAAAGCAAGCGGCCCCGTTCTGGTCGATTTTTGGGCAGAGTGGTGCGGTCCCTGCAAGATGATTGCCCCGATCCTGGATGAAATCTCTCAAGAATATGAAGGTCGCGTGACCGTGGCCAAACTGAACATCGACCACAATGCCGAGACCGCCCCCAAGTATGGCATCCGTGGTATTCCGACCCTGCTGCTGTTCAAGAACGGCGAAGTGGCAGCCACCAAGGTCGGCGCCCTGTCCAAGACTCAGCTCAAAGAGTTTCTGGACGGCAACCTGTAATTATCAAGTAAGGAGCGCATTGCAATAATGCGCTCCTTGTGTTTTATCACCTAGACGCTCACCCCGATTGGTGCTAATTTATCGCTCGTTTGCTAACCTTTTTGCCTGACGCTTTGCTCCACAACAGCCTGGCAAATTCAATTCTACTCGGCATCAATCCAGCAGACTGTCTCGTCCCCATTCAATCCTTGCTTACAGACTTTCACCACTATGAATCTGACTGAATTAAAGAACACTCCTGTGTCTGAGCTGGTCAAGCTCGGCGAAACCATGGGGTTGGAAAATCTGGCTCGGGCCCACAAGAAAGACATTATTTTCGCGATCCTCAAGGCGCATGCCAAGGGTGGCGAGGATATCTTTGGCGACGGTGTGCTGGAAATCCTGACCGATGGCTTCGGCTTCCTGCGTAGTGCAGATGGTTCCTACCTGGCCGGCCCGGATGACATCTATGTCTCCCCCAGCCAGATCCGCCGTTTCAACCTGCGCACCGGCGATACCATCTCCGGCAAGATCCGGCCGCCGAAAGAGGGCGAGCGCTACTTCGCCCTGCTCAAGGTCAACGACGTCAACTACGACCGTCCGGAAAACTCCCGCAACAAGATCCTGTTCGAAAACCTGACCCCCCTGCACGCCAACGAGCGTCTGCGCATGGAGCGTGGCAACGGTTCGACCGAAGACATCACGGCGCGCGTGCTGGATCTGGCGT
Source organism: Aeromonas sobria (assembly GCF_050266975.1). Classification (GTDB taxonomy): domain Bacteria; phylum Pseudomonadota; class Gammaproteobacteria; order Enterobacterales; family Aeromonadaceae; genus Aeromonas; species Aeromonas sobria_B. The sequence goes on from NZ_JBKISU010000023.1 coordinate 13,864, forward strand.
CTCCCATCGGCAAGGGTCAGCGTGGTCTGATCGTCGCACCGCCCAAGGCCGGTAAGACCATGTTGCTGCAGAACATCGCCCAGAGCATTGCCTACAACCATCCGGATTGTGAGCTCATCGTGCTGCTGATCGACGAGCGTCCGGAAGAAGTGACCGAGATGCAGCGCATGGTGAGGGGGGAGGTGATCGCCTCCACCTTCGACGAGCCCGCCTCCCGTCACGTCCAGGTCGCCGAGATGGTGATCGAGAAGGCCAAGCGCCTGGTCGAGCACAAGAAGGACGTGGTGATCCTGCTGGACTCCATCACCCGTCTGGCCCGTGCCTACAACACCGTGATCCCGTCCTCCGGCAAGGTACTGACCGGTGGTGTGGATGCCAACGCCCTGCATAGGCCCAAGCGCTTCTTCGGCGCGGCCCGCAACGTCGAGGAAGGCGGCAGCCTGACCATCATCGCGACCGCGCTGGTCGATACCGGCTCCAAGATGGATGAAGTCATCTACGAAGAGTTCAAGGGGACCGGCAACATGGAACTGCACCTCTCGCGCAAGATTGCCGAGAAGCGCGTCTATCCGGCCATCGACATCACCCGTTCCGGCACCCGCAAGGAAGAGCTGCTGACCGCACCGGACGAGCTGCAGAAGATGTGGATCCTGCGCAAGATCATTCACCCCATGGGCGAGATCGACAGCATCGAGTTCCTCATCGACAAGCTGGCAGCTACCAAGACCAACGACGAGTTCTTCGACTCCATGCGTCGTCAGCAGAAATAAGTGCTGTCCGAGTCTTGTATAAACCGCGACCCCTGGTCGCGGTTTTTGTTTATCGGCGCCGATGGGCCCCGAACGGGAGCCGGACATGCCCGCCGACTGGCCTGCGCGGTGGAGATCTTGGCCAGAAGATGCCGCAATCCGTACGGGATCGCGGTTTTTGTTTGAGGATTTGCCTTAGTATGAGGCTTCGATGTCACATGGATGGAGACGTCATGAGAGGAGTGATGTGGTTACTGCTGGCCGGCCTGCTGGCGGGGGAGACCGCCCTGGCCGTCCCCCCGGCCAAGGCGCCGCCCATCAAGAGCGCCCTGGTGGCCGACGAAGGCGTCGGGGAGAGCAGGCATTACCTGCTCGCGCAGCTCAAGGCCGGCCGGTTCGACGCCGTGGATACCCTGCTCGCCTCCCTGAGCGTGGGGCAGCGGGAGTACCTGATCTATCAGCTGATGGCGGACCTGCGCCACATCCCGGCCACGGCGGCATTGCAGTCCTGGGTACAGACCCAGTCCGGCAAGGCGCCCCAATGGCTGGTGGAGGGGGAGGTGGATGGCTTCCTGATGCAGCTGCCCGCCTATGACTTTCCCGCCGAGGCGCGTCTGCTGCTGACCCACTGGCAGCAGCAGAACTGGCAGGCCCAGTATCGCCGGGAGCTGAGCCAGGGCCGTTTCGACTGGAAGCATGTCTATAACAGTCGCAACCCGGACCTGCCCCGGCAGCAGCAGGCCCTGCTGCAGGCGCTGGCCCAGCTGCCCACCAGCCTGCTGCACCAGCAGGCGCAAGTGCTGGGTCAGCTGAACATCTTCCTGCCGGACAACCGCCTGCTGACCCAGTTGCTGCTGCGAACCGGGGAGCCGGCGCTGTATCGCATGCTGTGGCGCCAACCGGTGGACGACGACAGCCTGAGGGCGCTCAAGGCGTTGCCTTCCCTGCTGAAGGGGGAGGCGGCAAGCGACCTGCTCATCGGTGCGACCAAGCACCCCAAGCTGAAACGGCCTGCCCTCAAGGCCCTGAGCCAGCTCTCCCCCCTGCCCGTCAAGGCCCAGGACTTCCTGCTGGCCGAGCTTGGCAACAGCCAGTACGGCAGCCTGGTCGCCAGCCTGCTGCTCGAGGTGGATGAGCCCAGGCTGCTGGTGCGCCTGGCCGACGAGTTGACGCGCATGGAGCGGCGCCCGAACATCTCCCTGCTGCTGGCACCCGATTCGGGTACAACCGGTGCCGCACCGGGGTTATAATGCCCCACCTCCTGAACACAGTCGGTACCCGCATGAAATACAAGGACTTGCGTGATTTTATCGCGCAGCTCGAGAAGAAAGGCCAGCTCAAGCGCATCAGCCAGGAGATCGATCCCTACCTGGAGATGACCGAGATCAGCGACCGCACCCTGCGCGCCGGTGGCCCGGCCCTGCTGTTCGAGAACCCCAAGGGTTACGCCATGCCCGTGCTGACCAACCTGTTCGGTACCCCGGATCGGGTCGCCATGGGCATGGGTCAGCAGGACGTGGGCGCCCTGCGCCAGGTTGGCACCTGGCTCTCCTACCTCAAGGAGCCCGAGCCCCCTCGGGGTCTCAAGGAGCTGATGGAGAAGCTGCCCATCTTCAAACAGGTGCTCAACATGCCGACCAAGCGGGTCTCGTCACCCCCTTGCCAGCAGGTGGTGATGAGCGGGGAGGAGGTGGATCTCGACCAGCTGCCGATCCAGCACTGCTGGCCCGGCGACGTGGCCCCCCTGGTTACCTGGGGTCTGACCATCACCCGCGGTCCCTACAAGAAGCGCCAGAACCTCGGCATCTACCGCCAGCAGAAGATCGGCAGGAACAAGCTGATCATGCGCTGGCTGGATCACAGGGGCGGGGCCATCGATTTTCGCGAGTGGCAGGAGGCCCACCCGGGTGAGCGTTTCCCCGTGGTGGTGGCGCTCGGCGCCGATCCGGCGACCATACTCGGTGCCGTGACCCCGGTGCCTGACTCGCTCTCCGAGTATGCCTTCGCTGGCCTGCTGCGGGGCAGCCGCACCGAAGTAGCCAAGGCACTGAGCTGCGATCTCGAGGTGCCCGCCAGCGCCGAGATCGTGCTGGAAGGCTATCTGGAGCCGGGAGAGATGGCGCCGGAAGGGCCCTATGGCGATCACACCGGCTACTACAACGAGGTGGACGAGTTCCCGGTCTTTACCATCACCCACATCAGCATGCGCCGCGATGCCATCTATCACAGTACCTACACGGGTCGCCCGCCCGATGAGCCGGCCGTGCTCGGCGTGGCGCTCAACGAGGTGTTCGTGCCCATACTGCAAAAGCAGTTTCCGGAGATAGTCGATTTCTATCTGCCGCCGGAGGGCTGCTCCTACCGGATGGCGGTGGTGACCATCAAGAAGCGCTATCCTGGGCACGCCAAGCGGGTGATGCTGGGGGTCTGGTCCTTCCTGCGCCAGTTCATGTACACCAAGTTCGTGATCGTCTGCGACGATGACATCGATGCCCGTAACTGGCAGGATGTGATCTGGGCCATCACCACCCGCATGGATCCCGCGCGGGACACCACCCTGATCGAACATACCCCAATCGACTATCTCGACTTCGCCTCGCCTGTGTCGGGGCTGGGCTCCAAGATGGGGATGGATGCCACCAACAAGTGGCCGGGGGAGAGCAACCGTGAGTGGGGCCAACCCATAGTCCAGGACGAGGCGGTCAAGCAGAAGATTGATGCCATCTGGGCTGAATTGAATATTCTCGACGCTGCGACCCCTGGGTCCCGGGTCTGAATCACTGAACGGAGCGGGCCGGTTGGCCCGTCGCAAGGACAAGAATGCAACGTATCAAGTGCCGCGTAGAGGAACTGCGCGAATATGTCGATACCATCTGGCACGTGGCCCTGACGCCGCTGCAAGAGGTGAATTTCAAGCCGGGCCAGTATCTGCTGGTGGTGATGAGCGATTCGGACAAGCGACCCTTCTCCATCGCCAACTCACCGACCCGCTCCGGGGTGCTGGAGCTGCAGATCGGCGCCACGCCGGAGAATGCCTACGCCGGCCAGGTGCTGGCCCGGATGCGAGAGCAGGGCGAGATCGAGGTGGAGCTGGCGGCGGGCAAGGCCTTCCTGCGTGACAGCTCCCCCCGGCCCCTGATCCTGATGGCGGGGGGCACAGGTTTCTCCTATGCCCGCTCCATCCTGGAGTATCTGGTGGCGACCGGCAGCAAGCGTCCCGTCTTCCTCTATTGGGGGGTGCGCCAGGCGCACTGGCTCTACGAGCAGGCCGAGATGGAGCGCTGGGCCGCCAGTTATGCGCCGCTCACCTTCATTCCCGTGGTGCAGGAACCGGAAGCGGACTGGACCGGCAAGACGGGGCTGGTGCACAAAGCCATCATGGATGACTTCGTCAGCCTGCACGACTACGACATCTATGTGGCGGGCCGCTTCGAGATGGCGGGGGCGGCGCGGGAAGAGTTCAAGCTGCTGGGCGCCGAGCCCGAGCGCATCTTCGGCGACGCCTACGAGTTCATCTGAGCGCCTGCCGCGACGTCGCGAGCTGATTGCGACGGCTCGCCAGGGGGCGCCAGCCCCCAGATGGGCGCAGAAACGACAAACCCCAGCCAGGCTGGGGTTTTTCATGTGCGGGGCGGGGCACTGTCCCGGACTTATTCCCCCTTGGGGCCGAGCTGCTGCTCGAGCTGCTCCAGCTTGGCTTCCAGTGCGGTCAGCTTCTCCCGGGTGCGCAGCAGCACCTTGGTCTGCACGTCGAACTCCTCGCGACTGACCAGATCCAGCTTGCCGAGCTGGGCCTGCAGCACCTGGCGGATCTTCTTCTCCACCTCTTCACCCATGGTACGAATGCCGGGGGGCAGGGCGTTGTGCACCTGTTTGGCAATATCTTCCAGTTTCTTCGGGTCGATCATCACGGCTTCTCCTCATCTGATGGCCGCCATTCTACCGGCTATTTGTCCCCGTTGCCGATGCCGGGGGGCGATTTTTGCGACCTCTCCCGCGGCTGAGGTCTGGTCGGGTCTGGTTCGTTGCCGGCAAATGGTAACCTATCGAGTCCTGCCAGAATGCAATTCCTTGACCTTGTACACAAAAAAAGCAGATCAGATGACTGACCAGATGAGTGATAATTGTTGCCTGCCTGTTAATATGCTGGTGGCGACGGTGAAGCGTCGACTCATATGGACAACAACTAATAAAGAGACATGGATATGAAAAAGAAGCTAGTTTATGTGGCCGTGCTCAGCGCCCTGCTGTCGGGTTGCGGTGGCAGTGACAGCAAGGATGACGACACCTCCAGCTATCTGGACTATCTGATCTCGGGCTCCAATGCCGTTCGTCCCAGCGCCCTGGCGGCGCGGGCCAGCGATGGCACCCTCAAGTTCTCCACCGAGACCAGCGATCTCTCCAACCCCGTCTCCGCCCTGTCCACCCTGGATGGCTGGTCCACCACCCAGGCCATCCAGATAGTGCCGGTCACCGGCTCGGGCACCCAGGTTCCGGCTCCCGCCGCCGCCGAGTTCGGTGCCTCCGTGGCCCCCCTCTATCTGCTGGAGCTGACCTTCGACAGCGAAAATCTGCGCCCGAGCGGCGTGAAGAAGGTGCTGGCCTACGGCAGCGACTACGTGGTCGCCAGTGCGGGGGGCAAGCTCAACCTGGTGCCGCTCAAGCCGCTCAATCCCTCCTCCTATTACATGATTGTCGCCACCGACAGCCTCAAGGACAGCGATGGCGAGGCATTGCAGGCCGGCAGCGATTACAGCAACTTCAAGGGCAACGCCGGCAGCAACACCCAGGAGCAGACCATCCATGGCCTGATCACCCTGCAGGAGGGCCTGTTCAAGGCCGCGACCGGGGTGAGCAGCGATCGCGTCATCTTCTCCGACTGGTTCGGCACCCAGTCCGGCGCCGACGTGCTGGTGGCGGTGAAAGGGGCCGCGGCCTCCATCCTCCAGAGCCCGACCCTGGATGCGGCCGCCCTGTGGCAGCAGGATGCCGCGGGCAATGACAGCCTGCCGCTGACCTATACCATGACGGGCCTCAATGGCGGGGTCGATTTCCTGACCCAGCTGGCGGGGGAGCCCTTCCTGCCGGACGAGCAGAAGTCCCTGCTCGACAGCACCATCACCAACAACCCCAAGCTGAACGGCATCGCTCAGATGACCAAGGTCTACACCGGGGCGGTCAAGCTGCCTTATTTCCTGGCGACCCCGGCCAGCGCCGGCTCCTGGGACGAGGCCAGGACCCAGTCCTGGCATGGCGCCATCCCCAGCCTCTATGCCATCGCCAATGCCCTGAAGGTGCAGGATGCCGAGGTGATCGGCGGCCTGGTGGGCGCCGGTGTGGATCCGGCCCTGCTGGGCGCGCTCATCGCCGATCCGACCCGTCAGGCCGAGCTGCTGGCGGAGGCCAGCAAGCTGATCGGGGTGACCCTCACCTCGGGCGGCAAGGCGCTGGATGCCGAGCGGAACATAGGCCGCTTCAACCCTCTGCCGGCCCTGACCGAGGTGCAGTCGGTGCCGATGCGCATCTTCTCCGCCGCGCCTCTCAGTGCCGTCACCGACGTCATCATCTATCAGCACGGCGTCACCTCGGTGAAGGAGAATGTCTACGCCATCGCCCTGAGCCAGATAGGTGCCGGCGCCCAGGCTTCCCCGGCCAGGAATGTGGCCGTGGTGGTGATCGATCACCCGCTGCACGGCGAGCGCGGCTATGCCCTGACCGGCAGCACGGACTCGGTCACCACGGATGAGAACCCGACCCCCTACCTGAACCTGAGCTACCTGACGGTGGCGCGGGACAACCTCAAGCAGAGCGTGGCCGACTTGCTGGGCCTGCGCCTGGCGGTGGGGCTGGCCAATGCCAAGGGGCTGGGAGTTCAGCTCGGCGGTGCCGGGCTCAAGGTCCACTTCCTCGGTCACTCTCTGGGGGCCATCTCGGGGGCCGATCTGCTCTCCGTCGCCAACCAGGATATCGGCAATGCCCAGGCGAATGCCCTGTTCAAGTTCGACACCGGCGGCCTGGCCATGCCGGGTGGCGGCATAGCCCCGCTGCTGCTGAACTCGCCCACCTTCGGCCCGTCCATCAAGATGGGCGTGCTGACCGCGGGCAGCCCGGCACTCAAGACGGGCTTCACCGCCTATGCTCCCAACTGCAAGACGGCGGTGCCGACCTGCTTCGTCAACGAGTTCCTGCCGAGCCTGGATGAGGCCAGCCAGGCGACGGCGGCCAGCACCCTGCAGAGCTACAGCTTCGCGGCCCAGTCGGTGCTGGATTCCGCCGACCCGGTCAACCTGGTTGCCGGCATCAAGGCGGACTTCCCGCTGTTTGCCACCGAAATCGTCGGCGATGGCGCCACCAGCCTGCCGGACCAGGTGATCCCGAACCGCATCGCCACCGCGCCGCTGGGGGGCACTGAGCCGCTGTTCAGCCTGATGGGCCTGCAAGCCTTGAGCGCCACCGGGGCGGCCAACCACCATGCCGCCCGCTTCGTGGCCGGGGGTCATGGCTCCTTGCTGGCGCCGGACGAGAACTTCGACCCGACCGGCGACGTTACTACCGAGATGCAGACCCAGTTCGCCAGCTTCTTCATGAGCGGCGGCGCTGCGGTCCAGGTCACGGATGCCACCTTGCTCGCGCAATAAGCCGCGCTAGCTGGCAGACGCAAAAACGCCGCCCCTTGGGGCGGCGTTTCTTATGGGGCTGGATATCACCCAGTTCAGCTTGTGGTCTGTCCAGCCAGCCTTGCAGCAAGCCCGCGAGATTGATCATGGTGGTTGCCGAGCGAATGGAACCTCTCAGACCGGTCTGTGGTGCCTGTCCAGCCAGCCTTGCAGCAGGCCGACCAGCAAGCCCATCAGACAGAGGAACCATGTTGGCCATCATGGTGGTTGCCGAGCAGGTTAAACCAGCAGGCAACAGCACCTCAGCCCGGCTTGTGGTGCCTGTCCAGCCAGCCTTGCAGCAGGCCGACCAGCAAGCCCATCAGATGGGCCATGTTGGCCATGCGGGTACCCAGCAGATCGAAGAACCCCAGCGCCAGCCAGAACAACATGAAGCCCATCAGGGCCGGGGGCAGGGTGAAGCCGGACGCTGGCTGCAGACGGCCTCGCACCCAGCAGTAGCCGAGCAGGGCATAGACCACCCCGGAGAGGCCGCCAAAGCGCGGGCCGCTCACCAGGAACTCGGCGATGTTGGGCAGGGCGGCGCCGACCAGCAGCAGGATCAGCAGCTTGCCGCTGCCCAGGCGCTGCTCTATCTGGCCGCCGAGATACCACCACCACAGCAGATTGAACACCAGGTGCAGCACGGAGAAGTGGATGAAGGCCGGGGTGACGTAGCGCCAGGCCTGCCAGTCGCCGAACTGGGCCAGGGTCGGGTGGAACGCCAGCAGATCGAAGATGGGCAGGCCTATGGCTTGCAGGGCGTAGATGGCGAGGCAGGCGACGATGACCAGCAGGGTGAGGGGCCCGGCATGGTGCAGGAAGTCGGTGACGGGATCCGCCATGCCCTTGCTGTAGTCGATGCGGGCGTCGGCCCGGCCCGACTGCCAGGAGGCCTCCAGGTAGCGGGGGTGATTGGGTTCGCTCAGGAAGCGTTTCACCTCCAGCTGGGCCTGGGCCAGGCGCTGCTCGTCGGCGAGCCAGACGCTGACCCCGAGCTCGGACTGGGTCAGCTCGCAGGCAATGCCCAGGGTGGTGAGATAGTCCACCAGGGCCTGGGCCATGCGGGCATCCCCCAGCACCAGCAGCTGGATCATGCCGGCGGGAGCGTCGCTCATTCCTCCCCCGCCTGGATGGGGAATGCCTTGCGCCAGGCTTCGAAGCCGCCATCCAGGCTGTAGACCTCGTCATAGCCCTGTTGCAGCAGGTACTGAGCCGCCCCCTGGCTGCTGTTGCCGTGATAGCAGATCACGATGACGGGGGTGTCGAAGTCCACCTCGTCCATGAAGCGCACCAGGGTGCCATTGGTGAGGTGGAAGGCGCCGACCGGGTGAGCCGCCTCGAAGGATTGAGGATCGCGAATATCCACCAGGCGAGCCTCGCCGGCGAGGAGTTTCTGGTGGGCATCATGGGCACTGATATGGGCAAACTGGTCCATTGACATGTCCTGCGAATAGGTGATTGACGGCCAGTTTACCGCAAGCGTGCGGTTGCGCTAAGCCCGCAATGTGTTCATTCCCTGAAGGGAAGAGATCGCAATTTCCTTCAATATTCCGGCCAGGCCGGCGGTTAGGGTGGAACCTCGATATCCGCAACGAGTGTCATCCATGGAACTGAGTCTGTTGTTATCCATGGCCGGGTTTGCCCTGGCCATGTCCATCTCCCCGGGACCGGTCAATCTGGTCGCCCTCAGCGCCGGGGCGCAGTACGGTTTTCGGGCCAGCCTGCGCCATGTGGTGGGGGCTACCCTGGGCTTCATCCTGTTGCTGCTGCTGATGGGGTTGGGGCTGGGTGGCGCCCTGTCCCGGTGGCCGATGGCGCTTGGCGCCATCCACTGGGGCGGCATCTTCTTTCTCTGCTACATGGCCTGGCTGCTGATACGGGACAAGGGGGAGATCGAGGCCGAGCGAGGCGCGCCCCCCGCCTTCTGGTACGGCGCCCTGATGCAGTGGCTCAATCCCAAGGCCTGGCTGGCCGCCAGCATGGGGATGGGAGCCTACGGGGTGGCGGGCGGGGTTGGGCAGGTGGCCCTGTTCACCAGTCTCTATCTGGTGATCTGCCTGGGCTCCATCGCCTGCTGGGCCTATGCCGGGAGTTTTCTGCAGCAGACCCTGCTCTGTGCGCGTCGGCTGCGCTGGTTCAATCGGGCCATGGCGCTCCTGCTGTTGCTCAGCGCCGCCTATCTGGTGCTGGAGTCCTGAGGGCGGCGCAGGGCGCGATACTGTCCCGGGGTGGCGGCGACCAGCCGCTTGAACTGGCGCTGGAAGTGGGCCTGATCCGAGAAACCCGTCGCCAGGGCCACCTCGGCCAGGGGCTGGCCGCGCGCCAGCAGGTCACGGGCATGGCCGATGCGCCGGTTGAGCAGGTAGGCGTGGGGGGTCATGCCGTAATGGCGGCTGAAGGCGCGCACGAAGTGGGAGGGGGTCAGCCCGGCCACGGTGCTCAGCCGCTCCAGGGTGAGGGGGGAGGCGCACTCATCCTTGATAAGCTCGGCGGCGCGTCTCAGGTGCGGGGGAGGGTGCTGGCCCCACTTGGCTGGGGTCAGCCTGGCCAGCAGCTGGTGGCTGAACTGGTGGCAGGCGACCTCCTTGGCGAGGGGGGCCTGCTCCTCGTCTTGCAGGGTGCGATAGAGGCGCTGCAAGGCGAGATACAGCAGGGGATCCCGGCTGGCTGTCATGTCGAAGGGGCGAAACTCACTTCCGAGCCCAGCCTCCTGCTGCTGGCGCTGCAACCAGAGATTGTCGATGTAGAACATCAGATAGGACCAGGGCTGGTCGGCGATGGGGTTGCAGGCGTGGACCTCTTCCGGGTTCATCAGCACCAGGCTGCCGCCGCCGACCTCCTGCCTGCTGCGCTGGTTGAGGTAGTGGCTGTGGCCGCCGGTGATGGCGCCGATGGAGAAGTGGGCGTGACTGTGCTTGTCGTAGCAGACGCGGCGGCCATCCTGCACCGCCCGCGCCTCGATGAAGGGCAGGGCAGGGTCACGCCAGAACAGGTGGCGATCCGGCGTGGTTCCGGCCCGGCTCATGGCTCGCTCCTCCGGGGAGATGTGACTCCCGGCGGCGATGGCGCCAGCAGGAGGCCGCCCCTGGCCTGGCGCATCTTGTCAGCCACCCAGATAGGCCTGACGCACGGCGGGGTTGGCCAGCAGGGCCGCCCCGGTATCTTGCAGCACCACATGGCCGTTCTCCAGCACATAGCCCCTGTCCGCCAGCTTGAGGGCCTGGTTGGCGTTCTGCTCCACCAGGAAGATGGTCATCCCCTTCTGGCGCAGCTGCTCTATGGTGTCGAAGATCTGCTGGATGATGATGGGGGCCAGCCCCAGGGAGGGTTCATCGAGCAGCAGCAGGCGCGGCTTGCTCATCAGGGCACGGCCGATGGCCAGCATCTGCTGCTCGCCGCCGGACATGGTGCCGGCCCGCTGCTCCAGCCGCTCGTGCAGGCGGGGAAACAGGGTGAACACCTGATCCAGCAGGCCGTGCTGCTCCGCCTTGTCGACGAAGAAGGCCCCCATCCTCAGGTTCTCCTCCACCGTGAGGCGGGCGAAGATGCGGCGCCCCTCCGGCACCACGGCGATGTCCTTGCGCATGATGCGGGCGGTGCTGAGGGAGTCGATTTGCTCCCCCTCGAACCAGATGCTGCCGCTGCTGGGTTTGGGTTCGCCGCACAGCGTCATCAGAAGGGTGGTCTTGCCGGCGCCGTTGGCGCCGATCAGGGTGACGATTTCCCCCTCTTTTACCTCGACGCTGACGTCATGGAGCGCCTGGATCTTGCCGTAGTGGGTCGATACGTTGCGAAGTTCTAACATCTCATGTTCCTTACGACTCGCCCAGATAGGCCTTGATCACGGCCGGGTTGTTGCGGATCTCATCTGGCTTGCCATGGGCCAGCGGCGTGCCCTGATTGACCACGAAGATGCGATCCGAGATCTCCATCACCAGCTTCATATCGTGCTCGATGAGCAGCACCGAGACCCCGAACTCGTCCCGCAGCCCGACGATGAGCGCGTTGAGATCGTCGGTCTCGTTGGGGTTGAGGCCGGCGGCCGGTTCATCCAGCATCAGCAGCTCGGGCCGGGTCGCCATGCAGCGGGCGATCTCGAGGCGGCGCTGCTGACCGTAGGCCAGGTTGCCGGCGGGGCGGTTGGCCAGATCCTTGAGCCCCACCTTCTCCAGCCAGTATGCCGCCTGCTCCAGCCCCTCCTGCTCGGCGCGGCGGAAGGCCGGCGTCTTGAACAGGCCGGCGAGGAAGCCGGTGTTGAGGTGCCTGTGCTGGGCCACCAGCAGGTTTTCCACCGCCGTCATCTCCTTGAACAGCCGCACGTGCTGGAAGGTGCGCACCACCCCTCTGCGGGCGATGAGGTGGCCGGGCAGCCCCTGGATCTCCTCGCCCTTGTAGCGGATGGTGCCGCCGCTCGGGCGGTAGAAGCCGGTCAGGCAGTTGAAGACGGTGGTCTTGCCCGCGCCGTTCGGCCCTATGATGGAGATCACCTCTCCCTTGTTCACATCCAGCTTGACGCCGTTGACCGCGAGCAGGCCGCCGAAACGCATCGACAGATCAGAGACTTCTAACAACGTCTGATTCATTTTTGCAGCTCCAAGTGTGGTCTGGTCATCGGCAGCAGTCCCTGGGGACGCCAGATCATCATGAACACCATCAGCAGGCCGAACATCAGCATGCGGTACTCGTTGAATTCACGGGCCAGCTCCGGCAGCACCGTCATCACGATGGCGGCCAGCACCACCCCGATCTGGGAGCCCATGCCCCCCAGCACCACGATGGCGAGCACGATGGCGGACTCGATGAAGACGAAGGATTCCGGGCTGATGAAGCCCTGGCGCGAGGCGAAGAAGCTGCCGGCAAAGCCTGCGAAGCAGGCGCCTATGGTGAAGGCGGTCAGCTTGATGATGGTGGGGTTGAGCCCGAGGGACTTGCAGGCGATCTCGTCCTCCCGCAGCGCTTCCCAGGCGCGGCCCAGCGGCATGCGCAGCAGGCGGTTGATGACGAACAGGGTGGCAATCACCAGCACCAGCGCCATCAGGTAGAGGAAGATCACCTTGTGGTTGGCGTTGTAGGCGATGCCGAAGAAGTCATGGAAGGTGCCAAAGCCCCCATCCTTGACGGTGCGGTTGAACTCCAGGCCCCCCAGGGTGGGCTTGGGAATGCCGGAGATGCCGTTCGGGCCACCGGTGAGAGAGGTGAGATTGTTGAGCAGAATGCGGATGATCTCGCCAAAGCCCAGGGTGACGATGGCCAGATAGTCCCCCCTCAGCCGCAGCACGGGGAAGCCGAGCAGGAAGCCGAACAGGGCGGCCATGCCACCTGCGATGGGCAGGCACTCCCAGAAGCTCAGGCCGAAATAGGTGTTGAGCAGGGCATAGCTGTAGGCGCCGACCGCGTAGAAGCCGACATAACCGAGATCCAGCAGGCCGGCGAGGCCGACCACCACGTTCAGCCCCAGTCCCAGCATGATGTAGATCAGGGTGAGGGTGGCGAGGTCCACGGCGCCCCGGGAGGCGACGAAGGGCCAGCTGACCGCCAGCAGCAGCACGATCAGGGCCGCGCTGTTGTAGAGGCGAGGCGCCTGCTCGGGACTTGGCAGCACCAGCTTGGCAAAGCCGCTGGTGGAGCCCTTGAACAGCCCCAGGATCTGGCTGCGCAGCAGCTGGAAGCAGAACACCAGGGCGGCGCCCCCCAGCAGCCAGGCCAGCGACACATCGAGGCGGCTCACCACCAGCAAGCGGGTGCCTTCGGTCTCGAGCTTGAAGCCCAGCAGCCAGAAGGAGAGCACCATCAGCACCAGGCTGGCGACACAGGCATGAATAAATTGGCGTTTCATCATACTTTCTCGACCTCCGGGCGGCCCAGGATGCTGCATGTGGACATGAACAGCGGCGCGAGAGCATGCGTAGATTGGATTTTCATACCTTCTCAACCTCCGGGCGACCGAGGATACCTGTCGGCATGAACAGCAACACGAAGATGAGCAGGGCGAAGGCCATCACATCCTTGTATTCGGTACTGAGATAACCGGCGGTGAGGGCTTCGACCACCCCCAGCAGCAGGCCGCCGAGCACGGCGCCCGGAATGCTGCCGATGCCGCCCAGGACGGCCGCGGTAAACGCCTTCAGCCCGGCCATGAAGCCCAGATAGGGGTTGATGACGCCGTAATACATGCCGAGCAGTACCCCAGCGACGGCGGCCAGGGTGGCCCCCAGCACGAAGGTGATGGAGATGACCACATGGGTGTCTATCCCCAGCAGGTTCGCCATCTTGATGTCTTCCGAACAGGCGCGGCAGGCACGCCCCATGCGGGAGCGATTGATGAACTGGGTCAGCGCCAGCATGGTGATGAAGGTGACCACGAAGATGACCAGCTGCATGTAGGAGAGGCTGGCCTGGAAGCCATCCTCGCCACCCAGGGTCCAGCCACCGCTGATCAGGGTCGGCATGGCGATGTCCCGCGAACCCTGCGCCATGCGCATCATGTTCTGCAGGAAGATCGACATGCCGATGGCGGAGATGAGGGGGATGAGACGGTTGCCGCCGCGCAAGGGGCGGTAGGCGACCCGCTCTATGGTCCAGCCATAGGTGCCGGTCACTATGATACTGATGAGGAAGGCGGCGCCCAGCAGGACGGTCGTGGCGTCTATGCCCATCATCATGAGGGCGGCCATGACCATGAAGGCGACATAGGAGCCAATCATGTAGACCTCGCCGTGGGCGAAGTTGATCATGCCGATGATGCCATAGACCATGGTGTAGCCGATGGCGATCAACGCATAGGTGCTACCTATGGTCAATCCGTTCAGCAACTGCTGAACAAAATAGAGTATATGTTCGGACATACTGCGTTCCCTGTACTTGCCCGCAAAGACGTGAGGGGGTGAGCATGCTCACCCCCTCCGGCAGATTTATTATTTGAGCTGGGTAGAGGTGCCGTCGGCGTGCCACTCGAACACACCGAACTCGAAGCCTTTCAAGTCGCCATTCGGCGCCCAGCTGAGGGGGCCCATGACGGTGTCTATGGTGCTGGCCTTGATGGCTTTTTCCACGGCCATCGGGTCTTCACCCGCCTGCGCGATACCGGCTGCCAGGGTCTGGACCGCGGCATAGGTGGTCCAGACGAAGGGACCGGAAGAGTCCTGACCCTTGGCCTTGAAGGCGGCGACGATGGGGGCGTTGGCCGGGACCAGGTCATATTTGTTCGGCAGGGTGACCAGCAGCCCCTCGGAACCCTGGCCACCGATGGCGGAGATATCCTTGTTGCCTACCCCTTCCGGCCCCATGAACTTGGCCTTGAGGCCCTTCTCGTTCGCCTGACGCAGGATCAGGCCCAGCTCGGGGTGATAGCCGCCGTAGTAGACGAAGTCGACGTTCTCTTTCTGCAACTTGGCGATCAGGGCGGAGAAGTCCTTGTCCCCGGCGGTGATGCCTTCAAACGCCACCACCTTGGTGCCGGCCTTGTCCAGGGCGGCTTTCACGCTGGAGGCGATGCCTTCGCCGTACTGCTTCTTGTCGTGGATGACGGCGACGCGCTGGGGCTTGACCTGCTCGATGATGTACTTGGCGGCGGTCGGGCCCTGGTCGCTGTCCAGACCTATGGTACGCAGGGTCAGCTGGTAGCCACGCTCGGTGATCTTGGGGTTGGTGGAGGCGGGGGTGACCATCAGCACCCCTTCATCTTCATAGATGTCGGAGGCGGGCAGGGTGTTGTCGGAGCAGAGGTGACCCACCACGAACTTGACGCCGTCGTTGATCACCTTGTTGGCGATGGCCACCGCCTGCTTGGGATCGCAGGCATCGTCATAGATGACGGCTTCGATCTGCTTGCCCTTGATGCCGCCGGCCTGGTTGATCATCTCGACCGCCATCTTGCCGCCGGTGAACTGCATGTCGCCATATTGAGCGACCGGCCCGGTGACGGGCCCGGCGATGCCAATCTTGATGGTGTCGGCGGCATGTGCCATGGAAACAGAACCAAACAGCGCCATAGAAACCGCTGCCCTGACCGCTACCTTGCTCCAGTTATTCATAGATTCGTCCCTTTAATCAGTGGATTGTTTCACTCCGGACAGACTTCCCGCTTGTCCGGCAATAGTTAAGGTTCTATCACTCCTGCCCCGGTAATAACAAGCTGTTAAAGATATGGCTGGGGGGGGACTTGCAGGGTGTTGAATGAAGCTAATCGCTATGTATAGACATTTAGCTGGTGTTTCCTGCTGAATTGACTCGGCAACATCAAGTTAACATTTGAATCTGTTTGATTTGATAGCGGAAAAAGCTGAGGAGTTTTTACTCTGATGCTGCTCCCATTTCGTTCAAAATCCGTTTGCGCAAATCAGGGGGAGCACCTAGATTAGCCGGCAGCGGTAATTGCTTGACAGTTCCCGTGAATTTCAAGCCTTTATTCGGGAAATCTGCTAAGGTTCCGCTTTTTCATATTCAGGAGACAGAGATGGCCACAATCAAAGATGTCGCCTCCAGGGCGGGCGTATCCATCTCCACCGTCTCACATGTACTCAATCACACCCGTCGGGTCAGCGAAGACGCGACCCAGAAAGTGCTTGAGGCGGTGGCAGAGCTCAACTACGCACCCAATTCGGTGGCACGCAGCCTCAAGATCAATTCGACCAAGACCATAGGCATGCTGGTGACCACCAGCGCCAACCCCTTCTTCGCGGAAGTGGTGCGCGGCGTCGAGGCTTACTGCTTCGAGCAGGGTTACAGCCTGATCCTGTGCAACACCGAGAACCAGCCTCCTCGCCAGCAGCACTACCTCAAGATGCTGATGGAGAAGCGGGTCGATGGCCTGCTGGTGCTGGGGACCGACATAGACACGCCGCTGCGTGACATGCTGCGCATTCACAAGAATGTGCCCCAGGTGGTGCTGGATTGGGGCACAGAGTGCGATTTTGCCAACGTCATCAATGACAACGCCCGCATCGGTGCCCGTATGGCGGTCAACCACCTGCTGGAGCAGGGGCACAGGGAGATCGTCTGCATCACGGGGCACATCGACAAGCCGACCACCCAGCAGCGCCTGGACGGGGTGCGCGATGCCCTGGCCGAGCAGGGCCTCACCCTGAAAGAGGAGCAGATCTTCGAAGGGGATTACGAGAGCCAGAGCGGGTTCGACCAGATGCAGCGCATCCTGGCCCTGACGCCGCGGCCGACCGCGGTGTTCGCCTTCGACGACCCCATGGCGATCGGCGCCATCTGCGCGGCCTGGGAGGCGGGGGTCAAGGTACCCGACGACATCTCCGTCATCGGCTATGACGACGTTGAGATGGCGCGCTTCTCCAGCCCGCCGCTCACCACCATTCGCCACCCCAAGGCCGAGCTCGGCCTGTTGGCGGTGCAGCAGCTGGTGAGCCGGATCCGCAACAAGGAGCTCGAAGTCGAGTCCATGACGGTGCAGCCGGAACTGATCGTGCGTCGCTCGGTCAAGCGTCTGGGCTGAGCCGGCAAGCGCCGGACATGAAAGCGGCCACCCCGGGGTGGCCGCTTTTTATTGGTCCGTCGCCGGACCCTGGATGTGGATGAAGAAGAGGCCCCTCGCGGGGCCTCTTGCGTCAGGGGATCAATGACCCGCCTTCGCCTTGGGAGGGATCGACTCGTCGAACTCCTTGAGCGGCTCATGCTCGGATGCCAGGAAGGTGTAGATGACCGGCAGCACGAACAGGGTGAACAGGGTGCCGATGGCCAGGCCCGCCACGATGACGATGCCGATGCTGAAGCGCTGGGCGGCGCCGGCGCCGGTCGCGTACATCAGCGGGATCAGGCCGGCTATCATGGCCGCCGTGGTCATCAGGATCGGACGCAGTCGTACCTTGGCCGCCTGCATCACGGCTTCCATCCGGTTCATGCCGTGCAGCAGCTGCTCCTCCTTGGCCACCTCGCAGATCAGGATGCCGTGCTTGGTGATCAAGCCGACGAGGGTGATCAGGCCCACCTGGGAGTAGATGTTCATGGTGGCCATGCCCCAGGCCAGGGCGATCAGGGCACCACTGATGGCCAGCGGCACCGACACCATGATCACCAGGGGGTCGCGCACGGATTCGAACTGGATGGCCAGCACCAGGAAGATGATGGCCAGGGCCAGGGCGAAGGTGGCGTAGAGCGCACTGCCCTCGGTGACGAACTGGCGTGCCTCGCCCATGAAGTCATAGCGATAGCCCTGGGGCAGCTTGTCGGCGGCGGCCGTCTCGAACCAGCCGATGGCATCCCCCATGGCCACGCCCGGGGTGGGTACGGCGCCAATGGTGGCCGAGTTGAGCTGGTTGAAGTGGGGCAGGGCGCGGGGCTCGCCAACCACCTCGATGGAGATCAGGCTGCCGAGGGGCACGGCACGGCCATCGGCGGCACGCACATAGTAACCCTTCATGGACTCAGGGTTGAGGCGGTACTTGCGCTCCACCTGGGGGATCACCTCGTAGGAGCGGCCATCCAGATCGATACGGTTGACGTAGCCATCCGCCATCATGGTGCCCATGGTGACGCCAATGTCCTGCATGGTGATGCCATAGGCACCGGCCTTGTCCTTGTCGATGCTGATCTTCATGGTGGCCGAGTCATAGTTCAGATCGAGATCCGAATAGACGAACTGGCCACTGGCCTGGGCCTCGGTCAGCATCTCGCTGGCCACGATGAAGAGGCTTTCGAAGCTGTTGGGGGTGGTGATGACGAACTGGATCGGCAAGCCACTGGAGGCACCTGGCAGTTCGGGGAACTGGAAGGTGGTGATGGACATGCCGGGGATGTGCTGCACCTGCTGACCAACCCTGTCGAGCACCTCTTTCTGGCTGGCTTCCCGTTCGCTCCAGGGCTTGAGGGAGGCGATGCCGAAGGCCTGGTTGGCGTTGAAGACACCGGAGAAGACTTGTGAATAGGCGATCTCCGGCTGGTCATCCAGGATCTTGTTCACGTCTTTCATGGTGTTTTCTATGTAGTCCAGGTTGGCGTTCGAGGGCGCCGTGCCCAGCACCGCCATGACCCCCTTGTCTTCGGACGGCGCCAGTTCGCTCGGGATGAACTTGAACAGCAGCGGCAGGCTGCCAAACACTATGACGGCGAACACGATGACCACGGGACGTTTGTGCATCACGGCGTGCAGCATACGATCGTAGCGATCCGTCATGCGCTCGAGCAGGTGGTGCACCGTGCTCTCGAACTTGCCCGGTTTGGCGTTGGCCTTGAGCATCACGGAGCACATCATGGGGGAGAGGGTCAGGGCTATGATGCCCGACACGAACACGGCCCCCGCCAGGGTCAGGGCGAACTCCTTGAACAGGGAGCCCGTGATGCCACCCATCAGGGCGATGGGGGCGTACACGGCCGCCAGGGTCAGGGTCATGGCGATGACGGGCACGGCTATCTCCCGGGTGCCTATGATGGCGGCCCGGAACGGTTCTTCACCCTCCTTGATGTGCCGGTCGACGTTCTCCAGCACCACGATGGCATCATCCACCACCAGACCGATGGCGAGCACCATGGCCAGCAGGGTCATGAGGTTGATGGAGAAACCGAACATGTCCATCACCATCACCACCCCGATCAGACTCAAGGGGATGGTGATGATGGGGATGATGACAGCACGGAACGAGCCCAGGAACAGGGTGATCACCACCAGTACGATGGCGGCCGCTTCCAGTATGGTCTTGATGACCTCGTTGATGGATTCGTTGATCGCCACGGTCGAGTCATAGAGGATGTTCAGCTCCATGGTGCTCGGCATGTTGCTCTTGAGGCTGGGCAGCAGCGCCAGCACGTCGTGGGCGATGTTGATCGGGTTGGCGGTCGGGGATGCGTTGATGGCCAGGACCACGGCTTCACGACCGTTGGCGGTGGCGCGATAGATGTCGTGGCTCTTCTCCAGACTCACCTTGGCGATGTCGGACAGGCGGATCACCTTGCCTTCCCGGGTCGAGACCACCAGACGCTTGAGCTCTTCGGTATTCGTGACCTGGGTCTTGGCGTCGCCGTTGAACAGCATGAAGTAGCCGGTGGACTGGCCGGTGGCCGACTGATAGTTGTTGCTGTTGAGCACCGTCATCACGTCGCTGGCGGTCAGATCGAATGCCGCCATCTTGGCCGGATCCAGCCAGACCCGCAGGGCGAACTCGGTTCCCCCGTACAGATCCACCTTGGAGACACCGCCCACGGTGAACAGCTGGGGCTTGATGACCCGCTCCAGGTAGTCGGTGATCTGGCTCGAGTTGAGCTCTGGGCTGGTGAAGCCGAGGTAGAGCACCGCGGTGGTGGAGCCGGTCGAGGAGGTGACGGACGGATCCTCAGACTCCTTGGGCAGCTGGGATCGCACCGAGTTGACCTTGGCCAGGATGTCGGACAGGGCGGCGTTGGGATCCGTGTTCAGCTTCATGTAGGCCGTCACGGTCGAGCTGCCAAGCTGACTGGAGGAGGTCATGAAGTCGATGTTGTCTGCCTGGGCTATCGCCTGTTCCAGCGGCTGGGTGATGAACCCCTGGATCAGATCAGAGCTGGCGCCATAGTAGCTGGTATTGACCGTGATGACGGTGTTGATGACCTCGGGATATTCCCGCACCTGCATCTTGAAGATGGCCTGGAAGCCGAGCAAGGCGATCAGGAAACTGATCGAGATCGCCAGCACGGGCCGTTTTATGAATATGTCAGTAAATCGCATTACGGATCTCCGCGCTTACAGCATCGGGGGTTGTGCCGGGGCGGCCAGGGCGTTGTTCTGCTCGACCTTGACCTTGGTGTCGTTACTCAGTCGCACCTGCCCGGACAGCACCACCTCATCGCCGGCCTTGAGGCCGCTCAGAATATGGGCGTCATTGCCGCGGCGCTCGCCAACCTTGACCACCACCTGAGTGGCACGCTTGACGCCGTCCTTCTCCTTGATGACATAGACGTTCTGGCCATACAGGGTGAAGGTGATGGCATTTTGCGGCAGCACTATCTGATCCTTGATGGTCGGCAGAATGATGCTGGCGCGGGCGAACATGCCGGAGCGCAGTTTGCCGCCGTTGTTCGGGATGTCGGCCTGCACCTGGATCAGACCGCTCTGGTAGTTGACGGCGGGCTCGATGGCGCTGATCTTGCCGTTGAACTCGGTCTGCGGATAGGCATCCACGCTGATCTTGATGGTCTGGCCCAGGCTTATCTTGGAGATATCGGTCTGGGGCACGGTGAAGCGCAGGCGCATCACGCTGATGTCTTCCAGGCGCACTATGTCGGTGCCCGGCTCCATGTACTGGCCGAGGAAGACATTGCGCAGGCCGACGACGCCGGCGAACGGCGCATGGACTTCCCGACGGGCTATGGTGGCCCTCAGGCTCTCGATGTCGGCCTCCAGGGAGCGGTAGCTCGCCTCGGCGTCGTCGAGCTGATCCCGGGAGATGGAGTTCTTCTGGTAGAGGTTCTGGTAGCGCTCGAACTTGGCCCGGGCGGCGGGCAATCTGGCGGTGGAGGAGCGCAGATTGGCCTTCTCGACGCTGGAGTCCAGTCCGATCAGCAGCTGGTCAGCCTTGACGGCCATCCCGGATTCGAAGGCGATCTGGTCTATGGTGCCCGCCAGCTCGGTCGACAGTGTGACCCCCTGGTTTGGCTCGATGAAGCCGATTGCCTCTATGGTCGGGGTCCAGTCCTGTGCCTGGGCGACCATGGCGGTTACCGGAAATTCAGGTTCGGGCCGGTTGGCCATGTACTCGGCGATCTTCTTCTGTTTGAACATGTTGAAGCCGATGACGCTGCCAAAGAGGGCGAACGCGATCAACAACATAATGACCATCCACTTTTTCATGAACAGATTCCTGGTAGAGAGGTTGAGGGTTGTAATATGGCTTGCCAGCTGGCGTGTATCACCGCCTCCCGCTGGCTGTCCGTCAGTTCCAGCTCATGCACCCAGCACTGTTGCATCAGCTGGGCTGCGCTATCCAGGCTGAGTGTTTGCAACACCCTGAGCGGCAGATCGATAAACAGTCCCGATGTCCGTCCCCGTTCATAGAAGCGATCCAGGGGTTCCCACAGCGCCAGTATCACGGGGTCCTTCTCCAGCTCGCAGGCCAGCGGCGAACTCTCATACTGCAGCTTGCAGGTGAGGGCATTGGGGTCGGAGGCAAAGATCTGATGAATATTGAGCCACAGTTGTCGATATTGCGTGAATGTTGTCTCTTCTATATCCACGTCACTCATGATCAGATCATGACATTGTTGGATGGTGTGCCGATAAAGCAGGCGGATCAGGTCTTCCTTATCGCTAAAATAGCGATAAATGGTTCCGGTCGCTACCCTTGCTTGCTTGGCGACCAGGGCAATAGAGAGTCCATGGAAGCCCTGTTCGGCGAGAATGTCGTGTGCCGCATCGAAGATGCGTTCTTTCTTGTCCATGGCTCTTGTGGTGATCGCATGAATGAACGTTCATTCATTCTAGAATCATGTGGAGGCAAGTCAAGGAAACAGAAGCAGCATAAACGAGCCATCTTGGTGCCGATCTGGGCCTAACACCGAGTTAGTGATGGAAAATGATGCCAAGTGACTGAAAAAGAAGCAGTTGAATCGATAGAATAAAAAAAGAGTAGACAAGTCGTCCCGGGTAATGAATAATCCGCCCCGTTCGACAGCGTAGCGCCCGTAGCTCAGCTGGATAGAGCGCTGCCCTCCGGAGGCAGAGGTCACAGGTTCGAATCCTGTCGGGCGCACCATCAAACGTGCGCCGAATAGCGGGCGTGTTGTGGAACGAAAAACAGCTGTGGTGGCTGTAGCTCAGTTGGTAGAGTCCCGGATTGTGATTCCGGTTGTCGTGGGTTCGAGCCCCATCAGCCACCCCATTCAAGCTGAAGAAGTGACAGTTGGTTAGGTACGCGAAGGTGGCGGAATTGGTAGACGCGCTAGCTTCAGGTGTTAGTGCCCCCCGGGTGTGAGGGTTCGAGTCCCTCTCTTCGCACCATACTGACTGAATGCGAGAGATGACCGGCAAGGTCATTTTTTGTTTTTGAATGCCAAATATCTCGGTGATTAGCGCAGCCCGGTAGCGCATCTGGTTTGGGACCAGAGGGTCAAAGGTTCGAATCCTTTATCACCGACCATCTTCAGAAAAACCCCGCTTCGGCGGGGTTTTTCGCATTCTGACGCCTGAGCTGCGCCGCAAGGCAACCCCCGATCCGGCCGGGGGCGCCTCTGTTGCGCTTATTCGGTCTGGGGGCAGGGGGAGAGCGAGAACAGCTGCTCCAGGTAGACGGCCACCCCGTCTTCATCCGAACTCAGGGTGCGCTCGTGGCGGGGCAGGGCCAGCTTGAGGCGATCGTGGGCATTGTCCATCACCACGCCACGGCCCACCATGTCCAGCATCTCGAAGTCGTTCATGCCATCGCCGAAGGCCACCGCCTGAGACATCTCCAGCCCATGCTGGGCCAAGACCGCCTGCACCGCATTGCCCTTGTGCACTCCGGCATGCATCACCTCGAGGCAGTCCGGCAGGGAGAAGGTGACATTGAGCCTGTCACCGTATTGGGCGTTGAGCCGGGCTTCAATGGGCAGCAGCTTCTCGTGCTCGCCTATGTAGAACACCTTGCTGATCCCTTCCTTCGATTGGGCCTGGAGATCGACCAGCCGATAGTTGAAGCCGGATTCGTCATGGAAGCTGAGCAGCCAGGGCAGCTCCTCCTCGACCAGCCACTCATCCCCCTGATAGATGTTGAGGTGGATGTCGGGGGCGCGGGGCAGGGCGATCAGTTCGGCGGCAACCTCCGCCGGCAGGGACTGGTTGAACACCAGCTTGTCCTGCTTGTCATGGACCATGGCACCGTTGGAGGTGATGAGGTAGATGTCCAGCCCGAGGGTATCGCGAATGGTGCGAACATCCACGTGATGGCGTCCGGTGGCCACCACGAACTTGATGCCCTTGGCCACCAGCCGGTGCAGGGTGTCGCGGGTGCGGGGGGAGATCTGGTGCTGCTTGTTGAGCAGGGTACCGTCGAGATCGGATACAACTACCTTGAACATCGTTACCTCGGTTTCACAGAAATGCCGGGGCAGTGTACTCCAGCCATTGGGCTCGCCCCATTTATTTAGGGTTACAAAAAATAACCAGCCCGGGCACCGCTGACGATGGGCCAACGGCGGCTAGAAGCGGCCGAAGAAGTCCAGGATGGCGGTGAGGGCGGGTTGGCGCTTGTCATCGGCCTCGATGAAGAGCTCATGCCAGGCGCCGTCGATGCGCAGGGGCTGGCCGCCCTCGCAGGGGGCGCGCTGGCAGAAGTCGGTCTGGGCCTGGTTGTCGACCACACTATCCTCCCCCGCCTGCAGTACCAACAGCGGCGTCTTGATGTTGCCCGCCTCCGCCAGGGCCCGCTCTGCCCCCGTCATCCCCTGGTGGATCCAGTGCGCCGTGGCGCCCCCCAGCTTGACCTGGGGTGTTTGCTCGTATTGCCGACGGAAGGCGGCGTAGCGTGCCTCGCTGTGGGTCAGTTCATTGCCCGCGAAACCCTGATCCTGATAGGCGCCCTGGCCGGGACCGTAGGGGGGCTCGCCCAGCCAGCCACCGACCCTGGCCATGGTGGCGGTGAGCCCCTTGGCAAGCCAGTGGGGCAGGCCGCCGAGGTGAATGCCCATCATGGGGGAGGAGAGGGCGGCGGCGCGGATGTCATCTGGCCAGCGTTCCAGATAGCGTGCCGAGATGGCTCCCCCCATGGAGTGAGCCAGCAGGAACAGCTTGGCGGGCTGGTCTGCCAGGATCACCTGGTCGTGAAACTGCTTCAGATCCGCCACATAGTCCTCGAAGTTGGCCACATAGCCCTTCTCTCTGTCTGCCAGCAGCCGATCCGACATCCCCTGGCCGCGATGGTCTATCAGGTAGAGGCTGTAGCCCTGACGCCACAGATCCCATGCCAGCTCCTGATACTTGAGATAGGTCTCGACCCGGCCGTTGACGATGAGGATGGCGCGGTCCACCTTGGCCTGGCGCAGGGCGGCGTAGCGGATGGTCACCCCATCCTTGCCTTCAAACTCTCCCTCAACGGCATGCTGGCGCCAGAAGTCGGGCAGGGTTTGCTGATGGAGGGCGGGGACCTCGGCTTCGGTGGCGAGCTGATAGGGATTGGTCACGGCAAGGGCTCCGGCAGAGAACAGGGTCAGGGCCAACAGGGGAAGAGAGAGGGATTTCATCAGGCACACTCCTGTTGCCAATGGTGATAAAGGGCGGCGATATCTCCCGAGCAGAGCAGCGCCATGCTGGCTTGCAAACGGGGCAGGGGCCAGTCCCACCACTGCATGGTTTGCAGTTGGGTTATCTGTTCATCGCTGAAGCGGCGCCGGATAGGTTGGGCCGGGTTGCCGCCCACTATGGTGTAAGGGGCCACATCTTTGGTCACCACGGCGCGGGTGGCAATGACAGCACCATCACCGATGGTGATGCCGGGCATGATCATCGCTTCCGAGCCTATCCAGACGTCGTTGCCAATCCGGGTGTCTCCCTTGCGCTGGAAGCCATCGTGTACGCCATCACCGAAGCGGGTGGCGTCGAAGGGGAAGGTAGAGGCCCAATCCAGCCGGTGGCCCTGATTGCCGGCCAGCATGAAGGTGGCACCCGAACCTATGGAGCAGAACTTGCCGATGATCAGGCGATCCACTTCGCCCCAGATGCCGCTCTCCCAAGTATCCCGGGTCGAGCCGTCGCCCAGCAGATAGCGTACGCAGTGATCCTCGAACGGTTTGCCATGGTAGTAGCCGGAATAGTAGCTGTAGTCGCCTGCCTCGATATTGGGGTTGCTGAGATGATCCCGTATGACCTGGGATTCCAGCCAGCTACCGAAGGGATTCTCCATCACTCCTCCTGCCACGCTTGATCTTCCTGTTGTGCGGCCCAGCCCTTGCGGGTCAGCTGCATCCGTTGCCACCAGGCCTCGTCCGCCAGGATCTCGCCGGCCGGACCCAGCTGGGGATATGGCATCTCTTTTTCCTTGCAGAGCTGGGCATAGACGGGGTAGCCCCCCTCGAACAGTATGCTGTTCTGCTCTTCCAGGTCGAGTGGGCAGCCCCGCCGATAGCAGCCGGCCAGCTCGCGCTGGCGCTGAGCCTCATACAGGATGGCGGCGGCGGCCACAGAGACGTTGAGGGACTGCACCATGCCCACCATGGGAATGACGATATGGTGATCGGCCAGGGCCAGCGCCTCTTCGCCGATGCCGTGCTTCTCCTGGCCCACCAGGATGGCGGTCGGCCTGGTGTAGTCGATGGAGCGAAAATCTACTGAATTTTCAGATAGATGTGTCGCCAGGATCTGCATGCCGGAGGCTTTCAGTTCGGCCACGGCACTGCCGATGTCCGGGTGCAGCTTGACGTCGACCCAGTTCTGGCTGCCGCGGGCCGTGCCCTTGCGCTTGTGGATCCAGGTCTTTGGCCAGACGGCGTGAACCCGGTGGATGCCGATGGCATCGGCGGTGCGGACGATGGCGGCCAGGTTATGCGGTTTATGCACCTCTTCCATGCAGACGGTGAGATCGAGCTGGCGCTGGGCCAGCATGTCGGAGATCCGTTTAAAGCGTTCAGGTGTCATATGGGTTTCTATGGCGTGGGGCTGGTGCACGCATCTCTTGCATGCAGACGGTGAGATCGAGCTGGCGCCGGGCCAGCATATCGGAGATCCATTTAAAGCGTTCAAGTGTCATATGGGGTTGCTATGGCGTGGGGCCATGATGGTCTCTTGAAAAGCAACAGGCGGCTTGCGCCGCTTGTGGGATCAGTTCTTCTGTCGGCTCACCCTGAGTACATTGGGCATGACCCGGATCTTGCGCATGATGTTGGCCAGATGGATGCGCCCCTTGGTGGTGATCAGCAGGGTGACCAGATAGACGCGGCCATCCTTCTCCTCGGTACTGATGCCGTGAATGTTGGCACCGGTGGCGGCGATCACGTTGGCCAGCTCCGCCAGGGCGCCCTGGTGGTTGACGATCTCGATATGGATGCCGGTCTTGAACTCCTGCTCCTGATCCGGATCCACTTCCCACTGCACCGGCAGGTATTTGTCCGGCTCGCGGCTGTAGCCCTTGATGTTGCGGCACGACTCCTGGTGGATCACCAGCCCCTTGCCCGGGCTGATGTGGGCGATGATGGCATCCCCCGGGATCGGGCGGCAGCAGTTGGCGAAGGTGACCAGCATGCCGTCGGCACCCTTGATCGGCATCTTCTTGCTGCTGCTCCTGGGTTGATCGTCCTGGGGCAGCTCATCGGCCTGCATGCGGCGGGCGACCATGACGCTCATGGCATTGCCCAGGCCGATATCGGCCAGCAGGCCATGCAGGTTCTCGTGCTTGGTATCGGTCAGCACCTGCTTGATACGGGCTTCCGGGATGTCCTCTATGTTCTTGGCGCCCAGGGCATGATTGAGCAGGCGACGGCCGAGCACCACGGACTCCTCGGTGCGCAGGTTCTTGAGGAATTGGCGGATCTTGGAGCGGGCCTTGGTGGTCACCACGAAGTTGAGCCAGGCCGCATTGGGGCGGGCCCCCGGCGCCGTGATGATCTCCACCGTCTGACCGGATTGCAGCTGGCTGCTGAGGGGATAGGGGTGGCGGTCGACCCTGGCACCGACGCAGGCATGGCCTATGTCCGTGTGGACCGTGTAGGCGAAATCCACCGGGGTGGCACCGGTGGGCAGTTCCATGATGCGCCCCTCCGGGGTGAACACGTAGATCTCGTCCGGGAACAGGTCTGTCTTGACCCCTTCGATGAACTCGAACGAGCTGCCGGCGCTCTGCTGCAGCTCAAGCAGGCTCTGCATCCAGCGCTGGGCGCGGATCTGGGCCGTGGTGCCCGAGCTGTCGCCATCCTGCTTGTAGGCCCAGTGGGCGGCAACCCCCTTGTCGGCCATCTGATCCATGTACTCGGTGCGGATCTGCACCTCGACCGGCACCCCGTGCGGCCCCACCAGGGAGGTGTGCAGGGATTGGTAGCCGTTGGTCTTGGGGATGGCGATGTAATCCTTGAAGCGGCCGGGACGGGGCTTGTAGAGGCTGTGCATCTGCCCCAGCACCCGGTAACAGGTGTCTATGTCCTTCACCTTGACGCGAAAGGCATAGATATCCATTACCTCATGAAATTGCAGCTCTTTTTTCTCCATCTTGTTGTAGATGGAGAACATGTTCTTCTCGCGACCGCTCACCTGGGCCTCGATGCCGGACTCCTGCAGCCTCCCCTGGATTTCGCTCTGGATCGATTCGATGATCTCGCGGCGATTGCCACGGGCACGGCGTACCGACTCCTTCAGCACCCGGGAGCGCATGGGGTAGAGCGCCTCGAAGCCGAGCTCTTCCAGCTCGTTCTTCATGGTATGGATGCCGAGGCGGTTGGCGATGGGGGCGAAGATCTCCAAGGTCTCGCGGGCGATGCGGCGGCGCTTGTCCGGGCGCAACGAGCCCAGGGTGCGCATGTTGTGGGTGCGGTCGGCCAGCTTGATCAGGATGACCCGGATGTCCTGGGTCATGGCCATCATCATCTTGCGGAAGTTCTCGACCTGGGCTTCCTTGCGGTCGCGAAACTTCAGCTTGTCGAGTTTGGAGACGCCGGAGACCAGCTCGGCCACCGCATCGCCAAACAGCTCTGCCAGCTCGGCCTTGGTGACCGGGGTGTCCTCGATGACATCGTGCAGCACGGCGGCCATCAGGGTCTCGTGGTCCAGACGCATGTCCCCCAGGATGCGGGCTACCGCGACCGGGTGGGTAATATAGGGTTCACCACTGGATCGCATCTGACCCTGGTGAGCATCGCGGGCTACCACATAGGCTTGCTTGAGTTTCTCAACCTGCTCTGCTGGCAGATAAGAACTAGCTACTTCTTTAAGATTTTCAAATAGATACAAGACATGCCCCGCTGCGGTAATTCAGCAATCCGTGATATTGAGGGTATAGCCCTGAGTTTGCGAGGTTTTCGAGCGGTTGTAAATGGGGGAGAACAGTCGGCACCCGGGCGGGTGCCGGCTTGGAGGACTTAACCGCGCCCTTCGGCGATAGCGGCAACGGCAGCCAGCTCGGCGGCTTCCTGCTCCTGCTGCTCGTAACGGTCCTGGGTGTCCATTACTTGATTGTTCACCAGACCCAGCTCGATCTCACGCAGGGCGATAACAGTCGGCTTGTCGTTCTCTTCGTCAACCAGGGGATCTTTACCTTGAACCGCGATCTGACGGGCGCGGCGCGCGGCGACCAGCACCAGGTCAAAACGGTTACCTACCTGTTTTACAGCATCTTCTACAGTAACGCGTGCCATGCAGGACTCCAGTGTTTAAAAATGACGCAAAAGTTTACTTGGTTTTAGCTTATTCCGCCAGTAGCTGTTGTAGCAAGTTTTGTTGTGCCTGCTGCTGGCGGCCCGTCGTCAACCTCTGGCTCTCTATGATGGCCTTGAGTTGGCACAGGGCCAGCTCGAACTCTTCGTTGATGATGACATAGTCATACTCGTCGTAGTGCACCATTTCGGCAACGGCTTTCGCCATGCGACCCCGGATCACCTCTTCGCTGTCCTGGCCGCGGCCGATCAGGCGGCGCTCCAGTTCGGGGCGGCTCGGCGGCAGTATGAAGATGGAGCGGGTCTCCATCTGCTCGCGGATCTGGCGGGCGCCTTGCCAGTCGATGTCGAGAAAGACATCGATGCCCTGGGCCAGGCAGGCCTCGATGGCGGCGCGGGAGGTGCCGTAGTAGTTGCCAAATACCTCTGCCCACTCCAGAAAATCGCCGCGTTCGATCAGCGCCTTGAACTCATCTACCGGCACGAAATGGTAGTGCACCCCGTTCTCTTCCCCCGGGCGCATGGCGCGGGTGGTGTGGGAGACGGAGAGTTGCATCCGGCCGGCGGCTTCCGGCTGGCTGAGCAGGGCACTGATCAGACTGGACTTACCCGCTCCGCTCGGGGAGGAGATGATGTAGAGGGTGCCTTGTTGCGCCATGTCCGTACCTTTAAGCGATGATAGTGTTCTGGTTGTAGCAGAGGCCGCCGTCTTGTGCCCGACAGGGCGACAGCCAAGCACAAAACGCGGAAAATTAAGCCACTGGGGCATATGAAGGCGGCAGATGGTAGCAGACGGCGGCAGATAAAAAAACGGCCGGAATCATATTCCAGCCGATCAAAGGATTCGTAGCTTGCTGTGGGAGTCGCCTCCACACGGCCGCCATTCTGGCGAGCAAGCCGCCGGCTGACCATCAGGTTATCTCTCGCTGATCACTCGGGATTTTCGATGGATCCTGCGCTTTGCTGCCAATATTCGTCGAATCGGGCGATCACCCGTGCTATCGGCAGCCTGGCCATGGCGTCCGGATCCTTGAGCCGGGTACGCCAGCTCAACTGATCGAGGGGCTTGCCGGTCTCGGCTTCAATGAGTTCCTGATAGACGCTGACGACTCGGTCCCGCGCCAGGTAGGGACCGGTGCGGGCCGGGTTGTGGTGGGCATAGAGGCCGATGACGGGGGTTCCGACCATGGTTGCCATGTGGGTGGGCCCCGTGTCTGGCGCCAGCACCAGGCTCGCCTCCTTGATCAGGGCCAGCAGCTGCTTGAGGCTGGTCTGTCCCACCAGGTCGGCCGGCTTGCTCTGGCTTAAGCGCCGGATCTCGGCGGCCAGATCCCGCTCCAGCTTGGCCGGTCCGCCGCACAGGTAGACCTGCATCCCCCTGGCCGCGGCATGGTCCGCCAGGGCGGCATAACCGGCCGCGGTCCAGTTCTTGAAGGGCTTGCTGGCGGCGGCGCAGATGAGCAGGGTGGGCTTGCCGTCAATCTGCTCTCTGGCCCAGGCCTGGTGCTCCGGGCTGATGGGCAGTTGCCAGTCCGGGGTCAGATCCTGGATGCCGAGCTCCCTGGCGAAGGCGAGGAAGCCGTCCAGCACATGGGGAGAGGCGGGAGAGGGCACCTGGTGATTGGTGAAAAGCCATTGGCCATCGTTGGCCCGCTCCCGGTCGAAGCCGAGCTTGACCCCGGCCCGGATGCCGAGGGTGGCGATGCTGGCCCGCAGGGCCGCCTGCAGATGGAGCAGGGCATCGAACCTGCGGCCCGCCAGCCGACGCCACAGATCGCGATAACCGCGCCAGCCCTGGCCCTTGTCGAAGGGGATCACCTCGACGCCGGGCAGATCGGCAAACAGCCCGGCCTCCAGCTTGCCGGTGACCCAGGTGATGCGAGTCTCTGGCCATGCCCGCTGAATGACGCGCACCAGGGCCAGCGCATGGCAACAATCCCCGATGGCGGAGAGCCGCAGGATGCAGATGGAAGAGGGTGGCGTTTGGAACGGCAGCATGATGTGGCGCAATGGATGGGAAATCGATGAATGGCATTATGCAAACTCCCTCGTGGATTGTAAAATTGCGGCCAATCACTGCCCGGAACCCGCCAGATGCAAATTCAAACCGACAAGAACCAGGTGTGCTGGTTTGCCGATGATCACTTCCACAACCCCTCGCCCAGGCTGTTCGATCCCGGCTGGTGGCAGGATCAGGGCAAGGTGGTGGGGTCCGCCATCGGTCGCGGTGTGACCTGGTTCGTGAAGGGGGAGTCGTGCCATCTGGTGTTGCGCCACTACTACCGTGGCGGCATGGTGGGCAAGGTGGTGCGGGATCGCTTCTGGTTCGAAGGGGTGGAGTCGAGCCGGGCCATGGCCGAGTACAGCCTGCTGGCCCAGCTGAGCGAACAGGGCTTGCCGGTACCGCGGCCGTTTGCGGCCCGCATGGTCAAGCAGGGCCCCTTCTATCGGGCCGACATCCTGATCGAGCGCATTCGCGGCGCCAAGGACCTGGTGGCCTTGCTCAAGCGAGGCCCCATCGCGGCCGACATCTGGCTGCGGGTCGGCCAGGCGATCCGCCAGTTGCACGATGCCGGCGTCTACCATGCGGATCTCAACAGCCACAACCTGTTGCTCGACAAGGATCAGAAGGTCTGGGTGATCGATTTCGACAAGGGGGAGATCCGCGCCCCGGGCAGCTGGCAGCAAGCCAATCTGGAGCGCCTGCTGCGCTCCTTCAACAAGGAGGCGCAGCTGCACACCAGTTTCCACTTCGTGCCCGAGAATTGGCAGACCCTGATGGAAGGCTACCGCGTGGCCTGATCCCGGCCCTGGCCATGACGTCCCGGTTTTTTGCCCGGACCCGGATTGCCGATCCCTTGCCTCGATGCTACTTATTGGGGTTCATGATAATTTTTACAGTTTCGAGGCGTTTGATGGATGTACTGAAGGCTCCGCTGGCGGATACAGTGACCCAATTGGATTGTTCCTTGATGGCGGATGTCATGGCCATCATGGATGCCGGCGTCTGGCGCTGGCCACTGCATCAGGCGATAGAGCGGGATCCTTCCTGCCTGGCGCTGCTCGGCCTCACCCCGGAGACCCTGGATGAGATGAGCTGGCTGGCCCGGGTTCACCCGGATGACATGGGGCGGGTAGCCGAGGCGTTCGCCGCCTGCCTGCATGGGCATGACTCGCTGCGGCTGGACTACCGCATCCTGCACCATGACGGCCACTACATCCGGCTCGACGAGCGGGCCAGGCGCATGGCGAACGGCGATCTGCTCGGCATGGTGCGCCGCTGTCGCCACGCCCAGGCGGCGGAGCCGCAGGGCACGGATCCACTGACCGGGCTCGAGAGCCGCAGCCACTTCGAGCAGCGGCTCGGTGAGCGGCTAAGCCAGGGCGGTGCCTTCAGCCTGCTGCAGCTGACCGTGGATCACAGGGCCAAGATATTACAGCTGTTTGGCGAGGCGGACTGCGACGCCATGCTGGCCAAGCTGGCGCGCATCGTGCGCCACGAGCTGCGCAAGGACGATCCCTTCGCCCGCTGGGATGATGACACCTTCATCCTGATGCTGCCCGGCATAGAGCGGCTGGATGCGCTGGAGATAGCCGAGCGGCTGCGCCTCGAGATTGCCGATGCCAGCCTGCTGCCGGAGCGCCCGGTCACCATCAGCATCGGCCTGGTGCAGCATCAACCGGGGGAGCAGATCGATCACCTGCTCGCCCGGCTCGCCTCCTGCCATGGTCAGGCCCGTCAGGAACACAACCAGGTCGTCGGCTGATCAGGCCCGGGCCAGTCGCCCTGGCTTGCATACCCAGAGGGAGGCCAGCATCAGCAGGCCGCCGACGGTGAGGCGCAGCAGATCCGTCTCCCGCCCCCACAGCATCAGGTTCACCAGCAGGCCCGCCGGGATCAGGGCGTTGTTCATGATGGCCAGCACGCCGCTGCTGACCAGGGTCGCCCCCTTGTTCCACAGGAAGTAACCCAGGCCGGACGCGCCGACCCCCAGCCACAGCAGTATGCCCCACTGCAAGCCGGTGCTGGGATATTGCGGCTTGCCGAGCAGCCACCAGGCGGGCAGGGCGATCAGCAGGGCCCCCAGATAGAAGCAGCCGAACACGGCATGCTGGGGCGGCTGTTCTTTCTCCCGTGCCAGCAGCACCTTGTAGCCCACCTGCCCCAGGGCGAAGCTGAGGTTGGCCCCCTGTACCACCAGGAATCCCAGCACATAGCTTTCGGTCAGGCCGTCGAAGCGGATGACGGCCGCCCCCAGCACCGCCAGCAGAGCCGCCCACAGATAGATGGGCTTGAAGCGCCGCTCCAGCAGATCGTGGAGCAGGGTGACATAGAGGGGGGTGAAGATGGTGAACACCAGCACCTCCGGCACCGTCAGCAGCAGGAAGGAGTGGTAGTAGAACAGATACATGATGCCGAGCTGGATGGCGCCGAGGGCCATCAGCTTGAGGGCCAGATCCGGGCGCAGCCAGCGTCGGCGCAGGAAGGGCAGAAACACCAGGCTGGCGAGGACGATGCGGGTCAGCACGGAGAAGTAGGCATCCACCTGACCGGCCAGATAGACCCCGATCAGGCTGAAGGAGAAGGACCAGAGCAGGGTAACCCCTATCAAGTAGTTCATGTGTTTGATTTATCGTCAGTTGTCAATTTGGAGGTGGCTATGATGGCCGAGTTGGAAGGCGCGATCCAGCGTTTATGGGAGCGGTTGCCACAGATCGGATCTTTCGCCTTCGAGGCGAGCAACGGGGCTGGCTCCGCGACCGACTGGTGCGGCCGTGGGGAGGGAGAGGTGCGGGTGACCGATCATCAGGGGGGCTGGCTGTTCGACGAGCAGGGCCGCTACACCACGCCCCATGGCAAGGTGCTGGCCATGCACAACCGCTTCTGGTGGCGGCACAGCGATAGGGGGATCCGTCTCGCCCATCTGCGTTATGGGCAGCCGGTCGAACTGTTCGAGCTGTTGCCGCAAGGGGAGGATCGCTGGCTGACCGCCGAGCCCCACCTCTGTGGCCAGGATCACTACAGCGCCGAGCTGATCCTGAGGGAGGACGGCTTTCTGCTCGCCTGGCAGATCCGGGGGCCGCGCAAGAACGAACGTCTGGGTTATCGCTATCGGGCCCGGTAACGGATCCCGGCTATAAAAAACCGGTGCAGGGCACCGGTTGCAACAGAGCGGGTTCGTCGATGGGCCCCACCGGCAGGAGAGGACTCTCCTGCCGGGCCGGGTGCCCGTCAGGCACGGAAGGCATACCCCAGCATGACCTGCAGCCTGCCGTCGAACAGCCAGGGCAGCAGCACCATCAGCAGGCCGAGCAGGCCCGCCACCCTGTGGCGGTACTGCCAGCCGGCGATCAGCACCAGGCCGCCACACAGGGAGGTCAGGATGCCTGACACAGGTTCTCCCGACGGCTGCGTCTCTGCTGGGCCCACTGGTTCATGGCGACCGAGCCCAGGATCAGGGCCAGCGCCACCCCGGTGGTGGAGTGGATCTGCTCGCCGAGGAAGAGGGCGCCCAGCACCACCCCGAACAGGGGCACCAGATAGTTGCTGAAGGAGGCGAAGGTGGGGCCCGCCTTCTGGATCAGCGCCATGTAGAGGAAATAGACCAGGCCGGTACAGAAGATGCCCAGCATGACCACGGCGCCGATGGCGCGCTGGCCCGGCAGGGTGAGTCGGTCGAAGTCGATCAGGAAGGGGGCGGCGATCAGCAGCTGGATGGCCGAGGAGATGAGGATGTTGCGCGCCACCACCACGGGGTGATCCTTGGCGAAGCGCTTGATCATCAGCAGGCCGATGGCGAAGCAGCTGGCACCGAACAGGATCGCCATGGCGCCCAGCAGGCCGGCATTCATGCCGCCGGCCAGCTCGGGCCAGAACAGCACCAGCACGCCGACGAAGCCGATGACCACGGAGAGCAGGCTGCTCTTGGTGATCTTCTCCCCCGAGATGAACAGCGGCGCCATCAGTATGGTGACGAAGGGGATACAGCCCATTACCACGGCGGCGATGGCGCTATCCACGTACTGTTGACCCCAGGCCACCATGATGAAGGGGATGGTGGCATCGAGCAGGGCGATCAGCATGTAGGTGCGCCAGGGGGTATGTTCGCTCTTGAGGCGCATGAACAGGCAGAGCAGACCCAGGGTCAGGCTGCCGCACAGGGCTCGTCCGGCGGCCACCAGTATGGGGGGCAGCTCGGCCACGGCCTGATGCATGAAGATGAACTGGGAACCCCACAGCAGGCCGATGGCCAGCAGCAACAGATAACTACGCATGTCTTGTCTCGTTGTCGGTGATGCAATCAATGAGCGCATTCTAGGGAGTCTGCTACTATGTCGAAAATGAATTGTTGGCATTAACCCATGGTGAATATCGATGGAACTCTCCCTCGCCCGCCTCGACCTCAACCTGCTCACCCTGTTCGATGTGCTGATGCAGGAACGCAACGTCACCCGCGCCGCCGAACGGCTGCACCTCTCCCAGTCCACCGTCAGCCATGCCCTGGGGCGCTTGCGTCAGGCGCTGGATGATCCCCTGTTCGTCATGAGCCGGCGGGAGATGATGCCGACCGAGCGGGCCAAGGCCCTGGCGGGTCCGGTGCGCCAGGCCCTGGCCATGCTGGAGCAGGGGCTGCGCCAGGCCAAGGGATTCGATCCCGCCAGCGCCCGCCGGGTGTTTCGCATGGCCCTGCCCGGCTCGGTGGAGCACGGCCTGGTGCCGGCCATGGTGGAGCGGCTCCATGAGCTGGCGCCCCATTGCCGCCTGGAGGTGTGCGAGCTGGCGGCCAGCGACTACGAGCGAGAACTGGAGAAGGGGGAGCTGGATCTGGTGGTCGGCTTCGCCGGGGCGGATCATCTCTCCCCCCGGCTGTGGCGCGAAGACTGGTTCAGCAACCCCCTGGTCTGCCTGTCGCCCCTCGGCAGCGCGTTGCCCGATACCCTGGGGCCGGCCGAGTTGATCGGCCGCCCCCATATTCACACCTCCAGCTGGGGCCACAGCCAGGCCATGGTGGATCTCTGGCTGGCCCGCTTCGGGGTGGAACGGGAGCTGGGGGTCAGATTGCCGAGCTTCATGGCGGTGCCCCAGCTGATGGCGACCGGCCGCTACCTGGTGGTGGTGCCCGAGATGATAGGGCGCCACTTCAGCCAGCACTATCCGCTGCGGCTGCACCAGCTCGATCCCGCCATTCCCATCGTCTACCTGATGGCGGGCCATCCCCTGAGCGCCCACGACGAGGCGATCCGCTGGCTCAAGGGCGAGCTCCATGCCCTGGCCCTGGCGCGCTACGGCCTGACGCCGCTCGGTCCGGCCTGAGCCGGATCAGGGGAAGTAGTTGAGCCCCATGGCGCCCTTCACCTCCGCCAGCACGGCGGCCGTGATGACGCGGGCCTGCTCTGTGCCCTGGCGCAGCAGCCGAAGCAGTTCGCCGCGATCGGCCATGGCTTGCTGCCTGCGGGCCCGCATCGGCGCGATCAGGCTCTGCAGGCAGTCGTTGAGCAGCTGCTTGCAGCGCATGTCGCCGAGGCCGCCGCGCCGGTAGTGGGCCTTCATCTCGGCCACCAGGGCCTTGTCCGGGTGGAAGGCGTCCAGATAGGCGAATACCGTATTTCCCTCCACCTGACCCGGATCGCTCACCCTGAGATGATGGGGGTCGGTATACATGGCGAACACCGCCTGCCGGATCGCCTCTTCCGACATGCCGAGCTCTATGGTATTGCCGAGGGACTTGGACATCTTGGCCTTGCCGTCGATGCCGGGCAGGCGGCCGGTGTCGCTCAGAATAGGCTGACACTCGGTCAGCACCTCTTTGCCCACCAGGGCATTGAAGCGGCGCACTATCTCGTTGGTCTGCTCCAGCATGGGCAGCTGATCCTCGCCCACCGGCACATGGGTGGCGCGAAAGGCGGTGATGTCGGCGGCCTGGCTGACGGGATAGATCAGAAAACCGGCCGGCAGGCTGCGCTCGAACCCTTTTTGCTGGATCTCCGCCTTGACCGTGGGGTTGCGCTCCAGCCGGGCGACGCTGACCAGATTGAGGTAATAGCCGGTGAGCTCAGGGAGGGCGGGCAGGGCGCTTTGCAGGCAGAAGGTGGTCTTGGCCGGGTCCAGGCCTGCGGCCAGATAGTCGGCCATCACCTCCAGCACGTTGCCGCTCACCCTGGCCGGGTCCTGGCCGTTGTCGGTCAGCGCCTGCAGATCGGCGATCATCACGAACTGACGGTAATGGTGCTGGGCGGCCACGCGCTGGCGCAGGGAACCGACGTAGTGGCCTATGTGCAGTTTGCCGGTGGGGCGGTCGCCGGTCAGTATGATGGGGTCTTGCATGTCACTCTCTCCAGTCGGGGTGAGCCGGGAGGCGACAAAGGGATAGAAACAATGACCGCCTCTCGGCGGTCACGGTGTTTTCTTTGGGAAAAGTAGAATAGAAACGCGGTGCCGCCTGTTTAGGAGCGGGACCACCAGTGCTTATGGTTGAATGCGGTCATGTTCATGGCATATCAAGCTACGCCTGTTTGCTCACTTCTGCAAGGGCACCACCAGCAGGTCGCAGGGCACGGTATTCATCAGCTGACGGGCGCTGGAGGTAAGCAGGCTCCAGAAGCTCTGGCGATGGCCGCACACCAGCAGGTCGATATCGTAATCGCGCACCGCCTGGTTGACCCGCTCGCTGAGATCGCCGCAGATCACCAGCTTCTTCTCGATGGGGTACTCCACCGGCGCCAGGAACGTTTCCAGCTTCTCTTTCGCCTCGGCGATGACCTGATCCTGCACGTTGTCGATGTCGATATCGATCATCTCGGTGTAGAGATCCTTGAGGTCGACGTCCACATGGATCACCGACAGCTTGGCGCCGTTGGAGATGGCCCTGTCCACCGCCTTCTCTATCACCTTGCGGTTGTCTTCCGACAGGTCGATCGCGACCAGCACATGTTTGTAATGGGTTCCGCTCATGGGATTCTCCTCACAGGTGTTCCCTTCACTATACCAATCTCTGTTGCAACTAAAATGTCAGTCTCGTCACAGCCTGGCGCGGCGATGGCATCCTGGCGTGCCAGCGGTGTGAGCCGGCACCCCTTGTGGACAGGATGTGGCGATAAAACGAGCAGAAACATGACGGGGGTCACTGTGCTCGCCTTGCCCGCCATCCGCGCTCGGCATAGGATGTGGCCGTGTCTCGCAACGAGCACCATAACAAGAAGCATCTGAATACCGCTTTGGGAGCCGATGGCTCCCTTTTGTTTTTCTGCCCCGTTTTCTCTGCCCAACCCCTCGCCACATCAAGGCCATCTTCGCCCCGGCTGGCTATGATCAAGCCTGTATCCGCAGGAGAAGTACCATGATCATCCACCCCCAGATCCAGGGCTGTGTCGCCCGCAATTGCCACCCCATCGGCTGTCGCGCCGCCGTGGAGCAACAGATAGCCGAGATCCGTGCCGCCGGCCCTTTCAGCGGGCCCAGGCGGGTGTTGATCCTGGGGGCCTCCTCCGGTTTTGGGCTGGCGTCGCGCATCGCCCTCACCTTCGGCGCCGGGGCGGACACCCTGGGCGTGTCGTTTGAGCGGGGTCCGTCCGATCAGGGCATCGGCAGCGCGGGTTGGTACAACAACATCTGGTTCAAGCAGGCCGCCGAGCGGGAGGGCTACCAGGCCATCAACCTGATCGGGGACGCCTTCTCCGATGCCATGCGCCAGCAGGCCATCGCCACCATACGCCAGCTGTGGGGAGAGGTGGACCTGGTCATCTACTCATTGGCCAGTGGTCAGCGGGTGCTGGCGGACGGGCGCCGGGTGCGCTCCGTGCTCAAGGCCACGGGGCAGCCTTTCACCGGCTGGGGGCTCAGCCTGGAGCACAATGCCCTGGTGGAGCAGACCCTGCCGCTGGCCAGCCCGGAGGAGATCCGCGATACCGTCACCGTGATGGGGGGCGAGGACTGGCAGCAATGGATGCAGGCCCTGCTGGCCGCTGACTGCCTGGCACCCGGGGTGCAGACGGTGGCCTACTCCTACATAGGCCCCGCCTCCACCTATCCCCTCTATAGAGACGGCACCATAGGCTACGCCAAGGAGCACCTGCACGGCACCGCCGAGGCGATCAACCTGCAGCTTGCACAGCTAAATGGGCACGCCTGGGTCAGCGTCTGCAAGGCGCTGGTGACCAAGGCGAGCGCCTATATTCCCGTGCTGCCCGTCTATCTGGGTCTGCTGATGGGGGTGATGAAGGAGCACGGGGTGCACGAGGGCTGCATCGAACAGATGCGCCGCCTGTTTGCCGACAAGATGTATGGGGCCGGGGGGGTGATCGCCGATGGCAACCGGCTGATCCGCATGGATGACCACGAACTGGATCCGGCCATTCAGGCCGCCGTCTCGGCGCTCTGGCCCAAGGTCACGCCCGAGAACTTCACCAGCATGGGGGACTTCGCCGGGCTGCGACGGGACTTCATGCAGCTCAACGGCTTCGAACTGCCCGGAGTGGATTATGAGGCGCCGGTCAACATAGCCGCTCTCGGCGAGCTGGAGCCTTAAGCCAGGCTGCGGATGGCCAGGATGCGGGGGGCGGCGGCCATCACCGTCTGGTTGCGCCCCTGGCGCTTGGCCTGATACATGGCCATGTCGGCCCTGTGAATGAGGGGGATCAGCGCCTCGGCCTCACTCTCCCGGCTGGCGATCCCCAGGCTGATGGTCATGGCCGCCTGGCCAGCTTGCTGCTCCGTGGCCACCCGCTTGCGCAGCGCTTCCGCCAGGTGCCAGCAGTCCGTGGCTGGCAGGGGGATGGCCACCAGAAACTCCTCGCCGCCCCAGCGACCGATCAACTCCCTGTCCGGCGCCCATTCCCCGAGCAGCGACCCCAGGCGGGCGGTGGCGGCATCCCCGGCGCTGTGGCCATGCTGGTCGTTGATCTGCTTGAAGTGATCGATGTCGATGATGATGAGGGAGAGGGGCCCGGGCCGCGACCAGATGCGCTGGATCCGCTCCAGCAGGGCGTGGCGGTTGGCGAGCCCGGTGAGCTGGTCGAAGGTGGCCAGCCGATAGAGGCGCCGTGAGCTGCGGTGCAGCCGGTAGGTGGTGATGCCGAGCAGCAGCAGGGCGCTGAGCAGCAGCATCACCAGGATCAGCTGATAGTTGCGGGTACTCTGCTGGTGGGCAAGCTGCTGGCGGCGCCGTTCGTTTTCCAGCACCAGTCTATGGTTGTCACCCTCGCTGCGGGCCAGATCCATCTGAGCCTGTAAGGCGGCCGTGTGTTCACTCAGGGTGCGATTGAAGCGGCGGCGATAGTCGGCCTGGTGCGCCTGCAGCGCCCGATAGGCGGCGGGGTAGTTTCCCTGCCTGGCCAGCAGATCGGCCCGCAGTCGCTGACCGGCGAGATCCAGTGCCTGGGCGTGGCCCAGCAGTGCCAGGGCCTGATCCTGCTCGCCCTGGCCTGTCAGCGCCTGGGCCCGGGTGGTGATCAGGTGTCGGGGGGGTGGGTAGCCGAGCTGCCGATAGAGGGCCTCGGCCTGATCCAGACTGCGCAGCGCCGCCGAGCCATTGCCCTCGGCATTGAGGGCCTGGGCGAGATAGCCCAGCAGGGTGGCGCGCCGTCCCGGGGAGAGGGCCGGGCTGGCCAGCTGGCCGTCGAGCAGCTGCCGCGCCTGGGCCGGGCGGGCCATGTCGATATAGAGTCGCGCCATGCCCGTCTTGATGAGCGCCTGGCTGCTGGGTTCATCCAGCCGCAGGCTGCGCTGCAGGGCGTCCAGATAGTGCTCCTCGGCCTGCTGGTGCAGCCCTATGTCGGCGTAGAGATCGCCGAGGGTGATGAGCAGCTGCACGCATTGCAGCTGGGCCAGCCTGCTCTGCTGGTTGAGCTGGCGCTGGAGCAGGAAGGCGCTTCTGAGCTCGGCGACCGCCGGTTGCAACTGGTCGGTGCGATAGTGCGCCAGGCCGTTCAGGGCATGCCACTGGGCGAGCTGCGCCTGATTGCCTTGCAGGGCGGGCTTGAGTCGGGCGAGCAGGGTGAGGGCCTGGTCCGGGGCCGAGGTGCCCAGGGCGAGGACCACCTGCTGCAGCTGAAAATCCCGCAGCCGGGTCGACTCCTGATGGGCGGCGGCCAAGGTTCTGGCTCTGGCGTTGTCGAGCTGGGCGCTGCGGTAATCCCCCAGGGCGGCCTTGGCCAGGGAGCGGGCATGGAACAGTTCCATGTCCTGGCCGGAGACGGCATTGAGCTGCATGAGATAGCTGGCCGGATCGCGCATCGCGCGCCACTCGGCATCCTGCAACAGGGGAACACTGGCTTGGGCCTGGGCCAACCAGCACAGGAGCAGCAGAAGATAGCGGTGCATCAGAGGGGGTCCCGGATCATGGGCGCCATCATAAGGGTTACGCATGAGTACGGCATGCGTCATCGTCTCGCCATACCCATATGGGGGGGCTGTTGGGCTGTGGATTGAAACAGCAGCAAATCCTGTGGCAAGAGGTTGATCCGGGAAGGCTTCGTCGCGACAATCGACGTCAAATCACAGTGGAGAATCAACATGTTGGCCCAAGCCATGATCGAGAAGCTGAACGAACAGATAAATCTGGAGTTCTATTCCTCCAACCTCTATCTGCAGATGAGCGCCTGGTGCGAGGACAAGGGCTTCGAGGGGGCCGCCACCTTCCTGCGCAAGCATGCGGTGGAGGAGCGCCAGCACATGGAGCGCCTGTTCACCTATGTGAGCGAGACCGGCGCCATGCCGATCCTGGGTGCCATCAGTGCCCCTCCCCACGAGTTCACCACCCTAGGGGACGTCTTTCGCACCACGTTGGAGCACGAGCACCACATCACCCAGTGCATCAACGGCCTGGCCCACGTCGCCTTCACCACCCAGGACTACTCCACTTTCAACTTCCTGCAGTGGTACGTGGCCGAGCAGCATGAGGAAGAGAAGCTGTTCAAGAGCATAGTGGACCGCCTCAACCTGGTGGGTGAGGACGGCAAGGGCCTCTATTTCATCGACAAGGAGCTGGCCGAGCTGGCCAAGGCGGCCCCCGCCAGCGTCATGGATGGCAGCGCCTGATAGTCATGGACACTTAGTGTTCAACCAGTACAATACGGCCCCCTTGTGGGCCGTTTTCTCTTGCTGCCGCCATGAACCCCTGATGTGGTTTAGGTTGCGGCCATGACGGCCCCTCGCAGCAGGGGCCGTTTTTCTTTTGATGGGTGCGTGATGATGAAGCAGGTGGATGTGGTGGTGATCGGGGCCGGGGCGGCTGGCTTGATGTGTGCGGCCCAGGCCGGTTATCGGGGGCGCTCCGTGCTGCTGCTGGACAACGCCAAGAAACCGGGCCGCAAGATCCTCATCAGCGGCGGCGGTCGCTGCAACTTCACCAACCATCAGGCCGGTCCCCACGCCTTCCTCTCGGGCAATCCGCACTTTTGCAAGTCGGCCCTGGCGCGCTACACCCAGCAGGACTTCATCGATCTGGTGGACAGGCACGGCCTGAACTACCACGAGAAGACGCTAGGGCAGCTGTTTTGTGACGAGAGCGCCAAGGATATCGTCGAGGTGCTGCTCACCGAGTGCGACTGGGCCGGGGTGACCCTGCAGTGCCAGACCGAGATCCTCTCCGTCAGCAAGACGGATGACGGCTTTGCCCTCGACACCAGCAAGGGGGCGATAAGCTGCCACTCCCTGGTGGTGGCCACCGGCGGCCTCTCCATGCCCAAGCTCGGTGCCACTCCCTACGGCTTCAGGCTGGCGGAGCAGTTCGGCCTCAATGTGCTGCCCACCCGCGCCGGGCTGGTGCCTTTCACCCTGCATCAGGAACAGAAAGAGGCCTTCGCCGATCTCGCCGGGGTCAGCCTGCCGGTGGCGGTGACCGCCGAGGATGGCACCCGCTTCAAGGAGGCCATGCTGTTCACCCACCGCGGCCTCTCGGGCCCCGCCATACTGCAGATCTCCTCTTTCTGGCTGGCGGGGGAGAAGATCCACATCAACCTGCTGCCCGAGCTGGATATTGCGGCGGCCCTCAAGGCCTGGGCGCTGGCGCACCCGGCCCAGGAGCTGAAAACCGTGCTGGGACGCGAGCTGCCCAAGCGCTTCGTCGACAAGCTGGTGGAGCTGGGGCAGCTCAACAGCAAGCCGATGCGCCAGTACAACGAGCGGGAGCTGGAGGCGGTGGCCACCCTGCTGGGGGACTGGCAGATACTGCCGAACGGCACCGAAGGCTATCGCACCGCCGAGGTGACCCTGGGGGGGGTGGATACCAACGAGCTCTCCTCCAAGACCATGGAGGCGCGCAAGGTGCCCGGTCTCTACTTCGTCGGCGAGGTGGTGGACGTGACCGGCTGGCTCGGCGGCTACAACTTCCAGTGGGCCTGGTCGTCCGGCTGGGTCGCCGGGCAATACTGCTGATCGGATCTTGTGCTCGGCGCGCGGCGGCTTAGTATAGAGTCTTGCCGCTACGTTATCCGGCTCATCATCCGCCATGGAGGGAACATGTTCGAAAGCCTGGGAGTCATCAATGTCTGGACCGGCCTGACCGGGCTGTTTTCCAAGTCCAGGGGGGCGCGCCATGTTTGAGAGCTTGGGAGTCATCAATGTCTGGACCTGCCTGACCGGGCTGTTTTCCAATGCCAGGGGGACGCGCCATGTTTGAGAGTCTGGGAGTCATCAACGTCTGGACCTGCCTGACCGAGCTGTTTTCCAATGCCAGGGGGGCGCGCCATGTTTGAGAGTCTGGGAGTCATCAATGTCTGGACCTGCCTGATCGGGCTGTTTTCCAATGCTAGGGGGGCGCGCCATGTTTGAGAGCCTGGGAGTCATCAACGTCTGGACCTATCTGGTGGGGCTCTTCTTCATCATCATAGCGCCGGGACCCAACTCCATTTATGTGCTGCGCACCGCCGCCGTGCGGGGCATAGGGCCGGGTTATCGGGCCGCCCTCGGCGTCTTTGTCGGTGATGCCATCCTCATCTTCTGCGCCTATCTGGGGATTGCCTCCCTCATCCGCACCACCCCCTTGCTGTTTACCCTGGTGCGTTATCTGGGCGCCATCTATCTGCTCTACCTGGGGGTGAAGATACTCCACGCCAACTTCATCGCCAGGGGCGAAGGGCAGGAATCGACGGTAGAGCTGGGGGAGCGCTATTTCTCCAAGGCCCTCACCTTGAGCCTGACCAACCCCAAGGCGATCCTCTTCTACGTCTCCTTCTTCGTGCAGTTCATCGACTTCAGCTATGCCCACACCTGGATCTCCTACCTGGTGCTGGCCGGCATGCTGGAGGCCATGAGCTTCGTCTATCTGACCCTGCTGATCTTCGGCGGCACCCTGATGGCGCGCTTCTTTGCGCGCAAGGTGCGCCTGGCCAAGCTGGGTAACGGGCTGATCGGGCTGTTCTTCATGGGCTTTGCCGCCAGGTTGGCGACCCTGTCCTCCTGAGCCGCTCTGGGGATCCCGGCCATGGCAGTGGCAGGCCGGGACCCATTGTCCGTCCCCTCGTTGCCGTCACCGTTAAATTGGTTGACGGACAATTTCCTGCCAATATCCCCAGAATGGAATGATGCATTAAAAGCATACCCGCAAGGGGGGATATTTCCATATTGGAATAATATTCCACCTCATGAGGGATAAGGGTGTTTATGGTGAATGATGATTAGATGTAGACACGCTTGAGTGCCTCCAGTTGTGTTATTTCATTTAGCCACCAGAGCACGAATTTTTCTTTTTTATCGCAATTCCAGCCTATATAGGCCGTTTCACAAATTCCGCGGCCATCAATGGCGTGGCTGATTAATTTTCCCTCGGCGACGAATGGTGCCGCCAAATGGGCGGGGAGATAACCACAACCAATGCCGGCGAGCAATAAATCTAATTTTGCGGCAAAGCTATCGACTTTTATTATCGCCTGCCCCTGATGTATGAGCAGGTCTGATTTTACATCCTGTCTGGCATTACCGACCGTAATGGCCCTATGCCCTTTAATTGTCTGTGGTGAAAGGGGAGGGGAGACCCGTGCCAGGGGGTGGGTC
This sequence comes from Aeromonas sobria, assembly GCF_050266975.1. GTDB lineage: Bacteria > Pseudomonadota > Gammaproteobacteria > Enterobacterales > Aeromonadaceae > Aeromonas > Aeromonas sobria_B. Next base: position 58,521 of record NZ_JBKISU010000023.1, read on the forward strand.
GGGGCATGAACAAAAATATGTTCCAGATGACCAAGTGGCTGATAGGCAAGGTGGGTCACAGTGGGGGGTTTGCTGAGGGCCCCCAGCACGATATCAAACCGGCTCTCTATCAGGCCTGTCCAGACGCCGTCCAATATCTCATGGGCAAATGTCAAATTCACATGGGGAAATTCTTCATAGAATCTTGCCAGCAGTGGCGGCAGGAGATGAAACGGAAAAGCAATGTCAATTCCTATGGTCAGTGATGCGTCAAAATTCTTCAGATAGGCAATCTGTTGCTCTATTTTTCGGGCGGCATCTAATATTTCCCTTCCTTTCTCAAGAACAATGCGACCATTCTCCGTGAAGGTCATCTTGTGACCAGAACGGTCAAGCAGGACCAGAGAGAGATCGTTTTCCAGCTTCTGTACCGTGTAACTCAATGCCGAGGGCGTTTTGAACAGTTTTTCTGCTGCCGCAGTCAAACTGCCATATTCTTCAATGGCTTCCAGCACCATCAATGCATCCAGACTCAACTTCATTCACGTTAACCCCAGCGGGTGTTCAGAGTGACTTGTCATATTTTATTGATGAAGATGTGAAAATATTTCCAATATCAATAAAAAATCTTATCCCATACTGTCTATCTCGTTCATAAACTGCAAGGAAAGGTAAGCGTATGTCTATCCGTGAACTCATTGATGCCAACAATTCGACCCTTATCTTCATCGATCACCAGCCACAGATGGCCTTTGGCGTCACCAACATCGACCGCCAGCAGCTGAAAAACAACACGGTCGCCCTGGCCAAGGCAGGCAAGATCTTCAAGGTGCCGACCATCTACACCTCGGTCGAGACAGAGAGCTTCAGTGGCTACATCTGGCCGGAACTGCTGGCCGTTCACCCCGAGAGCAAGCCCATCGAGCGCAGTTCCATGAACTCTTGGGAAGATGAGGCCTTCGTCGCCGCCGTCAAGGCTACCGGTCGCAAGAAATTGATCATCTCCGCCCTGTGGACCGAGGTCTGCCTCACCTTCCCGGCCCTGATGGCGCTGGAGGCGGGCTACGAAGTCTATGTGGTGACCGACACCTCCGGCGGCACCAGCGTGGATGCCCACGAGCGCGCCATCGATCGCATGGTGCAGGCCGGGGCCGTGCCGGTGACCTGGCAGCAGGTGCTGCTCGAGTACCAACGTGACTGGTCCCGCAAGGAGACCTATGACGACGTCATGAGCCTGGTGCGCGAGCACAGCGGCGCCTACGGCATGGGCGTCGACTATGCCTATACCATGGTGCACAAGGCACCCCAGCGCGACGTCAAGTAAGCGCTGTCTGGCGGCACCCATGGGTGCCGCCAGAGCGTGAGGAGAGTCCATGGAAAACGCCGCCACCCTGGTGATCCGTCACCGCATTGCCCAGGTCGACCGACCCCGTTATGAGGACTGGCTCAACCGCATCGTTCCCGCCGCCGCCGAGTTCGAGGGGCATCAGGGGGTCAATGTGATACGGCCGGCAGACGGAGAGGAAATCTATACCATCTCCCTCCACTTCATCGATCTCGACCACCTCTATGGCTGGAGCCAATCTCCCCGGCGCCAGGCGCTGGTGGACGAGATCCGCCCCCTGCTCGCCGACGATGATCAACTCGAGGTGCGTCCAGGCAGTCAATTCTGGTTTACCCCGGCCACCGCAGGCGCCGCGCAGCCTCCTGTCTGGAAACAGTTTATCGTCACCCTGGCGGTCATCTTTCCCAGCACCAACCTGGTGCCCTGGCTATGGCATCAACTGCTGCCCTCTTTGGATGGCACCTTGCTCGGCCATTTTCTGGCGGATGCCACCGTGGTTGCCCTGGTGGTCTACCTCTGGATGCCATTGATCACTCGCGCCCTCGCCGGCTGGTTGGCGCCTGCCGACCGACACTGAGAGAGTCAATCATGTCTAATCACGCAAACCTGATCCTGATGAATGGTGATCTGCATACAGTGGATCCCGCCAACCCCCTGGCCAGTGCCGTCGCCATCCGCGATGGCAAGTTTGTCGCCGTTGGCAGCGATGCCGAGGTGATGACCCACGCCGGCCCCGAGACCCGTGTTGTCGATCTCAAGGGACACACCGTCATCCCCGGTCTCAATGACTCCCACCTGCACCTGATCCGTGGCGGGCTGAACTACAACCTCGAACTGCGCTGGGAAGGAGTGCCCTCCGTTGCCGAGGCGTTGCGCATGCTCAAGGTTCAGGCCGAGCGCACTCCGCACCCCCAATGGGTGCGGGTGGTAGGTGGCTGGTCCGAATTCCAGTTTGCCGAACGCCGCATGCCAACTCTGGACGAGCTCAACCAGGCCGCACCTGACACCCCGGTGTTCGTGCTGCACCTCTATGATCGTGCTCTGCTCAACCGCGCCGCGCTGCGCGCCGTGGGCTACACCCGCGACACCCCGAATCCGCCGGGTGGGGAGATCCAACGTGATGAAAGGGGCAACCCGACCGGCATGCTGATTGCCCGTCCCAACGCCATGATCCTCTACGCCACCCTGGCCAAGGGCCCCAAGCTCCCCTACGAAGCCCAGGTCAACTCGACCCGCCGCTTCATGCGTGAACTCAACCGCCTTGGCGTCACCAGCGCCATCGACGCCGGCGGCGGCTTCCAGAACTACCCCGAGGATTACCAGATCATCGAGGAGCTGGAAAAAGAGGATCAACTCACCATCCGTATCGCCTACAACCTCTTCACCCAGCGTCCCAAGCAGGAGCTGGAAGACTTCCAGCGTTGGACCGACATGCTGGAGCCAGGCAGCGGCAGTGACTTCTATCGCCACAACGGGGCCGGCGAGATGCTGGTCTTCTCCGCCGCCGACTTCGAGGACTTCCTCGAGCCGCGCCCGGATCTCCCTCCCGGCATGGAAGACGAGCTGGAGCGGGTGGTGCGCCATCTGGTCGAGCATCGCTGGCCGTTCCGCCTGCATGCCACCTATGACGAGTCCATCTCGCGCATGCTCGACGTGTTTGAGAAGGTCAACCGCGACATCCCCTTCAACGGGCTGCACTGGATGTTCGACCACGCCGAGACCATCAGCGAACGCAACATCGAGCGGGTCAAGGCGCTCGGCGGCGGCCTCGCCATCCAGCACCGCATGGCCTTCCAGGGCGAGTACTTCGCCGAACGCTACGGCCAGGAGGCGCTCTCGCATACGCCCCCCGTCGCCCGCATGCTGGAAGCCGGTGTGCCGGTCGGCCTCGGAACCGACGCCACCCGTGTTGCCAGCTACAACCCCTGGACCGCGCTCTACTGGCTGGTCTCCGGCCGCACCGTCGGTGGCTTGCAGATGTATGACGAGCGCAACCGCCTGCCGCGCGAGACCGCCCTCTCCCTGTGGACCAACGGCAGTGCCTGGTTCTCCAGCGAGCAGGGCAAGAAGGGGATGATCAAGGTCGGTCAGCTCGCCGATCTGGCGGTGCTCTCCGAAGACTTCTTCCAGGTACCGGAAGAGTCCATCAAGGGGATCGAGTCCGTACTGACCCTGGTCGGTGGCAAGATTGTGTTCGCCCAGGGCACCTTCGGCCCGCTGGCCCCGCCCGAGCTGCCGATCCTGCCCGACTGGTCGCCGACCAAGTTGGTGCCCGGCCACTACCGCCCGGCCTCAGCGCAACAGGCTCTGGTCGGCACTCAACCCCAGGCCCACCAGTGCTGCGGCCCCTGTGGCGTGCACCAACACCAGCATGAGAAGGCCCGCAACGCCTTCATGCCGGTCTCCGATGACCGCGCCTTCTGGGGTGCTCTCGGCTGCTCCTGCTTCGCCTTCTAACCCTCACCCGGGCGCCGCACTGGCGGCGCCCTCTTAACCGGAGCATTACATGACTCAATTCATCAAGCGCCCGGCCGACCAGCTTCACTATTTGCCGGCCAGTGAATATCACCCTGCCAACACCTACTTCCACTTCTCGTTTGCCAACTACTACGACCCGGAAAACATCCACTACGGTGCGCTGCGGGTGGTCAACGACGATGACGTACAGCCACACAGCGGCTTCGACCAGCACCCGCACCGTGACATGGAGATCGTCAGCTACCTGCTGCACGGCAAGCTGACCCATTGGGACAGCGTCACCGACGAAGAAGAGGTACTTGAGCGTGGCCATATCCAGGCCATCACCGCCGGCACCGGCTTGACCCACTCCGAGCTTAACAAGCACGATGAGTGGACCCGTTTCATGCAGATCTGGATCCTGCCGCCGGCCCAGGGGCTGGCGATCCGCTACGGCAGCGCCAAGCCTGCCGCCAGCGAGCGGGAGAACCGTCTGCTGCACCTGGTCAGCCCACTGCACGGCGGCCTGGATTCCCCGCTGCACCTCAACCAGGACGTCAACTTCCATGTCACCGAACTGACCCGCAACGATGCCGAGGTGGTGTTCGAGCTGGCCGAGGGGCGTCAGGCCTATGTCAGTTGCATGGAGGGAGGCGTAGAGCTGGAAGGGATGACCTCCCTGGCCGAACGCGACTCGCTGGAGGTGACCGGCCCGGCCACCCTGCGCATGAAGGCCCCCAGTGGTCATGGCCACGTCATCATCATCGAGATGCAACGCATGGATGAACGCTACCGTGGCTAACCAGACCGTCTCCCCCTGGGCGCCGTTTCGGCAGCGCGCCTTTCTGGTGCTCTGGCTGGCGACCCTGTTTTCCAATGTCGGCACCTGGATGCACGACGTGGGTGCCGGCTGGCTGATGACCAGCCTGGACCCCAATCCGGGCATGATCGCCGCCGTACAGGCCATGACTACCCTGCCGGTGTTCCTGCTGGCACTGCCGGCCGGCGCCATGGCCGACATCCTCGACCGACGCCGCCTGCTGCTGGTGGTGAACGCCATGATGCTGCTGGCGGCGGCCTTTCTGGCCTTCCAGGTACAAAGCGGTAATGCCAGCAGCCACGGCCTGCTGCTCATCACCTTCCTGCTCGGTTGCGGCGCCGCCTTCCTGGCGCCGGCCTGGCAGGCGATCGTGCCAAGCCTGCTGGAGCGTAAAGAGCTGCAAGCCGGAATTGCCCTCAACAGCATGGGGATCAACATCAGCCGTGCCATCGGCCCGGCGCTGGCCGGCCTGCTGATCGCCCAGATCGGCATGGCGATGCCCTTCCTGCTCAATGCGGTCAGCTTCCTGGCCATCCTGGCCGCCCTTTGGTGGTGGCGGGGTGAAAGTGGTACGAGCAATCGGCTACCGGCCGAACGGGTGTTGCCCGCCATGGTGGCGGGGCTGCGCTATGCCCGCCGCAGCCCGGCACTGATCGGCGTGCTGCTGCGTTCCGCCGCCTTCTTCCTGTTCGCCAGCGCCTACTGGGCCATGCTGCCACTGGTCGCACGTCTGCAACTCAACGGGGATGCCACCCTCTATGGCGCCCTGACCGCCAGCGTCGGTATCGGCGCCGTGCTCGGAGCCCTGTTGCTGCCACGCCTGCGTCGCCGCCTCTCGGGCCACTACATAGTGATGCTGGGCTCCGTCGGTACCGCCCTGGTGCTGCTGGTATTGGCGACCTCCAAGTCTGCGCCACTGGCCCTGCTGGCTGGACTGCTGGCGGGCGCCAGCTGGATTGCCACTTTGTCGAGCCTGATGATCGCCGCCCAGGGCGCACTGCCTGACTGGGTGCGCGCCCGCGGTCTCTCGCTCTACCTGACCGTCTTCTCCGGTGCCATGGCGCTGGGCTCCCTCAGTTGGGGTCAGGTAGCCAGCCATTTTGGCGTGACCACCGCCCTGCTGGCGGCGGCCGTCGGCATGCTGCTGCTGATCCCCTTTACCACCCGGGTGCGGCTGGATGCGGGCGAGCGGTCATTGCAGCCAAGCCACCACTGGCCCGAGCCGGCAGAGGTGGATCCGGCTCACCAGCAGGATGGCCCCGTGATGATCCAGGTGCGCTATCACGTCATGAGCGATCAGGAGGAGGCCTTCCGGAAATTGCTGCACCAGCTCGGCGAAACCCGTCGCCGTGATGGGGGCCGTGAGTGGCATCTGTTCCGCGATCAGGAGAGCCGGGATTTCATCGAAACCTTCGTGCTCCCCTCCTGGCTCGATCACCTGCGCCAGCATGAGCGGGTCACCGACGAAGATGCACAGTTGCAGGCGCAGATCCGCGCCCTGTGCCACGACAGCCGGGTAGAGCACTATCACGCGGCTGGCTAAACGGCGACTATGGCCCGACCGAGATGGTTGACTATCAGGGGGGTGGCCGCCCCCTTGCCGTCAACTATCAACTCAGGTATTGAGTCGCCTGATGCCAGGCCCCGTTCCCCCGAGCGGGGCCTGTTCATTTCTGCAGGGCGGGAACTGGCTTCCCCTTGATCCCGGTCAGCGGCATCCCGCCTCCCCATCCCTATAGTAAGCAGCCTGCCCTGGTGGCTCCCGAGGTATTCATGCTCGAAAATCAGATGATGTTGTTGGCGGTGTTCGAGCGGGCGGCGCTGATGTTGATGACGCTCTTCCTCCTCACCCGCACCCGGCCCTTCCAGCGCCTGTTCCAGAAGCGGGATCACACCCCGGCGGAGCTGGTGCTGGTGGCGGCCATCTTCGGCCTGTTTGCGGTGTTCAGCACCTACACCGGCATTCCGGTGGAGGGGGCGCTGATCAACGTGCGGATCATCGCCATCATCTCCGGCGGCATCCTGTTTGGCCCCTGGGTCGGCATCCCGGCCGGGGTCATCTCGGGGCTGCACCGCTATCTCATCGACATGGATGGCCACACCTCGATCCCCTGCCTGATTGCCAGCATCATCGCCGGTCTGCTGGCGACCTGGCTGCACCTGAGATGCCGCAAGTCGCGACTCTGGCTTTACGGCATACTGGCGGGCATGGCCTGCGAGGGGCTGACCATGCTGCTGATCTGGCAACTGACAGAGCCCCACGCGGTAGGAGTGGAAATTGTCAGTCATATTGCTTATCCCATGATCGCGGGCACCCTCTGCATCGGTCTCATCATCAAGCTGGTGCAGGATCTGGACGACGAGAAGGAGCTGATTGCCGCCAAGCAGGCCAAGCTGGCGCTGGATATCGCCAACAAGACGCTGCCGTTTTTCCAGAAGGTCGATCGCCACTCCCTCGGTCAGGTGTGCGACGTGATCAGGCGCGAGATCCATGCCGATGCGGTGGCCATCACAGATACCCGGGACGTGCTGGCCTACGTGGGGGTGGGCAAGGATTATTACGAGCTGGACGAACACCACGCCATCAGCGACATGACCCACAGGGCGGTGCTGCTGGACCAGATCATCATCAACAACGATCTGCGCCAGTATCACCTGGCCGATTTCCACTCTGTCATCATTATTCCACTGCGGGAGAACGGCGCCGTCAGCGGCACCCTCAAGATCTACTACCGCCGCACCCACAGCATCACCAGCTCCCTCAAGGAGATGGCGGTGGGCCTCTCCCAGCTCATCTCCACCCAGATGGAGGTATCGCGCATCGAGCAGCTCAAGGAGATGACTCGCAAGGCGGAGTTCACCGCGTTGCAGAGCAAGATCAACCCGCACTTCCTGTTCAATGCCCTCAACGCCATCTCGTCGCTGATCCGCATCCGGCCCCAGCAGGCACGCCAGCTCATCGCGAACCTGGCTGACTACCTGCGTTACAACCTCAACAAGGGGGATACCCTGATCGACATCCAGGAGGAGCTGCAGCAGGTGCGCGACTACGTGGCCATCGAGCAGGCCCGCTTCGGGGACAAGCTGGAGGTGGTGTTCGAGGTGGACGATGTCCACATCCAGGTGCCGAGCCTGCTGCTGCAGCCCCTGGTGGAGAACGCCATCCTGCACGGCATCCAGCCCCGCAGCGCGCCGGGTCGGGTCACCATAGAGGTGAAGCAGCTGGCGGGTGGCATCCGGGTCGCGGTGCGCGATACCGGTTACGGCATCAGCCAGGCGGTGATCGACGGGGTGGCCGCCGGTCGGGTGGAGAGCCGCAGCATAGGCCTGATGAATGTGCATCAGCGGGTCAAGCTGCTCTATGGCGACGGCCTGCATCTCAAGCGGCTGGAGCCGGGTACCGAAGTCTGTTTCTATCTGCCGGATCAGGAGGCGATGCCATGCTGAGAGCCATCAATATTGAGAAGAACGCCATGACGCGAGAGGGGCAGCCATGCTGAAAGCCATTACTGTCGAAGATGAATGTTTGATGCGGGAGAAGCTGGCCTCTCCTGCGTTCCCTCAGGGGGCAATGTCATGCTGAAAGCCATCATAGTGGAAGACGAATACCTGGCTCGCGAGGAGCTGGTCTATCTGGTGAACCAGCACAGCCAGATAGAGATAGTGGCGAGCTTCGAGGATGGGCTGGAGGCGTTCAAATACCTGCAGGATCACGAGGTGGACGTGGTGTTCCTGGATATCCAGATCCCCTCCATCGACGGTCTGCTGCTGGCCAAGAACCTGCACAAGTCGAGCCATCCGCCCCACATCGTCTTCGTCACCGCCTACAAGGAGTTCGCGGTAGAGGCGTTCGAGCTGGAGGCGTTCGACTATATCCTCAAGCCCTACAACGAGCCGCGCATCATCAATCTGCTGCAAAAGCTCGAACATGCTGGCAAGTCGGAGCCGGTGCAGGGGGGCGAGGTGAGCAGCCCGCATAATCGCACCATCAACCTGGTGAAGGGGGAGCGCATCATCGTCACCCCCTGCGAGCAGATCTACTACGCGGAAGCGGACGAGAAGCTGACCCATGTCTACACCCGGACCGATCGCTACGTGATGACCATGACCCTCAGCGAGTTCGTCAGCCGGCTGCCTGCCGAGGGATTCTTCCGTTGCCACCGCTCCTACTGCGTCAACATCAACAAGATCCGCGAGATAGTGCCCTGGTTCAACAGCACCTATCTCATCCGGCTCCATGATCTGCCGTTCGAGGTGCCGGTCAGTCGCAGCAACATCAAGGCATTCCGTCAGCTGATGCGGCTCTGATTGTCATTCATTCCCGCCGATCTGCATTTCATGCCTTAATCGGTCGGCGGGAGCGGCGTCTTGCCTATAGTGGCCCCAGTTTCCTTAAGGCCATCGACCGAGACGCATCATGACCAGAGAGCTGAATCGCACCCGCTACCTCACCCTGTTGGGGACCATCATCACCCAGTTTGCACTGGGATCCGTTTACACCTGGAGCCTGTTCAACGCCCAGCTCTCCGACAAGCTGGACGAGCCGGTGAGCCAGGTCGCCTTCGCCTTCGGCCTGCTCAGCCTCTCCCTGGCGGTGGCTTCCTCCCTGGCGGGCAAGCTGCAGGAGCGGTTCGGGGTGCGCAACGTCACCCTGGGGGCCGGGGTGCTGCTCGGCATCGGCTTCTTCCTCACCGCCCACGCCAGCAATCTGGCCATGCTCTACCTCTGCGCCGGCATACTGGTGGGCTTCGCCGACGGTACCGGCTACCTGATGACCCTCTCCAACTGCGTGAAGTGGTTCCCGGAGCGCAAGGGGCTCATCTCCGCCTGCTCCATCGGCGCCTATGGCCTCGGCAGCCTCGGCTTCAAGTACATCAACCTGCTGCTGCTCTCCAGCAACGGCCTGGAGGCGACCTTCCAGCTGTGGGGGCTGATCGCCATGTCCATGGTGCTGGTGGGCGGCATGCTGATGAAGGATGCGCCCCAGCAGACCGCTTCCGTGCAGCAGCGCGAGAGCCGCGACTTCACCCTGGCCGAGGCCATGCGCAAGCCCCAGTACTGGATGCTGGCGCTGATGTTCCTCACCGCCTGCATGAGCGGTCTCTATGTCATCGGCGTGGCCAAGGACATAGGCGAAAAGATGGTGGGCCTGCCGGCCGTGGTCGCCGCCAACGCCGTCGCCATCATCGCCATGGCCAACCTGGGTGGCCGTCTGGTGCTGGGTATCCTCTCCGACAAGATGTCCCGCATCCGGGTCATCACCATCGCCCAGCTGATCACCCTCGCAGGCATGGTGCTGCTGCTGTTCGTGCCCCTCAACGCCAACCTCTTCTTCGTGGCGGTGGCCTGCGTGGCCTTCAGCTTCGGCGGCACCATCACCGTCTACCCCTCCCTGGTGAGCGACTTCTTCGGCCTCAACAACCTGACCAAGAACTACGGCGTCATCTATCTGGGCTTCGGTCTGGGCAGCATCATAGGCTCTATCGTGGCTTCCCTGTTTGGCGGCTTCATGGCGACCTTCAACCTCATTCTGGTGTTGCTGGTGGTGGCCCTGGTGCTCTCTCTCACCATACGGCTGCCGGCCCCCGTTGCGGTGGCGGCGGATCGGGGCTGACCTGGTCCCCACTGCGGTAAAAAAGAAGACCCGGGCCTTGGCCCGGGTCTTTTCGTTGGTACCAGCGACGCTTAGCGCGGCGGCAGTCCCAGCAGGGTGCGCAGCCGGCTGGCGGTAGCCTCGACCGTCGGCCAGTCGCGGCCGGTGACGGTGACATGGCCCATCTTGCGTCCGGGGCGGGCGTCGCCCTTGCCATAGAGGTGCAGGTGCACGCCGGGCAGGGCCAGGGCGCCGGCCCAGTCCGGCGTGCCGTCTTGCCACAGATCACCGAGCAGGTTGAGCAGGATGGCGGGTTGAACTTCAGCCTGGGCCGGCAGGGGCAGATCGCACAGGGCGCGCACCTGCAGCTCGAACTGACTGCAACCGGCGTTGTCGATGCTGGGGTGGCCCGAGTTGTGAGGACGGGGCGCCATCTCGTTGACCAGCAGCGCGCCGCCGACCAGGAAGAACTCCACCGTCAGCACGCCCACATAGTCGAGGGCGGCGATGATGTGCTCGGCGATACGCTGGGCTTCCGCCTCCAGTGCGGGCACATTGGCCGGGGAGCGGGTCTGATCCAGGATGCCGCCGCTGTGCCAGTTCTGCACCAGGGGCAGGGCGCTGATGGCACCGCTCGGGCTGCGGGCCAGGGTGAGGGCAAACTCCCCTTCCAGCGGCAGGCGCTTCTCCAGCACGCAGGGCACGCCGCTGGCGGCCAGGGCCGCTGGCAATTCGCCCGCATTGTGGATAGTCCACTGTCCCTTGCCGTCATAGCCTTCGCGGGCCGTCTTGAGAATGGCGGGGAAGAGGTCGCTGGGCAGGGCCGGCAGCGGCTCACCCGGCAACAGGGTCAGGTTCGGGGCGACCGGCACCCCGGCGCGGGTCAGGAAGGCTTTCTCTTCCCGGCGATCCTGACAGACACGCACGGCACTGGCCGCAGGGCGTACCGGCAGGTGCTGTTCCAGCAGGGCCAGGGAGGCTGCCGGTACGTTTTCGAACTCGCAGGTGACGGCATCACAGCGACGAGCCAGCTCGGCCAGTGCCTCGGCGTCATCATAGGCCGCCACTATCTGGGCGTCGGCCGCGGCGCCGGCGATGCTGGCGGGATCCGGATCCAGCACTATCACCTGATAACCAAGGCGATGGGCCGACATCACGAAATAGCGGCCGAGCTGGCCGCCCCCTAGCATGCCGAGGGTAGCGGGGGGCAGTATCATGCCGGGTCCTCCAGTTGCAGGGCCAGCACCCGATCGCGCTCGTTGGCGCGGAAACTGTCGAGCTGCTGGTGATAACGAGGGGCGTCGCCATCCTGGGCAACCGACAGCAGGGAGACGGCAAACAGACCGGCGTTGGCGGCACCCGCCTCGCCGATGGCGAAGGTGGCGACCGGCACCCCCTTGGGCATCTGCACGATGGAGAGCAGAGAGTCCATCCCCTTGAGCTGACGGGTCGGGATGGGCACACCCAGTACCGGAACGGTGGTCTTGGCGGCCAGCATGCCCGGTAGGTGGGCGGCGCCCCCGGCCCCGGCGATGATGGCGCGCAGGCCGCGCTCGCGGGCACTGGCGGCATATTCGAACAAGAGATCCGGGGTGCGATGGGCGGAGACGACGCGCGCCTCATAGGGCACGCCGTGCTCCTTGAGGATGCGGGCGGCGGCTTGCATCACGGGCCAGTCGGAGTCGGAGCCCATTACCAGGCCGATCATTGGGGGGGTCGTCATTACGGCTTCCTCGGGGGTGTCAAACGTTTGCCGCATGTTATCAAAAAGCCGTGGGATCTGGCTCAACATTTCTTGTCCCTGACCCCTTCTGATGGTCGGCAACAGGGGGGAGGCAGCGGGGTGGGGCCACATCTGTGCCACTCGGCACCATCTGTTGGGAAAAAACGATAACAGCAATCCAGATGGCTATACATCCAATCTGGCTCTGCCTATAATCCCCCCGCTTTGGCGCATCATGCTTAAAAGGGAATCCGGTGAGAATCCGGAGCTGGCGCGCAGCGGTAAGGGGGAGCGAAGCGACATCAGGGCACTGCCATCAGGTGGGAAGCCGTCGCCTTAGGCCATCAGCCCCCGAGCCCGAAGACCTGCCAAAGTTCGTATTCCCGCCGAGAGAAACCGGCATAAGGAATAGATACTTACGCGAACTTAAGGATCTGTGATGTCCAAGAAATTATGGGTGGCCGCCCTGTTGCCGACGGCCGCCTTCGCCCAGACCACCATCCCCGTCAACCCCACCATGGTGGTGACCGCCAATCGGGTCGAACAGCCCGCCAGTGCCGTACTCGCGCCCGTCGTGGTGATCGAGCGCGCCGAGATCGAGGCCCGTCAGGTGCAGAGCCTGCCGGATCTGCTCAAGACCCTGCCGGGGGTACAGATCACCACCCTGGGTGGTCGTGGCCATCAGAGCAGCCTCTTCATCCGCGGCACCAACTCCAACCACTCCCTGGTGCTGGTCAATGGCCGTCCCATCGCCGCCATGGTGACCGGTGCCCCGGACCTCAGCCAGATCCCCCTTGGCAATATCGAGCGCATCGAATACATACGCGGCCCGCGCGCGGCCGTGTATGGCTCCGATGCCATAGGTGGCGTCATCAACCTGATCACCCAGACCTCCGCCAAACATGGCAGCGAGACTCACCTGAAGGGTGGGGTGGGCAGCCATGGTTATGGCCAGGGGCAGCTGCGCAGCGTGCAGGCGCTGGGGGCCGGCACGGACGCCAATATGATGATCGGCTACGAGCGCACCGACGGTTACGACGTGGTGGCCGCGGCCAATCAGCCGGATCGGGATGGCTTCGACAGCCTCAATGGTCAGCTGGGCTTCAACCACGCCTTCAATCAGGCCTGGAGCGCCGACATCAACGCCCAGGGTTATGACAACCAGACCGAGATGGACGATCCCTATCTGGGCTCTGATCAGAGCCGGGTGCAGGCGTTTCAGTATGATGGCGCCGTCAAGTATCAGGCCGAACATTTCAACAGCAGGCTCGAGGCCAGCTATGGCGAGAACAAGCTGAAGAACTGGCTGGAGAGCCAGGGCGAATCTTCTGCCAGCCCCATTCATACCGGGCTGACCCGCTTCTCCTGGTTGAGCAGCTGGAGTGGCGTCGAGGGACTGACCCTGACCGGCGGTGCCGACTGGCAGCGGGAACAGCTGAAGTCGGACTCCCGGGCCAGCGGCCAGGCCTATGATGCCCCGGATCGGGACAACAAGGGGTTGTTTGCCGTCGGCAGCTATCGCTGGCAGGCCCTGCTGATGGAGCTGTCCGGTCGCACCGATGACAACGAACAGTACGGGCGTCACAACACCTGGTCTGCGGCCACCGGCCTGGACATAGATGACAGCCACAATGTGCGACTGAGCTATGGCACCGCCTTCAAGGCACCGACCTTCCTCGAACTCTACTATCCGGGCTATGAGAATCCGGACCTGAAACCGGAAGAGAGCAAGAACCTGGAGCTGGACTTCTCCGGCCGTTACACCGGCTGGGACTGGTCGCTGAACCTGTATCGCAACCAGATCCAGAACCTGATCGCCTGCCAGAGCGCCTCTTCCAGTTGCAAACCGGACAACACGGATGCCGATATCCGCGGCGTGGAAGTGGCGCTGGGGCTGGAAACTGGCCCGGTCCATCACGAGTTCAGCTACGACTATACCCGTGCCAAGGACAAGAACGACGACGACCGTCAGCTGGTGCGTCGTGCCAAGCACAAGGCTGGCTGGCTGGCACAGGTGCAGACTGGCCCGGTCAACTGGTCGAGCGAGCTCATCTATACCGGCAAGCGTGACGACAAGGATTTCAGCAGCTGGCCGGCCGAGCGGGTCGAGCTGGGCTCTTACACCCTGCTGAACCTGGGAGCCACCTATGTGGCGACGCCCCAGCTGACCCTGGGTGGCCGCATCGACAACCTGTTGGACAAGCAGTACGAGTCCGCGGTCGATTATCCGGGGCCGGGCACTGAGTTCCGCCTGACGGCAGACTACAAGTTCTGATCCCGAGGCAACCGCTCGCGAAAAACAGGCCCTGCCATGAGCAGGGCCTTTTCTATTGGCGGGGGGCGGGAGTATGATCCCCCCCTCGCAGCGTGAGGGGGTGCAGGTGGCTAATATTCTGGTGTTCGATTCTGGTATGGGAGGGCTGAGCGTCTATCGCGAGATCCGTCAGTCACTGCCGAACCATAACTACTATTACTGCTTCGACAACGCCAACTTCCCCTACGGTGAGCTGAGCGAACCTGCCCTGATCCAGGCCTGTGTCGGCCTGGTGAGCCGTATGGTGGCCGAGCATGCCATCGATCTGGTGGTGATCGCCTGCAACACCGCCAGCACCCTGGCCCTGCCGGCGCTGCGCGGCGCGCTCTCAATCCCGGTGGTGGGGGTGGTACCCGCCATCAAGCCCGCCGCTGCCCTGACCCGCAACGGCTGCATCGGCCTGCTGGCCACACCGGGCACTGTGGCCCGTCCCTATACCCATGAACTGATCGCCCAGTTCGCGCCCGGCAAGCGGGTGCTGCTCAAGGGCACCACTGAACTCGTCGTAGAGGCCGAGCAGAAACTGGCGGGGAAGGCGGTCGATATGGCGCTGCTGCAAGCTGTGCTGGCGGACTGGCTGACGGGGGAGGAGCGTCCGGATACCCTGGTGCTGGGCTGCACCCACTTTCCCCTGCTCGATAGCGAGATCCAGCGCCTCATGCCCGGCTGCCGGCTGGTGGACTCGGGGGCGGCGGTCGCCAAGCGGGTGTCCCATCTGCTGGCCAGCCACGACATGACAGAGAGTGTCGGGATTCCCCAGGCCCATGCCTACTGCACCCGGCTGGATGAGGAGGCCAAAAAACTGACAGCCCCCTTGCAAGCTTGGGGGCTGTCTACCTTAACCGAGGTGATGGGCTGAGCGATCAGGCGTCGACGTCGTTCGTCTCGGTCTCTTCCTTGTCTCGCTTGTCATTGGCCTCACGGACCTTGAGGGTGCGCTGCTGATACTCCTTGTCATTGAGCGCGGCGATGGCCTTGGCCGCATCGGCGGCAGGCATCTCGACAAAACCAAATCCCCGGCGCTTGCCAGTCGCCTTGTCCTTCATCAAACGCACAGAGATCACCTGGCCCTGCTCGGCAAACAGTTCGCGCACGGCGATCTCGTTGGCACGATAAGGCAGGTTGCCTACATATAAGGTGCACGTCTCTTGCGGGGCGCCGTTGGCCGCCACGGTTGCGGGGGCCTTCTTCAGGCACAGGGGAACTATGAAGCCACCAATCGCCAAGCCGACGGCGAAGATCACCTCGGCTTTCAAAGAGAACTGCAGCGCTTGGGCAACCAGATAACCAATCAATGCCAATATCAGGGCCAGCACCGCAGCCTGCATATAAACGGGAAACTTGGATAAATTCATCTTTAAAGACCTTTTGTAAATGAAAGCAAAAAAGGTGCAACACTATATTCACCACCATGGTAACCAGCTTTCCTGGATGACGCCACCACGGCCACTCGGTACAGATATTTCCGCTCAAGTATGATGCCACTCGCGGCCTCCTGCCTACTTTAATGGTCGCTAAACGGGGCATAAATCACGCTTCTGTGGATAAACCTGTATATATGTTTTGGGTAAGCTGTCTCTAATTGAATGTGCTGCCATTTATGTGATTTTCTTCAAAAAATCTCTTGCCTGGCCGCGCGCCATCCCTATAATGCGCCCCTACCAGCACGGCGGAACACGCCGAACTGATGAGCTAGCCTCTTGATGAGGTGGGCGCCGAAAGAAAAGCGAAAACAATCGCTTGACTTTCGAAGTGAGGAGCGTAATATGCGCCTCCTCAACGCGACAAGCGTGACGCTCTTTAACAATTTGAATCAAGCAATCTGTGTGGGCACTCACAGCATCGAACATCAAACAATTTTGTTGATTTTCAATGTCTGGTGAAGTGACCAAGACGATTTCTTAGCAATAAGAAGTCGAAC
>NZ_JBKISU010000024.1:0-74006 GCF_050266975.1 Aeromonas sobria
TGATGTCTTTTGCCAGCTCAGCGGCCAGTGCTTTGAGTTTGTCTTGGTCCATTTGCTTACCCACGAAGGTATCCTTTTGAAAAAGTTACTTATTCGTGGGCGGTTACACAATTGGATTTACAGGCTCGGTTGGACATCGTATTGCGGCCAGAGTAGCGTGGCACTCCGGCACCTCTGCGCCCCACCATGTCCCCCCTCATCTTCATGCCGGACCAGCCATGGAGCAGCCTAGACACCTGGCCAGGCTGCCATGGCGATGTGCACCATCCCCTGATCGGGGCGCTGCTATTGTTGTCCTGTTGTCCTGTTGTCCTGTTGTCCTGTTGTCCTGTTGTCCTGTTGTCCTGTTGCCCATCCCCGACCCAGAGACTGGCTGTGGTATGCCGGCCCCATCTCATCGCCTTTCCCCTCGACCCTGTGCAGGCGCCGCCATCCTGGCACAGTGACCGTCGGTACGTTATTGCCTCCCCTGAGCCGTGACGCTGCCTGCGGCGTCGAGGACGCTTTATTGATATGTCACAAGACGCTGATGCCGTGATTGTGTTCTGATAGAGTCCACTGTTATCCGGGATTGTGAGAAGGGGAGGAGAGGGCGTTGAATGGTGAGTTGATCTGGGTTCTCTGCCTGCTGCTGGGGGCCATCTACCTGTTTGTCAGCAACCGGGTGCGCATGGATGTGACGGCGCTGCTGGTGCTTATCCTGTTCGTGCTGAGCGGCACCCTGACCCTGACCGAGGCGCTGGCCGGTTTCAGTGATCCCAGCGTCATCCTGATCGCCGCCCTGTTCGTGGTGGGGGAGGGGCTGGTGCGCACCGGCATCGCCTATCAGGTGGGCGATGCCCTGGTGAAGGTGGCGGGCAACAGCGAGATCCGCTTGCTGGTGCTGCTGATGGTGGCGGTGGCCGGGCTCGGCGCCGTGATGAGCTCGACCGGAGTGGTGGCGATCTTCATCCCTGTGGTACTCAGCGTCGCGAACCGCATGGGGATCCCGGCGGGACGGCTCATGATGCCGCTCGGCTTCGCCGGCCTCATCAGCGGCATGATGACCCTGGTGGCAACGCCTCCCAACATGGTGGTCAACAGCGAGCTGGTGCGCCATGGCATCCCGGGCTTTGGCTTCTTCAGCTTCAGCCCCATGGGCCTGCTCATTCTGTTGCTCGGCATCGCTTACATGCTGCTGGTGCGCGGCTCCCTGGCCAGGGACGTCCAACCGGGACGCAGCAAGGGGAGCAGGCGCAGCACGCTGCGGGATCTCATCCGCGATTATCGCCTGACCGGGCGGGCGCGGCGACTGGCGATCCGGCCGGGGTCGCCCCTGATAGGCCATACCCTGGATGCCTTGCAACTGCGGGCCCGCTACGGTGCCAACATCATAGGGGTGGAGCGCTGGCGCAAGTTTCGGCGGGTCATGGTGAGCGTTTCCGGGATCTCGGAGTTTCAGGCGCGGGACGTGCTGCTCATCGACATGGCGGATCCCGAGGTGGATATCCGAACGTTCTGCAGCGAGGCCATGCTCGAGCCCATGATACTGCGGGGCGATTACTTCTCGGATCAGGCGCGGGAGGTGGGGCTGGCCGAGGTGTCGCTCATCCCCGAATCCAGCCTGCTCGGCAAGAGCCTGCGGGAGACGGCGTTTCGCAATCAGTATGGCTTGAGCGTGGTGGGAATCAGGCGCAATGGCGAAGCCCTGGCCGGGCGCCTGGTGGACGAGCCGCTGCAGCTGGGAGACAGGTTGCTGCTGGCGGGCAACTGGAGCCTCATCCGTCAGCTGCACAGCCATCACCGCGATTTCCTGCTGCTGGGGCTGCCGGCCGAGGTGGACGAGATGGCCCCGGCGCGCAGCCAGGCGGCCTATGCGCTGCTCTCGTTGGGGATCATGGTGCTGCTGATGGTGACGGATCCCGTGCCCAATGTGGTGGCGGCACTGATCGCCTGCCTGCTGATGGGCCAGTTTCGCTGTATCGATCTCGAGAGCGCCTACAAGTCCATTCACTGGCCGACCCTGATCCTCATCGTCGGCATGCTGCCCTTCGCCCTGGCCCTGCAAAAGACCGGCGGGGTGGACCTGATTGTCGGGGGCCTGATGGCCCTGGTCGGGGAGATGGGGCCGCGGGTGATGCTGGCCAGCCTGTTCGCCCTGACGGCCCTGACCGGTCTGTTCATCTCCAACACGGCAACCGCCGTCTTGATGGCGCCCATCGCCATCGGCGCCGCCCAGCAGATGGGTGTCTCGCCCTATCCCTTCGCCATGACCATTGCCATCGCGGCCTCGGCAGCCTTCATGACCCCCGTCTCCTCGCCGGTCAATACCCTGGTGCTGGGGCCCGGCGAGTACGGCTTCATCGACTTCGTGCGGATCGGGGTGCCCTTCACCCTGCTGGTGATGGCGGTGAGCGTGTTGACCATTCCCTGGCTGTTCCCGTTCTGACCCCTGAGATGAGAGACGAGCGGCCCCTGGGCCGCTTTTTCATGGGGGCCATTGGTGATGGAGATGGGTTTGCCGGGGGAGGCGGGGAAAAACGGACACAAAAAAACCAGCCTGAGCTGGTCTGTTTGGTACTGCGATTGATGGTGCGGAAGGAGAGACTCGAACTCTCACGCCTAGGGCGCCAGAACCTAAATCTGGTGCGTCTACCAATTTCGCCACTTCCGCAAAACAATATGGTGGCTATGACGGGATTCGAACCTGTGACCCTCGCATTATGAGTGCGATGCTCTAACCAACTGAGCTACATAGCCTTGGATGTCTAAACAAACAGGGCCAGCGGCCCTGTTCGTGTGTCATCGACATCTTCATGTCAACGACGGGTAAAAATGGCTGTGGTACTAGAATGCGGACCTAGGTACGTTGACGAGAGCAAAACCTCTCACGCTTACCACACTGCCTTACGTCACCGGTCAAGCCGATGATAAAAATAATGGCTGGGGTACTAGGATTCGAACCTAGGGATGGCGAGATCAAAACCCGCTGCCTTACCGCTTGGCGATACCCCAACAGAACAATAATGGTGGCTATGACGGGATTCGAACCTGTGACCCTCGCATTATGAGTGCGATGCTCTAACCAACTGAGCTACATAGCCGTCTTGTATGCGACATGGTCGTGTACAAGGAAAAACAGCTGCGGCATCAGGATTCGAACCTAGGTGCGTTGACGAGAGCAGAAGCTCTCACGCTTGCCACAGCGAGTCACCAACAGCGTCGATGACGGGAAATAATGGCTGGGGTACTAGGATTCGAACCTAGGGATGGCGAGATCAAAACCCGCTGCCTTACCGCTTGGCGATACCCCAACAGTGCTCCTCAACGATCATCATACCGGCAAGGAACTTTAGAAAATGGCTGGGGCACTAGGATTCGAACCTAGGTATGGCGAGATCAAAACCCGCTGCCTTACCGCTTGGCGATGCCCCAACAGCGCTCCTCAACAGTCGTTGGACTGGCAAGTAGCTTTCAAAAATGGCTGTGGTACTAGGATTGAAACCTAGGCACATTGACAAGATAAAAACCGCTCAATGTTTCCACAACTCGTTACCGACAAATGAGCGTCGATAACTAAGAATAATGGCTGGGGTACTAGGATTCGAACCTAGGAATGGCGAGATCAAAACCCGCTGCCTTACCGCTTGGCGATACCCCAACAGAACAATAATGGTGGCTATGACGGGATTCGAACCTGTGACCCTCGCATTATGAGTGCGATGCTCTAACCAACTGAGCTACATAGCCAACCTTGCGTCCAGTGCCTCGTTGCCTCGTCACTGTGCGGCCCGAATTATGCGTATCTGGCTTTGGGGCGTCAACCCTTTTTTTGTGAGAAAAACCGAATTTGGGTGCGTTTGGCCAGATATTGCGCTCTGTCGCGCAAAAGCCCAACAATCTGACTTTTTTAAGCTCAGGGAGCCTTGGGCGAACCGCTGTTCCCCCTTAAAAAACAGGCCAGTAAATGCTGGCCTGTCATGGGGTTAGACGTTGAACAGGAAGTTCATGATATCGCCATCCTTGACGATATAGTCCTTGCCTTCGGCGCGCATCTTGCCCGCTTCCTTCGCGCCTTGCTCACCCTTGTAGGTGATAAAGTCGTCAAACGCTATGGTTTGCGCGCGAATAAAGCCTTTTTCGAAGTCGGTGTGGATCTTGCCAGCCGCCTGCGGCGCCGTGGCACCAACCGGGATGGTCCAGGCCCGTACTTCCTTCACCCCGGCGGTGAAATAGGTCTGCAGATTCAGCAGCTCGTAGCCGGAGCGGATCACCCGGTTCAGGCCCGGCTCCTCTATGCCCAGATCCGCCATGAACTCGGCGCGATCGGCGTCATCCAGCTCGGCGATGTCCGCCTCGATGGCGCAGCAGACCACGACCACCACGGCATTCTCGGCGGCGGCGATCTCGCGCACCTTGTCGAGGAAGGGGTTGTTGTCAAAGCCGTCTTCCGCCACGTTGGCGATATACATGGTGGGTTTGAGGGTCAGGAAGTTGAGGTGGGCAACGGCGGCCAGCTCCTCCTTGGAGAGGTCCAGGCCACGGATCATCTTGCCATCTTCCAGAGCGGCCTTGATCTTTTCGAGCGTCTCCACTTCCAGCTTGGCATCCTTGTCACCGCCCTTGGCGCGCTTGGACTGGCGATGGATGGCGCGCTCGCAGGCATCCAGATCCGACAGGGCCAGCTCGGTGTTGATCACCTCGATGTCATCGGCCGGGGAGACCTTGCCGGCGACGTGGACGATGTTCTCGTCTTCGAAGCAGCGCACCACGTGGCCGATGGCCTCGGTCTCGCGGATGTTGGCCAGGAACTGGTTGCCCAGACCCTCACCCTTGGAGGCGCCTGCCACCAGGCCGGCGATGTCCACGAACTCCATGGTGGTCGGCACCACGCGCTGGGGGTTGATGATGGCCGCCAACTGGTCGAGACGGGGATCCGGCATGGGGACCACACCCGTGTTCGGCTCAATGGTGCAGAACGGGAAGTTGGCGGCTTCGATGCCGGCCTTGGTCAGCGCATTGAACAGGGTGGATTTGCCTACATTGGGCAGGCCCACGATACCGCATTTAAAACCCATGGATAGTTACCTTAACTTGGTGGATGCTGTGAGGCCGCCCGGGCGACCCGTGTCATGCTTTCTCGGCCTGGCGCCACTTCGTGGTGCCCGACCTTGGTCATATCTTGCTCGTGATGGCCCATCCGGCGTGCCGGATCAGGCTTTCTCGGCCTTGAAGCTGTGCAGGCGGTTCATGGCCTTGGTCATGTCTTGCTTGAACAGGATGTCGGTGGCGCGCAGGGCTTCGTCCAGCGCGGCATCGATCAGGCTCTGTTCGCTGCTGGGCGCCTTGGTCAGCACGAAGCCGGCGACCAGCTCCTTGGCACCGGGGTGGCCAATGCCGAGCCGCAACCGGAAGAACTCCTTGTTGTTGCCCATCTTGGCGATGATGTCCTTGAGGCCGTTGTGGCCGCCATGGCCGCCACCCTGCTTGAACTTGGCGATGCCGGGGGGCAGATCCAGCTCATCGTGGGCCACCAGCATCTCTTGTGGCTCTATCTGGTAGAAGCGGGCCAGTGCGGCCACCGCCTTGCCGGAGAGATTCATGTAGGTGTTCGGAATGAGCAGGCGAACGTCCTGCCCCTCCACCAGGATGCGGGCGGTGTGGCCATAAAACTTGGGCTCTTCACGCAGGCTGACATTGTGCCAGCGGGCCAGCTGCTCGACATACCAGGCACCCGCATTGTGGCGGGTCTTGGCATACTCGGCGCCGGGGTTGCCCAGCCCGACGATCAGTTTGATTTGAGTTGTCACGCTTGATGTCTTCACTCGCTACTTGCCATGAGCGGATGGCCCGGGGCAATGGGACGCAATATTCTAGCCGCCGAGTGGCGATCACTCAACCAATGCCGTCCCGCCGTGCCCACAGCCCCGGAAAAGAGAAAAACCGCCACGGGGGCGGTTTTTCTGATCTGGCCTGCCAGCAAGCTGGCGAGCCGGCATCAATGCTCGAACATGGCAGAGATGGACTCTTCGTTGCTGATGCGGCGGATAGCCTCGGCCAGCACGGTAGAGAGGGTCAGCTGCTTGACCTTGCCAATGGCCTTCATCTCCGGGGTGAGCGGGATGGAGTCGGTGATGATCAGCTCGTCGATGACGGAGTTCTTGATGTTCTCGACGGCGGTGCCGGAGAAAACCGGGTGGGTCGCGTAGGCAAACACCCGCTTGGCGCCGCGCTCTTTCAGCGCTTCGGCGGCCTTGCACAGGGTGCCGCCGGTATCGATCATGTCGTCGACTATGATGCAGTCGCGGTCGGCGACGTCACCGATCAGGTGCATGACCTGGGAGACGTTCGGACGGGGACGACGCTTGTCGATGATGGCGATGTCGGTGTCATCCAGCAGCTTGGCGATGGCGCGGGCACGGACCACGCCGCCGATGTCCGGAGAGACGACCACGGGGGACTCGAGGTTTTTGGACTTCATGTCTTCCAGCAGCACCGGGCTGCCGAACACGTTGTCGACCGGGACATCGAAGAAGCCCTGGATCTGTTCGGCATGCAGGTCAACGGTCAGCACGCGATCCACACCCACGCTGGAGAGGAAGTCTGCGACGACCTTGGCGGTGATGGGCACACGGGCGGAGCGGACGCGGCGGTCCTGGCGGGCATAGCCAAAGTAGGGAATGACAGCAGTGATACGGCCAGCTGAAGCACGACGCAGGGCATCCACCATCACGATCAATTCCATCAAATTGTCGTTGGTCGGGGCACAGGTGGATTGAATGATGAAGATATCGCCACCACGTACATTCTCATTGATCTGTACGCTGATTTCGCCGTCGCTAAAGCGACCTACGGCAGCATTGCCGAGTTTGATAAACAGGCGATCTGCGATCTTCTGGGCTAGTTCCGGCGTTGCGTTACCAGCAAACAGCTTCATGTCAGGCACGGTTTGAAACCTCGGGGTTGCATCCAGTATGTGGGTGAGTCCGTTATCGGACCCATAATCGTTCGCTAGCAAACGATTTAGCAAGCTGACGGGGCAGGGGCCAGGGACCCGGACCGGCAGGCCAACCGAGTGAACGATGCACAGACCTTATAGCAGAGGAGAGGGGGTCGAAGCCATGACGGGAGTCTGCCTTCGGTTACACTTCCCGTACTGCAATGATGGCTGGGGTACTAGGATTCGAACCTAGGAATGGCGAGATCAAAACCCGCTGCCTTACCGCTTGGCGATACCCCAATCATTGAGCCTGTTGCAATGTCACGAAGAGTGGTGATATGTTCTCGCCCTTGGCGACAAACCCTCCCCACGCTTTCGGTACCTTGGCCAACACCTTTCGAGCACTCACTTCGTCTTCAAACTGAGCAAAGACGCAGGCTCCTGTGCCCGTCATTCTTGACGGCGCGTATTCTAGCAACCAGCCGAGCGCATTGGCAACCTCGGGGTGGCGCTTTTTCACCAGGGGCTCGCAATCGTTTTTCCATTCTCCAGCCAGCAACCCCTGCAATGTCAATTTAGGGGTATTTCTGGGCAGTTCGGGATCCTGAAACACGGCCGCCGTGCTGACATGGCACTCCGGCTTGATCACCAGATACCAGTGCTGCGGCAGAGTGACCGGCTGCAACTGCTCTCCTACCCCTTCGGCAAAGGCGGCGCGACCGCGCACGAACACCGGCACGTCGGCCCCCAGGCTGACACCGAGCTCGGCCAGCTCATCCTGGGTGAGCCCCGCCTGCCAGAGGTGATTCAAGGCCACCAGGGTGGTGGCGGCGTCAGACGAACCCCCGCCGATGCCGCCCCCCATGGGCAGAATTTTCTCCAGCCGGATATGGGCTCCCTGGGGGCGCGGCAATCTGGCTTGCAGCAGGCGGGCGGCGCGGATGATGAGATTCTGCTCATCGGGTACCCCAGGGATGGCCGGGCTCAGGGTGAGCTGGTCCGTGTCCGGCAGGGGCTCGAATTCGAGCCAGTCGCCCTGGTCGAGGAAGATGAACAGGGTCTGCAACTCGTGATAACCGTCGGGGCGGCGGCCGTTGATGTGCAGGAAGAGATTGAGTTTGGCCGGGGCGGGCCAGCGCATCTGGGTCATGGTTGCAGAGCCCACTCGTTGATCTGCAGTTTGAGGCGGCTCTGGGGCCCCGTCATGGTGAGCAGGTGGGGCAGGCGGTAGCCGTCCTGATCCCGGTACTCCTGGTAGCTTATCTGCCACTGGCCATCGCGCACGCTCGCCAGGCTGTTGTCGGGGTTGAGGCGGTAGTCCGCCTTGCCGGGCAGCCCTTTTATCCAGTCCGGCAGGCCGGCGATGGGCAGGTGCCAGCCGGTGAGCTGGAAGATGAGCGCCTCGGCATCCTGGCTCTGGTGCTGGCGCCCCTCGTTGTCAGTCAGGCTGATCCGGCCCTGGCTGCGGGAGAGCTCCAGTATGCTGGTGCCGATGAGGCTGGTGAGGTTGAGGCGATAATCCTCGCCATCTTGCTGCCAGTTGAGGCGGGCGCTGCCCCTCTGCTGGGCGCTGATGATGGCCATCTTGCCCGACAGCTGCCAGTGGTCGAGTCGCTCGAGGCGGGCGCGCTCCTGCTGCCAATCCACTTGCTGGCGCTGGGGGGAGGTGGTGGTGCAACCGGCGAGCAGCAGCAGGCCGAGCAGGGGCAAAAGTCGCAAGAACAAGGTTGGGCTCCCAACATGGTGATTTGGCACAGTATACGGGGCGGCCGTATTGCTTTTAAAGCCTTACCCTTTCTCGTACAATTGGCGGCCTTATACACCCTGTGCCCAAGAAACGATCAGCGCCCACTCATGAGTCTGCTTGCCCTCGGAATCAACCACAACACCGCCAGTGTCGCCTTGCGGGAACGGGTCGCCTTTGGCCCCGATTGCATCGACCACGCCTTGCGGGAGTTGGCTGCGCAGCCCGGGGTGCACGAGGCGGTGATCGTCTCCACCTGCAACCGCACTGAGCTCTATTGCGCCCTGGAGCAGGGCCATGACGAGCAGGTCACCCAGTGGTTGCAGCGCTACCACGGCCTGGATGCCAGCGAGGTGCAGGGCGCCCTCTATCGCCATCACGACGAGGAGGCGGTGCGCCACCTGATGCGGGTCGCCTGCGGCCTCGACTCCCTGGTGCTGGGGGAGCCGCAGATCCTGGGGCAGATCAAGCAGTCCTACGCCCATGCCCAGCAGGCCGAGGTGCTCAAGGGCTCGCTGGAGCGCCTGTTCCAGAAGTCGTTCTCGGTGGCGAAAAGAGTGCGCACCGACACCGAGATCGGCGCCAGCGCCGTGTCGGTGGCCTTCGCCGCGGTCAGCCTGGCCCGGCGCATCTTCTCGGATCTCTCCCAGACCAAGGTGCTGCTGGTGGGCGCCGGCGAGACCATAGAACTGGTGGCCCGCCATCTGCGCGAGCAGAACGTGCGCCAGATGATGGTGGCCAACCGCACCCTGCAACGGGCCCATGCCCTGGCCGAGGAGTTTGGCGCCCAGGTGATGACGCTCGAAGAGATCCCCGATTACCTGCACGAGGCGGACATCGTCATCAGCTCCACCGCCAGCCCCTTGCCCATCATCGGCAAGGGCATGGTGGAGCGGGCCCTCAAGGCGCGCCGTTTCAGACCCATGTTCCTGGTGGACATAGCGGTGCCGCGGGACATCGAGGCCGAGGTGGACGATCTCTCCGATGCCTACCTCTACACGGTGGACGATCTGCAGGGGATCATCGAGCAGAACCTGGAGACCCGCAAACGGGCGGCCGCCGAGGCCGAGCTCATCGTGCAGGAAGAGCGGGACGACTTCATGGGCTGGTACCGCTCGCTTCATGCGGTCGACCTCATTCGCGATTACCGCGCCCAGGCCCAGCAGTATGCCGAAGAGGAGCTGGCCCGCACCCTGCAAGCCCTGGCACAGGGGGAGTCCCCGGAGGCGGCCGCCCGCGCCCTGAGCCACAGGCTCACCAACAAGCTGATCCATGCCCCGACCCAGGCCCTGCGCCAGGCCGGCGCCAGTGGCGATCGGGAGCAGCTGGGTCAGCTGCGCCAGATCCTTGGCCTGTCCGCCGAATAACCTTGTCCGGGCCCGCCGTGGCCCCGTCACCATTGAGATACCGGAAACCATGAACCCGTCACTGATCAGAAAGCTGGAAGGCCTCATCGAGCGCCATGAAGAAGTACAGGCCCTGCTCGGCGAACCCGGGGTCGCCTCGGATCAGGACAGATACCGTGCCCTGACCCGGGAATATGCCCAGCTGGAAGATATCGTTCACGCCTTCCAGCGCTTTCGCCAGGCCGAAGAGGATCTCGAGACCACCAGGCTGATGCTGGAGGAGGACGATGCCGAGCTGCGCGAGATGGCGCAGGAGGAGCTGCCCCTGGTCAAGGCCAGACTGGAGGAGCAGGAGCAGGCGCTGCAGGTGATGCTGCTGCCCCGGGATCCTCGGGATGACAACAACTGCTACCTGGAGATCCGCGCCGGCGCCGGTGGCGACGAGGCGGCCATCTTCGCAGGCGACTTGTTTCGCATGTATTCCCGCTATGCCGAGCGACAGGGCTGGCGCGTCTCCATCGTCAGCTGCAACGACGGCGAGCATGGCGGCTACAAGGAGGTGATCGCCAAGGTGGACGGTGAGCACGTCTACGGTCGCCTCAAGTTCGAGTCCGGCGGCCACCGGGTGCAGCGGGTGCCGGAGACCGAATCCCAGGGCCGGGTCCACACCTCCGCCTGCACCGTCGCCGTGCTGCCGGAAGTGCCGGAAGCCGAGCAGATCGAGATCAATGCCTCGGACTTGAAGATAGATACCTTCCGCGCCTCCGGGGCCGGTGGTCAGCACGTCAACAAGACCGACTCCGCCATTCGTATCACCCACCTGCCCACCGGCCTGGTGGTGGAGTGCCAGGATGAGCGCTCCCAGCACAAGAACCGCGCCAAGGCGATGTCCGTGCTCTCCGCCCGCCTGCAGGCGGCCGAGGACGAGCGCCACCGCGCCGCCGAGCAGAGCACCCGTCGCAACCTGGTGGGCTCGGGGGATCGCTCCGAGCGCATCCGTACCTACAACTATCCCCAGGGCCGCCTCTCCGAGCACCGCATCAACCTCACCCTCTATCGCCTCGGTGAAATCCTCGAAGGGGATCTGGATTGCGTCATCACCCCCCTGGTGCAGGAGTATCAGGCGGATCAGCTCGCCTCCCTGGCGGATAACGGCTGATGAGCACAGTGCCGATGCAAGGAGGCTCGCTGGCGGCGTTCGCCATGGCGAGCGGACGGGAGCGCCACTGATGCAGATCCAGCAGGCCCGCGCCCACATCATGGCGACCCTGGCCTCCGGGGAATCCCCCCGCGCCGATGCCGATGCCCTGCTCTGTCATCTGCTGGGGTGTCGGCGCAGCTACCTGATGACCTGGCCCGAGCGCGAGCTCGATGCCGCCCAGCAGGCCACTCTGCAAGCCTGGCTTGATCGCCGTCTCGCTGGCGAGCCCATCGCCCATCTCATCGGCGAGCGGGAGTTCTGGTCCCTACCGTTGAAAGTGAGCCCGGCCACCCTGATCCCGCGCCCGGACACCGAGCTGCTGGTGGAACAGGCGCTGGCGCGCTTGCCGGCCGGCCCCTGCGCCCTGCTGGATCTGGGCACAGGCACCGGCGCCATCGCGCTGGCGCTCAAGTCCGAGCGCCCCGATGCCGATATCTGGGCGGTGGATCGGATGCCGGACGCCGCCGCTCTGGCCCGCGCCAACAGCGCCGCCCTGGGGCTACCCATCGAGGTGCGCGAGGGGAGCTGGTTTGCGCCCCTGTCTGATGCGCCGCCCTTTGCGATGATCGTCTCCAATCCCCCCTACATCGACGGGGAGGATCAGCATCTGGCCCAGGGGGATGTGCGTTTCGAGCCACGCTCGGCCCTGGTGGCCGACGAGCAGGGGCTGGCTGACCTGCGCCAGATAGTGGCGCAGGCCCCCGACCATCTGCTGCCGGGGGGCTGGCTCTTGCTGGAACACGGCTGGGAGCAGGGGGAGGCGGTACGTCGCCTGCTGCTAGACCAGGGTTATCAGCAGGTTGCGACAGTGCGTGACTACGGGGACAACGAACGGGTGACCCTGGGATGCCGGCCCGGCGTGGCGGCTGAGCCCGATCCCGCGCCATTTAAAGGATAGGGGTTCTCTTTTACCCTTTACCCCATTCGCGGTGAGCGGGCCAACCGGCCGGCGCGCCGCAACGAGTCAATTGAGGTTTTGTGATGTATTTTGCCATCAAGCATCTGCACCTGCTGCTGATCGCCGCCGCCGTGCTGATGTTTATCCTGCGTTTTTACTGGCAGCAGACCGGATCTCCTCTGGCGCGCAGCCCACGCACCCTGCAAGTGAGCGGCTGGTGCAACGGCCTGGTGGTGATCAGCGGAGTGCTATTGTGCATGGTGCTGGATCTCAACCCCCTCAACAACGCCGTGCCCTGGCTCAGCGAGAAGCTGGTGGCCATCCTGGTGGTGGCCTTCCTGGGGCTGATGGCCCTGCGCCTGGCCCGGGGCAATCTGATCCGCTGGTTCGCCTTCCTGGGCTCCCTGGGCTGGCTCTATTTCGTGGTCAAGCTGGCCCTGTTCAAACATGCCAGCCTGTTTGCGTGAGGAGTGAGGATGTCAACAAGCCATCGGCGCCGCGCGGCCGGTTTTACCTTGAATGTCTGTGGCGGCCTGCTTCGCCCGGGGGAGTCTGATGTTTCGCATCGATGAGTGGACCGATTTCGAGGCTCAGGATCTGGCGCTGCTGGCCCTGAGTGTCAGCGAGGATATCTATCAGCGCGACACCGAAGAGGCCCTGCGGGAACTGGAGCTGCTGGATGAGTGGCTTAACGACTCCATCCATGAGGGCACGGCGGACGAGGTGCGCAGCCAGCTGCTCCAGGGGTTCTACCAGGGCCTGGGCTTTCACGGCGACTGGCAGGATTTCTTCTCCTCCACCAACAGCGATCTGGCCGCCGTCCTGACCGGGCGCCAGGGGATCCCGGTCAGCCTCGGCATACTGCTGATCCAGCTCGGGCGGCGCATCGGCCTCGACGTGGAGGGGATCTGCTTCCCTGGCTACTTCCTGGTGAGCTTCGCCGGCGACGAGGGGGAGGTCTATGTCGATCCCTTCAACGGCGAGGTGCTAAGTCTGGCCCGCATCGAGTCGCTGCTGCGGGGCGCCCTCGGCAACCTGGCGACCCTGAGCCAGGATTACCTGCAGCCCTCGGGCCAGTGGGAGATCATCGAGCGGCTGCTCAACGTCAACAAGGCGGCCCTGCTGCGGGAGAACCGCATGACGGAGGCGCTGCGCGCCAGCGAACTGCTGCTGCGGATGAAGCCGGGGGATCCCCAGGAGACGCGGGATCGGGGCTTCATCTACGAGCAGCTGGATTGCCCGCGCTTTGCCGCCGACGATTTCGAATACTTCATTGAACAGTGCCCGGACGATCCGGTGGCCGATGTGCTCAAGATGCAGCTGGCCGCCCTGGATCTCAGCCCCAAGCCTCTTCATTGAGGCGGCCTGGGAAGTGCAACATGGGAAGTGCAACATGGGAAGTGCAACAGAAGAACATCAAGCCCCAAGCCTCTTCACCTAAGGCGGCCTGGGCAACGACACAGAAGCATATCCAGGTCTGTGTGCCCAAGGCACTGCAGACTAACTTGGATTCACGCCTTTTCACCTAAGGATGCCTGAGATGGAACAGAAGAATATCAAGATCAACCAGATCGATGTCGCCAATGACAAGCCCTTCGTGCTGTTTGGCGGCATGAACGTGCTGGAATCCCGCGACATGGCGATGGCGGTGTGCGAGAAGTACGTGGAAGTGACCAGCAAGCTCGGCATCCCCTTCGTGTTCAAGGCGAGCTGGGACAAGGCGAATCGCTCCTCCATCCACT
Organism: Aeromonas sobria; assembly: GCF_050266975.1. GTDB lineage: Bacteria > Pseudomonadota > Gammaproteobacteria > Enterobacterales > Aeromonadaceae > Aeromonas > Aeromonas sobria_B. The sequence goes on from NZ_JBKISU010000024.1 coordinate 13,851, forward strand.
CCTACCGCGGCCCGGGCCTGGAAGAGGGGATGAAGATCTTCGAGGAGCTTAAACGCACCTTCGGCATGCCGGTCATCTCCGATCTGCACGAAGTGCATCAGGCCAAGCCGGTCGCCGAGGTAGTGGACGTCATCCAGTTGCCCGCCTTCCTGGCGCGCCAGACCGATCTGGTGGAGGCCATGGCCCGCACCGGCAACGTCATCAACATCAAGAAGCCGCAGTTCCTCAGCCCAAGCCAGATGAAGAACATCACCGACAAGTTCGAGGAGTGCGGCAACGATCAATTGATCCTGTGCGAGCGCGGCGCCAACTTCGGCTACGACAACCTGGTGGTGGACATGCTGGGGCTGGGGGTGATGAAGAAGAGTACAGGCGGCTACCCCGTCATCTTCGACGTGACCCACTCATTGCAGTGCCGCGATCCCCTGGGGGCCGCCTCCGGTGGTCGCCGTGACCAGGTGACCGAGCTGGCCCGTGCCGGCATGGCGGTGGGCCTGGCGGGTCTGTTTATTGAGTCCCACCCAGATCCCAAGGTGGCCCGTTGCGACGGCCCGAGCGCCCTGCCCCTGGACAAGCTGGAAGGCTTCCTCAAGCAGATGAAGGCCATCGACGATCTCATCAAGGGCTTCGAGCCCCTGGATACCTCCGCCTGATAGCGACGGTCGTCACGGCAAATGAACAAGGCCTCGCGATGCGGGGCCTTGTCGTATCGGCGCCGGGCATGACCCACAAAAAACGGCCCGTGCGGGCCGTTTTTGAGGGTACCTGTGAGCGCAGGGCGAGTTAGAGGCTCTGGGTGAAGGTACGGGTGATGACGTCGCGCTGCTGCTCCGGGGTCAGGGCGTTGAAACGCACCGCATAGCCGGAGACGCGGATGGTCAGCTGGGGATATTTTTCCGGATTGGCGACCGCATCTTCCAGGGTCTCGCGGCTCAGCACGTTGACGTTCAGGTGCTGGCCCCCCTCGACCACGGGCTCGCTCTGCAGCGGCAGCTCACGGTATTCGAACTGGCCTAGATCAGACAGCTTGACTTCCTGATCGGCGGCGAAGACATCACCCTTGGCGCAGATGCAGCGCGCCTGTTGCTGCGCCTCGTCCAGCAGCCAGAAAGAGTTCAGCAACGCTGCGTTGGCGGCCTGGGTGATTTGAATGCCCTTGATCATGGTATGACTCCTCATGGGAAAGCGGATTCAACTGTAAGGACATTACCCTGATGTATTTAAACCACCTGGGTGATTTAAAGGGCCCTTGCCTTACACCTTTACTTTGATGGGGTCATATATAGCACGGTGGTAATAAAACCAAATTTGATCCAAATCAAAAAATACCCGGAAAGCGGCGCTTTCAGGTATTTAATTCATTGAGTTTAATCAAATTAAAGTGATTTTTACCAAAACATAAGATATGCCAATTATGCTTCTTTTGATTTATTAATCTAGTAATTTAACTACATCTTATCGCAATTCTTGTCCGCATCTGAGCGGTTGGTCCGGCCCGGGGCGGGCTCTTGCCGACTGCCCTGGGTCCCGCAGCCGAGTGAGGTCATCCTTGCCCCGGTTGCACCCGAGGGGGCATCCCCCTATTCTGGGCCCCTTGCCAAAACTGAGAACGAGGTATCCCGGTGTTGACCTGGACGGATGTGATTGGCTCCCAGAAGGAGCAGGATTATTTCAAGCAGACCCTGGCCGCTGTCAGGGCCGAGCGGGAGGCGGGCAAGCTGGTCTATCCCCCCGCCAGCGAGGTATTCAACGCCTTCAAGCTGACCGAGCTCGCCGATGTCAAGGTGGTGATCCTGGGGCAGGATCCCTATCACGGCCCGAATCAGGCCCATGGCCTCTGTTTCTCCGTGCTGCCCGGGGTGCGCACCCCGCCCTCCCTGGTCAACATCTACAAGGAGATGGCGCGGGACTTGCCCGGTTTCACCATCCCCCATCACGGCTTTCTCGAGTCCTGGGCCAGGCAGGGGGTGCTGCTGCTCAATACGGTGCTGACGGTGGAAGCGGGCCAGGCGCACTCTCATGCCAGCCTGGGATGGGAGACCTTCACCGATCGGGTGATTGAACAGATCAATGTCAGCCGCGAAGGGGTGGTGTTTCTGCTGTGGGGGGCCCATGCCCAGAAGAAGGGGCGTTTCATCGATCGACATCGCCACCATGTGCTGACGGCGCCCCATCCCAGCCCGCTCTCTGCCCATCGGGGTTTCATCGGTTGTGGCCACTTCAGCGAGGCCAATCGTCTGCTGGAGCAACAGGGTCAGGGACCCATCGCGTGGGACTCTGTCTGCGGTTGACTTGACGAAGGGCAAAGTTGAGGGGGCAAATGGCCGTATACTCAAAGGCGGACATGCTCATTTTTAAGCCAAGGAGAGCTTATGTTAGCCAAGCTGCACCAGGACCATCTCAACATCGCAAAACTACTTAAGTTGCTGAAAAGCAAGCTCGATGCCATCAATGAGGAGCGAGCGGTCAACTATGCGCTGGTGCGTGATGTGATCGACTACCTGCGAGAGGTGTCTGATAGCTACCACCATCCCAAGGAAGACCTGATCTATGAGTACTACCTCAAGTACCGCCTGGTCGAAGGGGAGATCAGTCACCGCCTGCAACTGGAGCACGCCAGCCTGATAGAGGCGGGCACCGAGCTCAAGGAGATGGTGGAGATGATACTGCTGGATGCCGTCATCCCCCTCGACCAGTTCACCGCCAAGCTGGCTCGCTTCATCGCCCAGCAGGAGGCCCACATGAACTACGAGGAGGGGGTGGTGTTCCCCCTGCTGCGGGAGGCGCTGACCGAGGATGACTGGCGTCAGCTGGAGCAGCAGTGGCAGAACCGGGCCATCGGCGATCCCCTGTTCGGACCCGAGGTGAGCCAGCACTTCAGGGAGCTGGCCCACCGGCTCTCGTTGCCCATCGTCTGACATCACCACAATGGCGCAGGCCCGGCATAGTGCCGGGCCTGCTGTTTATGGGGTCTGCTGACTGATGAGGCACCGAACCCTGGCCACCGCACCCATAAAAAGGCCCCGCAGAGGCGGGGCCTGGTCGAGAGAGGATGCCGTTACAGCACTATCTCCTCGGAGAGACTATCGTAGGTGATATCGATCGACTGCAGCTCCTTTTGCAGACGATGTTTATCCTTCAATGCCTCAATCTCCCTCCATTTGCGTTTCTTTCCCGTTGTCCCGCGACCGCGTGAACCCAGATCAACAACATCTTCAACGTCAAAGCTGAACATATCCATGGATCCCTCCTTGGTTGTTATTTTTTTCACCAACCGTATAACACAGCGCTATGAAAATTAAAACGTTTTCATTACAGCCATATGACGGGTGTCAATCGGGCGATTTTTCTGGCGATAAAAAAACCGGACACCCTCGCGGGCATCCGGTTTGCTCATGGCGTCACTGGGGGCAGCCTCAGGCCAGGCGGCTGGCCAGCATGGTTTCCAGCTTGCCCTGGTCGACGGCAAACAGGCGGATGCCTTCGGCCAGCTTCTCGACGGCCATGGCGTCCTGGTTCAGCTCCCAGCGGAACTGGGCTTCGCTCATCGGTGCCGGCTTTGCCTGACGCTCGCCGGTATAGTGCAGCTTGCGCTCGACCACACCCTCGGCCTTGCTCAGCTCTTCCAGCAGGGCCGGGCCTATGGTCAGGCGGTCACAGCCGGCCAGTTCCAGGATCTCGCCGGTGTTGCGGAAGCTCGCCCCCATCACCACGGTCGGGTAGTCGTGCTGCTTGTAGTAGTCGTAGATGGCGGTGACGGAGACCACGCCCGGATCTTCGCTGGCGGTGTAGTCACGGTTGTGCTTGGCCTTGTACCAGTCGAGGATGCGGCCGACGAAGGGGGAGATCAGGAAGGCGCCGGCTTCGGCGCAGGCACGGGCCTGGGCGAAGGAGAACAGCAGGGTCAGGTTGCACTGGATGCCCTCTTTCTCCAGCACTTCGGCGGCACGAATGCCTTCCCAGGTGGAGGCCAGCTTGATCAGGATGCGATCGTTGCTGATACCCGCTTCGTTGTAGAGGCGGATCAGCTTGCGGGCCTTGGCGATGCTGGCGTCGGTGTCGAAGGAGAGGCGGGCGTCCACTTCGGTGGAGATGCGGCCCGGCACTATCTTCAGCACTTCCAGACCGATATTGACCGCCAGCTTGTCGCCGGCATCGATGATCTGCTGCGCCTTGTCCTGGCTCTGGGCCTTGGCCCAGGCGATGGCGTCGTCGATCAGGGGCGCATACTCGGGGATCTCGGCGGCCTTCAACACCAGGGAGGGGTTGGTGGTGGCGTCGGTCGGCTGGTAGCGCTTGATGGCTTCGATATCACCGGTGTCGGCGACGACTGTGGTCAGGGCTTTGAGCTGGGTTAATTTATCGGCCATGGCAAATATCATCTCTTGATGGGGAGTCATCCCGGGGTGATGGCGTGGGCGGCCAGTTTTGAAACTTAATTACAAAACCAGGGCGGCGGACGCTCAGAACTGCGGGACGGGAGCTCCCCATCCACACTGTTTGCCTACTTAATACAGTTGGGGGGCCGCCCGCAAGAGGGGGGATTGCGCAGGGATCGAACAGCGGGGGGAGCCATGGGGTGAGCCATGGTTAAAGTTAATGATTTATATCAGTTTTTTCATGCTTCCCCATCCTTTTCGAGTCACTTGTCAACGATACTTTTTTCAGGGTTTTTCCGGTTTTGTGTGATTGATCACAAAAAATATCATGACCGCTACTTGAAATTTTATTACGTGTAAAACGTTTGGCGTGACGAGGTCGATTTTCTATCCTCGCCTGGCAAACGTTTGAGCAAACGATGGCGTGGGGAGGGGAGGGGCGGGTGCGCCCCTGGGCGGGATCGGCGCGTCAGTCGGGCCGTGGATTAACGGTTTTGTTGAAGATTTGCTGAATTTTTGGTGCTTTTTTGCCTGTCATCGCTCATTTTTTGTGATCCGGGTGAGCGGGATCACTATTCTGAACGGGCTCGCTATGCTAGATTCCGCCCCTTTAGCAGAAAGCTAATTCGGCAACATACAGCAAAACGGTCAGCGCAGACTGGCCATGGATGTGAATGACAACGAGAGAATTATGGATACCTTGATAGCTTTACTAAACGACCTGATGTGGGGAGCCGTGCTCATCTACCTGCTGATCGGGGTCGGCATCTTCTTCACCTTCCGTCTGGGCTTTATTCAGGTCCGCCACTTCGGCCACATGTTCTCGGTCCTGCGCCACAGCCGCAAATCCGACAAGGCGGGCATCTCCTCCTTCCAGGCCCTGTGCACCAGTCTGGCGGCCCGGGTGGGTACCGGCAACCTGGCCGGCGTCGCCGTCGCCATTTACCTGGGGGGCCCGGGGGCCATCTTCTGGATGTGGCTGATCGCCTTCATCGGCATGGCGACTGCCTTCGTCGAGAGCTCCCTGGCCCAGCTCTACAAGGTCAAGGATGAGGATGGCAACTATCGTGGTGGTCCTGCCTATTACATGGAGCGCGGCCTTGGCATGCGCTGGATGGGGGTCTTGTTCTCCCTGTGCCTGATCATGGCGTTCGGCCTGGTGTTCAATGCGGTGCAGGCCAACTCCATCAGCCTGGCCATGAACGTGGCATTCGGCATTCCCGACTGGATGAGCGGCATAGTGCTGGTGCTGCTGGCGGGTCTCATCATCTTCGGCGGCATCCGCGGCATCGCCCGTTTCGCCGAGCTGGTGGTGCCCTTCATGGCGCTGGCCTATATACTGCTGGCCCTGGCCATCGTCGTGATGAACCTCTCTGAGCTGCCGGGCGTCTTCGTCCTCATCTTCAAATCGGCTTTCGGCATCGAGCAGGCCGGTTCCGGCGCCCTGGGTTACGCCATCTCCCAGGCGATGATCAACGGCATCAAGCGCGGCCTCTTCTCCAACGAGGCGGGCATGGGCTCGGCGCCGAACGCCGCCGCCACCGCCACCCCCTATCCGCCGCACCCGGCCTCCCAGGGTTATGTGCAGATGCTGGGTGTCTTCATGGACACCATCGTCATCTGTACCTGTACCGCCGCCATCATCTTGATGTCCGGGCAGTTTGAGCCGGGATCCGGCATCACGGGGGTGGAGCTGACCCAGCGGGCGCTCTCTTCCCAGATCGGCAGCGCAGGCAACATCTTCATCGCCACCGCTATCTTCTTCTTCGCCTTTACCTCCATCGTCGCGAACTACTCCTACGCCGAGACCAACCTGGTGTTCCTCGAGCACAGCCACAAGGGCGGTCTGCTGCTGTTCCGCCTGTTCGTGCTCGGCATGGTGATGTTCGGCTCGGTCGGCGAGTTGCCGACCGTGTGGGCCATGGCGGATGTCTCCATGGGCTTCATGGCCATCGTCAACCTGGTCGCCATCCTGCTGCTCTCCGGGGTGGCCATCAAGCTGGCCAAGGATTACAACGACCAGCTCAAGCTCGGCAAGGTGCCGACCTTCGATGCCAACAAGTACCCCGAGATCCGCAGCCAGCTGGAAGCGGGGATCTGGGACGCTCCGGCCAAGAAATGACGCTGTCGCTTTGCCGCGATGACGAGGGGAGCCACTGGCTCCCCTTTTTCATGGCCGGGCCCGCGTCACTTCACCCAGACTTCACACAAGCTCATACCCAGCACATGCTGGCGCCCTATGCTGGTCTCACTGTTCGCCGTACGGGCGGCGATCCCGATAAATGAGAGGACAAGAGAGTGATGAAACAACACCTGCGGATGACATTGGTGGCGGCAAGTGCGCTGCTGTGGGCCGGCCAGACGCTGGCCGACACGGCAAGGAGCACGGCCGGCACAGGGCCCGATGCCCTGCGCCAGACCGTCGACGCCACCATCAAGCCCCTGCTTAAGGAGCATCACATTCCGGGCATGGCGGTGGCGGTGCTGAAAGATGGCAAGGCCCACTACTTCAATTACGGGCTGGCCAATCGGGAGAGCGGCCAGCGGGTCAGCGAGCAGACCCTGTTCGAGATAGGCTCGGTCAGCAAGACTCTTACGGCAACGCTTGGGGCCTACGCCCTGGTCAAGGGGGGCTTCCAGCTCGATGACAAGGCGAGCCAGCACGCTTCCTGGCTCAAGGGCTCGGCCTTCGACGGCATCACCATGGGGGAGCTGGCCACCTACAGCGCCGGGGGCCTGCCGCTGCAGTTCCCCGAGGAGGTGGATTCGCCTGAGAAGATGCAGGCCTACTATCGCCAGTGGACCCCTGCCTATTCGGCGGGCAGCCATCGCCAGTACTCCAATCCCAGTATCGGCCTGTTTGGCCATCTGGCGGCGAGCAGCATGCAGCAGCCGTTCGCCCGCTTGATGGAGCAGACGATCCTGCCCGGGCTCGGCCTGCATCACACCTATCTCAATGTGCCCGAGCAGGCCATGGGGCACTATGCCTACGGCTACTCGAAAGAGGACAAGCCCATCCGGGTTACTCCGGGCGTATTGGCGGACGAGGCCTATGGCATCAAGACCAGCTCGGCGGATCTGCTGCGCTTTGTGAAAGCCAACATCGGCGGGGTGGAGGACGGGGCCATGCAACAGGCTATCGACCTGACCCACCAGGGCCAGTTCGCGGTGGGGGATATGACCCAGGGTCTCGGCTGGGAGCGCTACGCCTACCCCATCAGCGAAGCGGCTCTGCTCGGGGGCAATTCGACCAGGATGATCCTCGAGGCCAATCCGACGGCACCTGCGCCCGCGGCGGCAGGGCACCCTGTGCTCTTCAACAAGACCGGCTCGACCGGCGGCTTTGGCGCCTATGTGGCCTTCGTGCCGGCCAAGAGGATGGGCATCGTCATGCTGGCCAATCGCAACTATCCGAACGAGGCCCGCATCGAGGCGGCCCATGCCATCCTGAGCCAGTTGGCGAAGTGACAGTTCGGCCCCGTTGATTTAGATGAGTACGCCGGGATAGCCCGGCGTACTTTTTGGCGCTGTCCGGCACTGTCATGCCATACCTGATGGCCGGCATGGTTTGATCGCCTTTGCCATCTAGCCGTTCGCCATGACGGCCACGCTGCTGCGGGGAACATGATTGCGGATCGCAATGGGGGCGCTGGGGGAGGGGCGCTGGCGCCGGAAAATGGCCGATGCAGGGGGCCCATGGTCGGCCCCCGGGCTCAACCGTACTGCTCTTCCATCCAGGCTTCGACGATAAGCTGGGCGGAGACCCCGTCCACGCTGCCCTTGTCGAGCGCCTTGTAGCCGCCGCGCTCGAACAGGCGGGCGCGGGCATCCGTGGTGGTGAGCCGCTCGTCTTTGAATTCCACCGGCTTGCCGAAGCGACCATGGAGGCGGTTGCCGAACTTGCGGGCCCGCACCGTGATCTCCTGATCCGTGCCATCCATGTTCAGCGGCAGGCCGACAATGAGCAGATCCGGCTGCCACTCCTTGAGCAACTTTTCAATCTCGTCCCAGTTGGGAATGCCGTCGTTGGCCTTGAGGGAACGAAGGGGTTGGGCCGTGCCCGTGAGCTCCTGGCCGATGGCGACCCCTATGCTCTTGGTGCCGTAGTCAAAGCCCATGATGCTGCGTGATGACATCGTCTGTTCCTAAAGTGGCGGCCCGGCTCAGCCGTGGCCTATGTCGCTGGAGAGGTGCAGGGGATTGACCCCTATGCTGGCGGCGGCTTGCTGCCAGCGCAGATGGGGGGGGGTCTCGAACAGCAGGGCGGGATCCGGGGGGATCACCAGCCAGGCGCTGTCCACCAGCTCCTGCTCGAGCTGGCCCGGGCTCCAGCCGGCATAGCCCAGGGCCACCAGGTAGTGATCCGGCGCCTGCTCCGTGCCCAGAGTCTCCAGGATGTCCTTGGAGGTGGTGACCATGAGCTCGTCACTGACCTGCAGGGTGGAGTTGAAGCCGGGGCGAAAGCTGTGGAGCACGAATCCGCGCTCGGCGGCGACCGGTCCCCCTTGCAGCACCGGCTGCTTGAGCTCGGGGCTGGGGGGCGGCGTCAGCTTGAGCTGGGTCAGCATGGCGTCCAGGGACATGTCCACCGGGATGTTGACCACCAGCCCCATGGCTCCCTCGGCATTGTGTTCACACAGATAGACGAGGGCGCGCTCGAAATAGGGATCCTTGAGGCTCGGCATGGCGAGCAGAAAATGATTTTGCAGTGTGTGCATGGGTCAAAGAGTGCATGGGCCGAGGATTTGGGCCAATTATGGCAGCTAGGGCGGGCGGGCAAAACCGCTTTTTCTCCCGGCGCCGCCCTGGGGAGGGCTCCCCGTGCGGGCCGATGGGGATACGGACAAGGCCAGATGGCGGCAGGCAGATAAAAAAGAGGGAGTGGCCTGGCCACTCCCTTTCTCGTCCGGACCTCGGGCTTAGCGGCCGAGGCGGCGCTCGATGGCGTCCATCAGCATGCCGGTGATATGGACCGGGAAGGCGGCCTCGATCTCGCGGATGCAGGTGGGACTGGTGACGTTAATCTCGGTCAGCCGATCGCCGATGATGTCGAGGCCGACGAAGATCAGTCCCTTCTCCTTGAGGGTGGGGCCGACCGCGCGGGCGATGGCCCAGTCGGATTCGCTCAGGGGGCGCGCCTCGCCACGGCCACCGGCGGCCAGGTTACCGCGGGTCTCGCCCTGGGCCGGGATGCGGGCCAGGCAGTAGGGCACCGGCTCGCCGTCCACCACCAGCACCCGCTTGTCGCCCTCCTTGATGGCGGGCAGGAAGGTCTGGGCCATGCAGTACTGGCTGCCGTGTTCGGTGAGGGTCTCGATGATGACGCCGACGTTGGCGTCATCTTCCTTCATGCGAAAGATGGAGGCGCCGCCCATGCCGTCCAGGGGCTTCAAGATGACGTCCTTGTGCTTGGCGTGGAAGGCGCGCAGCTTGTCGGCTCTGCGAGTCACCAGCGTGGTCGGGGTGTGCTCGGCAAACCAGGCGGTGTAGAGCTTCTCGTTGGCGTCGCGCAGGCTCTGGGGCTTGTTGACGATGAGGCAGCCCTCGTCCTCGGCCCGCTCCAGCATGTAGGTGGCGTAGATGAACTCGGTGTCGAAGGGGGGATCCTTGCGCATCAGGATCGCGTCCAGGGTCGACAGCGGCTGATCCACCACCTCGCCGAGGCTGAACCAGTGGGCGTAGTCATGCTTGACGGTGAGCGGGCGCATGGTGCCAAACGCCCGTCCGCCCTCCATGTAGAGATCCTTCATCTCCAGATAGAACAGCTCGTAGCCGCGCTTTTGCGCCTCTTCGAGCATGGCGAAGCTGGAGTCCTTCTTGATGTTGATGGCCGAGATGGGGTCCATCACTATGCCGAGTTTGATGGTCATCCGAGATTCCTTCTGGTGGCTCGATTGCGAGTGAGATTCTTAAAACCTGTTTCAGGCCAGATCGCCGAAGCGGCACTGCAGCGCGGTAATGGCGGTCAGGGCGGCGGTCTCGGTGCGCAGTACCCGCGGCCCCAGCAGCATCTCCTTGAAATCTTCCTGCACGGTACGGGCGATCTCGTCGCCGGACAAGCCCCCTTCCGGGCCGATCAGCAGGCGCACGCCGTGTTCTGGCACTGGCAGGGTGTTGATGCTGTAAGGGGCGCGCGGATGCAGGTTGAGCTTGAGCTCCTGGGTCTCTTCCCCTAGCCAGGCATCCAGCTCCATGGGCATGCGCACTTGTGGCACGGTATTGCGGCCACACTGCTCGCAGGCACTGATCACCACCTTCTGCCACTGTTCCCGTTTCTTCTCCAGCCGATCGGCCGGCAGCTTGACGCCGCAGCGTTCGGAGAAGAGCGGTGTGATGCAGGTGACGCCCAGCTCCACGGATTTCTGGATGGTGAAGTCCATCTTGTCGCCGCGGCTGATGACCTGACCCAGGTGAATGGCCAGCGGTGACTCCACCGACTGGGCGTCGCAGCGCTCTATGGTTACCTCCACCGATTTCTTGCCCACGCTGGCGATGGTGGCGGGATACTGGTGGCCGTCGCCATTGAACAGCTCGAGCTGCTGGCCCGGCTGCATGCGCAGCACCCGGCCGATATGGTTGGCGCCGTCTTCCGACAGGGCGAGGGTCTGGCCCACCCGCAGAGGGGCCGGTTCATAAATTCGTGGAATGCGCATGGCGGCTTGTCAGTCTCTTGCTTGGAACCCCTTCAATATCCTACTGCGAGGCGGTGAGCAAGGCTCGCGCGACGCAGGAGAAGGGCTTCATGATGAGAGGGGGTGATTCCCCTCTCGGTCAAATGGGGTTATTGGCACTGCTTTTCAATGAAGGGGTTGGTATTGCCCTGCAACTTGCCGATGCGGCGGTTGCGCTCGCACTCCCAGCCCTGTGCCGGGTACTGCCTGTCCCAGGCCTCGAACAGTCTACGCTGTTGCGCCGCCAGACGCAGCCCATGCTGCTGGCTCATGTAGAGGTAGGCACGGGCGATCTGGCCCCGCACCGGCCCCTTGGGTGGTTGCACCTGACGCGCCTTGAAATCCACCAGCATCTGACACTGGCCATACTGGTTCGGCTTGCCGTTCCAGTCGCTGAAGCGGTAGTTGGCCCGGTCGCCGTTCACCTCGCCGATGGCGGGGAAGAGGTTGTGCATGTCCCCCTCCATCTTGTTGAACTCGTCGCTCTTGCCGCAGTTCTTGCGACCTCCCTCCTGCCAGCACTGGAGCTGGTGGCCGAACTCCCAGGCGGGCACCACGTGCTCCCACTCGATGCGGGCGGCGCGCTTGGCCTGCTTGCGCGGTTCATAACCGCAGCTGGCGAGATCCGGGCTCATCTGCTTGCCCCGATAGTCGATGTCACAGCCGCAGTAGAAGCTGGTGACGACGGGCTGGGTGCGATAGAGCTTGACCAGATCCCGCTTGGCTTCGCGAAAGGTCTGGGCATGGGCCGGGGCAATGATGAGCAGGGCGAGAGCGAGGGAGAACAAGGGACGAAACATGAATATCCTTGGAAATGAACGGGTTGAACGAAGAAGAGAGAGCCTGTTGCCCAGGGGGCGAGGGCCTAGCCCGGCTGCGCCACCGGCACCAGTGGCTGCTTGCAGCGGCGGCAATGGTAGCGAGCCTCGCCGCGTACCACCTTGTTGTGGCGGCGGATGGAGAGCCCGTGCTGCTGGCAGCCGCAGGCGTAGGGCACGGTCGGCTGGGCCAGCACGGCGAGATCGAAGCTGTGGGTGGTGCTGGGCTCGAGGCCGAACAGCTCCCGCATCACCGACTGCCACTGGCGGCCGTGGGGCAGCACGCGGGATCTGCCGCGCCCCTCGCCCCACAGGGCATGGACCAGCAGATGGGCCACCTCGTGGGGCACCACCTCGTCCAGGAAGGCCTGATAATTGGCGGCAAACAGCACAGGGTTGAAGCGCAGCTCCCAGGTCTGCAGCCGCGCCGACCCCGCCGCCCGGCCCCGCATGTTGCAGTGGATCTGCGGGCGCGCAAAAGTGCGCCCGAGCCGCTGCTCGGCCTGGTGGAAGCAGGCATCCACCCGCTCGGTCAGGGTCTGCTGCATCTGGGGGAGTGTGGGGGCTGATAGGGTCATGGCGATGTCAGGGCGTGAACGAGAGGGGGCAGTCTACCCGCTGCTGGCGTCGGTGCAAGGGGAGGGGGCCGCTCCCATCAGGAGGGGCGACCATGAAAAAGGGGAGCCCAGGCTCCCCTTCTTGCCACATCTCTTGTTACATGGCGGCTTACAGACCGGCGGCGGCGCGCAGCAGCTCGGCCTTGTCGGTACGCTCCCAGGGGAACTCGTCGCGACCGAAGTGGCCGTAGGCGGCGGTGGCCTGGTAGATGGGGCGTTTCAGGTCCAGCATCTCGATGAGGCCGTAGGGGCGCAGTTCGAAGTGTTCGCGCACCAGGGCGACCAGCAGCTCCTCGGCCACCTTGGCGGTGCCGAAGGTCTCGACGCTGATGGAGGTGGGCTCGGCCACACCGATGGCGTAGGAGACCTGCAGCTCGCAGCGATCCGCCAGACCCGCGGCGACGATGTTCTTGGCCACGTAGCGGGCGGCGTAGGCGGCGGAGCGGTCCACCTTGGAGGGATCCTTGCCGGAGAAGGCACCACCACCGTGACGGGCCATGCCGCCGTAGGTGTCGACGATGATCTTGCGACCGGTCAGACCGCAGTCACCCATGGGGCCGCCGATGACGAAACGGCCGGTCGGGTTGATGAAGAACTTGGTCTCCTTGCTGATCCACTCGGCGGGCAGCACCGGCTTGATGATCTCCTCGCGCACCGCCTCGACCAGATCGCTGTGGCTGATGGAGTCGCAGTGCTGGGTGGAGAGCACCACGGCATCCACGCCGAGGATCTTGCCTTCGCTGTCATAGGCGAAGGTGAGCTGGCTCTTGGCATCCGGGCGCAGCCACGGCAGGGTGCCGTCTTTACGCACTTGTGCCTGACGCTTCACCAGCAGGTGGGAGTAGGTGATGGGGGCGGGCATCAGCACGTCGGTTTCGTTGGTGGCGTAGCCGAACATCAGGCCCTGGTCACCGGCGCCCTGCTCGTACGGATCGGCGCGATCGACGCCCTGGTTGATGTCCGGGGACTGCTTGCCGATGGCATTGAGCACGGCGCAGGAGTCGGCATCGAAGCCCATGTCGGAGTGGGTGTAGCCAATCTCGCGCACGGTGTCGCGTACTATCTGCTCAATGTCGACCCAGGCGGAAGTGGTTACTTCGCCGCCGACCAGCACCATGCCAGTCTTGACCAGGGTTTCGCAGGCCACGCGGGCCATGGGATCCTGTTCCAGGATGGCGTCCAGCACCGCATCGGAGATCTGGTCGGCGATTTTATCGGGATGGCCTTCGGAGACCGACTCGGAAGTAAACAGCTTTGCCATGGATGAATTCTCAACGCTTGGGGGTTATCGCCTCGGCCATAACCGGATAAAAGGACAGGATTTGTAGAGGTATCTACATCTGGACGTCTATTTTAGAGAGGGGGCTGTGGGATTGCCAGCACTATTTTGGTTTGGTGCCGACCGCGGCCGACCCTACCCCCAAAGGGCTGGAACGCGGCGCGGACCGAATCGTTTGCCGGCCCGAGAAAAGCGACTGCGCTCCCAAAGCCACTTTATTCGCCCAGATAATATTTGCACGCCGCGCCCCCTGCTGGGACAATAACGCGCCTAAAAACTTGGCCATCAAATGAAGCAATATCAGGAGATACAGATGCCTTCTCGTAAAGAGCTTGCCAATGCTATCCGTGCATTGAGTATGGATGCCGTGCAAAAAGCCAACTCCGGTCACCCGGGCGCCCCCATGGGAATGGCGGATATCGCTGAAGTGCTGTGGCGCAGCCACCTCAAGCACAACCCGAACAACCCCAAATGGGCCGACCGCGACCGTTTCATCCTCTCCAACGGCCACGGCTCCATGCTGCTGTACTCCCTGCTGCATCTCTCCGGTTATGACCTCTCCATCGAGGATCTGAAAAACTTCCGCCAACTGCACTCTCGCACCCCGGGTCACCCGGAGTACGGTTACGCCCCGGGCGTCGAAACCACCACGGGTCCCCTGGGTCAGGGCATCACCAACGCCGTGGGCATGGCGATCGCCGAGAAGGCCATGGCCGAGCAGTTCAACCAGCCGGGCTTTGATGTCGTCGACCACTACACCTACGCCTTTATGGGCGACGGCTGCCTGATGGAAGGCATCTCCCACGAAGCCTGCTCCCTGGCCGGTACCCTGCAGCTGGGCAAGCTGATCGCGTTCTGGGATGACAACGGCATCTCCATCGACGGTCACGTGGAAGGCTGGTTCACCGACGACACCGTCAAGCGCTTCGAAGCTTACGGCTGGCACGTCATCGCCGCCGTCGACGGCCACAGCCCGGAAGCTATCAACGCCGCCATCGAAGCCGCCAAGGCCGAGACCGGCAAGCCGACCCTGATTTGCTGCCGCACCATCATCGGTTACGGCTCCCCGAACAAGTCCGGCTCTCACGACTGCCACGGCGCACCGCTGGGCAACGACGAGATTGCCGCCGCCCGTGCCTTCCTGAAGTGGGACCACGCGCCCTTCGTCATCCCGTCCGACATCGCCGCCGAGTGGAACGGTCAGGAGAAGGGCGCCAAGCTCGAATCCGACTGGGCTGCCAAGTTCGCCGCCTATGAAGCCGCTCACCCGGCCCTGGCTGCCGAATTCAAGCGCCGCACCACTGGCGAGCTGCCGGCCAACTGGGCCGCAGAATCCGCCAAGATCATCGAAACCCTGCAGGCCAACCCGGCCAAGATCGCGACCCGCAAGGCGTCCCAGAACTCCCTGGAAGCCTTCGGCAAGCTGCTGCCGGAGTTCATGGGCGGCTCCGCGGATCTCGCTCCGTCCAACCTGACCATGTGGTCCGGCTCCAAGTCCCTGACCAACGACGATGCCTCCGGCAACTACATCCACTACGGCGTGCGCGAGTTCGGCATGTCCGCCATCATGAACGGCATCGCCCTGCACGGGGGTTTCATCCCCTACGGCGCCACCTTCCTGATGTTCATGGAGTACGCCCGCAACGCCCTGCGCATGGCCGCCCTGATGAAGCAGCGCGCCATCTTCGTCTACACCCACGACTCTATCGGTCTGGGTGAAGATGGCCCGACTCACCAGCCGGTCGAGCAGATCGCCTCCCTGCGTCTGACCCCGAACATGAGCACCTGGCGTCCCTGTGACCAGGTAGAGTCCGCCATCGCCTGGAAACACGCCATCGAGCGTACCGACGGTCCGACCTCCCTGATCTTCTCCCGTCAGAACCTGGCCCAGATGGACCGCACCGCCCAGCAGCTGGCCGACACCGCCAAGGGTGGTTACGTGCTGAAGGATTGCGCCGGTACCCCGGAACTGATCCTGATCGCCACCGGTTCCGAAGTGGAGCTGGCCGTGGCCGCCTATGAGCAGCTGACCGCCAAGGGCCGCGCCGTGCGCGTGGTCTCCATCCCGTCTACCGACGTGTTCGACGCCCAGTCCGCCGAGTACAAGGAGTCCGTCCTGCCGTCCTCCGTCACCAAGCGTGTGGCCATCGAAGCCGGTATCGCCGACTACTGGTACAAGTACGTGGGCTTTGGCGGCAAGATCATCGGCATGCGCACCTTCGGTGAGTCCGCTCCGGCCGAGCTGCTGTTCAAGGAATTTGGCTTTACCGTGGAAAACGTGGTTGCGACCGCTGAATCCCTGTAATAGCTGACCATTGGGCCTCTTTGGCTCAATAGCCGGAAAATAAAACGCCCCCCATCGCAAGATGGGGGGCGTTTTTTATTTAGTTAATGGTGCTTTGCAAAGTAAAATTTGAAAAAATCACATTTATGATATTTTGGAAGTTTAAATATAAACTCGATGCTGTATTATATGTATATTTTGACAGGTTAGGTGTATGTAAACTGATGAATAATATAGTCTTTACGTATTTTTAATTATTGTTTCTCATTAGCTTTATTAAAAGTAAGGAGTGAGGCTTGTTTACCTTTCAAAAGGAATCTACAAAGTATATCTATCACTATACTAAAGCGGATGTTGCATTAGACTTTATTTTAAAAAATAGTAACCTTAGATTATCTAAATTCAATGCAACAAATGATCCAAAGGAAAGTAAGGATTGGTTTTTCATTCCTGGGACAAATGAAGGTAGATGTTTAGATAAATATACTCCAGAATATTTATCTAAAAAGATGAATCCAGATTTGAAAGAAAAGACAAGCTTGATATGTTTTACTAAAGATAAACTATTGTCAGGTAATCATTTATAAGATATGCCGTTACGTGGATTTTGTAAACCTCGAATGTGGGCTCAGTATGCTGGCAATCATAGCGGTGTTTGTCTTATATTTGACAAGTCTCTTTTTTCAAAGTTTTTCCATGAGAAATTTAATGATAAAACCTATTCATGCCGTGATGTCATATATTGTGATAGAAAAATCTCTGATGTCGCAATGGAGCAAGCGTTCATTGTGAATGTCGATCATTTAGAGCGTAGAGGCGATGATTATGTTTTTGACCATTTAATGAAATTTCAAAACAGGTTGTTTTTTGAAAAAGCAAGTGACTGGTCCAGTGAAGATGAATACCGGTTTGTTATTTTTGATTGCTTTGAACAACTTTATTTTAATTATAAAACATCTCTTAAAGGGATAGTCTTCGGTGAAAGTTGCTCTAATGATATGATTCGAGAAATAGTTCAGTCTACAAAGATGCTCGGTTTACAATATCAAAAGCTATCTTGGCGTAATTGTGCTCCTTGGCTAGATTTTGCACGTGACTTCCGATTTTAAAAAGATATTATTTTGATGAACTTGTAGAAGTGTAATCGGATGTTCGCGTTCATTAAGTTGATACCATATGTACAGTTCTATTTATCACTAGACACCGGCTTAAGCCGGTGTCCTTTTATTATTTAACGCAAACCTTTACGCCTGCGGCGGGGTGCTTTCCGCATTGGACATCACCGCATCCATCTGCACCAGGGCGCCGGCGGGCAGCTCGCTCACGCCAATCACGGTGCGGGCCGGCAGATAGTCCGGGAAGTATTGGGTGTAGATGGCGTTGACCGCATCCAGATCCGCGATGTTCTTCAGCTGGATATTGACCTTGACGATATCGTCCATCCCGTGGCCGATGCTCTCGACGATGGTCTTGATATGGCCGAGGCACTGGGCGGTCTGCTCACGGACACAACCGGTCAGGATCTTGCCGGTGGCCAGATCAACCGGCAGTTGGCCGGCGATGTGGTTGTAGTGAGAGAAGGCGACGCTCTGGCTATGGAGCGGGCTTCTCGGCGCCTTGTCGGTATTGCGGGCGCGGATCACCAGCTTGTGTCTGTCTTCCACCAGCTGCGGCGGGGTGCCATCCCCGTGGGAGATGACGGCATCCATCTGCACCCGGGCACCCAGCTGCAGGGCGGAGGCCGCAATCACGCTGCGGGCCGGCAGGTAGGCGACGGCGCGGGCGATGGCCGAATCCGGGAAGAAGGTGCGGTAGACCTCGTTGACGGCCTCCAGATCGGCCAGATTGGTCAGATAGAGGGTCACCTTGACGATATCGTCAAACGGCACGTCGATCCCCTCCAGCACAGCCTTGATATTGCGCAAGCACTGGGCTGCCTGCTCGTGGATGCCGCCGTCAACCAGGGCGCCGGTGGCGGGATCGAGGGGCAGCTGGGCACCGATATTGTTGTAGTGGGAAAACGCGACGCTCTGGCTGGAGAGCGGGTCTTGCGGGGCGAGATCGCTGCTTCGGGCGAGCTTCAGCAGCGGGCAGGGGGCTTGCGGGAAGGTGCCTTCCCCGTTGGAGAGCAGGGCGTCCATCTGAATGGCGGCGCCGAGCGGCAGGGCCGTCACGGCGAGCACGGTGCGGGTCGGCAGATTGTGGGTGAAGAACTCGCCATAGACGGCATTGACGGCATCGAGGTCGGCGATGTCAGTCAGGAACAGGGCCACCTTCACCATGTCCTCCATGCCGTGGCCGATGCTCTGGACGATGGCCTGGATATTGGTGAGGCACTGTCTGGCCTGCGCCTTTATATCGCCACTCACCAGCTTGCCCGTCTTGGGATCGACCGGTAGCTGGGCGGCAATATTGTTGTAGTGGGAGAAGGCCACGCTCTGGGTACAGGGGCCCAGATCCCGGGGGGCATTGGGGGTATTTCTGGCGGATTTGATGATGGTACCACTCATGGCGATACTCCTTTTTCGTTTTGGATGTAGGGTCACGCCACTCTTCTGTGCATTGCCGGGTATCTGATCGGCGGCGGATCCGGCTCGTTTTATTGAGGCAACAGTTGCCCGTACCCGGCGTAGCACGACGGGGAAAAGGAAACATTGCCATCACTGTGTCGAGCCTGAATTCGGTGTCGCCAGCGCGGTCGAACGGACGATGGAGCAAGATTGGCTTGATGATGTCAGACAGGGGGATTCTAGGGGGCGGCTATCCGGGGATGCAAACCGGGATCCGGTTTCTATGAGGTAGCTCAACAGAGTGAAATATATTCACTTTGCGATTCAATTCATGACGAAAATACCAAATAAAGGTGATGGCGATCCCGCTTTCATGTCAGGGCATAACCAGATAGCCCCTTATTGTCATCCATCAGGGTTACTGGGTGTGAATCATCCGTTAATGACTTTGACAGGATTGCAGGTTATTCCCCCGGTTTTGCATAGCTATCTATTTATCGTGATCCCGCAGGGCTGTTCAGTGCGACCAAAATATGCCTGCGGTGAGCCGAAAAACAGCCATTGAAATAACATTCAGCCCCTCTGCATGGCAATAAGTAATGATAGAGAGGCGAGGGCAACCTTTAGCCCCTGATACTGCGGAAAAATGGACGAGCCGCCACGCCGGTTATGCCATATATTTTCAGCGGTGCGAATGCGGGCTGGCAGGAGGCAACAGCAGAGGGCAAGCGTGAGGGACGCTTCCCGGTTGCCTGGCCCCTGGCAGCCAAGACGATGAGAGCGAGTCAACCCATGATGGAGAGAGTCCCATGACCGAGAAGCTGATTGACGACAAGCAACCGACCCCGGATCCGGCAGAGCAGAATGCCTTTTTCCCTTCCCCCTACTCATTGAGCCAGTTCACTTCGCGCAAGTCGGATCTGGCGGGGGCTGATTATCCCGCCCCCTATCGGGGTGGCCGCTGGAAGATCCTGCTGATCGGGGCCGATGAGCGCTATCTGCCCACCGACAATGGCACCCTGTTTTCCACTGGCAATCATCCGGTCGAGACCCTGCTGCCTATGTATCACCTCGACCAGGCGGGCTTTGCCTTTGAGGTGGCGACCCTGTCGGGCAGCCCGGTCAAGTTCGAGTGGTGGGCCATGCCGACGGAGGATGAGGCGCTGGTGGGCTTCTATGGCAAATACCAGGGCCAGTTCCGCCAGCCTGCCAAACTGGCCGATCTGCTGGCGCGGGCGCTGGCCCCTGATTCGGATTACCTCGGCGTGTTCATTCCCGGCGGGCACGGCGCCCTGATGGGGCTGCCCGAGAGCGCCGAGGTCAAGGCGCTGCTGGAGTGGGCGATGGCCCACGATCGTTTCATCATCTCCCTCTGTCACGGGCCGGCGGCCTTTCTGGCGGTGGCCAATCCGCACACGTTTGCCGGCTACAAGATCTGCGTCTTCCCCGATGCGCTGGATGCCCAGACTCCGGCAATCGGCTATATGCCTGGCCACCTCACCTGGCAGTTTGGCGAGAAGCTCAAAGAGATCGGTTTTGAGATCGTCAACAGCGGCATCTCGGGGGAGGTGTGCCGGGATCGCAATCTGCTGACCGGTGACAGCCCGTTGGCTGGCAATAACCTCGGCAAGCTGGCCGCGACCACCCTGCTGGAGGCGGTGGGCCGTCGATAAGGTCGCGCCCCTCGCAAGGGGGCGGTTGGCTGAGCAGAACAGGCAGGAAGTAAAGCCACAGGGCCGTCGCATAACGGCCCTGTTTTATTGGAGGCAGGCGGGGTCGAGGGCACCGAGTACGGCCGGTCGGCTGGCGCCGGTGTCAGAATGGGGGGGCAGGAGCCCGGCCCTTCAGGCGGGATAGAGGGCGCCGAGTACGGCCGGTCGGCTGGCGCCGGTCACCGCAGGCAGGTTGCCGGGCTGGCGCGTCATAAAGCGCTGCGCCAGCCAGGCGAAGGCCGCCCCTTCCACCCAGTCGGGGGCGAGCCCCAGCAGGGCCGTGCTGGCGATACGCCAGCGGGGCAGCAGGGCGGCGAGCTCCCCTAGCAGCGGGGCGTTGTGGGCGCCGCCGCCGCAGACAAACAGCTCGGCAGGCTCCTTCGCCTCATCCACCGCGGGCAGCTGGCGGGCGATGCTGTGGCAGGTCAGCGCCTGCAGGGTGCGTTGCACATCTGCGGGGGCGTATGCGCTGCCGGTCAGCTCGCCATCGAGCCAGTCGAGGGTGAACATCTCCCGCCCCGTGCTCTTGGGATAGGGGGCGGCGAAGTAGGGGTGAGCCAGCAGTTTGTCGAGCAGCGCGGGCACAAGCCGACCGCTGGCGGCCCACTGGCCACCGACGTCGTAGCTGGCGCAGTGGGGGTGATGGCGGCGATACCAGCCGTCGAGCAGGGTGTTGGCCGGGCCGGTATCGAAGCCATATACCCCTGAACCAGAGCCCCCGTCGGCCTGGCCGGGCAGCACAGAGATATTGGCGATGCCGCCCAGATTCAGCACCACCCGCAGGGCGCCGGGTTTGGCAAAAATCCCCTGATGGAAGGCGGGCACCAGGGGCGCCCCCTGACCGCCGAGGGCCATGTCCAGGGTGCGAAAATCGGCCACCACGTCGATGCCGGTCAGGGCCGCCAGCAGGGCGCTATTGCCAATCTGCAGGGTGAAGCCGAGCTGGGGGCGGTGGCGCACTGTCTGGCCGTGAGAGCCGATGGCGCGAATATCCTTGGGAGTCAGTCCCGCCTTGGCGAGCAGGGCCAGGGCGGCGGCGGCAAATTCCTGCGCCACCCGGTTGTCGGCCACCCCCAGGCGGTCTATCTCGTTCTCCCCCGGGGTGCAGAGGGCGTGCAGCTCGCGCGCCGTTGCCTCCGGCCAGGGGTGGCAGAGGGCAGCCTCGACCCTCAGCTCCTCGCCGTCGATCTCGATGAGCACGGCGTCTATGCCGTCCAGGCTGGTACCGGACATGAGTCCCAGATAACGCTCTGCCATGACAAGGCTCCTTGTGGTTGAGGGGGCGAGCGAGTCGCCCGTGTCGCCGGTCGCCGAGGTGGCCGTCAAGAGGCGTCCCGGCGCTGGGCGAGCTGCAACTGCGGCTGCTCCAGCTTGGCGAGCTGCTGGCGGGCCTGAGCCTGGAATCGGCTCAGGGCGTTGCCGCTCAGGGTCTCGGCCTGGGGCAGGGTCAGGGTGCGCGGGTTCTTGTGTACGCCGGCAACCAGAAACTCGTAGTGCAGATGCGCCCCCGTGACCCGGCCCGTGCTGCCCAGGAGGCCAATGGTCTGCCCCTGCTTGACCCGCTGACCCTTGTTGACGGTGCGCTTGGAGAGGTGCAGGTACTTGGTCACATAGTTGCCGGCGTGCTTGATGAAGACATAGTTGCCGTTGAACTGGTTGTAACCGGCGGCCACCACGCTCCCCGACCCCGACGCCATGATGGGGGTGCCCACGGGGGCCACGTAGTCGATGCCGTTGTGGGGGCGGATCTTGCCGGTGACCGGGTGCAGGCGGCGCGGGTTGAAGTTGGAGCTGATGTACTTGAAGTTGACCGGGGCGCGCAGGAAGCTCTTGCGCATCGCCTTGCCCGCCGGGGTGTAGTAGTTGCCATCCTCGCTCAGCACGGCGCGGTAGATCTCGCCCTGGTTGATGAACTCGGCGGCCAGGATGTCGCCGGAGGCGACCCGCTCCTCATCCTGATACTTCTCCTCGAACAGCACCCGGAAGCTGTCTCCCGGTTGCAGATCCTGGGCAAAGTCGATGTCCCAGCCGAAGATGGCGGCGAGATCCATGATCTGATCCTCCGTCATGCCCGCCTCCACGGCGGCGCCCCAGAAGCTGGAGCGGATGCTGCCCTGGGCGCTCGCCTCCCGGGTGTCGAGCTCCAGGCGCACGGCTTTGGCCACGAAGCTGTCGTCCTTGCGGCTCACCTTGAGTGCCTGCTCCAGGCTGTGGGGGTAATAGAGGCTGTGCAGCTCGCCGCCCCGGGTGAGCTTGAAGGTGATCTCCTGGCCGGGCCTGAGCAGGCGCAGGGTATCCGTGCCCTCAAGCTGATCGATGAGGTGCAGGTCCGTGGTACTCAGGCCCAGGCGCTGGAAGATGACCCCCATGTTGTCGCCGCTGCGCACCTTCACCTGTCTGGTGACATAGCTCGGCTTGGGCGGGGTGACGGTTTGGTCAAGGGCGAGGCGAGCCTGTTCGTCCGCCAGCCCATCCTCGGCGATGTCGGCGGTGCGCTCATCGACCCGGGTGGCCACGGCGCGCTCGCTTGGCCAGGCTGCCAGCATCATCACCAGTATGCTCAGAATAAGCACCATCTTGCGGTGCCAGGTGGGGAGAGAGTTGAAGGCGTGCCAAATGACCATGGGAAGCTGACGAAGTTGAGCCGAGAAGAAGGTCGGAGTTTACCGCCTTTCCAATTGGCCTGCCATTCCAGTAATATGGCTGGCCCTGTGGAATCGTGATTGGAGTGTCAAAAAATGTCCCAGCTCGAGGTGGCGCTAGCCGAGATCAAGCGCGGAGCGGAAGAAATTCTGGTGGAAGAAGAACTTGTCGCCAAGTTGAAGGAAGGGCGCCCCCTGCGCATCAAGCTGGGGATGGACCCGACCGCGCCGGACATCCACCTGGGTCATACCGTGATCCTCAACAAGCTGAAGACCTTCCAGGATCTGGGCCACGAGATCATCCTGCTGATCGGCGACTTCACCGCCATGGTGGGCGACCCCTCCGGCAAGAACGCCACCCGCCCGCCGCTCTCCGAAGAGGCCATCAAGCACAACGCCCTCACCTATGC
The DNA here is from genome assembly GCF_050266975.1 of Aeromonas sobria. Classification (GTDB taxonomy): domain Bacteria; phylum Pseudomonadota; class Gammaproteobacteria; order Enterobacterales; family Aeromonadaceae; genus Aeromonas; species Aeromonas sobria_B. Next base: position 37,173 of record NZ_JBKISU010000024.1, read on the forward strand.
CGAGCAGGCGTTCAAGATCCTGGACCCGGCCAAGACCCGCATCGAGTACAACTCCAGCTGGCTCGGCGAGCTGGGCGCGACCGGCATGATCAAGCTGGCGGCCAAGCAGACCGTGGCTCGCATGATGGAGCGTGACGACTTCAAGAAGCGCTACAGCGGCGGCCAGTCCATCGCCATCCACGAATTCCTCTATCCGCTGCTGCAAGGCTATGACTCGGTCGCGCTCAAGGCGGACGTCGAGCTCGGCGGTACCGATCAGAAGTTCAACCTGCTGATGGGCCGCGAGCTGCAAAAAGATGCCGGCATGGCCGCCCAGTGCGTGCTGATGATGCCACTGCTGGTGGGTCTGGACGGCGTCAAGAAGATGTCCAAGTCCGCCGCCAACTACATAGGCGTGCACGATGCCCCGGGGGAGATGTTCGGCAAGATCATGTCCATCACCGACACCCTGATGTGGAACTACTACGAGCTGCTCTCCTTCCGTCCGCTCTCGGAAATCGACGAGTTCAAGGCCGGCATCGCAGCCGGGACCCTGAACCCGCGCGACGTGAAGATCTGGCTGGCGAAAGAGATCATCGCCCGCTACCACGACGAGGCGGCGGCCGAAGCGGCCCATGAAGACTTCACTCAGCGCTTCTCCAAGAACGCCATCCCGGACGAGATGCCGGAGGTCGAACTGGCCCTGGAAGGGGACGGCCTGGCCATCGCCAACCTGCTCAAGGACGCCGATCTGGTGGCCACCACCTCCGAGGCGCTGCGCATGATCAAGCAGGGCGCGGTCAAGGTGGATGGCGAGAAGCTGGAGGATGGCAAGGCACTGATCGCTGCCGGTACCGCCGTCTATCAGGTCGGCAAGCGCAAGTTTGCCCGGGTGACGGTGAAGTAAGCGCTTCCCCTCTATCAGCCGGATCAGGCTGACCCTGAGATCAGAAAGGCCTCCCTCGCGGAGGCCTTTTCGTTGGTGAGGTTCGGCTGTCGGCTCACTCCCGTGCTGTTTGTCCCTCTGGCAGGGAGCGACTCCCGCCCGTTGAGGTGTCAGCCTCGGTTGGCTCGACGCCCTGGGCTGGCGGGAGGACAGGTACGCAGATATTGATGGGGGGTGAGGCCAAACTCTTGCCTGAACCGGGCGGCGAAGCGGCTCGGGGAGTCGTAGCCGCAGGCGAGGGCGGTTTCAAGCGGATTGAGCCCCTGCTGCAACAGGGTGAGGGCATGGCCCATGCGCACCTGGGTCAGCAGCTGGCGAAAACTGCGCCCCTCGGCGGCCAGCTTGCGCACCATGGAGGCGCGGCTCATGGCGAAGTGGGGGGCCAGGGTCTCAAGGGTATGGTCGGCGCCGGGCTCCACGCCAAGATAGCGGGCCAGCCGCTCCCCTAGCGTCATGGTGCTGGCGGGGAAGAGCAGGTCGAGGGCATCGGCGGCGCGCAGCTCGGCATAGAAGCCGTGAACAAGCTGGATCCGGGCCGCCTCGCTGAGCTGCTTGTCCGCCATGGTGGTGACGAGATCGAAGCAGAAGGCGAGCGCCTGGGTCACGTCGAGGCGCGGATCCCTGAGCGAGTCGGCCGGGGTGGGGGTCAGCCACTGGGCAGGGGGCGGGGTCAGCAGGGTCAGCACATGGGAGCTGAATTTGCCCTGCTCTGGCTGGTTGACGAAGGTGAGCTGGTGGCCGGCCGGGATCAGCAGCCAGCTCCCCTTGTCAACGGAGAGGCGCCGCTCCTGCCACCACAATTGCTTGTGGCCCTGCTGGACCCAGATGACTGTAGGTGCATAGATGAGCACCCGGTGCAGCGGCTGCTGGCGGATGCCGAGATAGTGATGCAGCTGCAGCAAGGGGGTGCTCATCCGGCGGGCTCCTAGGGGGTGACGAAGGTGGCGGTCAGGGTGGCCTTGCCCAGCGCCATGGCATTGAGCATGTAGCCTACCATGGCGGGCGGAGTGTCTGCCTTCACCGCCAGCGTCGCCTCTGGCAGGGCCCAGGCGGTGAACTGGTAGCTATGCATGCCGTGGCCCGCAGGCGGGCAGGGGCCGCCGTAGCCCTGGCTGCCAAAGTCGCTCCTCAGTTCCAACCCCTGCTTGAGGGCGCCGGAGGCGCCGGTGGCAAGTGAACCCTGGCTGGCCGGCAGGTTCACCACCAGCCAGTGCCACCAGCCGCTGCCGGTGGGGGCATCGGGGTCATAGGCGGTGATGGCGAGGCTTTTGGTGCCGGTGGGCAGGTTCTGCCAGCTCAGCTGGGGGGAGTGGTTCTCCCCGCTGCAACCAAAGCCGTTGAAGCTGAACTGTTTGTCCATCAACTGGCCTTCGTGGATGTCAGTGCTGCTCAGGGTCATGGCGGTGGCAGGCAGGGCTGCCAGGCAGAGCAGGGGCAGCAGGGCGGTCGACTTGGGCAATCTCATGGTGTGGTTCCTCGTGTGATGATGGGTTCACTTTAGCGAGACGAGGCCACAAAAAAGTCACACCTTGGCTCAACCTTGGTCAAAAACAGGGCTTTGATGAGCCTGTCTGTCATCTCTCTGGGTCGGTGAAGAAGGGAGTATGAAAGGGCGCCGCCCGCCTCGGGGGCCCTGTTTTACCATGGCAGGGGGAGGCGCCGGTCTTTCGGCAAGGAGTCCCTGCCTTGGCTGGCGGATGGTCGACTCGCACTGGCTGCGCCATCCGCCATCCGCCATCCGCCATCCGTCATCGCCGCATGGGCGATCACAGCACCATGGGGCCGGTCACGGCATCGGCCGCCTCGGCGCCCCGCAGCACCCGCACCAGAGCGAGGGCAAACTCGATGGCGGTGCCGGGACCCTGACTGGTCACCAGTCGAGACCCACTGTCGATGACGACGCGCTCCTGGCTGAGCTGGGGGGCGGGGATGCGGGCCCAGAAACCGGGATGACAGGTGACCCTGGCCTCCCCCAGCAGACCATGGGGCAGCAGCACCACGGCGGGGGCGGCGCACAGGGCCGCGCGCCAGCGGCCCGCCTCGGCCTGGGCCCGCAGCAGGGCGATGGCTGTGGGGTTATCCCGAATGCACTCGCTGCCGGGCAGGCCGCCGGGCACGACGATCAACTCGAACGCCCCTGGGGGCAGCTCGTCGAGGTGGCAGTCTGCCATCAGCTGCACGCCGCGGGAGGCGCGGATGAGGCGCTGACCGGCCGGGCAGCAGGAGGCGAGTACCACCTCGATGCCGGCGCGCACCAGCACGTCCTGGGTGGCGACGGTTTCTATCTCTTCCGAGCCGGGGGCGACCAGCAGCAAGACGCTCATGGGGTGACTCCTGTGAGGGACATGGGGCGAGCAGTCAAAGCTTAGTCCTGGCCCTGGCTGCGATCCTTGATGGCCTGATAGAGTCCCTGATTGACCGGCACCATGATGCCGTGTCGGGCGGCGCTGGCCAGCAGGAAGCCGGTGATGGCTTCTATCTCCGTCTCCTTGCCCTGCTCCAGATCCTGGTGCATGGAGGAGTAGTTGTCGGCGGTGAGCCCGGCGACCGATTGCACCCGCCGCGCCAGCTCCTCCGCCGTGGTGGTGATCCCCTCGGCGTTCATGACATCGGCCACCTCGATACAGATCTGCTGCAGGGTGTCGGCAAAGCGCGGACCTGTCAGCTCGCCATTCTTGATGCGATAGAGGGCGGTGAGGGGGTTGATGGCGCAGTTGATGGCGAGCTTGTGCCACTGACGGCTGAGGATCTGCTCATCCCAGCTCGCCTGACCCAGGGCCTGGGCCAGTCGATCGGCCAGGGGAGCGAACTGGCGTCCCGCCTCGTTGACCGGGCCCAGCCAGGTCTCGCCCCGGCCGGTGTGACGAAACACGAAGTGGCCCTGCTGCAGGGCGCCATGGCTGGTGACGCCGGCGATGACGGGGTTGTCGGGGAACAGCTCGACCACGCGCTCGGCCACCCCCATGCCGTTGTGCAGCAGGACGATGGGCACCCGTTTGTCCAGCTTGCCTTTGAGCGGGAGCAGGGCCGGGATCACCTGATCCGCCTTGGTCATCACCAGCAGGCGGCGGATGGCCGGGCGATCGGCCACGAAGGCGCGTGGGAGGGCGATGAGGGCATGCTGGCCATCCAGGCCGGTGAAATCGACGGCCGGGTGCAGGGTGGCTCTGTGGCGCTCGCGCAGCAGCAGCTGGGTGGGTTGGCCGGATTGGGTCAGCAGGGTGGCGAACACGCCGCCGAGTGCGCCACAACCGAGCAGGGACCAGGAGGGGGGAGGGGGAAGTTGGGATCCGCTTGGCATGATATGACTCGATCATCAGGGTGGGCCGTCCAGCCTGGGAGGGCGCCCCAGGGGGTGGAGGTGGACACTCATGGGTCTCACCTGTCGGCAATGGCAAGGATTCTAACAGAGCGTCTTTATCGAAATCAGCAAATTTGCCGGTTTTCTGGTAGATTTGGCCGCCAATAATGCAACATGAGGAGCCCCGGCCATGCCGTCATTCGATATTGTCTCTGAAGTCAAAATGAACGAGGTGTTGAACGCGGTCGACAACGCCAATCGTGAACTGGCCACCCGATTCGATTTTCGTGGTGTGGAAGCCAGCTTCGAGTTGAACAAGGAAGAGGTGAAACTGGAGGCGGATGCCGATTTCCAGCTCAAGCAGATGGTCGAGATGCTGCGGGGCGCCCTGCTCAAGCGCAACATCGAGAACAGTTCCATGGAGGTGGGCGACAGCGTTCACTCCGGCAAGCGTTTCCACCTGACCGTGAAGTTCAAGCAGGGGATCGAGAAAGAGACCGCCAAGAAGCTGGTGAAGCTCATCAAGGATTCCAAGATCAAGGTGCAGGTCGCCATCCAGGGTGACGAGGTGCGGGTCACCGGCAAGAAGCGCGACGATCTGCAGGAGACCATGGCCCTGGTGCGCGGCGCCGAGCTGGGTCAGCCGATGCAGTTCCAGAATTTCCGCGACTGACGTCGGATAAAGAGGGGATGCCCCTCTTTATTTGGTCGAACCAACGCAAAAAAAACCGGAGCCTGGGCTCTAATGCCGATCAGTTAAGGATCCATTGACCGATCCTCCTGATGTGTAAAAATCCGAAACCTGTTGATTTGGTTTCGGATTTTTTATGCGTATCGAACAGGCTCTCGACTTCCTCCACGCCAGCAATATGGCCCAGTTTGAGTCACTCTCTGACCTCATTCCCCCCGCGCTCATCACCTCCCTGCTCGGCGAAGAGGGCGTCGCCACTCTGCGCCGTCGCCGCATGCCCATGGAGCGCCTGGTCTGGGCCATCATCGGCATGGCCATCTTCCGCAACGTCCCCATGACCCAGCTGGTCAATCAACTCGATATCCTGCTGCCCGGTGACCGCCCCTTCGTCGCCCCCAGCGCCTTCCTGCACGCTCGCCAAAAGCTTGGCCACAAGAGCATTGCGCGGCTGTTTCACGAGACTGCCACAGGTTGGCACCAGCAGGCCAACCACCCCGGCTGGGCCGGACTGCAACTGCTCGCCGTCGATGGCGTGATGTGGCGCACCCCCGATACCCCGGACAATGCCGCCGCCTTTGCCAAGCCCGGCACCCAGCATGGCGAGACCGCCTATCCCCAGGTGCGCATGCTCTGTCAGATGGAACTGACCAGCCATCTGCTGGTTCAGGCCGTGATGGAGAGTTGCGCCGTCAACGAGATGGTGCTGGCCGAGCAGCTCATCGAGCGCACACCGGACCACTCGCTGACCCTGTTCGACAAAGGCTTCTACTCCCTTGGCCTGCTCCACGCCTGGCACACCAGCGGCAGTGAGCGGCACTGGCTGCTGCCGCTCAAGAAGGGCACCCAATACGAGGTGGTGCGCAAGCTGGGGCGCCAGGATGCGCTGGTGCAGCTCAAGACCAGTCCGCAGGCGAGGAAGAAGTGGCCGCAGTTGCCAGAGGCAATAGAAGCCCGCTTGCTGACGCGCAGCATCAACGGCAAGGAACGCCAAGTGCTGACCTCGATGGTCGACCCGATGCGCTTCCCGGGGGCTGACATCGTGGAGCTGTATGGCCATCGCTGGGAAATCGAGCTGGGGTATCGGGAGATGAAACACAGCCTGCAGCAGCACCGACTGACCCTGCGCAGCAAGAAGGCGACGGGGATACGGCAAGAGCTGTGGGGTGTGCTGCTGGCCTATAACCTGCTGCGTAGCCAGATGGTGAAGATGGCGGCGAGCCTGAAGGGATACACGGCGAGTCAGCTGAGTTTTCACATGGCGTCGGTGTACCTCATCCATGAACTGAGCTGCATGCCGTATGTGTCACCGGGGAATATCCCGGGGCGGGTGGCGGGGCTGGAGAAGCAGGCGGGGCAGTTTGTGCTGCCGGCACGAAGAGAGCGAAGTTACCCCCGCTGCGTGAAGCCAAGGCCACAGAAGTACAGTGTGAAAAAAGCCAATAAAAACAATGCCAGTCAGGCTTAACTGACTGGCATTAGAGCCTGGGCTCCGGTTTTTTTGTCTCTGTGAGTGACTGGTTCGATTAGAACTTGTAGGTCACGGAGAAGTAGTGGCCAAAACCGGTGGTCTTCAGGCCGAAGGTACCGTTCTGGATGGCGTAGATGTCGTTGAAGTACTTCAGGCCGTAACCGACGGCGTAACGGTCGGAGTGCCAGTACAGGCCGTTGAACATGGCGGTACCGTCGGTGGAGCTGTCCTTGGCATCGAACAGGTGATCCAGGTAGCCCTGATAGGCGACAAAGCTGCCGTTGGAGAAGGTGTAGAAGGGCTTGAACCAGTTCATGGAGAACTGATAGCCGTTCCAGCCTTGCTCGCCAGAGCCTTCGTTGACGTGGCGCGCATACAGGTTCATGCCCATCTTGCCGAACCAGGGCACTTGTACGTCGGCACCCAGACCGGTCATGGCTTCGAACAGGCCGTCCGGACCACCTACGTTGACCAGGTTGGCGACATACAGCTCTTGTACCGGGCCGAAGGAGAGGTCTTTGCCGGTCATGGCATCGATGGACAGGCGCGGGGCGAACTTGATGAACAGGTTGTCGCTGTCATGCTTGTCGTCGTGCTTGCTCTGGAAGATATCGAACACGTCGACATAACCGTACAGGTCAAAAATACCGGAGCGACCACCGAATTCCATTTCGAAATAGGTGTCGTTGTAGCCACCTTCGGCTTCGCTGTAGGGCAGCTGGTCGATGGTGTGCATCACGTTGAACTGGAACCACTTGTAGTCGTTCTTGTGGATGTCGCCGCTATAGTCAGCAGCCATAGCCGGAGTGGCGGAAGCCGCCAGCAGACCAGCAGCGATCAGAGTCTTGGTAAATTTGGCCATTTTATTGGTCTCTTGTGCGTTAGTTGAGGTTTTCCGTAGCCTGCCCACAAGGAGCGGAGGGATTCTAGCCAAATAAATTCAGCGGATAAACGCTCAAGAGGGAACTTTCTCTGGAAGTGTGAATCTAATCACCCCTAATTTTGCGCAAACGCTTGCTATTTGTCCGGTTTCGGTGACAAGGCCATGTTTCGTCTGGCAACCATTGCGATCAGCAGCAGCACCGGGATGCCGAGCAGGCTGGTGGTGACGAAGAAGGTGCTGTAGCCGAACTGCTCGACAAAACGGCCGGAAAACCCGGCAAGCAGCTTGGGCAGCAGCAGCATCACAGAGCTGAACAGGGCGTACTGGGTCGCCGAGAAGGCGACATTGGTCAGGCTCGACAGATAGGTGATGAAGGCGGCCGTGGCGATGCCGGCGCTGAGGTTGTCCAGGGAGATGATCAGGGTCAGCAGCTCCAGGTTGTGGCCGAGCTGATTGAGCAGGGCGAACAGGAGATTGGTGCTGGCGGTGAGCAGGGCCCCCAGCATCAGGATGCGCAGGGTGCCAAAACGCATCACCAGTATTCCCCCCAGGCTGGCCCCCACCAGGGTCATGATGACCCCGTACACCTTGGTGATGGTGGCCACCTCCGTCTTGCTGAACTGCATGTCCACATAGAAGCTGTTGGACATGACCCCCATCACCACATCCGAGATGCGATAGCAGGCGATGAGCCCCAGGATCAGCAGGGCCGAGCGGCCATGGCGGGCAAAGAAGTCGGCGAAGGGGCACCAGATGGCCTCATAGGCCCAGGCGCCGAGTCCCGCCAGGGGGGTGGGCCAGCCATGTTGCAGCAGGAGGGCCTTGCGCTGCGCCTGCTGCCTGTCCTGGCTCGCCACATCGATGTCGGGCTCGTGACAGCAGAGGGTGGTGACCAGACCGATGCTCATCATCCCCGCCATCAGCAGATAGGTGAGCTGCCAGCCGCGATAGTCATAGACGCTGTTGCTGCCGAGCCAGGCCGCCAGCGCCAGGGCGCCCGCTCCCGCCATGATCATGGCGAGCCGATAACCCGTCATGTAGGAGGCGGCCATGGCCGCCTGCAAGCGTTCGGGGGCCGACTCGATGCGGTAGGCATCGATGACGATGTCCTGGGTGGCGGAGGCGAACGCCACCAGCAGGGCGAACAGGGCGAGCTGGGCCAGCTGGGTCTTGGGATCGCAGAAGGACATGCCGACCAGGGCCGCGGCGATCAGCAGCTGGGAGAAGAGCATCCAGCTGCGGCGCCGGCCGAGCAGGCGCGACAGCAGGGGCAGGGCCAGCCTGTCCACCAGGGGAGACCACAGCCACTTGACCCCATAGGCGAGTGCGACCCAGCTCATGTAGCCGATGTCGGTCAGGCTCACCTCGGCTTCCCGCAGCCAGAAGGAGAGGGTGCCGAACACCAGCAGCAGCGGCAGACCGGAGGAGAACCCCATGGCAAACAGAATAAGGACGCGGGGCTCGAGATAGACCCGCAAGGATTCTCTCCAGCTTGGTTTGCTGACAGCGTTCAAGTGCCTGACTCCTCGAAAAAAGTGAGCCATTTTGGCAGGTTCATGGTGCCGCGCCAAGGCGGGTGCTCAGATTGCGGGGATATTGTGGGGAGAAAGAGGACGCCGATCTGCCCGGGTCTTGCCGCCGCTGCGCCGGCAAATGGGGCTGGGGCTGTGGTGGGGGGGCTGGGGGCAGCCTCGTCATCGGCAGGGTCGCGGTCAGAGGGGGACGGCCGGGGGCGTCTCTCCCGTGTGCCAGAAATTGGCGAATGGCCTTAGATTGGCGGATCTGGTCGGGCGGCCGTGAGGGATAGGGCTGGGTCGATGCTGCTCTGGGGCCCAGGGGAGGGGCGAGCGATGCAAGGCGGGCCCGACCGGGCCCGCCTTTGGTTCAGTTGGCGAGCAGGCTCGCCTTCTTGAGGATGATGGTGCTGGTGGGCACGTCGTTGGCGCGCAGTATGGGGCTGTAGCCTGTCTGCACCTGGGCCAGCTTGTCCAGCACCTCCATGCCCTGTACCACCTGACCGAATACGGTGTAACCGGCGCCGGCATTGGCGTTGAGGTTGTTGTTGTCGGCCAGGTTGAAGTAGAACTGGCGGGTGGCGCTGTCTACCGCCTGGGTGCGGGCCATGGCGATGCTGCCGCGGACATTGGGCAGCCCCCCCTTGGACTCGTTCACCACGGGATCATAGGTGGGCAGCTGCTGGAACTGCTGGTTGTAGCCCCCACCCTGCACCACAAACCCCGGGATGACCCGGTGGAACAGGCTGCCGTCATAGCTGCCATCGGCCAGGTAGCGCAGAAAGTTCTTCACCGTCTGGGGCGCCGCCTTGGGGGCCAGCTCCACCACTATGTTGCCGTGGTTGGTCTCCAGCTTCACCTTGGGGGCGGCGAAGGCCAGCGGGCAGACCAGCAGGGCCAGTAACATCAGCTTTTTCATCGCATATTTCCTTGGACGTTGAGGGATCAGGCGCTCGGTTGACCCTTGAGGTAACCGCGCAGTTGCTCGTCGGCCATGATCTGCTGGATCAGGTTGCCGAGCTGCTGGTTCAGCACTCGCTCCAGATCGGCGATGCTGGGCTCACCCGGACCCTCCTTGCTGGCGCTGGCATTGAACACCTTGGTCAGGCGGCTGCCCTGAAAATCGGCCATCACCTGCAGGCTCACCTTGGACTTGGTGACATAGGTGAAGGTCTTCTCGTCGACCCTGACCAGGGCGTCGTTGACCTGCAGGGTGAGGTGGGTGGTGCCGCTGCTGCCCACTTCCAGCCCCTGGCCGCGCAGCCCTTCGCCCAGGCGTTCGACCAGCAGGGTGTTGAGGGGCTGTTCGCTGCGGATGTAGACGGGGGCCTTCTCTTTTTGCTGGATGGCGAACACATGGGCGGCGGCACGCTTGTCGATGCCCTCCATGGTGATGCGGTTGCCGGAGTAGTATTGCTGGTTTGCCGGGATCACCTGGGGATTGAGCAGTGCCGTCTCGGGCCAGTGGGTAGCGCAACCGCCAAGCAGCAGGGCGGCGAGCAGCAGAAAGGATGATTTCATGATGGAGTCCTCTAGCGTTTGATGGCTTTCAAAATAACGAATTTATTATTGGATGCAACGACTTGCGCATTGGCAAACAGTCGCTTGAGCTTGTGGTGATAGTCCAGATGGCGGTTGCCCACTATCCAGAGCTCGCCCCCTTTGGGCAAGACCCTGTGGGCATCCTGGAACATCTGCCAGGCAATATGGTCCGTGATCGCCTGCAACTGGTGAAACGGCGGATTGCAGAGGATGCGGTCCGCATAGCCGCTCGGCAGGCCGTCCAGGCAGTTGTTGACCAGGAAGTGGGCCCGCGTCAAGGCATCTGGCAGATTGTGCTGGACGTTGAGCCGGGCCGAGGCCACCGCCATGTAGGATTCGTCGATGAAGGTCACCTCCACCTCGCTGTCTCGCGCCAGCAGAGAGAGGCCGAGCACCCCATTGCCACAGCCCAGATCGATCACCTTGCGGGCGCTGTGAATGGGCAGGTTGGCCAGCATGAAGCGGGCGCCTATGTCCAGGCTGGTGCGCGAGAAGACGTTGGCGTGGTTGTGGATCTGCATCCCGCTCCCCTCCAGGGGCCAGACGGTCGGAAAGGGATCGACCAGGGGAGGGCGCTCGGCGGGGGCGCTGGCGACGGTGCAGTGAATGAGGCGCGCCTTCTTCCAGGCGAGCGACGTGCGGGTCTCCCCCAGATAGTGTTCGAACAGCCTGAGGGTGGAGCTGTGGATCTCCTTGGCCTTGCCGGCGGCAATGATGCGGGTCGCCGGGGTGACCACGGCGCGCAGGGCCAGCAGCTGCTGTTCGAGCAGGGCCTGATACTTGGAGACCTTGATGATCACCAGGGACGGTGCCTCGGGCAGCGGCGCCAGGGCGTCCTGGATGCGAATGTTGGCCGGATCCAGGCCGTTGCCCGCCAGGTTGGCCAGGGTGCCCTGCTCGCTGACGAAGGAGTCGGTGACGCACAGGGGCTGATGGCCGTGCAGGAAGGCGGCCAGGGCGCCGAAGCTGTCATTCATGATGATGACGGGGCCGCTGCCGGTCGGAGGCTGCTCGGCCAGGTGCTGGATCAGGTACTCATCGGCGGCATCCCAGGCCTGCAGGGGATCCTGCGCCTGGCGCGGGTAGCGCAGCAGGGTCAGGCGGCAATGGTCTGTCTCGAGGTGGGTCTGCATCGAACTCTTTGTCTCACGGCTGGATCGGATGGCGCTATTCTAGCGGCGGCGCCCCGATTCACCAATCGCCCCGCCGTGCAAGTTCTCCCTGCCCATCAAAGCCGATAGAATGAGGGCCCATATCCTTTCCCTCTGTCGGAGTTCCCCATGAAGATGCAAGAGACCATCCAGGCCCGCCTCAGCGAGGCCCTGTCACCCAGCCACCTGGAGGTGCTCAACGAGAGCCACATGCACCGCACCGAGCCGGGGGCCGAGAGCCACTTCAAGGTGATCGTCGTGAGCGAGGCCTTCGTCGGCCAGCGCCTCATCGCCCGTCATCGCCAGATCAACCAGTTGCTGGCGGAGCTGTTGGCTGGCCCGGTTCATGCACTGGCACTGCATACTTATACGGCCGAGGAGTGGCAGCAAAAGGGGATGGCGCCGCGCACTCCAGGCTGCGTCAGCAAGCTGGGTCCTCAATAAACCCAGGGCGCGGCCCGGGTCGCTGTGATGTTCCTGTAACATCGCGGTCACCCCTTGCCATTTTATCGAGCGTTTTTTGGACGCTACGCCATCAATTTTTCTAATCTTGCCGGCGCGATTTCGGTGAATACCTCTTAGGTGGTACTTCATCCCGACGGCGGCGGCATACGGGATTTTCATGCCGACGGGCCGGGCACCAGCCCAAGCTAATTTTGTGATAGGGGGTTAATTTTCCCCATTTGGCGTGGCAGTCATCAAGCCGGAAGTGGTAAACTCAAGCGCTTTTGAAACACCCTGTATGTTGCTGATTTGTTGTTTGTTTGTATTCAGCTAGCCATGTGCCGCGTGTGTTCAACAACTCGTCGTGATGTATTTCTCGGCGCTAACCATTCTCTCTCCCCGTAACGGTAGTGCAAGTGAGTATGATTACAATTAAAAGAGGACTGGACATCCCCGTGCTGGGTGCGCCAGAGCAAGTAATCTACGATGGCCCGGCCATCACCCGTGTTGCTACACTGGGCGAAGAGTTCGTGGGGATGCGACCTACTATGTTTGTCAAAGTAGGGGATCGCGTCATTAAAGGTCAGGCGCTCTTCGAGGACAAGAAGAACCCTGGCGTTAAATTCACGGCTCCCGCCACCGGCGTAGTTTCAGAGATCAACCGTGGTGCCAAACGCATTCTGCAATCCGTGGTCATCGACATCGATGGGTCTGACGAGCAGGTGACCTTTGAGCACTTTGCCTCCGCCGAGCTGGTCAAGCTCGCGCGCAGCAAGGTGCAAGAGATCCTGGTCGAATCAGGTCAATGGACTGCGCTGCGTACCCGCCCCTTCAGCAAGGTGCCCGCCGTCGGTTCCGAGCCCCGCGCGATCTTCGTGACCGCCATGGACTCCAACCCGCTGGCCGCCAGTGCCGAGCTCATCATCAAGGAGCAATCCCAGGCCTTCATCGACGGTCTGACCCTGCTCAGCCGCCTGACGGATGGCAAGGTGTATGTGTGCAAGGGCGAAGGCAGTCTGCCGCAGGCTTCCGTCGCGCAAGTCCAGGAAGAGGTCTTCGTTGGTCCTCACCCCGCGGGTCTGCCGGGTACCCATATTCACTTCATCGATCCGGTTGGCAGCCACAAGATCCAGTGGCACATCAACTATCAGGATGTGATCGCATTCGGCAAGCTGTTCACCACTGGCCAGATCTTCACCGACAAGGTGATCGCCCTGGCCGGTCCGAACGTGGTCAAGCCGCGTCTGCTGCGTACCCGTCAGGGTGCCTGCATCAGCCAGCTGACCAACAACGAGCTGCGTGCCGACGAGAACCGTATCATCTCCGGTTCCCTGCTCAGCGGTGCCAAGACCGATGAGGCGCACGACTATCTGGGTCGTTACCACAATCAGGTCTGCGTACTGGGTGAAGGGCGCGAGAAGGAGTTCCTGGGCTGGATCAACCCCAGCGCCAGCAAGTTCTCCATCACCCGCACCACCCTGTCTCACCTGGTGAAGGGCAAGCTGATCAATTTCACCACCACCACCAACGGCAGTGATCGTTCCATGGTGCCTATCGGCAACTATGAGCGCGTGATGCCGCTGGACATCCTGCCGACCCTGCTGCTGCGGGATCTGGTCTCCGGTGACACCGACAGCGCACAAGCGCTCGGTTGCCTGGAGTTGGATGAGGAAGATCTGGCGCTCTGTACCTTTGTCTGCCCCGGCAAGACAGAGTACGGCCCCATCTTGCGTGAGTGCCTGACCAAGATCGAACTGGAAGGTTAAGCGATGAGTTTCAAGCAATTTCTTGAAAAGATGGAACACCACTTCGAGCCGGGTGGCAAGTACGAGAAGTACTACGCCCTGTACGAGGCGGCCTTCACCATCTTCTATACCCCGGGTTTGGTAACCCGTAACGCCGCCCACGTCCGTGATGCGCTCGATCTGAAGCGCATGATGATCATGGTGTGGCTGGCTGTGTTCCCGGCCATGTTCTGGGGCATGTTCAACGTCGGCAACCAGGCCATCGCCGCCATCGCGCACCTCGGCTCCGCCGCCGGTGCCGCCTCCTGGCAATATGGCCTGGCCACCCTGCTGGGGGCCTCGCTGGATCCGGCGGTCGCCGGCGTCGGCAGCAAGATGCTGATCGGTGCGGCACACTTCTTCCCCATCTATATCACCGTCTTCATCGTCGGTGGTTTCTGGGAAGTGCTGTTCGCCATGATCCGCAAGCACGAGATCAACGAAGGCTTCTTCGTGACCTCCATCCTGTTCGCCCTGATCGTGCCGCCCGAGCTGCCCCTGTGGCAAGCCGCCCTGGGTATCACCTTCGGTGTGGTCATGGCCAAGGAAGTGTTCGGTGGTACCGGCAAGAACTTCCTGAACCCGGCCCTGGCGGGTCGTGCCTTCCTGTTCTTCGCCTACCCGAGCCAGATCTCCGGCGACGCCGTCTGGGTGGCCGTTGACGGCTTCTCCGGCGCAACCGCCCTGAGCCAATGGTCTCAAGGTGGCCAGATGGCACTGGTCAACGGTGCCACCGGTCAGGCCATCAGCTGGATGGATGCCTTCCTCGGCAACCTGCCTGGCTCCATCGGTGAAGTCTCCACCCTGATGATCCTCATCGGCGCGGCCATGATCGTCTACATGCGGATCGCCTCCTGGCGCATCATCGCCGGCGTCATGATCGGCATGGTGGTGACCTCCCTGCTGTTCAACGTCATCGGTTCCGACACCAACCCCATGTTCAGCATGCCCTGGCACTGGCACCTGGTGCTGGGTGGTTTTGCCTTCGGCATGGCCTTCATGGCGACCGATCCCGTCTCCGCTTCCTTTACCAACAAGGGCAAGTGGTGGTACGGCGCCCTGATCGGTTTCATGGTGGTGCTGATCCGTGTTGTGAACCCCGCCTTCCCGGAAGGCATGATGTTGGCCATTCTGTTTGCGAACCTGTTTGCCCCCTTGTTTGACCATTTCGTGGCGCAGGCGAACATCAAGCGGAGGATCAGTCGTGGCGTTTAATAAAGATTCAACCGTCGGTACCGTCAGCATAGTGGCGGGCCTGTGCCTGGTCTGCTCCATCGTGGTCTCCGTGGCCGCCGTGGGTCTGCGTCCGGCCCAGCAGCTGAACAAGGCGCTGGACAAGCAGAGCAACATCCTCTCCGTTGCCGGCATCGATACCGCCAGCATCGCCAAGAGCGAACTCGGCAAGCTGTATGGTGACAAGATTGAAGCGCGCCTGGTCGACCTGACCACGGGCGAATTCGTTGACGGCGACGCCGACGGCTTCGATTTCAAGCTGGCAGCCAAGAACCCGGCCGAAAGCACTCGTCTGGCGCCTGCCGACGACAAGGCCGGTATCCGTCAGATCTCCAAGCTGATGCCGGTGTTCTTCGCCAAAGACAGCGAAGGCAAGGTCGACAACATCATCCTGCCGGTGTACGGCCAGGGTCTGTGGTCCACCATGTATGCCTTCGTCGCCGTCGCGGCCGATGGCCAGACCATCAAGGGCATCACCTACTATGACCAGGGTGAAACCCCGGGTCTGGGCGGTGAGGTCGAGAACCCGGCCTGGCGCGAGCTGTTCGTCGGCAAGAAGCTGTTCGATCAGGCCGGTCAACCTGCGCTGCGGGTGATCAAGGGCCATGCCCCTGAAGGTTCCGAGCACGAGATCGACGGTCTCTCCGGTGCCACCCTGACCAGCAACGGTGTCCAGCACTCGTTCGATTTCTGGATGGGCCCCCAGGGCTTCGGTCCTTTCCTTGCCAAGATCCGCGCAGGAGAACTCAACAATGGCTGACAATAGCGCAATGAAAAAACTGCTGTTGACGCCGGTGCTCGGTAACAACCCCATCGCCTTGCAGGTGCTGGGTGTCTGTTCCGCCCTGGCCGTTACCAGCCAGATGAAGACGGCGTTCGTCATGACCCTGGCGGTCATGTCGGTCACCGCCTTCTCCAACCTGTTCATCTCTCTGATCCGTCACCAGATCCCCAACAGCGTGCGCATCATCGCCCAGATGGCGATCATCGCATCCCTGGTTATCGTGGTTGACCAAGTGCTCAAGGCGTATGCCTATGACATCTCCAAGCAGCTGTCGGTGTTCGTCGGCCTCATCATCACCAACTGTATCGTGATGGGTCGTGCCGAAGCCTTCGCCATGAAGAGTGCCCCGCTGCCCTCCTTCCTGGACGGTATCGGCAACGGCCTGGGCTATGGCGCCGTGCTGCTGACCGTGGCCACCGTGCGCGAGATCCTGGGCTCGGGCACCTGGTTCGGCATCGAGCTGCTGCCGCTGGTAAACAATGGTGGCTGGTATGTGCCCAACGGCCTGCTGCTGCTGCCGCCGAGTGCATTCTTCATCATTGGTCTGATCATCTGGGGCGTGCGCACCAAGGATCCCAAGCAGGTGGAGGCGAAGGATTAAGGTATGGAACATTATCTGAGTCTGTTGATTCGTTCGATTTTCATCGAAAACCTGGCCCTCTCTTTCTTCCTGGGCATGTGTACCTTCCTGGCGGTATCCAAGAAGGTCAAGACTGCCATGGGTCTGGGCATTGCCGTGGTTGTGGTGCAAACCATCGCCGTACCGGCCAACAACCTGATCTACAACTTCGTGTTGAAAGACGGTGCCCTGGTCTCCGGTCTGGACTTGAGCTTCCTGAGCTTCATCACCTTCATCGGTGTGATCGCGGCCCTGGTACAGATCCTGGAGATGGCCCTGGACAAGTACTTCCCGGCCCTCTACAACGCGCTCGGCATCTTCTTGCCGCTCATCACGGTGAACTGCGCCATCTTCGGTGGCGTCTCCTTCATGGTGCAGCGTGACTACAACTTCGTGGAGTCTGTGGTCTATGGCGTGGGCTCGGGTGCCGGTTGGATGCTGGCCATCGTGGCGATGGCGGGGATCCGCGAGAAGATGAAGTACTCCGATGTGCCGGACGGCCTGCGCGGTCTGGGCATCACCTTCATCACCGCGGGTCTGATGGCGCTGGGCTTTATGTCCTTCTCTGGTATTTCCCTGTAATCGGAAAAGGAATCATAAATGGAAATTATTCTGGGTGTGGTCATGTTCACCGTGATCCTGCTGGCCTTGGTGGCAGTCATTCTGTTCGCCAAGTCCAAGCTGGTGACCGCGGGTGACGTGACAATCAGCATCAACGGCGACCCGGCCAAGGCTGTCACCAGCCCGGCGGGTGGCAAGCTGCTCGGCGTACTGGCCGGCAGCGGTATCTTCGTCTCCTCCGCCTGCGGCGGCGGCGGCTCCTGCGGTCAGTGCAAGGTGCGGGTGAAATCCGGTGGCGGCGACATTCTGCCGACCGAGCTGGATCACATCAGCAAGGGCGAGGCCCGTCACGGCGAGCGTCTGGCCTGCCAGGTCACCGTACGTTCCGACATGGACATCGAACTGCCGGAAGAGATCTTCGGGGTGAAGAAGTGGGAATGTACCGTCATCTCCAATGACAACAAGGCCACCTTCATCAAGGAGCTCAAGCTGCAGATCCCCGATGGCGAGAGCGTGCCGTTCCGCGCCGGTGGTTATATCCAGATCGAAGCCCCGGCTCACCACGTCAAGTACAGCACCTTCGATATTCCCGAGGAGTATCGTGGTGACTGGGATCGCTTCAAGATCTTCGATCTGGAGTCCACCGTGAAGGAGCCGATCATTCGTGCTTACTCCATGGCGAACTATCCGGAAGAGTTCGGCATCATCATGCTGAACGTGCGGATCGCGACCCCGCCGCCCAGCAACTGGACCGCCCCTCCCGGCCAGATGTCCTCCTACATCTTCAGCCTCAAGGCTGGGGACAAGGTGACCATCTCGGGTCCGTTCGGCGAGTTCTTCGCCAAGGACACCGACGCCGAGATGGTGTTCATCGGTGGTGGTGCCGGCATGGCGCCGATGCGCTCCCACATCTTCGACCAGCTGCGTCGCCTGAAGACCAGTCGCAAGATGAGCTTCTGGTACGGTGCCCGTTCCAAGCGCGAGATGTTCTACGTCGAAGACTTCGACATGCTGGCCGCCGAGAACGACAACTTCCAGTGGCACGTCGCCCTGTCGGATCCGCAACCGGAAGACAACTGGGATGGCTACACCGGCTTCATCCACAACGTCTTGTTCGAGAACTACCTCAAGAACCATGAGGCGCCGGAAGATTGCGAGTTCTACATGTGTGGACCTCCCGTCATGAACGCGGCCGTCATCAACATGCTGAAAAACCTCGGCGTTGAAGACGAAAACATCCTCCTGGATGACTTTGGTGGTTAATCCATGCACAGTGTTGTAAAGACCTGGCTAGCCTTCGGGCTAGCCTTTTTCTTGGCGGGGTGCGGCCAGGAGAACGTCAAGACCCATCCGGAGATCCACATCACCGGCAGCACCATGGGCACCTACTACTCCATCAAGGTGGCGGACGATGCTATCCAGGACGAGGCCGGTTTCCAGGCCGAGGTCGATGCGCTGCTGGAGCGGGTGAACGATCAGATGTCTACCTACCGGCCCGAGTCCGAGCTGTCGCGTTTCAACCAGAGCCGTGACAACCGGCCCGTGGTGGTCTCTCGCGATACCGCCCGCGTGGTGACCGAGTCCCTCCATCTGGGCCGCGAGACCCGGGGCGCGCTGGACGTGACCGTGGGCCCCCTGGTCAACCTGTGGGGCTTTGGCCCGGACAAGCGGCCGACCAAGGTGCCGTCCGACGAGCTGATCGCCCAGACCCGGCAGAAGACGGGGCTGGGCAATCTGCACGTGATCACCTCGGCCGATGCCGATACCCTGCAAAAGGACATCCCGGATCTCTATGTGGATCTCTCCTCGATCGCCAAGGGGTTCGGGGTGGACAAGGTGGCCGAGTACCTGGAGGCCAGGGGCTCGCGCAACTACCTGGTGGAGATAGGCGGCGAGCTGCGCCTCAATGGCGTCAACGGCAAGGGTCACCCCTGGCGCGTCGCCATCGAGAAGCCGACCGCCAATCTGGGCTCGGTACAGGAGGTGATCCAGGTCGGTGACAACGGGGTTGCGACCTCGGGGGATTATCGCAACTATTACGAGATGGATGGTCAGCGTTTCTCCCATACCATAGATCCCGCCACCGGCAAGCCCATCCACCATCGACTGGTGTCGGTGACAGTGGTACACCCCTCCTGCATGACCGCAGATGGGTTGGCCACGGCGCTGACCGTGATGGGGCCCGAGAAGGGCATGGCCTATGCCACCGAACAGGGGCTGGCCATCTTCATGGTGACCAAGACGGATGAAGGGTTCGAGGAGACTTACTCTCCCGCCTTCCAGCCATTTCTGACCCGCAATCAGGGGTAAGGATTGAATATGCAGATTTTTCTGATCACCTTCGGGGTGTTTCTGTTGGTGGTGGTCGGCATGGCCATCGGTTACATCTTCCAGAAGAAGAGCATCTCCGGCTCCTGTGGCGGCCTTGGCACCATAGGGATAGAGAAGGAGTGCGACTGTCCGGAACCCTGCGACAATCGCAAGCAGAAGATGGCCAAGGAAGAGGCTCGCCGCAAGATGCTGGAGGAGCACAGGATCATCTGATTGCAAACAGGCCATCCCCGGATGGCCTGGCTTTTTGACCCCTAGGGCCGGAGCCCCGTCAGTAGTCGTAGCGGGTGCACCCCTTCTCCCGGTACTCCCGCTGCCAGCGGGCCAGTTCTTCCCGGGTGCCCAGGGTATCTCCCCTGGCAATGCTCTGCTTGAGCAGGATTATCCTGTCGTGCAACCAACGGCACTCGGCGGTGGGATGCAGCTTGGCACTCCCCAGCATGGGCCAGAGCAACAAGCCCGCGATCAGCCCCCAATATCGCCATCCTCTCTTCATATCGCCATCCTCTCTTCATATCGCCTCCCGAATCTTCCCTTGTCGCGTCTTGCAGACTAGTTCACTGGCATCCGTGGTTCCCCTATGGCCCCCTGAATGGGGCTCTCCTGAGCCGCGCCGGCACGAGGGGAAGGGATTGGGCATCCCAGGTCGCGTCATGCGCGGATCCGGCATGGCATCCAGGGGCGCGCTGGGGTAGCATGGGGTCATCAACTGTTTATTTGTACAGTGTCATGCGCAAGATCATTCACATCGATATGGATTGTTTCTTCGCCGCCGTCGAGATGCGCGAAAACCCGGCCCTGCGGGAGGTGCCGCTGGCCATCGGCGGCGCGGCGGACCGGCGGGGGGTCATCTCCACCTGCAACTATGTGGCGCGCCGCTTCGGGGTGCGCTCTGCCATGCCTACCGCCCTGGCGCGCAAGCTCTGTCCGCCCCTGGTGCTGCTGCCGGGACGGATGGCCCTCTACAAGGAGACCTCGACCCGGATCCAGGCCATCTTCCACCGCTACACGGATCTGGTGGAGCCCCTCTCCCTGGATGAAGCCTATCTGGATGTGAGCGCCAGCCCCCACTGCGGCGGCAGCGCGACCCTGATGGCGACGGAAATCCGCGCCGCCATCAAAGCCGAGCTGGGGCTGACCGCCTCGGCCGGGGTGGCGCCCAACAAGTTTCTGGCCAAGCTCGCCTGCGAGCGCCGCAAGCCGGATGGCCTCTTCGTCATCGCCCCCCAGGAGGTGGATGAGTTCGTGCGCAACCTGCCCCTTGGCAAGATCCCGGGGATAGGGCGCAAGACGGCGGAGCGGCTCGAGTTGCAGGGACTCTATCTGTGCGAGGATGCGCGCCAGCTCAGTGACGAGGAGCTCAAGGGGCGCTTTGGCAAGCTGGGGGCCATGCTGGCCGAGCGGATCTGGGGGCGTGACGACAGCCAGGTGCAGCCGACCCGGGTGCGCAAGACCATAGGGGTGGAAACCACCTTGGACGCGGATGTCCATGACGAGGCGGCCTGCTGGGCCGTGCTCAGCCGACTCATCCCCGAACTGGAGCTGCGCTTTGGCCAGCGTTGCCCGGCCGACCAGATCATGGGGCAGGGGATCAAGCTCAAGTTTGCCGATTTCCAGCAGACCAGCGTCTACCGCAGCCACGGTGGCTACTCGGCCACCCTGTTCCACGATCTGCTCCATGAAGGCTTGGCACGGGCGGAGGGAAAACCCATACGGCTCCTGGGTTTGGTGGTGGGCCTGCCGAGGGAGGGAGAGGTGAACCAGCTCAGCCTGGATCTCGATACGGGAGGTTAAGTTTTTGTTGTTGCCACCGATAACCTGAAGACGACTGCACTAAAAGGATCTTTCGCATGTTTTCTCTCTCGGTCCAGGGGCGCATTACCCTGATTGCGGGCTGCTCCCTGTTGCTGAGTGCCGCCACCCTGGTGGTCTCCTCCCTCTACACCGGTTCGCGCATGCAAGAGGAGGTGATGAGATCCACCACCACGGAGGCCGAGCTCGCCGCCACCCGCTGGATGCAGGCCATGGGCTCCGAGCAGGCGGCCAGGATCACCAGCTATCTGGACGAAGCCTACTTCAGGGCCACCCTGCTGGCCCAGATCCTGCTGTTCCAGCGCCAGAACGCCGCCGACAACTTCACCCACTCCGAGGCGCTGCGTGGCGCCATCAACCAGCAGCTGCACAGCGCGGTCACCCACTCCCCGAACCTCATCGGCGCCTACGCCATCTTCGAGCCGGATCAACTGGATGGGGAAGATGCCAACTACCAGGGCTCGACCGAGCTGGGCTCCAACGACAAGGGGCGCTTCTCCAGCTACTGGGCCCATGTGGGAGACAAGGTGAGCCTGGAGGTGATGGACGAGGCGACCCTCAATGATGCCAGCCCGGATGAGTTCGGCACGCCCCAGAATGAGTGGTATCGCTGCAGCCTGCGGGAGCAGGCGCTCTGCCTGCTCGAGCCCTATCTGGATGACGTGGGGGGCAAGCAGGTGCTGATGACCTCGGTCACCACGCCGCTGCGCGAAGAGGGAGCACTGCTTGGCATGGTCGGCATGGACATCTCCCTGGCCAGGTTGCAGACGTTGGTGCACGAGATGGAGCAGACCCTCTACCAGGGCCAGGGGCGTATCTTGCTGTTGAGCCAGGGTGGCCGGGTGGCGGGCGCCGCCGGGTTTGACATCCGCCCCGGGGAGGTGCCCGGCGCCCAGGATCAGGCACTGCTGACCGAGATCGGCGGCTGGTTGCGTCAGGGCCAGCCCCTTACTCAGTGGAGCCAGGATGGCGCCAGCCTGCAGAGCTTCATGCCGGTCGCCATGCGCGGCACCTCCCAGCGCTGGGGCATCTATATCGATCTGCCCCGCGCCGTGGTGCTGGCCTCGGCCAACCAGCTGCAAGGTGAGCTGGCGGCCCAGGCCAGGAACAGCGTCTGGTCTCAGCTCGGGGTCGGGGGGGCCATCACCCTGGGGGCCCTGCTGTTTATCTGGTGGATGGCCCATCGCATCGTGGCCCCCATCCGCGCCGTGGTGGCGCGCCTCAAGGACATCGCCTCGGGGGAGGGAGACCTCACCCAGCGCATCGATATCCAGCGCAGTGACGAGATTGGCGAGCTGGCCGATGGTTTCAACGGATTCCTCAACAAGCTGCAGGTCACCATAGGCGACATCATCACCACGGTGGGCGGCACCCGGGCCAGCGCCGCCGAGGCCGCCGTGGTGGCTGACAGCACCAGCGAGGGGATGCAGGCCCAGTACCAGGAGGTGGATCTGGTGGCGACCGCCTTCGAGGAGCTCAGCGCCACCGCCTTGCAGGTCTCGGGCCATGCCAGGGCGGCGGTGGCGGCGGCCGATGAGGCCGACAGCGCCGCCCAGGAGGGCAAGTTCGTGGTGGCCGATACCCAGGAGGCCATGGCCAGGCTGATGGCGGTGATCAGCGAGGCCAAGCCGGAGGTGGAGCGACTGTCGGCCAACAGCGAGAACATCAACGACATTCTCACCGTGATCCAGAGCATCGCCGAGCAGACCAACCTGCTGGCTCTCAATGCCGCCATCGAGGCGGCGCGGGCCGGGGAGCAGGGACGCGGTTTCGCCGTGGTGGCGGACGAGGTGCGCAACCTGGCCGGTCGCACCCAGAATGCCATCGTCGAGATCCAGGCCCTCATCCATCAGCTGCAATCGGGCACTCAGGGGGTGGTCAAGGCGATCATGAGCGGTCACAGCCAGGCGGATCTCACCCTGGGCAAGGTGGACTCCTCGGTACGGGTACTCGAGCAGATCATCTATGCGGTGGGCACCATCCACCAGATGAACGAGCAGATAGCCAGGGCGGCGGGGGAACAGAGCGGTGTGGCCGACGAGATCAACCGTAACGTCAGCAACATTCGCGACGTGAGTCACCGCATTCGCGAGCAGGCGGCGAGCGCGGCCCAAAACAGCCGGGCCCTGGCCGCCCTGGCGGATCAACAGCAGCAGCTGGTCGGTCAGTTCAAGGTGTGACGGTGGCCCCCCGGCGGACCATGAGGTGCCAATCCATTATTTTTTCAACAAAAAAAGGCGCCATCCATGGGAGGCGCCAAACACATTCAGATGACAGACTGGGTCAAAACCTTGCGGCCAAAACCCCTCTTCCCGCAGAGGAAGAAACACAACACCACAATCGGAAGCCGGCTCAAAAAGCACATGTGAACCACACGGAGCAGAAAAAGTGAGCCATATGACAACGGATTGCGGGGCGAATTATGTTTATTCGCTGGTCGGCCCGCAACCGACAAATTATAATGCCGTCCATTAGAAAAACTCATCGTTGGTTGGTGTCATGTCTCGTCGTTTACCCCCGCTCAATGCGCTCAAGGCTTTCGAAGCGGCGGCGCGCCACTTAAGTTTTACCCGGGCAGCCGAAGAGCTGTTCGTGACTCAGGCTGCCATCAGCCACCAGATCAAGGCGCTGGAAGAGTACCTTGGCATCAAGCTGTTTCGGCGCAAGAACCGCTCCCTGCTGCTGACCGAGGAGGGGCAAGGCTACTTCCTCGACATCAAGGACATCTTCGCCTCCATCTCGGAGGCCACCGACAAGCTGCTGGCCCGCAGCGCCAAGGGGGCCCTCACCGTCTCCCTGCAGCCGAGCTTCGCCATCCAGTGGCTGGTGCCGCGGCTGGTGCGTTTCAGCGAGCGCCACCCCGACATAGACGTGCGCATCAAGGCGGTGGATATGGACGAGGGGGCCCTCACCGACGACGTGGACGTGGCCATCTATTACGGCCGCGGCAACTGGCCTGGGCTGCGCTGTGACAAGCTGCACACCGAATACCTGATCCCCGTCTGCTCCCCCCTGCTGCTGACCGGCCCCAAGCCGCTGCGCACCCCGGAGGATCTGACCCGTCACACCCTGCTGCACGACACCTCCCGCCGCGACTGGAAGGCCTGGTTTCGCCAGCTCGACATCGATGCGCCCAACGTCAACCAGGGGCCCATCTTCAGCCACTCCACCATGGTGATCCAGGCGGCGATCCATGGTCAGGGGGTGGCGCTTGGCCACAGCGTGCTGGCTCAGCCTGAGATCGAGGCAGGGCGCCTCATCTGTCCGTTCGAGCAGGTGCTGGTGAGCAAGAATGCCTTCTACCTGGTGTGTCAGGAGCAGCAGGCGGATCAGGGCAAGATAGTGGCGTTTCGCGACTGGATGCTGGAGCTGGTGGAGCAGGAAGAGGCCCGTCGCCGGGCGAGGCTGGCCGATGCCTGATCCGATCCGGGAGGGGGCGGCGGACGCCCCGGTGCGCATCCTGCTGGCCCATGGCGCCGGCGCGGGCATGGAGCACGCCTTTCTCGCCGAGCTGTCACGGCGGCTGGCGGGGCCCGAGCTTGAGGTGATTCGCTTCAACTTCCCCTACATGGACAAGCGCGCCCAGGACGGCAGGCGCAGGCCGCCGGACCGGCAGCCGGTCTTGCTGGAGCATTGGCGCCAGATGGTGCGTGAGTTTGCCCATCCCCGGCTCTATCTCGCCGGCAAATCCATGGGGGGACGGATGGCGGCCGAGATAGCCGATGAGGTGAATGCTGCAGGATTGCTCGTTCTCGGGTATCCTTTCCACCCTCCCGCCAAGCCCGATGCCTGGCGCGGCGAGGTGCTCAAGACGATCGCGACGCCAACCCTGCTGCTGCAAGGGGAGCGCGACAGCTTCGGCAGCCGCCTCGAGCTGGCCGATTTTCCCTTCTGTGCCAAGGTCGATGTGCGCTGGCTGACCGACGGCGATCACGGTTTCAAGCCGCGCAAGGCGAGCGGTTTGACCGAGTCGGACAACCTGGCGCAGGCGGCGGCCCATATCAGGGCCTTCATCGGGGCAGGGACCATCTGATCCGTTTTCCCTGTCGAGAAGGAGTGTCTGGATGCGAACTCATCCTGTCTGGTTGGTGCTCGCGGGCCTGTTTGGCCTGACGGCAACCATGCTGGGAGCCTATGGTGCCCATGGCCTGGCGGCGAGCGGCGTCACGCCGGCCAAGCTGGCGGCGTATCATAGCGCGGTCAACTATCAGTTCTTTCATGCCCTGGCCCTGCTGATGCTGGGCTGGTGTGCACCGCGCCGCCGTGCCGTGACGGTGGCGGGCGTTGCGTTCACGCTGGGGATCCTGGGATTCTCCGGCAGTATTTATGCCATGGTGCTGCTTGGCAGCAAGGGGCTGGGGCTTGTGACCCCGGCCGGTGGCCTCTGTTTTATGTTGGGATGGGCCGCCCTTGTCTGGGTGGGCTGTCGTCTTGGAGGAAAAAATGAATAATCTGCTGCTTTATTGCCGCCCCGGTTTTGAGAAAGAGGCGGCGGCAGAGATCACTGAGCGTGCCAGTAACATGCAGTGCTACGGTTTCGCCCGGGTCAAGGACGACAGCGGTTACGTGATATACGAGTTGTATGACGAGGAGCAGGCCGATCTGCTGGCGCGCAAGCTGCCGTTCCGTGAGCTCATCTTCATCCGTCAGATGCTGGTGGTGACCCACGAGCTGAAGGATCTGGACGTGGCGGATCGGATCTCCCCCATCATCGAAGCGGCCCGTGACTACACCATCTGTGGCGATCTGCGGGTGGAAACCGCCGATACCAACGAGGCGAAAGAGCTGTCGGCCTTCTGCCGCAAGTTCACCGTCCCCTTGCGCCAGGCCCTGCGCAGCAACGAGATCCTGACCAAGAAGGAGACAGGCAACCGTCCCGTGTTCCACGCCTTCTTCATGGCCAACGATCACCTGCTGCTGGGCTACTCCTACTCCTTCAACAACTCCGAATTCCACATGGGCATACCGCGCCTGCGCTGCCCGGCCGATGCACCGAGCCGCTCCAGCCTCAAGCTGGAAGAGGCCTTCTATGTGTTCGTGCCCAAGGAGGAGTGGAGCCGTCGTCTCACCTCCGGCATGAAGGCGGTGGATCTGGGGGCCTGCCCCGGCGGCTGGACCTATCAGCTGGTGCGTCGCGGCATGATGGTGACCGCGGTGGACAACGGCACCATGGCGCCCTCCCTGATGGAGACGGGCCAGGTGAAGCACCTGCGTGACGACGGTTTCGTCTGGCGTCCCGGCAAGAAGAACATCTACTGGCTGGTGTGCGACATGGTGGATAAGCCGGCGCGGGTGACCCACATGATCGCGGACTGGTTCCGGGAAGGGGACTGCCAGGAGGCCATGTTCAACCTCAAGCTGCCGATGAAGAAGCGCTATGCCGAGGCGGTGCACAACATAGAGGTGCTGCGGGATCTGCTCAAGCAGATCGACAACGCCTTCGTGATCCAGGCCAAGCAGCTCTATCACGACAGGGAAGAGATCACGGTACACGTCTACAACAAGTACTGGGTCTCCAAGCTCGAAGAGAAGATCTGACGGCGACCCCCCGAGAAGACAGAAACAAGAAGACCGGCGCGAGCCGGTCTTTTGCATTGCTCCTGGGAGAGTACTGCTATTCCTGCTCGTCGAGCCACTGGCCGAGCCGCTCCTCCAGCCAGAAGCGGGGTCGCCAGGGGGGACCATAGACGAAGCCCACATGGCCGCCTTGCTGGCTCAGCTCATAACGCACCTGGGGTGAGAGCTGCTCCGGGCGCGGGATCACCTCCCGGGTCATGAAGGGATCGTCGGCGGCGTGGAGGATCAGGGTCGGCACCGGGATCCGGGCCAGCAGCGACAGCCCGGAGCAGCTCTGATAGTAGTGCTCGGCGCTGTCAAATCCGTGCAGGGGAGCCGTCACCTTTTGGTCGAACTCGTGCAGGGTGCGAATGGCCCTGATGTCCCTGGCCCGAAACGGGGCCTGGGGATGGCGCGCCAGCTTGCGCAGCAGGTGGGCGCGCATGGTGCCGAGCAGGTAGCGCTGATAGACCCTGGAAAAGCCCTGATTGATCCGGTGCGAACAGGCATCGAGCCGCATGGGGGCCGAGATCACGGCCGCCGCCTTGAGGGCGGGAGGGCAGGCCCGGGCCAGGAGGTTGACCAGCATGTTGCCCCCCAGGGAGTAACCCACCGCCAGCAGCGGCTTGCCCGGGAAGCGGCGGGCGAGTTCGGCGATCAGGGCCTGGGCATCCTCGATGGCGCCCGAGTGATAGGCCCCCAGATGGCGGTTGGGTTCGCCGCTGCAGCCGCGAAAGTGCATCAGCACCGCCTGGTCGCCCCGACGTTGCAGGTGTTGCAGCATGCCGCGGGCATAGTGGGACTCCACACTGCCCTCCAGCCCGTGAAACAGCACGATGAGCGGGCGGGCATCCGGGCTGATGGGGCCGCTCCAGGCGAGATCGACGAAGTCGCCGTCCGCCAGCTCGAAACGCTCGGCGACGTAGCGCACCGGCCTGCGGCGCAGCCACTTGGGCAATATGGTCTGCAGGTGGGGGTTGCTGGCCCACCAGGGGGCGCGAAAATGGCTCTCGGTCAGCATCTTGATGTCGGCCGGCTCTCAGGGCTGGCTTACCAGGCTGTCATGATGCTCGGCGCCGCGCAACATGGCCTGGACCAGTTCATTGGCCTCGAATTTGGTGAGCGCCTCGTGGGCACCGACCTGATGGGCCTGCTCGACGCTGATCTCGCTCGACAGCGAGGTGTGCAGGATGATGTAGGCCCGGGCCAGGCGGGCATCATTCTGGGCCTCGAACGCCAGCTCGTAACCATCGAGCCCCGGCATCTCTATGTCGCTCACCAGGATGTCGATGGGGGTGCCCTGGTTGGCTCGCTCCTGCATCAGGGTCAGGGCATCCCGGCCATTGGTGCACACCTCATAGGGGATGTTGATGTAATCCAGGGCGGCGGTGAGCTGCTTGCGGGCCACGGCGGAGTCGTCCACCAGCAGGATCCGCATCGGCTTGATGCGCTCGCGCTGCACGTCGGTCAGCACGGGGTAGAGGTGGCTGGGGTCGTCCGGATAGACCCGCGACAGGATCAGCTCCACATCGAGCAGTTGGATCAGCTGATCCCCCACCCGGGTCACCCCGGTTACGAACACATTGTTGCCAAGGGCCGCGGGAGGGGGCTCGATGTCGCGCCAGTTGCACTCGGTGATCTTGTCGATGCCCCGCACCAGAAAACCCACCAGGGTACGACGACAGTCGGTGATGATGATGAAGCAGTTCGCCATCTCCTCCTCGCTGATGCGTCGATAGCCCACCGCCATCGCCATGTCGATGACGGGGATGGTGGTACCGCGCATGTTGGCGGCGCCGAGCACGGTCGGATGAGCGTGGGGCAGGGCGGTCAATCGGGTATAGGGCACTATCTCCTTCACCTTGAGGGTGCCGATGGCGAATGACTGTCGGGCGGCGAGGTGAAACAGCAACATCCCCTGGGATTGGTTGGCCTTGCTTTTCATGGCAAAAGTCCTGTGGTCAAGAAAATAAGGGCAAAACGGTGCGGGCCCGGGTTAATGCAAGATGGCCCTGCACTGTTAGCGACCGCGCTCGGAAAATCTGTAATCTTCCCTGGGCGCTGCCAGGGGCCGCCCTCATCCAGGCTGGCCGTCGGCGAGGGGGCAACCGAGCCAGCGCTGGCTGGCCTGCTCCAGCGCCGCCGGGGCCAGACCCAGCTTGCCGGCGAGGGTGGCCGCCTTGTTGCCCCCCTTGAGCAGGCGCAGAGCCTGCACCAGCTGCCACTGGCTGGCGAGGGCATCGGCATCGACCAGGGCGCCGCCCAGCCGGTTCCAGGCGGCCTCGGCCCCTTCCTCTCCCCGGGCCAGGGCCTGCCAGGCGAGCTGCAGCTCGCCATGGGCCTGAGGCTGGAGCGCATGATGCAGCAGCTCATCGTGGATCACCTGCAGCCGCTGGCCATAGGGGCCCTGCCACTCCCGTGGCCGCTGCCAATCGGCCAGGCTCGCCAGCAGGCTGCTGAGCAGGGGGCCGGGCGTCAGCCAGCCCGCCTGGCTCGGTTGGGGCAGACGCAGGGAGCAGCGCACGCGGACATAGCGGCAACCGGCCAGGGGGGTGAAGGCCGCCAGCGCCTCGGCCGGCAGCCAGAAGGCGCTGCCCGCGGGGATCAGCAGTTCATGCTGGCCAAGGCGCAGCAGGGCCGCACCCTGAACCAGATGCAGCAACTGGCCCATGGGGGCTCGCGTGCGGGCACCGGCGTGCAGGTAGCGGGGGGAAAAATGCTGACATTCGATGGCGTGATGCATGAGTAAATCCTGATATGATGCTGCCCGGAGGTAACAAAAATGGAAACCAGACGTAAAAAACGCTTCATTGCCGGGGCGACATGCCCGGCGTGCGGCAAAGTGGACACCATGATGCTGTATCTGGAGCATGGAGTCGAGAAGGTGACCTGCGTCCAGTGTGGCGATACCCAGGTGCAGACCCAGGAGGCGGTGGCCGAGGCGAGCCGTCAGGCCGAGCAGGTGATCGGCGTCTTCCGGCCGGAATGATGACGCCCAGGCGCAGCCCCTTCGGCTCGGGCTCGGGTCGCGCCATATGCTTGCCCGGCATTTTAGGGTATTCTGGGGCGGTTTTTTCTCTCATTCGCAGGATCACTGACATGAAAGTAGCTCCCCTGAGCGTAGTTACGCTGGAATACACGGTCACCGACGAGCACGGTGAAGTCATCGACAGCACCATCGGCAAGGAGCCTCTGGTCTATCTGCACGGCACTCGCTATCTGGTCTCCGGCCTCGAAGCCGAGCTGGAAGGGCGCAGTGTGGGCGATGCCTTCGAAGTGACCCTGGCACCGGCCCAGGCTTACGGTGAATACGACGAGACCCTGGTACAAGAAGTGCCGGGCGAGCTGTTCGACGGCATGGAAGTGTCCGAAGGGGATACGTTCGTGGCTGAGACCGACGACGGCCACCGCCCGGTGACCGTGGTGGAAGTCTCCGAATCCTTCGTCAAGGTCGATGGCAACCACCCGCTGGCCGGCGTGACCCTGGCGTTCAAGGTGGAAGTCAAAGAGGTGCGTGCCGCGACCGCAGAAGAGCTGGCTCATGGCCATGTGCACGGTGCCGGTGGCTGCGGCCATGACCACGGTCATCACCATGATCACGACCATGATCACGAAGGCGGCTGCTGTGGCGGCGGTCACCATGGCCACAGCCATGATGACGCCGAGGAGCAGGGCGGTTGCTGCGGTGGCGGCGGCTGCGGTGGCAAGGGCCACCAGCACTGATCCCGGGCCTGGTCCCATGATGAAAAAACCCGCGACAGTCGCGGGTTTTTTTATTGGGCGAAGGGGCG
This sequence comes from Aeromonas sobria, assembly GCF_050266975.1. Taxonomy (GTDB): domain Bacteria; phylum Pseudomonadota; class Gammaproteobacteria; order Enterobacterales; family Aeromonadaceae; genus Aeromonas; species Aeromonas sobria_B. The sequence goes on from NZ_JBKISU010000024.1 coordinate 67,563, forward strand.
GGCTCAGTAGTGGGGCGGCGGCGTCTCTTCGGCCATGCTGGCGATCTGGCTCGGCTGCACGCCCTGCAGTTTATCTACCAGCAGCTGGATCTGGTGCTTGAGTCGATCCAGCTCGCGGCCCTGGGTGGTGACCTCGTCATTGAGCTGCTCCACCGTGTATTCGGCAAAGGCGAGGCGGCTTTCCAGGGTCTCGATGCGATCGTTAAGTTGCTGACTCATGGGCCTTTAGGTCCTTACTTGATGGTCCAGATTTCCGCCAGGCCGCTGGAGCTGGCGCTGACGAGGTGGCCATTGTCGCGCAAAGCGGCGGCGTACACCACAGCGCTCGGCGGTTTGACCCCGGGGCGGGGAGCCACCTGCCAGTTGGCCAGGGCCTTGCCATCCTTGACCCGCCACAGGGTGAGCTTGCGCGACGGGGCGCCCGTGATCAGCCAGTTGCCCTGGTTGGCGAAGCGGGCGCTGGTGTAGACCTCGAAGCGGGATGACTTGTCGAGGCGGCTCAGGGCCTTGCCGCTGACCAGATCCCAGATGCGGCCGCTGCGGCTGTCGGCGGTGAAGGCGTAGCGGCCAGACTCGTCCAGACGCACCATCACCACCCGGCTCTCGTGATTGAAGCGGTGCAGCACTTGGCCGCTTTGGGTATCCCACAGGTAGGCGCTGTAGTCGTTGCCGCCGGTCAGGGCGTAGCGGCCATTGGGGGAGAGATCCACGCTGTTGACCTGCTCGGTATGGCCGAGAAACTGTATCCGGCGCCCGCTCTGGGTGTCCACCAGCTCGGCCTTGCCATCCTCGCGGCCGATCAGCACGGCGCGGCCGTCGCTCGAGATGGCGATGTCGCGCAGTTTGGATTCGGGCAGGGAGTAGTAGCCCTGGGCCTGGCCGTTGTCGAGCCGCCAGATGGCGAAGGTCTCCAGGCTCGCGATCACCGCATGGCTGGCCCCCGGGCCGAAGCGGGTGATGAAGACCTGCTCCTGCGCCTTGTCCGACAGGCGCCAGCGCCACAGCTGCCGGTCGTGTTCCAGATCCCAGGCCAGGGTGCCCTGCTCCAGGCTGGAGACCAGGGCCAGCTTGCCATCCGGGCTCAGATCGGCGCTCACCGCACCGGCGCTGGAGAGGGGGATCTGGCGATCCGAAGTGGGCTCGGCATCGCAGCCTGTCAGTATCAGACAAACCCCGATCAGATAAATGGCACTTTTTATCATTTTTCCTGTCTCATGCTTTCGTTACCTGGGATCCCGGCGTTAGTATAAGGCGCTTATCACGATAAACCTCTCATTTCACGAAGGAACCGAGAGCGGTATTTAGAGTTTTGGAGAAACTGATGAACAATTTTCTGAAGGTGTCCCTGCTGGCCGCGGCGGTTGCCGTTGGTCTGACTGCTTGCCAAAAAGATGAGAAACCTGCTGCAACCAACACCGCAGAGGTCAAGGCAGAAGCCAGCCAGCCGGCAGAGGCGCCCAAGGCGGATGCCAAGAGCTTTGAGGAGCAATCTGGTTATGCAATTGGCCTCTCCATGGGTCGCTATATCGCCAACACTCTGGAGCGTCAGCAAGAGCTCGGTATCCAGCTGGATAACGCCGTCATCCTCAAAGGGGTGACCGACGGTCTGGACAAGAAGGCGGACATGAAGGATGAAGAGATCCAGAAGGTACTGCAGGCCTATGACGCCAAGATCAACGAGCTGACCAAGGCCAAGGCCGACAAGGACGCCGAGGAGAACCTGAAGAAGGGTGAAGCGTTCCTGGCCGCCAACGCCAAGAAAGAAGGGGTGAAGAGCACCGAGTCCGGCCTGCAGTATCGGGTCGAGAAGATGGGCGAGGGCGCCAAGCCCAAGGCCACCGACGTGGTCAAGGTGCACTACACCGGCACCCTGATCGACGGCACCAAGTTTGACAGCTCCGTCGATCGCGGCGAGCCGGCCACCTTCCCGCTCAACCAGGTGATCCCGGGTTGGACCGAAGGGGTTCAGTTGATGCCTGTTGGCTCCAAGTTCAAGTTTTTCCTGCCCTCCAAGCTGGCCTATGGCGAGCATGGTGCCGGCTCCATCCCGGCCAACGCCGTGCTGGAATTCGATGTCGAGCTGCTCGCCATCGAGGCGCCGGCCGCCGAAGGGGATGCCGCCGCCAAGCAGTAAGGCGACGGGTAAGAGGCGAAACGGCTCCTTCGGGGGCCGTTTTTATGGGTGCTGGTCGGCCAGAGTACAAGAAAGAGGCGATCGCAGGCTTGAGTCCGTGGCGATAGCCCAGCAAAATAGATAAGCAAATCAATCGCAAGGATGAATCGCCGTGGCGGAAAACAAACCTCGCGTACTGCTGGTGGAAGACACCCGCAGCCTGGCCGTGGTCTATGAACAGTACCTGCGTCAGGAGGGGTATGAGGTCATGTCCGCCGACTGCGGGCAGCGGGCCATCGAGTTGATGCTGGCCCAGCCGCCGACCGTGGTGCTGCTCGATCTGGATCTGCCGGACATGTCCGGGATGGACATCTTGCAGCAGATCACCGAGCAGCAGCTGCCCAGCGCCGTGGTGGTGATCACGGCGCACGGCTCGGTGGACGTGGCGGTGGAGGCGATGCGGCTGGGGGCCTTCGATTTTCTGACCAAGCCCTTCGATGGCAAGCGGCTGTGCGCCACGGTGCGCAACGCCGTCAACCATCAGCAGCTCAGCTTCCTGGTGGCCCAATACCGGGAGAACTTCGAGCGCAGCTCCTTCGCCGGTTTCATCGGCGCCTCCCTGCCGATGCAGGCGGTCTATCGCATCATAGAGAGCGCGGCGCCGAGCAAGGCGACCGTGTTCATCACGGGGGAGAGCGGCACCGGCAAGGAGGTGTGCGCCGAGGCCATTCACCAGTGCAGCCCCCGCAGCGAGCGCCCCTTCATCGCCCTCAACTGCGCCGCCATTCCCCATGACTTGATGGAGAGCGAGATCTTCGGCCACGTGAAGGGATCCTTTACCGGGGCCCAGGGGGATCGCAAGGGGGCCGCCAGCCTGGCCGATGGTGGCACCCTGTTTCTGGACGAGATCTGCGAGATGGATCTCGACTTGCAAAGCAAGCTGCTGCGCTTCATCCAGACCGGGACCCTGCAACGGGTCGGCAGCGGCAAGCTGGAGACGGTGGATGTGCGCTTCGTCTGCGCCACCAACCGGGATCCCTTGGCGGAGGTGAAGGCGGGGCGCTTTCGTGAGGATCTCTACTATCGACTCCATGTGATCCCCCTCAGCCTGCCCCCCCTGCGCGAGCGTGGCGAGGACATCTTGCTGCTGGCGCGCAACCTGCTGCAGAGCTACGCCAGGGAAGAGAACAAGCGCTTCAAGGATTTCGACGCCGAGGCGGCGCGAGTGCTGCTCGATTACCCCTGGCCCGGCAACGTGCGCGAGCTGCAAAACGTGGTACGCAACATAGTGGTGCTCAACGACAGCGAGCTGGTGAGCCCGGCCATACTGCCGCCGCCCCTCAACGGAGGGCGCAGCCTGCAGGCCGGCGTCGCCCTGAGCGCCGCGACCGACGGCGCTGCCCCCGCCCAGGCGAATGCCCCGATCCGCCCGCTCTGGCTGGTGGAGAAGGAGACCATAGAGCAGGCCATCGCCAGCTGTGACGGCAACATCCCCAAGGCGGCGGCCCTGCTGGAGATCAGTCCCTCGACCATCTATCGCAAGAAGCAGAGCTGGGAAGAGACGAGCCGGGTATAAGTAACGGCAATATCCCCAGGGCGGCCCTGCCGGAGATCAGTCCCCCAATCCACCCATTTATCGCAAGAAGCAGCGCTGGGAAGAGGCGAGTATGACGTGAGTGGCGGGCCTGGGCTCAGGGCGGCCCTGCCGGAGATCAGTCCCCCAATCCACCCATTTATCTCAAGAAGCAGCGCCGGGAAGAGACGAGTATGACGTGAGTGGTGGGCCTGGGCTCAGGGCTGCCCTGCCGGAGATCAGTCCCCCAATCCACCCATTTATCGCAATAAGCAGAACCGGGAAGAGGCGAGCCAGGCCTGAGTGGCGGGGCATGGTCAGCGGTGGCTGGCAACCTCCCCAGAGCGGCCCTTATTCGCCATCCTGGGGAGATCAACCTGTGTACGGGGCGGCCAACTGGCCGCCCCGCTGCTTTGTTGACGTGGTTTAGAGTTTGCCCAGCCTCTTGAGCCGGATCAGCCGCTCTGCTTCGTTGGCCTTGAGCCAGTCATCTTGCGACAGCAGAAACCAGGCGCGGGCGAAGTATTCGGCCGCGGCCGGATCATCGAGTGCCAGCCCATTCTCCCCCAGCTCTTCGAACACATAGCCATCCTCGGGAGCGCCGGCGGCGGCCATGTCGTCCCGCAGCTGGGTCAGCTCGGCCAGCGCCTCCTGATGCCGGCACTGGGCCCGGCTCAGGCGCGCCAGGCTCCAGCGGGCGATAAAGGCCTTGGCCGGATTGCTGTGCTGCTGGTGCCAGGCCAGGCATTTTTGCTGGCACTGGCGGGCCTCTTCCAAACGACCCAGCTCGAACAGGGTCCAGCCCTGATTGTTGTAAAGGGTGGCGAGCCAGCCGCGCACCTTGGGATCCGTACTGCGTTCCGCCAGCTCCATCGCCAGCTGGTGCCAGCGGCTCTGCTCCTCCAGCGGGGCGGTGATGGCCACCATGTGGGCCGCATCGATGGCGAGATAAAACTCCTTGTGCTTGAGACCCTGCTGCCAGGCCTGTTCAAACAGTGTCCTGGCGCGGGCCTTGTCGCCGGCGGAGTTGAAGGTGCGGCCGCGCTCCAGCAGGGCGCGAAGGCGGGCTCGCGGGGTGGCGTCGGTGAGGCGGGGAGCTATCTGGTCGAGTAGCTGGTGCGCCTGGGCAAACTGGCGTTGCAGGGAATGGGTGCGGGCTAGCTGGGTGAGCAGTTCCAGCTCGTACTGCAGATCGGCGGCGGCGTGGGCTTCGGCCAGCAGGGCATGAAAGCGCGCGGCGCTGGCGGCGGGATCCTGGTCATCCCACAGGGTCATGAAATCGGGCGGGTTGTGCATCTGGCCTCCTGGCTGGCGATCCTCTCACCAAGATGCCCATCGGCCATTGTTTGCACAAGAGGCGCCCGTCACAGCGCGCCTCTTCCGGCATGCAAAACGGCTCAATCCATGGGGTCAGTAGACCATGGCCAGGCTCATCAGCATCAGACCCAGGGCCGCGAAGGCCCCCTCCTTGATCGCCAGACGGGGTACCAGCGCCTTGGGCAGGGCGGGGAAGAGGCACAGGGCGAAGCCGAGCCCCGGCATCAGCCAGTGAAACCCGGGGCTGCGCAGGGCCGGGTTGGCGGCGTTGTTGATGACGATGAGCAGGATGAAGAGGGTGAAGGCGGGCAGGATGAACCAGCGGGCACTGCCCGAGGCCACGGCGCGCAGCGGCGAGATGCGATAGAGCACCAGGGTGACGATAAAGAGCGTCAGGGGGGCCAGCAGATAGAGGGGAGCCGGGTTCATGATGCACTCCTGTGGATGAGTAAGGGGGATGGGCCTGGGTGAGGGGCGGGATTTAACCAGTGCCGCGCCTCCTTGACCAGTCCGGCGCGTTGGCCCTGTGAGGCGGATCCCAGGCAAAGGTTTGCGCGTCGCAAGGGATCAGGCCAGCCAGTACCAGGCGGCGAAGCCCAGCCAGCTCAAGGCCAGCAGCAGCCAGGGCAGGGGATGCTGGCGACTCACCTCGATCACCTCGACCTCTGGCTCCTGCTCGGGCTGGGTGGCGTGCGCGCCACGGCTCTGCTGCTTCTTCAGGCGATTGGCCTCCCGGGCGCGGGCCTTCATCTGCTTCTTGTACTCCTCGATCCCCTTCTGGATGCCCTGGGCGATGAGCTGGGTCTGTTCCTTGGTCTGCCCCGGCTTCTGATTGGCGCGGGCCACCTTGAGGGCCGCCTGCTGGGTCTCGGGGGAGGGTTTGTCGTATTTGGCCATGGGTTGCTCCAATGGGATGGGGCCGCATTATTGCACACTCACGCCCGGCGGGGCAGGGGCGGTAATGGCCCGCTCATAGCTGGGCCGAGCACCTTATATCAGCAGGGAATCGCTAATTCAACTTCGAAGTGCGACACTCGCCTATGCCGCCTGACGGTACTCTTCGAATACCTTGACAGGCTGCCTGAATCCGAGACATTTCCGAGGTCGTAGGTTGAGCCACTGCTCCGCTCTCCTGACATCCTCGTCCGTGACCTCTCTCAGGTCTGTTCCCTTTGGGATAAACTGCCTCAACAGCCCATTGCTGTTCTCGTTCAGACCGCGCTCCCACGAAGAGTAAGGGTGCGCAAAGTAAGTCTCGGCACCCAGCGCTTCCTCTATCGCCTTGTGTTCGGCAAACTCGCCGCCGTTGTCAAAGGTGATGGTATGCACCTGCTCGATGTAGGGCGTTAACATCTCGATTATCGCATCCCGCACCACCCCAGCCTGTTTGCTCGCGACCCGCTTGACCAGATAGAGCCGGCTCTTGCGCTCCACCAGGGTG
>NZ_JBKISU010000025.1:0-72213 GCF_050266975.1 Aeromonas sobria
GGCACCGTCATGACCGTTGAGATAGTGAAGAACGACCTGACGTTTGAAGTCGGTCGAGTATTTTTGCTTTCCCATAGAAACGAAGAACCCCTACTCGTTGGGTGTCCAACTTTCGGGGTTCACTTCAATTATGGGTCCGGTTTTTGTTTGCCTCAGGGTTACTGCCAGTTGGCGGCACCCTTGGCCACTTGCAGCTTCTCGTAGGCGGCCAGCAGCTTCTGGTGCAGCGGGAACTGGCTGAGGGATTCGTCCGCGCTCGACAGCCCGTGGAAGCGGGCCTCGCCGCTGGCGTGGGCCCAGGCCTCTGCCAGCGTCTGTTCGCCATACATGCGGGTGAAGACGGCGCGGTACTGTTCGGGATCGCGATCCGTGTCCAGGAACAGCTCGACGCAGCTCTTGAGGGCGCGGTAGTAGTTGGCGCGATCGCTTGGGAACACCGACTGGTTGTACTCCATGGTCCAGTTGATGAGATCCAGCGCCGTTTCCAGCTCGCCGGCCGCCAGGGCCAGCATGGCTTTCAGCTCGCCGACCCGCAGGGTGTGCAGGGCGGTGCCCTTGGCGGCGGCGATGCCGAGCAGCTCGCGCACCCGGGTGCGCTCGTCGTGCCCTTCCTCTTCCAGCTGGTCATAGAAGGCCATGTACTGCTCGGCGTCCCATTCCAGGGAGGGCAGGGCCAGTATGGTTTCCCTCAGGTGGGCGCCCATGGTGTTGTTGGCCAGCAGCAGATCCTCGGCCGGATAGATGTCGGACATGCCGGGCACCAGGATGCGGCAGGCGTAGACCCCCAGGTGCTCGTAGTCGGCGATGTAGACCGGCTGCTCCAGCTCGTGGAAGATGCCGAGCAGGTGATCGAACTCCTGCTGGGAGGTGCCGCGAAAATCCCAGTCGGCAAATTCGAAATCGGACTCCTGCTTGAACAGATCCCAGCTGATGAGGCCGGAGGAGTCGATGAAGTGGGTCTCCAGATTGTGGTGATCCGCCACCTGCTCGTTGTCAAACGACGGCGGCACGAACACATCCAGGTCTTTCAGGCCACGCCCTTGCAACAGTTCGGTGACGGTGCGCTCGAACGCCACTTCGAAGCGCGGGTGGGCGCCGAAGGAGGCGAAGCTGGTGCCGTTGCTCGGGTTGAGCAGCACCACGCAGATGACCGGATAACGGCCGCCCAGGGAGGCATCGAAGCTGTAGATGGGGTAGCCTTCGGCCTCCAGCGCGGCGATGGAGGCGGCAATGCCGGGGTAGCGGGCGATCACCTCGTTCGGGATCTCGGGCAGGCTGATGGCCTCGGCGATGATCTTGTTCTTGACGTGGCGCTCGAACACCTCGGACAGGGCCTGGGTGCGGGCCTCGGTCTTGGTGTTGCCGGCGCTCATGCCGTTGGAGACATAGAGGTTGCCGATGATGTTCATCGGGATATAGACGGTCTGGTGGTCGGACTGGCGCTCGAAGGGCAGGGCGACGATGCCGCGCTCCTCGTTGCCGGATTGCAAGTCCACCAGCATGTCGGCGGTCACTTCACCGTCCGGGTTGTAGAACTTGCGGGTGAAGGGGTCGAGCAGACCGGCCGGCAGCTGATCTCCCTCGATGGGGAACCACTTCTCGTTCGGGTAGTGGACGAAGTCGCCGTTCGCCACCTGCTCGCCCAGATAGAAATCGGCGAAGAAGTAGTTGGTGGAGAGACGCTCGAAATACTCGCCGAGGGCGGAGGCGAGGGCCGCCTTCTTGCTGGCACCCTTGCCGTTGGTGAAGCAGAGGGCGCACTCCTTGTCCCGGATGTGCACGGACCAGACGTTGGGCACGGGGTTGAGCCAGGAGGCCTCTTCGATATCAAACCCTAGGGCCTGCAACTTGGTCTGGAACCGCTCGATGGAGTCTTCCAGTGCCGCGTCCTTGCCGGGAATAAAAGTGTGGTCGGTCATCACAATGTCCTGATGTTTATTGGCTCATGTTCGGCCGCAGATGATAGCAGGGGTTACGCCATTTGACAGGCAAAAAACCGGGCCGGGCCCGGACGGACAAGCTCTGCGTGGCGGCGTCAGGGAAGCGGGATCAGCCGATAACCTTGAGCCCCAGGATGCCGCCGATGATCAGCAGCAGACAGAGCACCCGGGCCAGGGTGGCCGGTTCGTTGAACAGCCAGATCCCCATCAGCACGGTGCCGACTGCGCCTATGCCGGTCCAGACCGCGTAGGCGGTGCCAAGGGGCAGCTGCTTGACCGCCATGGCGAGCAGCAGCACGCTTACCCCCATGGCACCCAGGGTCAGCAGGGTGGGGAGGGGACGGCTGAAACCCTCGGTGTATTTGAGGCCGATGGCCCAGGCGACCTCGAACAGGCCGGCGACGAGCAACAGGATCCAGGACATGATGAGTATCCAGACGGGGCAGGGTCGTCCCTGCCAGGGGGTAGGCAGCGGGGTCGTCCCCGCCGGGCCATGGGCCGTGTCGCGTCATATTGCCAGAACGGGATTGGCCCTGCCAGGGGGCTATCCGGCCGCCGTTGCCGGGTATTGCAGCAACTGGCAGAGAATATTGCGTAAATCGACTTGCGCCGTCCGCCACAATCCGTAATGTGGATAGACACATTTTTCGCAGCAGAATTTTACCCATCAGGCACCCGGGCCTCGCCATGTGGTGGTGGCCCTCTCGGGCCGGGTGGGTAGAGGATCCGCACTATTTAGCAGCTATCCAGGGTAGGACATTATGAAAAAAGTAGGTTTGGTCGGTTGGCGTGGCATGGTGGGTTCCGTGCTGATGAGCCGGATGCAGGAAGAGCAGGATTTTGCGCACATTCAGCCCACCTTCTTCACCACCTCCCAGGCCGGTGAGGCGGCCCCCAACTTCGGTGTCGATGCCGGTCTGCTCAAGGATGCCTTCGATATCGAGGCCCTGGCCGAGCAGGAGATCATCATCACGGCCCAGGGGGGCGATTACACCAAGGATGTCTATCCGCGCCTGAAAGCCGCCGGGTGGCAGGGCTACTGGATCGATGCCGCCTCCTCCCTGCGCATGGAGCAGGATGCCGTCATCATCCTGGATCCGGTCAATGGCGAGGTGATCGAGCAGGCCCTGAACGAGGGGATCAAGACCTTCGTCGGCGGCAACTGCACCGTCAGCCTGATGTTGCTGGCCCTGGGCGGCCTGTTCAAGGCCGATCTGGTGGAGTGGGTGAGCGTGGCCACCTATCAGGCCGCCTCCGGCGGCGGTGCCCGCCACATGCGGGAATTGGTGACCCAGATGGGCATGCTGCGTGACGAAGTCGCGGTGGAGCTGGCGGATCCCGCCTCCGCCATCCTGGATATCGAGCGCAAGGTGACCGAGAAGACCCGCTCCGGCGACCTGCCGGTGGACAACTTCGGCGTGCCGCTCGCCGGCAGCCTGATCCCCTGGATCGATACCCGGCTCGACAACGGCCAGAGCCGGGAAGAGTGGAAGGGGCAGGCGGAGACCAACAAGATCCTGGGGATCGACGGCGCCGCCATTCCGGTGGATGGTCTGTGCGTGCGGATCGGCGCCCTGCGCTGCCACAGCCAGGCCTTCACCATCAAGCTCAAGAAGGACGTGCCGCTGGCCGAGATCGAAGCCCTGCTGGCCGCCCACAACGACTGGGTGAAAGTGATCCCCAACGAGCGCGACATCAGCGCCCGGGAGCTCACCCCGGCCGCGGTGACCGGCACCCTCAATATCCCCGTGGGTCGCCTGCGCAAGCTGAACATGGGCCCGGAGTACCTGGCGGCCTTCACCGTCGGGGATCAGCTGCTGTGGGGCGCCGCCGAGCCGCTGCGCCGCATGCTGCGCATCCTGCTGGCCCGTGGTTGAGCCCGGGTGACCGTCGACTGAGGGCCCTGGGGCATTCAGCGCGCCCCCCTGCGGGGGGGTGATATAGAAAAAGGGAAGGCGTCTGCCTTCCCTTTTTGCTGCCCCGAGCGCCTGCGCCGGGAGGCCATGGCCTCCCTGCTTGTCGTGCGGCGCGGTGGATCAGTAGCCCAGGGTGAAGCGCTGGCGCAGGTGGGTCGGGTGCTCCAGCTCGTTGAGCACGCCGTCCGCCAGATCGCCGACCCGGATCCCGGCGGGTTGTTCACCGCTGAACAGCACCTGATCGGCGCCGAGCCGATAGCCACCGCGCTTCTCGCCGGGCTCCAGGAACACCGGCGGGGAGAGGAAACGCCAGTCGAGGGCGGTTTCACGGCGAAGCGCCGTCAGGCCGTCGCGGGCGGCCAGGGCCCCCTGTTTCCACTCGGCCGGAAAATCCGGGGTGTCCACCAGCTGCACGCCGGGGGCAATCTCCAGGCTGCCGGCGCCGCCGACCACCAGCAGCCAGCTCCCGGCCTCTTTGGCGGCGGCCACGATGGCGCTGGCTCCCTTGAGGTACTGATCGTAGATATCCGGCGTGCTCCAACCCGGGTTGTAGGCGCTGATCACCCTGTCGTGCCCCTCGAGCACGGCGGCTAGGGCCTGGGGATCCTGCGCATCCACCGCCACGGCGGTGACCTGCGGGTGAGGGGCCAGCTTGCCGACGTCGCGCACGATGGCGGTGACGCTGTGGCCACGGCTGATGGCTTCGCTCAGGATGGCGGATCCGACAAAACCGCTGGCACCGATCAGAGCAATTTTCATGGGAGATTCTCCTTCACTGTGGGAATGGGGCTATCCTACGCCCCCGGATGTGATTTAATAATCCAACATAAAATGCATTCACTTGTAAGCTGGATTTAATAATGGATCAGCTCAAGCGTTACGCCATCTTCGCCGCCGTGGTGGAGGCGGGCACCATGACGGGGGCCGCCAAGGCCCTCGGCATGACCCCCTCCGCCGTCAGTCAGCATATCGGCCAGCTGGAGGGTTTGCTGGGCCTCACCCTGCTGCATCGCTCCACCCGCCGCCTCAGCCTGACCGAGGCGGGGGAGGTGGTATGGCAGGGATGCCAGTCATTGCGCCAGACCCTGGATCAGATCGATCTGCGCCTCGGCGAGCTGCGCGACAGCCTGGTGGGGGAGGTGCGGATCACGGCGCCGGTGGGCATGGCGGGGCTGCCGCTGGCCCAGGCGCTCGCCCCCTTGCTGTCGGCCCATCCCGGGCTGCAGTTCTCCATCATCGCCGATGACGGCAAGCGAGACTTGCTCAGGGAGCGGATCGACGTGGCGCTGCGGGTCGGCACCCTGGCCGACTCCAGCCTGGTGGCCCGCCGGCTCGGGGAGGCCTCCATGCTGCTCTGCGCCTCTCCCGCCTATCTGGCCAGGCGAGGGGTGCCCAGGCAGCTGGCCGAGTTGCCGGACCATGACTGGCTGCTGACCGACGCGATCGATGGTGTCCTGTGGCTGAGGGACGAGAAGGGAGAGCCCCACGGGCTGACGCTGGTGCGGCGGGTCATCTGCAACAATGTGCTGCCCCTGCGCCAGTTTGCCCTGGCGGGGCAGGGGATCGCCCTGCTGCCGGAGGGGGAGGTGAGCGAGGATCTGGCTCTGGGACGCTTGCAGGAGGTACTGCCCGCCTACCGGATGGCCCCTATGGCTATCCATGCCATCACCCCCGAGCGGGAGGTTTCCCAGAAAGTACGTCGGGTGTTGACGGCGTTGCAGGACTATTTTGGCCAGGGGGGAGGGCGTGGGCGCCAGTCAAGGCCGGGGTGAGCGGCGCTTTGGGGTGAGCATATAAAGGGGCGGACACAAAAAGAGAAGGCAGGCCTGGGCCTGCCTTGTGGCTCGATGGCGGCAGACGGGATCAGCGGTGGTAATCGCGACAGGCGATCAGGGTGTTTTCCATCAGGCTGGCGACCGTCATGGGGCCGACCCCGCCCGGTACCGGGGTGATGAAGGCGGCATGGCTGCGGGCGGTTTCGAACTCCACATCCCCCACCAGGGAGCCATCGGCGAGGCGGTTGATGCCGACATCGATCACCAGGGCGCCGGGCTTGACCCACTCACCCGGGATGAAGTTGGGCTTGCCCACCGCGACCACCAGCAGGTCGGCACGGCGCACCTGGGCTTCCAGATCCTGGGTGAAGCGGTGGCAGGTGGTGGTGGTGCAACCGGCCAGCAGCAGCTCGAGTGTCATGGGGCGGCCGACGATGTTGGAGGCGCCGACCACGACGGCGTGCAGGCCGTGGGTCTTGACGCCGGTGGCCTCGATCAGGGTCATGATCCCCTTGGGGGTGCAGGGGCGTAGGGCCGGGATCCGCTGGGCCAGTCGGCCGACGTTGTAGGGGTGGAAGCCATCGACGTCCTTGTCGGGACGGATCCGCTCCAGCACCTGAGTGGTGTCGAAGTGGGCGGGCAGGGGCAGTTGTACCAAAATGCCGTCGACGTCCCCATCCTGGTTCAGCTGGTCGATCAGGGCCAGCAACTCCGCCTGGCTCGCCTCGGCGCTGAGATCATAGGAGCGGGAGACAAATCCCACCTCCTCACAGGCGCGGCGCTTGCTGCCGACATAGACCTGGGACGCGGGATCCGCGCCCACCAGGATCACCGCGAGCCCGGGGGCACGCTCTCCTGCGGCCAGCCGCTGCTGGACTTCTTTCGCCACCTGGCTGCGAATCGTTTGCGCAACCTGTTTTCCGTCAATGATTTTGGCAGACATCGTTCTTCACTCACCATGGGTTCAACTGTGCGTATTGTCGCATTTTTTTAGCCCGGGTGTTAGCGGCGTGACACGGGCGGGCAAGAAGTAGGCACTTGAATTTATTGGCGGAAAAATTCGTTGACGCTGGCTTTGGCGCTTGGGTATGATGCCCGCCCGTTGCCCATCCGCCTTATCGCGGATAAGCTGTTGGCAACCTTGCACATGTATTTCGGTGATTAGCGCAGCCCGGTAGCGCATCTGGTTTGGGACCAGAGGGTCAAAGGTTCGAATCCTTTATCACCGACCATTTTACCTATGTGTTTCATGGCACTGGGGCAAACCCGGTAAGTATGAAAACATTGGATAAATGCGCCCTTAGCTCAGTTGGATAGAGCAACGGCCTTCTAAGCCGTGGGTCGCAGGTTCGAATCCTGCAGGGCGCGCCATCTTGCTTTGCCAAGCATGGCAATAGTGTTTTTCAGTGGTGGCTGTAGCTCAGTTGGTAGAGTCCCGGATTGTGATTCCGGTTGTCGTGGGTTCGAGCCCCATCAGCCACCCCATTATCTCTCTCTGTTTGCCTGGCCTGCTGGCTGGTGGTGAGCAGTGACTCTCTTCGCGGAAGTGGCGAAATTGGTAGACGCACCAGATTTAGGTTCTGGCGCCCAGGCGTGAGAGTTCGAGTCTCTCCTTCCGCACCATGTCTCGATGACAAGCCGGAGTCTCCGGCACAAAAAGGCCCGTCAATGACGGGCCTTTTTGCATCTGTCACCCCTGTGGTGCCCTCCACTTGACTGCTTGCCCACCATGTCCACTGCTCTCGCCATACCGAATCCTCATGCCGACGCGTTGCCCATCTGGTGCGCGTATCCGTGGGCCGTGGGCGAGCAGGGCCCATGCCGGTGGCCTTGTCGCCACTTTGGTTCTGCTATTGATAATGGTTCTTGATTGGGATAATCTAGGTTTCGTTATAACATAACACTTGAGGCCATAATGAAACCCGATCTTCATCCCGAATACCGTCAGGTGCTGTTTCACGATGTGACGGCCAATACCTATTTCCTGGTGGGATCCACCCTCAAGACGGATCGCACCCAGGTGTGGGAGCAGGACGGCAAGGAGTACCCCTATCTGACCCTGGATGTCTCCAGTGCCTCCCATCCCTTCTACACCGGCAAGCAGAAGCAGGTGGGCAGCGAAGGCCAGGTGGCCCGTTTTGGTCAGCGCTTCGGCGCGTTTCTCGGCAAGCAGGGGGCGGCATGAAGGTACTCGCCTCTCTCAAATCCGCCAAGACACGCCATCCTGACTGTCAGCTGGTGCGGCGGCGCGGCAAGCTGTTCGTGATCTGCAAGAGCAACCCGCGTTTCAAGGCGCGCCAGGGGTAACCTGTTCTGGCATGCATGAAGAGGGGGCGATCCGATCGCCCCCTCTTCTGTTATCGCCATTGGATCCGACTCAGAGCAGATCTTCGAGCTGGTACTTCTTGAGCAGCTGATCGAAGGTGCCATCGGCCTTGACGCTCTCGATGGCGGCATCGAACCGGCTCTTGAGCTTGTCATCCTTCTTGCGCAGGGCCACCGCCACCCCTTCTCCCAGGATCTTGTCCTGGGTGCCGTTGAACTGGGGACCGACGAAGGCGAACTGCTTGCCCATCTCCTTGTCGAGGAAGCCCACCTTCAACTGCACCATGTTGCCGAAGGTGTAGTCGGCGCGGCTGGACTGCAGATCCAGCATGGGGGACTGGGCGTTGACGTAGCGCTTGATCTTGGCCACCTCGCCATAGCGGGCGGTGATGAAGTTGTCCTGGGGCGTCCCTTCCTGCACCGCTATCACCTTGTCCTTGAAGTGCTCGGGGGTGTCGGCAAAGTCGGCCGCCTTGTCGCTGCGTCCCACGAAGCGGTTCTGCATCATGTAGTAGACCTGGCTGAAGTCCACCTTCTGGCGCCGCTCATCCGTGATGTTCATGGAGGACATGATGGCGTCGTATTTGCGCACCTGCAGGCCCGGCAGCAGGGCATCCCAGGGCTGGTTGATCACCTCGCACTCGGCCTTCATGGCCGCGCACAGGGCATAAGCGAGATCCACCTCGAAGCCGCCTAGCTTGCCGTCGCTGTCGACCATCTCGAAGGGGGGATAGGTGGCGTCGGTGGCGATCACCAGGGGTTTGGCGGCGGCCTGGCCTGCGGTGGCCAGGGCCATCAGCATCATTGCGGTGTTGAGTTTCATGGTCAGTCCCTTGAAGTGTGGTGTCATTCCTAGCGTGCTAAAGGGTGCCGGCCTCAAGGGCCGACGGCTATCTTGCGATGGGTGAGGGCGGGCAGCTGGCTGCGCACCCTGCGCTGGGCCGCCAGATCCAGGGTGGCGATGGCCATGCCCTGACCCTCCTCTACCTGGGCCAGTACCCGGCCCCAGGGATCGATGATCATGCTGTGGCCGAAGGTGCGGCGCCCGCTGGGGTGGTGTCCCCCCTGGGCGCTGGCGAACACGAAGGCGAGGTTTTCCACCGCTCTGGCCCGCAGCAGCAGCTCCCAGTGCGCCAGTCCGGTGGTGTGGGTGAAGGCCGCTGGCAGGGCGATGAAGTCGGGGGCAGGGTCAAGGCGAAACAGCTCGGGGAAGCGCAGGTCGTAGCAGATCCCCAAACGCAGCACGCCCCAGGGCAGGGGGTGGCTCACCACCTCCCGACCCGGGCTCATGGTCGCGGCCTCGTCATATTGCTCCTGCCCGGTGCAAAAGCCAAACAGGTGCAGCTTGTCGTAGCGGCTGGCGAGCTGCCCTCGCGGGTCGATCAGCAGGCTGCTGTTGTGCATCTTGCCGGGCTCGTCGCTCTCAAGGGGCAGGGTGCCAGCCAGCAGCCAGATCCCGAGCTCCTGGGCCAGCTCCCGGGCCCAGGCCAGCAGGGGGTGATCGCTCACGGGGGCGGCCAGGGCCACCCGCGCCCGCTCGTCAACCGGCATCAGGTAGAAGTATTCGGGCAGCAGGGCCAGCTCGGCCCCCTCGGCCGCGGCTTGGCGCAGCAGCGCCTCGGCCTGGGCCAGGTTGTGGTCGAGACTGTCCCCCGACACCATCTGCAGGACGGCAACGCGCACAGAATCCATGGTGCCTCCTAGACGCCGCACAGGCGCTCGGCGCCTGCCAGCAGGGTGTCGTCATCCTTGGAGAAGGAGAGGCGGATGACCCGCTGATCCGCGGCGTCGTGATAGAAGGCGGAGACCGGAATGGTGGCGACCCCGTGATCGCGGATGAGCCGCTGCACGAACAGGCTGTCCGGCTCGTCGCTTACCCGCTCGTAGCTCGCCAGCATGAAGAAGCTGCCGGCCGAGGGGAGCAGGGTCAGACGCGAGTCCACCAGGGCCGAGACCAGCAGGTCCCGTTTGCGCTGATAGAAGGCCGCCAGCCCCTGGTAGTGGGCCGGTTGCTGCAACAGGTGGGCGAAGCCGTACTGCATGGGGGTGTCGGCGGCGAACATGGCGAATTGGTGCACCTTGCGGATCTCCTCCATCAGGGGGCGGGGCGCCACGCAGTAACCCACCCGCCAGCCGGTGACGTGGAAGGTCTTGCCGAAGGAGAAGACGGCGACGGCGCGCTCCACCAGTTCCGGATAGCGGATCACGCTCTGGTGCAGGGCGCCGTCGAACACCACGTGCTCGTACACCTCGTCCGAGAGGATCAGGATGTCGGTGCCGCGCACCAGGCGGGCGAGCTGCTCCTGATCCCCCGCCTGCCAGACGGTACCGGTGGGGTTGTGGGGGGTGTTGAGCACTATCATGCGGGTGCGCGGGGTGATGCGGGCCGCCACCTCATCCCAGGGGATGGCAAAGTCCGGCGCCTTGAGGGCGATCACCACAGGGGTGGCCCCTTGCAGCTGGATCATGGGGCGATAGCTGTCGAACGCCGGTTCGAACATGATCACCTCGTCCCCCGGGTGGACCAGGGCGGTGATGGCGCAGAACAGGGCCTCGCTGGCGCTGGCGGTGATGGTGACTTCCTCGCCGGCGTCATAGTGGTGGCCATAGCTGGTCGCTATCTTGGCCGCCAGCTGCTCGCGCAATTCGGGCAGCCCCGTCATGGGGGCATACTGGTTCTCCCCGGCCAGCATGGCCTCGTGGGTCACCCGGATGAGCTCGGGATCGCAGGGAAAGCTCGGCGCCCCCTGAGAGAGGTTGATGCTGGGATGGCGGGCGGCCAGATCCCCGATCACGCTGAAGATGGTGGTGCCCACCTGGGGCAGTTTGCTGAGGATGCGAGGGGAGGACATGGGACCATCACCTGAGTGTTTGAAAGATGTCCCTTTTTAGTCCTCGCTCTCTTGCCGGACAACGGATTATTCGGCATGGTATGCGTGAGTTTATCTCAAGCATGGAGGCTTGCATGATATGGTCCCCCCCTCGCAGCCAGTTGCCCCTCTACGGGCTGCAAGTATTCGAGTGCGCCGCCCGCCATCTGAGCTTCACCCTGGCGGCCGATGAGCTGTGCGTGAGCCCGGGCGCGGTGAGCAAGCAGATCGCCCAGCTGGAGGCGCGCCTCGGTCACCCCCTCTTCTTGCGTGGCACCCGCTGCCTCGCCCTGACCCCGGCCGCCGAGCAGTTGTTGCCCTATGTCAGCGAGGGGCTGGCCCGCATGGGGGAGGGGCTAGGCGTCCTGCAAGCCCTGCCCCAGCAGCAGGCCATCAGCATCAAGGTGCCCTCCTGCGCCAGTCGCTGGCTGCTGCGGCAGTTGCAGGCGTGCGAGGGGGAGGCGGTGGAGGTGCGCGGCAGCCACAGCCACGGCATCGACTTTTCCCGGGAGCCCTTCGATCTCGCCATCGTCTACCAGCCCTGCCAGGGGCGATCCCCCCAGAGTCTGCCGCTGTTTCGCGAACGCCTCACCCCCATCTGCGCCCCCGCCTTTGCCGCCAGACACGCGCTGTTCGAGCGCCCCATCACGGATCTGCTGACGCTGCCGCTGCTCCATGCCAGCGCGGATCGACGGGACTGGCGCAACTGGTTCGCCGCCTTCGTCGAGACGCCCTGGCTCCCCAGGGGGGGCCAGCTGTTCGATACCCTGGATCTCGCGA
Organism: Aeromonas sobria; assembly: GCF_050266975.1. Lineage (GTDB taxonomy): Bacteria > Pseudomonadota > Gammaproteobacteria > Enterobacterales > Aeromonadaceae > Aeromonas > Aeromonas sobria_B. The sequence continues at coordinate 11,607 of NZ_JBKISU010000025.1, forward strand.
TGAATGCCGCCTTGCAGGGGTTTGGTATCTCCCTTGGGGATCCCACCATAGTGGCCGAGGAGCTGGAGAGCGGCGTGCTGGTGGCCCCCTTCGCCCCCGTGCTCGGCACGGATCACGAATATGCCCTCTTGATGCGCCCCGACAGTCAGCGAGCCGGGGTGCACAGGGTCCATGAGTGGTTGTGCAACAGCGTTCAGCCGCTTCGCTGACTTTTCCGCTTGCCCCCTTTACAGGGGGTAAAAATACTGTATAAAATTACAGTATCAACAGCGGAGGTGCGTATGCGTCTGGAAATCATCATCGACAGGAAAAAACAGGTCTCCCCCGACATCATGGCGGCTCTGGAGCAGGAGCTGCTCAAGCAGCTGGGTCGCCGTTTCCCCGATATCCAGGTGCGGGTGGCGGGGGGCAGCAACATGGCCCTGAACATCACCCGGGCCAGCAAGGAGGAAAAAGAGCTGCTGGAGGAGCTGGTGCAGGAGGTGTGGGAGAACGCCGAGAGTTGGATGCCGGAGTCGAGCGTCGCCTGACAAGGGTGGGCGCCTGCTCCATGGGCGCCAACGCCTCCATGGGGCCGGCCATGCGCCCACGCCGGATCCGGGGACCAGGCTGTCCTGTCTCTGTCTCTGCTGCATCGCGCCGGGTTAGAGCCCGGCCCAGGCCTTGAGGCTGAGGGTCTGGACCCGGCGGTTGGCGGCGCGGATCTCGCCATCTGCCTTGAGGTCCCGCAGCACAGCGGGCAGGGCGGCGGCCACCTCGGCCTGGCTCATGCCCGGATGCAGGGCCGGGTGATAGGCCATCTTGAGCAGCAGGTAGTCCAGCCCGGTCAGGAAGCTGTCCGTGCTGCGATCGTTGAACACGGAGGGGAAGACGGCATCCGAGTCGTTGGGCAGCCCCATCACCTGGGTCAGCTCCTCCACCACGCAATCGAGAAACCGCCCCTTGTCCCGGCTGGCGTCCACCGGGATGATGATGCTGGCCCGGCGGATGGCCCCCTCCCTGTCGGTGACAAAATTGGCCAGGCAGAGACCATCGGCCAGGGCGGCGCTTACACTCGGGCTCTTGCCCATCAGGCGCTCGGCCCATTGCGCCACCTTGGCGCGGCGGGTCATCACCAGGGTGAGGTTGGCCGCCGCCGCGCCCTTGGCGAGGGCGACAGGGTGGCCGGTGATCCGGGCCAGGTGGGCCGCCTGGATCTTCACCACCTCGGCCTGCAGCGGCTTGTCCCCCACCTCGTTGATGAGGTGGATCCTGACGGGGTCGCGCCAGCGGTTGAAGCTGACAGGCCCGGCGTCCCTGTATTCCCGCCCGAGGGCCACCCGCTGGAAGCTCTCCATCAGATAGGCATCCTGCTGCCAGTGCGCCAGGGCCTGGGTGGCCATGGCGGGCAGGAGCAGCAGCAGGCAGGCGAGCAGCCTCACCCCGCCCCCTTCTCCAGGTCTCGCCAGGTGAGCCAGAGCCGCAGATCGAACTCCAGCTGGTGGTAATCCGGCTCCATGTGCTGGCAGAGCTGGTAGAAGGCCTTGTTGTGCTCCTTCTCCCGGATATGGGCCAGCTCATGGACCACTATCATCTTGAGAAACGCCGGGGGGGCGGCCTTGAACAGGGCGGCGATGCGGATCTCGTTCTTGGCCTTGAGCTTGTTGCCCTGCACCCGGCTGACATAGGTGTGCAGGCCAAGGGCATCCTTGATCACGTTGATCTTGCCATCGAAGATCACCTTGGAGAGGGGGGCCGAACTCTTGAGGTAGCGGCTCTTGAGCTCCTGGGTGTAGGCGAGCAGGGCCTTGTCGCTCTGAATGAGGTGGCTGTCCGGGTAGCGTTTGGCGAGAAACTCACCGAGTTTGCCGTGGGCGATCAGCTGCAACACCTGGGCCTTGAGGGGCTCGGGATAGCCGCCGAGATAGGTCAATGCCGTCATGGGACTCCTGCCGGATGAAAAAGGATGAAACGAAGAGGCCCCTCATTGTAGCCAATGGGGGGCCTGATTTATATCCGGGTCTTGCCGGGGCTCGCGGCCGCGCCGGGATCACTGACGGCGGTAGAGACCGGGCTCGACCTCCCGATAGTGGGTCTCCAGGTAGCGATAGAAGGCCTGGGTGGAGGGGGGCGCGGACGGCTGGCGCCCCAGGGCGACTTTTTCCGCCTTGGCGATGATGAACTTGGGGGGCTGGCGCTGCAGATCCTGCAGCACCCGCTCGCGCACGTCATAGGGGGGATTGACGTTGGCGAAGAACAGATAGGCCGAGGCGGGTTGGCGATCGGTCCACAGATAATATTGGGGCTGGATGGCGTCGACCCAGATCCTGTCGCTCGGGGTGGTCTCGGCCAGGATGCGATCGACCCGCACCTGGGCGGTGGCATTGAAGGGGCGACCCTTCTGGGTGCCATCCCAGGCGTTGTTGATCATCAGGGCCAGCATGGCCAGGGTGGCGAGCCAGGGGGTGGCGGATCGCACATCCCAGGCCCGCCACAGAGGCAGCAGGATCAGCACGGGCAAGGCCCACAGCAGGCTGGTCCCCAGCACCTCGCTCACCCGATCCAGGCTCCACTCCTTGTTGCTCCAGCCAAAGACCAGCTGCTGGGCCAGCAGCCAGCTGGCGGTGAGCACCACCAGAGAGATGCAAAACAGGCCCATGAGATCGCTATGGCGCTCGCTGCGATCGAGCAGACAGGCCAGCGGCAGCAGCCCCAGTGGCAGGTAGAGCACATCATAGTGATCGAACACATGGCCCGACACCGAGTTGGCGATCAGGGTGAACAGCACCCCCAGCAGGGTGGCGATCAGGGCGGGCAGATACCACTCCTGGCGTCGGCTCAGCATCAGGAGGATGAAGGGGGGGAGCAGCATGACGAGGCCGGTGCGCAGCAGGCCGACCGCCCCCACATAGACGGAGAAGCCATTGCCATAGCTCCCCTCGAAGAAGATGTCGAAGGCGTAGTACTTGAAGTCGGCCAGCAGCCCATGGTGCTGGAAATAGCCATAGAGAGGGCCGCCAATCAGGGCCAGGCCCAGCAGGCTGGAGAGCAGCAGCAGCAGGGCATCGCGCCATTGTTCGCGCAGGCACCACTGGCAGAACAGCACCAGATACCAGGCCCCCCAGAGGGCGCCGTTGTTGGTGCGCATCCAGGCGACGATGGCGAAGCTGAGCCCGGCCACCAGGGCCGGCCACCAGCGAAACTCCTTGTCCAGCAGCAGGGTGATGAAGGCCCACTGGGCGAGCAGGGCCAGATGAAACGTCCAGTCCTCCGTCATGTTGCCGTAGTAGTAACGGGTGCCGTACAGGGCCAGTACCGCCAGCATGGCGCCGAGGCGGGCGCGAAAGGAGAGGGCGAGCTGGTTGAAGGCCTGCCAGCTCGCCAGCAGGCCGAGCCAGCACAGGATGAGCTCCAGCAGCCAGATGCCGCGAAAACCGTCCAGCCAGTAACCCAGGGCATCCAGGGCGAAGATCATGGGGCCCTTGATGTCGATCATGTCGCGATAGAGCACACCCCCTTCATGCCACATCTTGCCCATGACGGCGAACAGCGAGGCATCGAAGCCGGGAGCCATGCCATAGAAGAGCGGATTGCGCAGGCAAAACAGGCAGGCGATGAGGCCGGTCAACAGGATGGCGAGGGGGCGCAGCGGCGGATTGTTGCGCGACGAGGAGAAACGGATGGAGTGATTCATGAAGCCTGATCCTGTGCCTGAGCATGCGAAAGCGGGCCTATCTTGCCGAGCCTGGGCCTTTGATGCAATGGGGGCGCAGGGCGGGATGCAAATATTCCCGCCCGGCGCCCCTCACAGGGGCATTCCCGGACTAAAAACAGCCACTTATCGCCCCTGTCGCGAGGAAGCCCCGCCCCCCGGTGGGGCGGCCATGCCCAGGCTTGCCGATTCAGGCCCAGGAGTGAGGCCGGTAGTGGATCAGGGGGGCGGGGGCAGGCAGGGTCGGGTGCTGGCGCGCCCAGCGGATGAAGGCATCGGCCAGGGTGATGCCGAGCTCCTGGTTGTGCTGGGTCAGGGTGCGCGTTAGGGCGGTATACCCCTCCTTGCCGGAGGCGGTATAGGCGCTGGAGACGCCGCGATAGACTCCCTCCTTCTCCACCGGCTGCCAGTGACCCGGATTGGACTCCCACTCCAGCTGGCGGATGCGCTGCCCCTTGGGCAGCTCGGCCAGGTAGTGAAAGCGCACCCCGGCGGTATAGGGGAAGCTGCCGCTGCCATTGCCTGTCACCCCGTTGTCGGTGGCATTGTCGATGGCGCCTTCCAGGGCCTCTGCCAGTTCATGGCCATGCACCCGATAGAGGGTCAGAGGAATGGCGAAGGGGAGCAGCTGCCCGGCGATGTCCGCCTCGCTGAGAGGACCGGGTTCGAGGGAGCAGCGCACGCCACCGCCATTGTGCAGGGCGAAATCGACCCGGCCCACCTGCTCGCGGGCCCCTGCCAGCATGGCGGCCGCGACCAGGGGCGCCACCTGGCTGCCGTGGGGCAGCCTGGCGTCCGGGATCCGCTGATGCAGCAACGGCTCGGGCAGCCGGGTCACCGTCCTGGCCGCCATCTCCTCGAGGGCGGGGCGATAACGGCGCGCCATGTGATCCTCGATGAGGGGATCCGGCGCGCAGAAATGGAGGTTGGCGGGAGCGGGGCTGGCATAGGGCCAGGGCTGCCAGGGGAACCACTCGATGCGGCCCCGGCCCTGGCTGACCCGGCCCTGCTCATCGAAGTCCAGCTCGCACACCCCCAGGCTCTGGGCGCTGTGGCCCGCGTGGAGAATGGCGACCCGGTTGACCATCAGGGGATAGTCCCCCTCGCTTCGCAGCCCCAGGGGGGCGAGATCGCCGAGCAGGCTGTGGGTGTGGCCGCCGATGATGAGGCTCAGCTCGGGGAAGCGCTCGGCCAGCAGCTTGTCCTGCTCCAGCCCCAGGTGACTGAGCAGTATGATGTGGCGGATGCCGGCGGCGCGGATCTGGCCCAGCTGGCGGGTCAGGGTCTGGCTCACGCCATGAAAACGGGTGTGCTCGTCCGGGTTGGCGATGTCCGCCATCTGGGGCAGTGTGATGCCGAGCAGGGCGAAACGCACGCCCCCCAGTGTGCGCACCAGCCAGGGCTGGCTGGCATCATGGAGATGGGGCAGGCCTCGCAGGGGCAGGGGGGTATCGACGGGCTCCTGGCTGCTGTCCAGGTTGGCGGCGAGCACGGGGAAATCAATCTGGCGCAGGAACTCCACCAGGGGGCCGTTGCCCAGATCGAACTCATGGTTGCCGAGCACCATGGCATCGGGGGCGAGCAGGCGCAGCAGATCCGCGTTGGCGCGCCCCTTGAAACGGTTGAAGTAGAGGGAGCCCTGGAAGGTGTCGCCCCCATGGAGCAGCAGGAAAGGGGTGCCGGCTGCGGCCGCCTCGGCCCTGAGCTGACGGACACGGGTCATCAGGCGGGCATAGCCACCGCTCTGGCAGAGCCATTGGGGCTCGCCGGGGGGGCAAAAACGCACCTGGGCACCATCGAAATGGGAGTGACAGTCGCTGAAATGGGCAAGTTGAACCGTCGTACTCATATCGGTCCTCCTTTAGGGGAAAGAAGGCCAAGAGTCTACCTCAGGTACGGGCGGGGATACCAGCCCGGCCCATGGTCGGGCCGGGGAAGGTGTGTCAGGCGGGTACCATGATCTGGGTGGCGATCAGCACCACGGCCAGGCCGACGGCCACCGGCACCGAGGTGCGCTTGACCACCTCGAACGGCGAGAGGTTGGCCATGCCGGAGCAGGCGACCACCACCCCGGAGACCGGGGAGATGGTGCGGCCCAGGTTCGAGGCCTGCAGCATGGGGATCACCAGATAGGCGGGATTGATGCCCAGGGAGCTGGCCAGGTTGGGGATCAGCTCCACGAAGGCGTAGAAGGGGGCATTGCCCGAGCCCGTGGTGAAGGCGGCCAGGGTGGTGATCACCACCAGGGAGAGCATCATGATGGCGCCGCCGCTGCCCAGATCCTGAGCCTGGGCGAGCAGGGTGTCGATGAAGCCGATGGTCATCAGCCCCTGGGCGAACACGCCGGCGCCCACCAGCAGCATGACCACGCCGGCGAAGGCGTCGGCCATGTTGCGCCAGCACACCTGCAGGCCGTCGAGCAGCCCCTTGCCATCCCTATGGCGGGCCAGCTCCAGCAGGGCACTCAGGGTCAGGCACATGACGATGATGGTGACGATATCGAGCAGGGGGGCCAGCTTGCCGTCGAAGATCAGCACCCCGATGATGGGGGCAAACGGCAATATGGCGTAATAGGCGGGGGCAGTGGTGATGAGATCCCCTGCCGCCACCCGCTCGTTCACCTCGCCGGAGCGCTTGTCCAGAAAACGCTGCCAGAAGAAGTGGGCCACGGCCATGGCGGCGATGGCGGCCAGGGAGATGGGCAGGGTCAGCTTGAAGGCAAAGTCGATGAGCGCCATGTTGGCGGCCTCGGCGGCCATCACCACGTCCCCCGAGGTGGGAGAGAGGATGATGGCGGCCGGGGAGGCGCACACCGCCGCCGCGGCGCCGCGGGAGATCCCCATGTTGACCATCAGCGGGAACAGGGTCGCCATCAGCAAGACCCCGAGGCCGGTGGCCGAGCTCACCGCCAGCGACATGGCGCAGGCCACCAGATAGGCGGCCACCAGCAGCACGTAGGGAGACTTGATGACGCCAAGGGGCTTGCTGGCGAGCTTGACCAGCATGGTGTTGGCGCCGATGTGGCTCATGTAGCCGGCGAATCCGCACAGCACCATGATCAGCATGCCCAGGCCGCCGCCCCGGCTGTTGAGCAGGAAGCGCACGTATTCGAAGATGTCGGTCACCACGTTGCCCGTGGTGGGGACGCTCTCTGACAGCACAGGTTTGCCGAGCAGCGCCGTGATGGCCAGCAGCAGCAGGCCGCCGCCGAGCAGTATGCCGGTGGCCGAATAGCCCTTGAAGATGCAGCGACCCACCATGAGGGTAACCAGGGTGCCAATCGTGAGTTCAACCATATTCAGGATCCTGTGGGTCAAGGGAGAGTCGGTGAGGCTGGTTCGCGCTGCGGTAGCCATTTATGCGATGAATGCTAATGTAACCAGCAAATTGGTCTGCTGATTTGATTAAGGTCAGCAAATCATGGGGTGAAGAGGTGGGGACGCGCGATTGAGCGGCCAGAAGGTGGTCCATGGCACCCCAAGCCCTGACCATAGGGCCATGGCGACTTGCGCAGATGCGCGCCGGGTATCATGATGAGACTTGCGCAGGGCGTCAGTTAATTAATATATTGATTATTCATGACATTCACCGGTCAGATGACAACGATAAGGCGGCGTAGAGCACCATGGGCAAGTTGGGTAACCTGGGTTGGGGAGCGAGTCTGCTGTGGGCCGCCGCGGTCGGCGCCGCCCCGACCCATTACGTCGGGGTCAGGATAGAGCCGGATATCCGGGTCGACTTCCAGTTCTACAAGGTGAAGGGGACCAGCATGCAGGCCGCCCTGGCCCAGGCTGCGCGGCTCGGCCCCAAGGGGAGCGTCGGTCAGCAGGGGCTCGGCATGGCCAGCTACCGGCTCGACTGGACCATGCTGGCCTATCCCCTGGCGGGGCGTTGCGACCTCAAGGAGGTCAGGGTCAGGACCCGGATCAAGGTGATGGTGCCCGAGTGGGTCAACAAGTCCAGGGCGAGCGTGGCGGAGCAGCAGAATTGGAACATCATGCTCGGCGCCATGCTCGACTATGAGAGCCGCCACAAGGACATAGTGCAGGAGACCGCCAGCGCCATCGGTTACAAGCTCGCCCAGCTTCCCCCAAGCAATGACTGCGCCGCCCTGCGCCACCAGGGGGATCTGCAGGGACGAGCCCTGCTGGCGCAAGCCAAGTCCCGCTTCGCCCGCCTCGCCGAACAGACGGATCATGGCCGCAGACTGGGGCTGAGCTGGCCGCTCTCCCCCTGAGCAGGGCCCTTGCTGGGCCGAAGAGAGGCATTGCAAGACGCCGCCAGGGGCAAGCCACTGGCGGCGTCTCGTTATGGGGCCCTGGCGCCCCGCGGCTCAGCCGACCGGCTTGCCCTTGAGCCATTTGCGCACCCAGTAGCGGGCGGGGTGCAGGGCGGCCAGCAGATCCCAGGCCAGGGGCAGGGGATCGCCGCAGATCTCGCTGGCGAGCAGCTCGCCGCACAGGGGGGCCGAGCAGAGACCCCGGGAGCCCAGGGCCCCCAGCACAAAGAGACCGGGATAGGTGGCCAGGGTCTGCGCCGGACGCGCCTTGAGCGGCAGCGAGTCCAGCGCGCGCAGGGCGTCGAGCCGGAGGATGGGCCCCACCACCGGCAGATGGTCCCGGCTGGCGCAGCGCACCCCGACGCGGGCCTGGTCGTCGCTCACATCCACCTCGGCAGGCCAGGCCTGCTGCGGCAGGCAGGCTTGCAGCCGCGCCCGGTTCTGGACCTGCTCCTCGGCACTGAATACGAGGTTGCTCTGGTTGCGGCCATAGCTGGCGCCGATGCAGTGCGCGCCGTCGTGGGCCGGGGTGAGGTAGCCATCGTAGCAGAGCACCGTCTTGAGGAGGCGTAAGCTGGCCGTGGTGGGCACATGGCTCACCTGGCCGCGCACCGGGTAGAGGGGGAGCTCGGCAAAGGGGAGGAGGGCTGGCAACTGATGCCCGACCGCCACCACCAGGTTGGGGGCCTGCCAGTGGCGGCCGTCCTGGCTCTCCACCCGCCAGCCGTCCGCCTGTTCGCAAATGGTGCTTACCGGTGCGTGGTACTCAAGCTGCAACAGGCCGCCGGCCTGGGCCTCATCGAGGGCGGCGCGGGTGAGATCCGCCGGGCAGAGCCAACCGCCGAGGGGGTAGCTGACGCCGTCCACGCCACAGGGCAGGCCGACCCCCTGTTCGACCTCAGCTGCAGAGAGTGGGTGCATCAGCGCGGGGGGGAAGGGGCCCAGGGCCATCTTCGCCAGTTTTTGCGCCGACTTCTGGTCGTAGCCGAGCTGGGTGACGCCGCACAAATCGAAGGCGACGGGGTGGCGCTTGGCCAGGGCCAGCAGCCGGCTTCTGGCAAAGCCGAAGGCGAGGGAATAGAAGCGCGACAGGGCGTCGTGCTCGCCATTGAGCAGGGGATAGAGGGCCCCCTGGCGGTTGCCGGAGGCGCCGGTGGCCGGCTCGCCATCCTCGCACAGGAGCCGGACATGGCGGCCCCGCTCCACCAGAGAGAGCGCCGTCATGGCCGAGGCGATGCCGCCGCCTATGATCAGCACCTCGCCGGGACGGCCCGCCGGACGTGGATAGGCGGGCGCCAGGCTGGCATCCGCCTGCTTGTCCTGGCGATGGCCTGCCAGCATCTCCCGCTTGCTGCCATGACCCTTCACCTTGGCCATGCTGAAACCGACGGCGATGAGGCCCCGGCGTACGAAGCCGGCACAGGTGAAGGTGGCGACGCTGGCGCTGGGGCGGGCGAGACGGGCCAGATGGTCAAACAGCCCCTGGGTCCACATCTCGGGGTTCTTGGCGGGGGAAAAGCCGTCGAGATACCAGGCATCGATCAGGCCATCGGCGGGGCAGGGCCACTGGGGCAAGGCATCCTCGATGTCGCCGAGCCAGAGATCGAGCCGCACCCGGCCAGCGGCGAACAGCAGCCGATGGCAGCCAGCGACCGCCAGCGGCCACTGGGCGATGAGCTCGGCGCTCAAGGGGGCCAGCTCGGGCCAGGCCGCTAGGGCCTTGCCAAGATCGGCCTGGGTGAGGGGGTATTTTTCGACGCTGATGAAGTGCAGACGGGAGCCGTTGCCGTGTTGGGGGGCATGTTCCAGAAAAGCGGCCATTGTGGCGAGAAAGTTAAGGCCGGTGCCAAAACCTGTTTCACCCACCACAAAACTGTCACTGTCGTGGTGGCAGAATCGTGCCGGTAGCCCATTTTGCAGCAAAAAGACGTAGCGGCTTTCACTTAGACCGTTATCATTGGAAAAGTAGACATCCCCGAAGTCGCTGGAAACCGGAGTTCCCGCTTCATTCCAGTCCAATCGGGCATGATGTAAGGATGTTTGACTCACGTTTTCCTCTGCTCGCGTCACCAAATCGCGGGCATTCTACGTGAAAGCAGACCAGTTTGGCAGCCGAAAGCGGGTAGACTTGGCGCCAGTTTTTCCAGACGAGATGAATTAATGAGAAGAGCAGTGATCACCGGTATCGGCGTCATCTCCAGTATCGGCAACAACAAGGAAGAAGTGCTGGCCTCCCTGAAAGCAGGTAAATCCGGCATCACCTATTCCGAGCAGTTTGAACAATACAACCTGCGCAGCCGTGTCTGGGGTAACATCAAACTCGATCCGTCCGAACTGATCGACCGCAAGGTCATGCGCTTCATGGGTGACGCCGCGGCCTACGCCTACCTCTCCATGGAGCAGGCCATCGCTGACGCCGGCCTGCCCGAAGATCAGGTCTCCAACGAGCGTACCGGCATCGTGGTTGGCTCCGGCGGCGCCTCCGGCAAGAACACCTCCGAGTCTGCGGACATCGCCCGTGAAAAGGGCGTCAAGCGGGTAGGGCCCTACATGGTGCCGCGCACCATGTCCTCCACCACTTCCGCCTGCCTGGCCACCCCGTTCAAGATCAAGGGTGTCAACTACACCATCAGCTCCGCCTGCGCCACCTCTGCCCACTGCATCGGTCATGCGCTGGAACTGATCCAGCTGGGCAAGCAGGACATCGTCTTCGCCGGCGGCGGCGAGGAGCTGGACTGGTCTTCCACCATCCAGTTCGATGCCATGGGCGCGCTCTCCACCAAGTACAACGACACCCCGGAAAAAGCCTCCCGCACCTATGATGCGGATCGCGACGGCTTCGTCATCTCAGGTGGCGGCGGCATCCTGGTGGTCGAGGAGCTGGAACATGCCCTGGCCCGCGGTGCCCACATCTACGCCGAGATCACCGGTTACGGCGCCACCTCCGACGGTTACGACATGGTGGCCCCGAGCGGTGAAGGCGCGGTGCGTTGCATGAAGATGGCGATGCAGGACGTCGGCTCCGTGGACTACATCAACACCCACGGTACCTCCACCCCGGTCGGTGATACCAAGGAGCTGGAAGCCATCCAGACCCTGTTTGGCAGCAATGCGCCCAAGCTCTCCGCCACCAAGGCGATGACCGGCCATGCCCTGGGCGCCGCCGGCGTGCACGAGGCCGTCTACTCCCTGCTGATGATGGAACACGGCTTCATCGCCCCCAGCATCAACATCGAGCACCTGGACGAAAAAGCCGTGGGCCTGCCCATAGTGCGCGAGTACGAAGCCGCCGACCTCAATACCGTCATGTCCAACAGCTTCGGCTTTGGCGGTACCAACGCCTCCCTGGTGTTCAGCAAGTTCAAGGCTTGATGCACCGAGGAAGTGAAAAAAGGCGCCGAAAGGCGCCTTTTTTATTGGGCTTGAACTGGGCCTCAGGCCGGTTCGGTCAAAGGCAGCCGCATATAGACGGCGCCCTCCCCATATTCCGCCAGGGATTTTGCGGTGGCAGAGGGGACAAAGCCCTGCTTGCGCCAGAAGGCCGGGGCATCCTGCACCGCCACCAGCCCGGCATGCCGGAACCCCTCATCGCTGGCATAGGCGAGGGCGGTGGCGAGCAGGCGCTGGCCCACCCCCATGCCGCGCGCCTCGGCCGAGACGGCGAGATCGTGCAGATAGAACTCCTGTGCCCCGGCCAGCGCCGTCATGGTGACGGAGAGCGGCGGCGGCTGGTTGGCGCGCCAGGGGTGACAGAGCAGGTAGCCGAGCACCCGGCCCTGACGCTCTGCAACCCAGCAGCAGTCGGGGGCCAGCTCGGCCTTGTTGCTCATGACACTGAGGGGCTCGGGGGTCAGCTGGTGATAGCACTCGGCCTGAATGGCCATGATCTGGGGCCAATCCTGTGGCGAAATGGAGCGGATCTGGATGCTCATGACGTTCGTTTGAATCTTTGTGTCGGCCTGACAGCTTAACCAAGGAAGGGGGCAAAGAGAAGAGGGCTGGGGTTGCCATGGCAGGAGGGGCCTTGGCCCCTCGCGATATTAGGGTGCTGATGCGCCGGCTCAGCCGAGAAATTCGCACAGATAGGCGCTGGGGCTGCTCACCTTGAGGGAGAAGGAGGAGTTGCCGGGCACCTCGAAGGATTGCCCCTGATCGTAGCGTTGCCAGTCGCTGGATCCGGCCAGCTGTATGGTCAGGCTGCCCTTGACCACCGTCATGCGCTCGGGGGCACCGGTGTTGAACAGGTAATCCCCGGCGGCCATGACACCCACCGTGGATTGCTCACCATTTTGATCAAAGCCGATGGATTTTACATTTCCGTCAAAATATTCGTTTACTTTCAGCATCTTTCTATCCCTGTTTATGCGGTTACCGGGTCAAGCTAGCACAGAATCCTGTTAATGGGCATAGCAAAATGATGTTTTTTAGGCGTGTTTCTTTTGAATCTTAACTTTATTGCAAACTTATCAATATATCAGCGTCATGAATTAGCGATTCAAAACAGCAGATAAATATGAGATAAATCCGCCCGGCAGGGGAATGAGCAGGAGTTCATTCCCCTGTCTGGCTAATTGCACTGGGAAAGTGTGACATTTATTCGCAAAAGGAACATTTTGTGTTAACTAAAGGACTCATTAAGAACATTGGCTTCCAGGTCGTGGTTGCCATGCTGCTGGGGGCGCTGGTTGGTGTGCTCATGGGCGAGCAAGCCGCCATGTTTGCCCCCCTCGGCAGTCTGTTTATCCAGCTCATCAAGATGCTGGTGATCCCCCTGGTGGCGGTGGCCATCATCTCGGGCGCCGCCAACCTGGGTGCCAGCCCGGCGGCGGGCAAGATAGGGGGCAGCACCCTGCTGTTCTTCCTCGGCACCTCCGCCCTGGCCGTCTTCCTGGCCCTGGTGATGGGGCAGGTGTTCCAGCCGGGCACCGGCGTCGATCTCAGCTCGATGAAATCCCTCTTCTCCGGCGAGTATGCCGACAAGGGTGAACTGCCCGATGCCATCGCCACCCTGCTTGGCATGATCCCGACCAACGTCTTCCAGTCCCTCAACGAGGCGAACATTCTGCAGATCCTGGTGTTCTGCCTGTTCCTCGGCATCGCCCTGGCCAAGCAGCCGGCCGCCCGTGCCAAGCCGCTGGTGGATGGTCTCAACACCCTGGTCGACGCCTTCGTCTGGATGATCAACAAGGTGATGCTGGTGGCGCCGTTCGGTGTCTTTGGTCTGATGGCCGATGCCATCGGTACCTACGGCTTCGATGTGCTCTCCCTGGTGTTCAATCTGTTTGCCGTGTACGTGGCCGCCATCCTGGTGTTCGGCTTCATCGTCTATCCGCTGCTGATCGCCGTCTTCTCCAATACCCCTGTGCTCAAGTACCTGTCGGCCATGAAGAAGGCCCAGGTCGTCGCCTTCTCCACCGCCTCCTCCATGGCGACCCTGCCGGTCACCATGGAAGTGTGCGAGAAGGAGCTGAAAGTCAGCAACAGCACCGCCGCCTTCGTGCTGCCCCTGGGGGCGACCATCAACATGAGCGGCAACGCCATCTATTATGGTCTGGTCGCCATCTTCTTCGCCCAGGTGTTCAACATCGATCTCTCCCTGGGGGCCTGGGTCGCCATCATACTGACCTCCACCCTGGGCGCCATCGGCCAGGCCGGGGTGCCGGGGCCGAGCTTCCTGGTGGTGGCCGTGCTGCTGGCCGCAGGGATCCCCATCGAGGGGCTGCCCCTGCTGTTCGCCCTGGATCGTCTGTTCGACATGATCCGTACCGCCCTCAACATCACCGGGGATGCGGCCTGCGCCATCATAGTGGACAGGTTCAGCCCGGACTACGATGCTGCCCGCTGGCAGAAATAAGCGGGGAGGGGGCAAGGCATAGCGCCCTGCTCACCCAGCCAAGCAAGAGGGGCCGATATGGCCCCTCTTTTTATATATGGCTTTTTCCGGGGGCATTACGCTTCCCGGGTAGTGCGACCGTCCGCCAGCTGGTGCAGCGCCTGCTGGCAGCGCTGCTTGGCGGCATCCAGCTCCAGCAGCACCATCTCTATGTCCTCGAGCTGCTGGTGCAGTGTCTCGCGCTTCTCCTCGATGAGGGAGAGCATGCTGCTCAACTGGGTGCGGCTGCTCTTGTCGGCGTCATAGAGGTCAAATAGCTCGCGAATATCCGCCAGGCTGAATCCCAGCCGCTTGCCGCGCAGGGTCAGCTTGAGGCGCACCCTGTCCTGGCGACTGTAGATGCGGGTCTGCCCCTGGCGGGTGGGGGTGAGCAACCCCTGATCTTCATAGAAACGGATGCTGCGGGTGGTCACGTCAAACTCTTTGGCGAGCTCACTGATGCTGTAGCTGCGGGTGTCGTCCTGGGAGGGCATCTGGGTATCATCTTGGCTGTCAATCCTGGCTGGCACCTTACCCAAAGCGCCGTCTGCTCGCAAGTGCTTGTCCTTCAAGGCTTGGCGCCTTATGTTACCGATATGTAACCAGGAGAGGCAAAGAGATGGATATCGTCATAGTCGCGGCCAAACGCACCCCCATGGGGGCCTTTCAGGGGGCCCTCGCCACCTTGAGCGCCGCCGAGCTGGGGGCACGTGCCCTGGCCGCCACCCTGGATGAGGTCGGGGTCAGCCCGAGCAGGATCCAGGAGGTGCTGATGGGCAACGTGCTGGCGGCGGGCATGGGGCAGGCGCCGGCGCGCCAGGCGGCGCTGGGGGCCGGCTTGCCGGTGAGCGTGCCTTGCACCACGGTCAACAAGGTGTGTGGCTCGGGCATGAAGGCGGTGATGCTGGCCGCCGACAGCCTGCGCCTGGGGCAGGGGGAGATGATGCTGGCGGGGGGCATGGAGAGCATGAGCCGGGCCCCCTACCTGCTGGACAAGGCGCGGGGCGGCTATCGCATGGGACACCAGCAGATCCAGGACAGCCTCTTTCTCGATGGTCTGCAAGATGCCTACGATGGCCAGCTGATGGGGGTCCATGCCCAGGCGAGTGCCGACAGGGCCCAGATCAGCCGGGCCGGGATGGATGCCTTCGCCATGGAGTCGCTGGCGCGGGCATTGCGGGCGCAGCGAGAAGGGCGTTTCGCCGCCGAGCTGACCGAGGTGCGCCAGGGAGACAGGGTGCTGCTGGCCGAGGATGAGCAACCCGGCAAGGCCCGCATGGAGAAGATCCCCACCCTCAGGCCCGCCTTTCGCCCCGATGGCACCATCACGGCGGCCAACAGCAGCTCCATCTCGGACGGCGCGGCGGCCCTGCTGCTGATGCGTGAAGAGACGGCCCGGGCCGAAGGTCTGGTGCCGCTGGCCCGGATCCGGGGCTATGTGAGCCACGCCGGCGTGCCCGCCGAGTTTGTCTCGGCCCCGGTGGCCGCTATCAACCGCCTGCTGGCGAGCCTGGGCTGGCGCAGCGGCCAGGTGGATCTCTATGAGGTGAACGAGGCCTTCGCCATGGTGAGCATGCTGGCGATGGCGGGGTGCGCCATCCCGGCGGAGCGGCTCAACGTCCATGGCGGTGCCTGCGCCCTGGGGCATCCCCTCGGGGCGAGCGGGGCCCGGATCCTGGTGACCCTGGTCCATGCCTTGCGGGCCCATGGCCTGAAGCGGGGGGTGGCGGCTCTGTGCATCGGGGGCGGCGAGGCCACGGCCCTGGCGCTGGAGCTGATCTAGGCCTGATCCATGGCGTTGATCTGCTCGTTGACCCAGGCGGTGGCGCTCAGATAGAGCTGACTGACCTTCTCTTCATTCAGGCCCAGGCGGGCGGTGTGCATCGCCACCCTGGGCCAGTTCGCCGCCTCGTAATCCTCGCAAAACGTCAGATAGAAGCCGAGCTTGCCCTCTCTTGCCAGCAGGGCCCGGCGGATCTCGTCCGTGATGGGCACGCTGCCGAGCAGGGTCGCCATGGGCTGCTCCATCAAGACATCGAGCAGGGAGAAGAGGCCGACGATGAAGGCCTGCTGGCTCTGGGCGGTGGAGGCATGGGCCAGAGTCAGCAGTTCGCAGAAGCGGGCCCGGATCAGGGACATCTGGTAGAGCTCGGCGCTCTTGCCCTGGCCGGCGCCGCTGGTGGCGACCAGGGTGACGAAGCGCCTGAGCTGGGTGTGGCCCAGGTAGATCGCCGCCTGGCGAAAGGAGGAGATGGGCTTGCTGCGCCCCTTGAGGTTGTTGACATAGCGCAGCAGCTTGAGGGAGAGGGAGACATCCTGGCCGAGCAGCTGCTCGATGCGCACCAGGTTGGGATCGGACTGGTTCACCTCGTTGAGCAGCTGGATCACCACCATCTGGGCCGGCTGCATGGTGGCCCGCTTGACCATCTCGGGGCGACTGAAGAAGAAGCCCTGAAACAGGCTGATGCCCAGGGCCTGGGTCTGCTCGAACTCCTGCTTGCTCTCCACCTTCTCGGCCAGGTAGGTGAGGCGCAAGTGGCGATGGCGCTGGATGAAGGAGGCTATCTTGGGCAGGGGGCTCAGGCGCAGGTCGAACTTGATGATGTGGATCCAGGGCAGGAACCGCTCCCAGGCCGAGGACATGGTGAAATCGTCAAGGGCCAGGCGATAGCCGAGCTGGTGCAGCTCCTGGACCTTGGCCAGCAGGGCATCGTCCGGGAGGGCATCCTCGAGGATCTCGATCACCACCTGTCTGGGAGGCAGGCACTCCGCCAGCCCCTCCAGCAGCACATCGTGGGGAAAGTTGATGAAGCAGGGGCGACCGCCCAGCAACTGGTCGATGTTCTGCTGCAAGAACTGTTCGACCACCAGGCGGGAGGTGGCCTGCCGGGAAGAGATGGAGGGGAAGACATTCTCCAGGCTATCGCGAAACAGCAGCTCATAGGCGTGAGTTTGCAGGCTGCTGTCGAGTATGGGTTGCCTGGCCACGTAGGAATACATGTCGTGCTCCGTGATGAAGGTTGGCTTGATAGTATGGCGAAGGGAGCCACTGTGCCAGCCCACCGGAGCGGCCGGGGGAAATTACCCGCTGTCGATCGTCGCCGGGTGGTCAGCGTTCGGCCACTATCCCGTCCCGGGCCGATGGATGAGTGCATCGTGCCTGCACAGGTTTGCCATCGGGAGATGGGGGTGACGACGATGGCTGACATCCGCGCAGAGGGGGATCCACGGGAGCTGCCCGGCGCATCCGGATCGCCAACTGGCTGCCGGCCATCCAACGGGAGAGGGGCGGAAAGAGGGGAGGGCAGGCGGGCCAACATCGGGCTCAGCGTCTGAGAAAAGCATCGATGTGTGTACCACAGCCGCAAGCGGGGTGGGCGGTACAAAAAAGGCGCCCGCAGGCGCCCTCTCGTTGACTCGGTGGTCAGAACTGCATGTTGAACTGGGCGGCAGCCAGGAAGGCGTCACCGTGGGAGGTGCCCTGCCAGCGCAGTTGGCTGTTATGGTCGGGCACGCCCTCGTTGACCTTCACCTCTTTGCCATCGATATAGGTCATGCCGAAATCGACGCTCATGTCCGGATTGATGTGGTAGGTGGCGCCGGCACTGTACCAGACCCGGTCGGAATCCGGGATGCTCAGGCTGCGGTACTCGGCCTCGATGGGGGTCCTGTCATAGGCCAATCCGACGCGGGCTTCCCAGGACGGGTTGACGTACCAGGTGCCGCCGATGGAGTAACGGAAGGCATCCTTGAATTTCTCATCTTTTTGCAGGCAGACACCGGCCCCTGCGGTGCTGACGCAGCTGTCGCTGGTGGCGTTGAGCTCCTGGAAGGTGCTCCATTCGGTCCAGTTGACCGAATAGTGCACCGCAAAGCGCGGATCCAGACGGTGGTAACCGGCAAACTCGGCCTGGGCCGGCAAGTCGAGGGGGAGCTTGCCATCCACCTTCTGCATGCGCGACGAGGTTCCCTGATAATCCCCCTCGAAGGTGATGTCGACCTGGGAGCGATAGGTCAGGGCGAAGCGATGATCTTCGTTCACTTCATACATGGCACCCAGGTTCCAGCCCCAGCCCCAGTCATCCCCCTTCAGGTGGGCGAGCTTGGCGTCCGGGCTGACCTGGGTACCCAGCTGCTGGCTGACCGCAGGGGCCAGGACACCGGCGCGGCGGTTCAGCTCCGCCTTGGCATAGACCAGGTTCAGACCCGCCCCCAGACTCCACTGGGAGTCGACGCGGTAGGCGATGTTGGGGTTGAGGTTGATGGTCGTCAGCTCGGTGTTGCCCGCGATGGCGCCGCCGGAGTAGTTGTCCGAATACTCGGTGGAGAGGCCGTAGTTGGAGAACATGGCCAGGCCCCAGGCCCACTGCTCATTGATGGGCTGGATGAAGTAGGCGGCCGGCACGAAGGCATCCGGGGCAATGTTGTCTTCGCTGGAGTCATAGGCACCGGCAATCTTGCCGTCCACGTCCACGTCCGGGTGGATGTAGCTGCCGGCGACCGAGATCGCCATCTTGTCAAAGCGAGTCATGGCGGCCGGGTTGCGGGCCAGCACGGCGGCGTTGTCGGCGATCGCGGCTTCACCGGCGAAGGCGCGGCCCAGGCCTGAGGCAGAGTGTTCGTTGAGCTGGAAAGCTGCAGCGAAGGTTTGGGTGCTGACCAGGGTGATGGCAGCGGCAATCAGGCTCTTCTTGAAAAAGGCAGTCGTCATGGTGTTCTCTCTTTATTTGGCAGATTTTTTGCCGCGCTATCCCGGCGTAATCGCCGCAAAAGCTGACAAGATCTGTTGTTATGTTTGCATCTTCCCTATCATTTCTGGCGTGATTCTATGGATCTGGTAGGAGGTAAGAAATCAGACCAGTGGGAGCAGAATACATAAAAGTTTCTATTGTGTTAATTATTTGTTTGCGGTTGGCGGCAAATTGAGCGCATTCGGGGCTTGTTGTGCGTTTAATCAACAAATTGGCGCGGAAGACGTGGAGAAGTTTTTTCGTGTCTTGAGGAGAAATAGGCGGGAATGGGTGAGTAACGGGCGGGGAAATGGGGCAAAACCCACGCAGAGTATGGCAAGCTCTGCGTGGTGGGAGGGGGAAAATGGGGCCTAGATGGACCAGTGCAAGCGGGACGCGACCTGCCTGGAGAGGGGATCAAGCGGTTCCTCCATCGCGCCGA
This sequence comes from Aeromonas sobria, assembly GCF_050266975.1. GTDB lineage: Bacteria > Pseudomonadota > Gammaproteobacteria > Enterobacterales > Aeromonadaceae > Aeromonas > Aeromonas sobria_B. The sequence continues at coordinate 30,621 of NZ_JBKISU010000025.1, forward strand.
TCAACACCAGGTTGGCCCCCTTGAGGGGGATCACCTCCCCCTTGAGCCGGCCATCATCGAATCGTGGGTCCAGGCGCAGGGGCACATGCTTGGGCACCATGAAGAGGGTGACGGGCCCCATCTTGCCCTGCAGCACCATGTGCAGCGCGGGTCCCTGATAGAAGGCGCAGTGATTGACATAAGTGATCCTGGCCATGTCCTGCATGTTCATCAGGGTGGCGCCGTACTTCTCCATCTTGGCGTTGATGGTCTGGAGCGACACCTGCTCGTCGAGCCCTGCGATGAAGGGCTCCTCCCCATAGACGTGAGCCAGCGCCACCTGGGCCAGAGAGGCCTGCGCTGCCGGGCTGCTCGGCCAGGGCAGCCAGCGGGTGCTGACCCCGATCAGGAAGGCGACCGAGGCGGCGATGGCCAGGGGCTTCCAGCCCGATGCCCGGGGCGCCGGGGGGCGGCTTGGCGGCGACTCGGTGCCGATGGCCTGCCTGAGCAGCAGCCGCTCGGCGAGCCCGGGGGGGACTTCCACCTGCATCCCCTTGCTGAGCCTGTGATCGAACTGTTTCATCTCCTCGAGCCACTTGCGGTTGGCGGGGGACGCCTTGGCCATGTCGGTGAAGGCGTCCTGGGTATCATGAGGATCGATGACAGCCCGGCGGCGAAACTCCAGCTCATCCATTACCCTGTCCTCTCTGTTGTGCGGTTGACGCCATGGCCTCTCGGATCTGGTTGCGTGCCCGAAACAGCCGGGTCATCACGGTGTTCTTGTTCAGGCCCAGCTGCTGGGCTATCTCTTCGCCGCTAAAGCCGCCGACGACTTGCAGCAGCAGGGGTTCCTGGTACTCCTGCGGCAATCTGGCAATGTGGCGGCGCAGCCACTCGTGCTCCATCTCCTGCTCGCTGTGCAGCGCCTCGTCATCGCTTTGGGGAAACTCGTCCAGATCGATGAGATCGAAGCGCTTGCGCTCGAAGCGGCGGGCATTTTCCCGCCGCAGTATGGTGATGAGCCAGGGCTTGGCCGCCTTGTCGTCGACCAGGCTATCGATCGCCCGCCAGGCGCGCAGGTAGGTCTCCTGCACCAGATCTTCTGCCACATGGGGATCCCGGCACAGCCAGTAGGCGTAGCGATAGATGTCCCCATGGAGGGCATGGACCAGGGCTTCATATTTTTTCTGTTTGTCTGCCATACCCTCATTGACCGGGGATGGCGCCGGTTCCTTCCCCGTTTTCTTGCGAAACAGCGAAAACCCCATCACTGAGTCTCCTTGTGGTGATCCTTGTGGCGATAAGTGCCGTCCAACCAAGCGACTCGTCTGAGCAAGCCGGCGATCCCCCTCGTCTCATAGGCGCACAGGCCAAGGGCGAGGGGGGCGCCGTCAAAGTGAGTCAGTGTACCAAAGCAGGCCGCCTGCAGGGTATCGAGGGCGGCCGCCATCGGTGCCGAGACGGGGATCTCCCCTGGCCAAAGGATGGCAGGGGACAGGGACTCGGGCCAGCGTCTGTGGCGCCAGTGCAGCAGGGCCCGGCGACTGCCCTCGGCATCGCCCCGCCGCAGGGCCTGTTGCAGCCGATAGAAGGCGAGCCAGCGACCCAGGCGAGGGCGGCAGGGAATCAGCAGGAGGGGCAGCAGGGCCCAGATGAGCAGAGGGATGCGGGTGACGGAGGAGGATGGCGAGGCCTCTGGGCTTGCGGGAGCGGGGGCGAAGCTCAGCCGCTGGCCGGGCAGGATCAGCTGCTCGATGCGCCCATTTTGGGTGTTGAGCCAGGGCAGGCGGATCTCGGGCAGCAGATAGTCGCCGGGCTGGGTGGCGCGCAGGGCCTGGCGCCACTCCCGCTCGTACAGCAGCCGGCCATTGGCGAGGAAGCGTTCGCGGCGCTGGCTGCCGTCTGCCTGCACCCTGAGCCCGGCCACGTGCACCTCGGGCAGGCTCACCTGGCTGCCATCCCCGTCCTCCAGGCGCAGGCGAAGGGTCCGGATGATGGGCTCGCCCAGGGTGGCCTGGCGGCGGGTGAACTGCTGGTTGAGGGTGAGGCGGCGCGCCACCAGGGGTAGGGGGGCCTCATCCACATGCAGGGAGAGGGGGGCGGCCCGCCCGGTCAGGGTCTGGGACTGGTTTCCCAGCAGATAGCTGGCCTGCAACCTGGGGGCGGTCAGGGTGACATCCCCGGCCCTCCTGGCCTGGAGCAGCCAGCGGCGGATCAGCTCCCCGGGCTCGCCGGCGCGGGCACCGGGGCGCCACTCATCCTCCCCGAGGCGGCGTATGGTGAAGTCCGGGTGCGCGAGCTCCTCCAGCCCAGGCTGGCGGATCTGATCGGGCAGTGTGATGTGCAGGGCATAGACGAAGGGCTGGCCCGGGTAGAGGGGCCCCTCATGGCTGAGGCTGGCCCGCTGGATCACCCTGGGGGGAGGCGGCGCCGTGTCCGCCTCTCTTGCGGGGAAGGGGGGCAGGGGGATGGACCAGCTGGCGAGGCGCAGGGGGGGCAGGGGCGCGGGCTGGCCGTGGAGCGGGATCAGCCAGCGGGTCGAGGGGCCATCCTCGCCCATGCCCTGTTGCAGGGAGACCCGCCCCACCGCGAACTGGCGCAGCAGGGGGGTGATGACCAGGGCCCCGGCGGGCCAGCGTCCCGGCGCCTCTATGATCAGCCGCCACTCATCGGGCCGCTCCGTGGCCAGGATCTCGGCCCTGGGGGGCTGGGATGCCTGGTGCGAGGGCGCCATGACCCCGTCGCCCTGGCGCCCGCTCTGCCCCGGGAGGGAGGCCTGATCCCGCAGATCGTTCCCCAGGGCGGGACTGGCTGCCGCCAGCGCCACCAGCATCCACGCCAGCCAGGGGCGGCTAAGGTGACGATGGGCCCGGCTCATCCCGAGTCCTCCGGGCGGGCCAGCAGACCCCGGCGCAGCGCCTCTTTGCGCAGCCGCTCCTTGAGCAGGATGACGGGGGGCGCCGGATCCGCCGCCCCCTGGGGGCTGGCCTTGGTCTCGCCCGGGGAGGGGGCCCCGCCCATGGGGGGCGGGGTGCTGCGTTCGAGCAGGGCCAGGTTGTAGCGGGCGTCCTGATGGGCCGGCTCCTGGGCCAGGCAGGCGAGGTAGGCGAGCCTGGCCTCCTCGAGGCGCCCCAGCTGCACCAGGGCATTGCCGCGATTGTAGTGGGCGGTGGGGCCTGACTGCTCCCCATAGGCGGCCAGGGCCCGCTCGAAGTCGCCGGCTCGGTACCAGGCATTGCCGCGCCAGATCGGGTCTTGAAACAGCCGCGCCGCCCTGAGGTAGTCGCCGTCGCCATAGGCCTGCAGCGCCGGGGCCGGGTCGTATTGGGCGGCCTGGAGCGGCGCCTGGGGCGGCAGGCAGAGCAGCAACGCCAGCCAGAGGGCGCCGCGCCGGGCCAGCAGGCAGAGCAGCAGCAGGGGCAGCAGCAGCCAGGGGCCGAGCTCCCGGCGCCCGGCGGGATCCGGCGCCAGATCCGTCGGCAGGGGGGCAAAGGTGGGCAGGCCCTCGCCCAGGAGGTGCAACTGGCCACCGAGGCGGCGGGCGAGCCCGGTCATCAGGGCAAGATCCGGCGGCGGCAGGCTGGCCCGCCCCAGAGCCAGCGCCAGCTCGCCGCCGAGGGGAACCTGGGCCTGGGTCGCCGCGAGCAGGATATCGAGGCGGGGGGCCCCGGGTTGGCGCAGGCATTGCCAGCGCCCCTGACAGGGCCAGAGCGAGGCTATCTCCTCGGCCTGGCGCGCCGTCAGGCCGTCGCTTACCAGCAGCAGACGCGCCCGCTGGCCCGGCGGGATCTGGGCCAGCCCCAGGGCCAGGGCGCGACCTGGGTTGGAGCCTTGCAGCGGCATGATGTCGGGGCGCACGTCCGGCAGCAGGCGGGCGATCGCCTCCCGATCGCGGGTGGCGGGCATGGCGAGATAGGCATCCGCGGCAAACAGGATGAGGGCGATGCGCCGCCCCTGGCTCTGGGCCAGCAGATCCTGGAGCAGCAGGCGCGCCCGGGTGGCGCGATCCGGCGCCAGATCCGGCGCCGCCATGGAGCGGGAGAGATCCAGCAGCCAGATATCCAGGGGCGGGGCGACCCGGCTCCCTTGTCCCTGCTCCAGCACGGGGCCGCAGAGGGCCAGGATGGCGGGCAGGGCCGCCCACCAGCGCCAGGGCACGGCGGCGCGTCCCCGCGGCAACAGATAGCGGCGCATCAGGGGGCTGAGCAGGGGGGCTTGCCGGCGCTGTCGCCAGCCGAGCCAAAGCCAGGGCAGCAGGGCGAGCAGCCACCAGGGGCGCAGCAGCATGAGCTCCATCAGGGTCGCCGCCATGGGCTGGCCGCCGCCATCAGCCCAGGTAGCATGAGCAGCAGGAGCGAGAGGGCCAGGGGCCAGGGGTAGAGTTCGGTCACGGGCCGGTAGCTGTGCAGCGGCCTGGCTCCGGGCGCCAGGGTATCGAGGGCCCGGTTCATGGCGACGAGGTCGCCCTGGGTGCGGGCGCGAAAATAGCGGCCCTGGCCGATGGCCGCCAGCTGGGTGAGCAGGGGTTCGTCGAGCTCGGCGCTGGGGTCGGGCTGGGCCGGGGTCAGCACCTGGCTGCCGGGATCGGCGCCGACCCCCAGGGTGAAGAGGGTGATGCCTTCGGCCCGGGCGGCCCTGGCCTGGGCGAGGGGATCGGCGCTGCCGGCGGTGTTGCGGCCATCCGTGACGAGCAGCAGGGCCGTCTCCCGGGCCGGATCCCGGTGGCGGCGGGCCAGGGCGATGGCCTCGCCGAGCGCCGTGGTGCGGCCGACCAGGTCGAAATCCAGATCGTCACTCAGGGTCAGCAGCGCCTGGGTCTCTTCGCTCAAGGGGGCGAGCAGGTAGGCGTGATCGGCGAAGACGATGAGGCCAATTCTGTCCCCCCGACGCGCCAGGATCAGCGCCTTCACCTGCTGGCGCACCGCCGTCAGCCGGTCTTGCTGCTGGCTGCCATCGAACATGTCCGGGGTGCGCATGCTGTCGGAGAGATCCACCGCCAGCAGCAGGTCCCGGCTGCCCTGGTATTGGATGATGGGCTCGCCCACCAGTTGGGGACGACACAGGGCCAGGATCAGGGCGCACCACAGCAGGATCCCGTACCAGAGGGGCAGGCCCCCCTGGGGCCCCAGCAGGGGGAAGCCGTCGTGGTGCAGGCGGTGCCGGCGCAGGGACGGCAGGGAGCGCACCAGCAGCGGCAGCACCAGGGCGAGGGCGAACCAGGGCCAGGCCAGGCTCATGGGGCCGCCCTTCCCGCCAGCAGGCGCCCTAGCAGCAGGCGGCGCCCCAGGCGCAGGTAATCGTCATAGAGGGCGCGGCGCTGGACCAGGCTCGGTGGCTGGCCGCCATAGAGCCAGTCATCCCACAGGGGATGCCAGCGGCGAAAATCGGTCTGGCCCTGCTGGTCGAGCCAGCCGAGCCAGGGTTCTCCTCGCAGGGATCGGCAATGGGGCCAGCGGGCCAGGCTCTCCTGGCGCAGCCGATCGTGCAGCCGATCCAGCCAGAGGGCCGGATCCCCTTCATCCGGCGGGCTCAGGGCCCGGCACCATCCCCGGTAGCGCCACAGCCGCCGCCCCAGCCAGGCGACGAGGATGATGGCCGCCAGGGTCAGGGCCAAGAGCAGCAGGGCGTGGAGGCGGGGATCCAGCCACTCCTCCAGCAGCGGGGGGCCGGGGTGGATGTCGCGGATCTGGCGGGCCAGGGTGGCGGTCTGACTCATGGCGCCTCCCACTGGGCCTGCAGGGACTGGCTGCCATCGAGCAGGGTCAGGCGCCGCACCAGGGGCAGCAACCGGGCCTGGCAGAGGGCGTGCTGCCGGGCGGCCGCCTCCCGGTAGCGACGGCCAAAAGAGGGGCTCATGGCATCGAGCCAACCGGGGCCTTGCCGGCTCGTCACCGGCAGCCGCTCCTGGCCCCAGATCCCGGCCTCCAGGGGATCGCGGATCTGCCAGTAGTCGATGGGGTGGGCCCTGGCGAGGGCGGTGAGGCCCTGGCAGAGGGGATCCGAGGGGGGTTGATGATCACCAATCAGGGTGAGCCGGGCGCCGGCGGGGAGGCGGGCCCGCAACAGGGTCACGGCCTCGGCCAGGGTCGTGGGCAGGGGGGCACGGGCCAGCCCGGCGTGGTAGTGCCGGCAGATCTGGTGCAGCAGGGACAAGGGGGGGCCCTTGTGGCGCAGGATCTGCGGCGTGAGACCATGGATCTGCAGGGTCTGGGGGTGGCGCGCCCCCTGCCAGAGCAGGGCGGCGGCCAGCTCGCAGGCGAGCCTGGCCTTGAGCCTGTCGCCCGAGCCGAAATAGAGGGCCGGGGAGAGATCGAGCAGCAGCCAGTGGTGCTGCTCCTGCTCCTCTTCATAGAGGCGGGTGACGGGGCGGCCGAGCCGGGCCGTCACCCGCCAGTCGATGTGGCGCACCTCGTCGCCAGCCTGATAGGGGCGCAGCTCGCGAAAGTCGAGACCCGGCTGGCGGCGACGGATACCGCCCTGGGCGGGGCCATGGCGGCGTGGCCGCGGCAGGGGGGCCAGCAGCCGGGTGGCGATGAGATCGGCGAGGGGCAGTTGCAGCTCGGGGGGCCAGGGGCTGGCCGGCTCCCCTGTGGCCTCGCTCCCGGGCCTGATGCCACTCAGGGGCATGGCACCCACTCCAGCAGGCGCTGGATGATGGCGTCCGTGCCGATCCCCTCGGCCTTGGCCTGGTAGCTTGGCAACAGGCGATGACGCAGCACAGCCGGGGCCAGCAGCTGGATGTCGTCGGGCAGCACATAGTCCCGTCCGGCCAGCCAGGCGCGGGCGCGGGCGGCGCGGGCCAGTCCCAGGGTGGCCCTGGGGCTGGCGCCAAAGGCTATCAGGGGGGCGAGCTCGGGGGCGATGCCGCTGCCGGGGCGGGTGGCGCAGGTAAGCTGCACCAGGTAGTGGGCCAATCTGGGCTGCATCATCACCTTCAGTACGGCATCGCGGGCTCCTTGCAGGGTCTGGGGATCGATGAGGCAGGGGCAGGGGGGGATGGTCTCTCCCTGCTCCCCCAGCTGCAGGATGGCGAGTTCCAGGGCCGGGCCCGGGTAGCCGACCTCCAGCTTGAACAGGAAGCGATCGAGCTGGGCCTCGGGCAGGGGGTAGGTCCCTTCCTGCTCTATCGGGTTTTGCGTGGCCGCCACCATAAAGAGGCCCGGCAGGCGCCAGCTCTTCTTGCCCACGGTGATCTGGCGCTCGGCCATGGCCTCGAGCAGGGCGGATTGCACCTTGGCCGGTGCGCGGTTGATCTCGTCTGCCAGCACCAGGTGGTTGAAAAGCGGGCCCGGCTGGAACTGAAAGCTGGCATCCTGGGGGTGGAACACCTCGCTGCCGGTGAGATCGGCGGGCAGCAGATCCGGGGTGAACTGGATGCGGGCGAAACGCCCCTCGATGGCACTGGCCAGCACCTTGACCGCCCGGGTCTTGGCGAGGCCGGGGGCGCCCTCGATCAACACATGGCCTTCACATAACAGGGCGATGAGCAGGCCGTCGATGAGTTCGCCCTGCCCCAGGATCTGGCTGGCAATGTGGTCGCGTACTTGTCGAAATTCGGCCAAGGCCATGGGATAAACCTATTGTTTTAATAGAAGTTGATCTTTTTATACTCCAGATGACCGCCAGGTGCGAGAACCGAGTCTGTCCGCCGCGGATTTAGTTTCAATCAGCTGTATGAAACTTGTGAGTGGATTGTTAAGATGTGGCGCGATGAGGTCTGACCTCTTCCCATTGACCCAAGGAGCCAGGATGAAACAGCCTTTACAACTGACGACTCGCCAGGGCGAACGGATTGCCGTCGTGGCGGGGCTGCGAACCCCCTTTGCCAAGCAGGCCACCGCCTTTCACGGCGTGCCCGCGGTGGATCTCGGCAAGCTGGTGGTGAGCGAGATGCTCGCCCGCACGGATCTCGATCCCACCTTCATCGATCAGCTGGTGTTCGGCCAGGTGGTGCAGATGCCGGAAGCACCAAACATCGCCCGCGAGATAGTGCTCGGCACCGGCATGAGCGTTCACACCGACGCCTACAGCGTGTCACGCGCCTGTGCCACCAGTTTCCAGGCGGTGGCCAATGTCACCGAATCCATCATGGCCGGCACGGTGGACATCGCCATCGCCGGCGGGGCCGACTCCTCCTCCGTGCTGCCCATCGGGGTGAGCAAGAAACTGGCCCGCGCCCTGGTGGATCTCAACAAGGCGCGCACCTTTGCGCAAAAATTTGCCATCTTGCGCCGACTCGGCGCCCGGGATCTGCTGCCGGTGCCGCCGGCGGTGGCCGAGTACTCCACCGGCCTCTCCATGGGCCAGACCGCCGAGCAGATGGCCAAGAGCCACCAGATCAGCCGCGAGGCGCAAGATGCCCTGGCCCACCGCTCCCACACCCTGGCGGCAGAAGCCTGGGCGCAGGGCAAGCTCAGCGGCGAGGTGTTCACCGCCCATGTGCCCCCCTACAAGTCGCCGCTCGAGCGGGACAACAACATCCGCGAGGGCTCGGATCTGGCGAGCTACGCCAAGCTCAAACCGGTGTTTGACCGGGTCCATGGTTCGGTCACCGCCGCCAACGCCACCCCGCTCACCGACGGCGCCGCCGCCGTGCTGCTGATGCGGGAAGGGCGAGCAAAAGAGCTGGGGCTGGAGCCGCTCGGCTATATTCGCAGCTTCGCCTTCTCCGCCATCGACGTGTGGCAGGACATGCTGATGGGGCCCTCCTACGCGACCCCCATCGCCCTGGATCGGGCCGGGATCACCCTGGCCGATCTGACCCTCATCGACATGCACGAGGCCTTCGCCGCCCAGACCCTGGCCAACATCAAGATGTTTGCCAGCCCGGAATTTGCCCGGGACAAGCTGGGTCGTGACGGCGCCATCGGCGAGATCGATATGGACAAGTTCAACGTGCTGGGGGGCTCATTGGCCTACGGACACCCCTTCGCCGCGACCGGCGCGCGCATGATCACCCAGACGCTCCATGAGCTGCGCCGCCGGGGTGGCGGATTGGGACTCAACACCGCCTGCGCGGCGGGTGGACTGGGTGTGGCCATGGTGTTGGAGGTGGAATGATGAACGCGCACACTTTTTCTCTGGATATTCGCAAAGACGGCATCGGCATCCTCACCATGGATGTGCCCGGTGAGAGCATGAACACCCTCAAGGCGGCCTTCGCCGACGAGATCCGCACCGTGCTGGCCCAGGTGCGGGCCAACAAGGATCTGATCGGTCTGGTGATCGTCTCCGGCAAGCAGGACTCCTTCATCGCCGGGGCCGACATCAGCATGCTGGATGCCTGCACCAGCGCCCAGGATGCCCAGACTCTGTCCCGGGAAGGACAGGAGGTGTTCGCCGAGATCGAGCAGCTCAGCATTCCCGTGATCGCCGCCATCCACGGCCCCTGCCTCGGCGGGGGGCTGGAGCTGGCACTCGCCTGTCATGGCCGGGTCGCGAGTGACCATGGCAAGACGGTGCTGGGGGTGCCCGAGGTGCAGCTCGGCCTGTTGCCGGGATCCGGCGGCACCCAGCGTCTGCCGCGCCTCATCGGGGTGGCCAAGGCGCTGGATCTGATGCTGACCGGCAAGCAGGTGCGGCCCAGGCAGGCGGGCAAACTGGGGCTGGTGGACGAGGTGGTGCCCCCATCCATCCTGCTCGAGGCCGCCATCAAGCTGGCCCACAAGGGCAAGCCCCGTCACACCCTGAAGCGGGATCTGCAGGGCAAGCTGCTGGAGACCAGCGGGGTGGGGCGCAAGGTGCTGTTCGATCAGGCCCGCAAGGGGGTCATGGCCAAGACCCGTGGCAACTATCCGGCGCCGGAGCGGATCCTGGACGTGGTGCGCATCGGCATGGAGGAGGGGATCCAGGCCGGCCTTGCCGCCGAATCCCGCCACTTTGGCGAGCTGGTGATGACGGCGGAATCCGCCGCCCTGCGCTCCCTCTTCTTCGCCACCACCCAGATGAAGAAGGAGGTGAACTATCAGGGCGCCGAGCCGCGCAAGGTGAGCCATGCCGCCGTGCTGGGGGGCGGCCTGATGGGGGGCGGCATCGCCTATGTCACCGCCACCAAGGCGGGGGTGCCGGTGCGGATCAAGGACGTAGGGAGCGCCGGGATCGGCAACGCCATGCGCTACAGCCATGATTTGCTGGCCAAGAAGCTCAAGCGCCGCCAGATCCTGCGCAGCGAGCTGGAAAAGCAGATGAGCCGGCTGACCGGCACCCTGGACTACTCCGGCTTTCACCGGGTGGATCTGGTGGTGGAGGCGGTGTTCGAGAATATCAATCTCAAGCACCAGATGGTGGCAGACGTGGAGCGCGAGTGCGGCGAGCACACGGTGTTTGCCTCCAACACCTCCTCCCTGCCCATTCACCGGATTGCGCAAGGGGCCGCCCGCCCGGACAAGATAGTGGGTCTGCACTACTTCAGCCCGGTGGACAAGATGCCGCTGGCTGAGATCATTCCCCATGCCGGCACCAGCGCCGAGACGGTGGCCACCACCCTGGCCTTCGCCCGGGCCCAGGGCAAGACCCCGATCGTGGTCAAGGACGAGGCCGGTTTCTATGTGAACCGCATCCTGGCTCCCTACATGAACGAGGCGGCGCGCCTGGTGCTGGAAGGGGAGCCGGTGGAGGTGCTCGATGGCGCCTTGCAGGACTTCGGCTTCCCGGTCGGCCCCATCACCTTGCTCGACGAGGTGGGGATCGACGTGGGGGCCAAGATCTCCCCCATCCTCGAGCAGGAGCTCGGCGGCGAGCAGTTCCAGGCGCCCAAGGCGTTTGACAAGCTGCTGCAAGACGATCGCAAGGGGCGCAAGAACGGCAAGGGCTTCTACCTCTACGGCAAGGCGGCGCCCCGCAACCGCCTCACCGGCAAGGAGGGCAGGAAGACGGTGGACGAGAGCGTCTATGCCCTGCTCGGGGTCAAGCCCCAGGCCAGACTCGCCAAGCGGGAGCTGGTGGAGCGCTGCGTGCTGCTGATGCTCAACGAGGCGGCCATGGCACTCGACAGTGGCGTGGTGGCCTCACCCCGTGACGGCGATATCGGTGCCATCTTCGGCATCGGCTTCCCCCCCTTCCTCGGCGGCCCGTTCCGTTACATGGACACCTTGGGCATTGGCGAACTGGTGGCGCGTCTCGAGCACTACCAGCAGCGCCTGGGTGAGCGCTACGCCCCCTGTGCCAGGCTCAAGGCCATGGCGGCAGAGGGGCTGAGCTTCTACTGAGCCGGCGCCATGTCATGATGATCTGCAGAGGCGACCCTGGGTCGCCTCTGTCGTTGGTGGGCAGGGGATTATTTGCCGCAAAAAATTGATCTGGCGCAAAGTGGCCCCCTATATATTCCTTTGGTGGCATAGGCTTGGCTGGCCAGTTAGGTTCCAATAGAAACGACAGTGAATCCCAGAGCGGCCTGGGCCAGAATAGAGTGTCGCGCCAGGGGCGCGCCATCGGACAAAGGACACATCATGAGCTTTCTTGAACAAACCATCTGGACCGTATTGGGCTATGGCGTCATGCCCTTCATCTTCCTGAGCGGCTTCGTGGCGGTGGCGGTGACCTGTTGCGTGTTGCTCAATGCATTCGGGGTGCAATCCGCCGAGAAGTGAGGCCGCCGGCCTGACTCGGTAAAGGGCCGCCAGGGCCCCGCCTCTCGTGCCATGCCGGTCCCAGGACTGGCATTTTTCGTTGTTGCTCCCCCCCGATGCGGGGCGGGCCGTGCAAGGGGCTCGAAGCTGCCCGCAAATTTGATTACACTGGCGCCCGGCCCGCGTCGGGCCTCCCGTTTCGTCTCCCATAAGGTTTCTCATGGCTCTCAAGGCAACCGTATTCAAGGCTCAGATCTCCCTCTCCGACATGGACAGGGGGCTCTATCAGGACTTCTCCCTCACCCTGGCCCGTCACCCCTCCGAAACCGACGAGCGCATGATGATCCGCCTCGCCGCCTTTGCCTGGCATGCCGCCGAGCGGCTCGAATTCACCAAGGGGCTGTCGGCGGACGATGAACCCGAGCTGTGGCGCAAGAACTACTCCGACGAGATTGAGCTCTGGATAGAGCTGGGCCAGCCTGACGAGCGCCGCCTCAAGAAGGCGTGCAACCGCTCGCGCCAGGTGGTGCTCTATCTCTACGGCGGGCGCGGCACCAGCGTCTGGTGGAAACAGAACCAGGGCAAACTCACCGCCCACGACAACCTCAGCATCATCGAACTCAGCGACAGCCAGACCCTGCCGCTGGCGGCCCTGATCCAGCGCACCATGCAGCTCACCTGCACCATCTCGGACGGTCAGCTCTGGATCAGCAACGGCGAGGCCGAGGTGACCCTGGATCCCCAGGTGTTGCACGGCAAGCAGGCGCGGGAACTGGTCTGACGCATCGGCAGGCGTGTGTAAGCGACATAGCGGGGCAAAACAGAGGCAAAAAAGAACCGGATCCTGGGACGGGATCCGGTCTCATTGGGGGAAAGGGTCACGCATAGGGCGCCTGGCTCATCCCTTCTTGTCGTCGGCGAAGGTGATGTTGAGTTCGAGCACCGACAGCTCATCACTCTTCTGATCCAGTTGCACCGTCACCTTCTCGGGGTCTATCTGCACGTACTTGCGGATGACGTCCAGGATGTCCTGCTTGAGCTGGGGCAGGTAATCCGGCCCCCCTCTGGACGAGCGCTCATGGGCGACGATGATCTGCAGCCGCTCCTTGGCGGTCTGGGCCGTCGTCTGCTTCTTGGTGGAACGAAAATAATCAAAAATAGACATGCTTAACTCCCGAACAGACGGCTGAAGAAGCCCTTCTTCTCTTCTTGCAGGAAACGGAACTCGGTGGCGTCTCCCATCAGACGGGAAACGGCGTCTTCATAGGCCTTGCCCGCATCGGACTCTTTATCCAGGATGACGGGTTCGCCCGAGTTGGAGGCGCGCAGTACCGCCTGGGACTCGGGAATGACGCCGAGCAGCGGGATGGCCAGGATCTCCTGCACGTCCTGCACGCTCAGCATGTCGCCACGGCTGACCCGGGTCGGACAGTAGCGGGTGAGCAGCAGGTGCTCCTTGATGGGATCCTCGCCGCGCTCGGCCCGGCGGGACTTGGAGGCCAGGATGCCGAGGATCCGGTCCGAGTCGCGCACGGAAGAGACTTCCGGGTTGGTGGTGACGATGGCCTCGTCGGCGAAATAGAGCGCCATCAGGGCGCCGGACTCAATCCCGGCGGGGGAGTCGCAGACGATGTACTCAAAGCCCATCTCTGCCAGTTGATCCAGTATCTTCTCGACCCCCTCCTTGGTGAGGGCGTCCTTGTCCCGGGTCTGGGAGGCGGGCAGGATGAAGAGGTTCTCGCTGCGCTTGTCCTTGATCAGGGCCTGGTTGAGGTTCGCCTCGCCATTGATGACGTTGACGAAGTCATACACCACGCGCCGCTCGCACCCCATGATGAGGTCAAGATTTCGAAGGCCAATATCGAAATCGATGACCACCGTCTTGTGGCCCCGCTGGGCCAGTCCCGTACTCAATGCCGCGCTGGTAGTGGTCTTGCCAACGCCACCTTTGCCGGACGTAACGACTATGATTCGCGCCATTCTCGCTTCCTTGTAACTCTATTTGATGCGGTCTATTCGGAGTTGTTCATTATCCAACCGGACATGGACCGGCTGTTGTATCAGGTCGGCTGGCAGTGCATCGCTGAGCTGGAAGGTGCCCGCGATGGAGAGGAGCTCGGCCTGCAATTGCTGGCAATAGATGCGGGCATCGCCATTACCGCGCGCCCCGGCTATTGCCCGGCCCCGCAGGGCCCCGTAGATATGAATGCTGTCATCGGCCAGAACTTCGGCCCCCTGGCTCACCGAGCCGAGCACCACCAGGGAGGTGCCGACCGCGTAGATCTGCTGGCCGGAACGCACCGGACCGACATGGACCTTGCTGGCGATCAGGGGGGCGGGGAGCTGGTGCTCGGCGACCTCGGGCGGAGTGGGCTCGGCGGCCGGTTCGGCATCGACCAGGACCTCGGCCTTGCGGCTGCGTCCCGAGGTCATCACCGCCAGACCCGCCGCCTTGGCGGCGGTCTTCATGGCCTCATCCTTGGCCCCTGTGATGCCGACCAGCACGAAGTCTTCCGCTTCGACCAGGGCCTTGAGCTCGTCAAAATCCGGTTGCTGCGCGAGTTTTTCCACATTGAGCACCAGGGGCGCACAATTGAAAAAACGGGGCGCCAGCGCCACCTTGGCGGCCAATAACTGGCGTATCTTGTCCGGCGCGGCATCGTTGATATGCAACACAGAAATAGTGAAGGTGGTCCCTTTCAATTCGTTATCGCGCTCAACCATGACTTTCCCCGAGACAGAGACGGTAATCCGTTATTGTTATTGATTGCCTGATGTTATAGTTTGCCCACTTCCGAGGCAATAAACTCAGCGGATTATATCAATTTCCATGTTGTGTGCAGTCTATAAAAGTCGCAAAAAAGCGGACACCTATCTCTTTGTCGAAAAAAGAGATGATTTTTCCCGGGTTCCATCCCCCCTGATGCAGACCTTCGGCCCTCCGCAACTGGTGCTGATGACCCGGCTCACCCCGGGCAAGCCCCTGGGCATGGCGAGCGTGAGCCGGGTGATGGAGGCGCTGCGCCAGCAGGGCTTTTATCTGCAGGTGCCGCCGCCGGTGGAGAACCTGCTCGAGCAGCACAAGCTGGCGCAAACCCGGCGCAAGGCCCCCTGATATTATCGGACGCCCCCTGTCGCCGGGCGCCCCTCCCCGGGGCGTCTTCCTCCCGGGCTTCGGTTGTTTCCCCGTTATTGCATTGTACCCCCGCCCTAATTATCCGCTTGGCCGCCATGGCCTCGCTAAATACCCCGTCTGCCGCGAGCGATAATCTCTTTCGCCTTCGAATGAGCCTTGAAAATATATTTTCAAACGGCGATAGACTTGTATAAATATACAGGTGTCCTTCCTGTGCTTTATTGACGACCTGGATCCCGGGACATGGCGGGGCGCGCTGCCATGGGACCAGCAAGGGTACTTCGGCAAGGCGAGAGGGAGGGGGCGGCGGCGCGCCAGGGAGAGGCAGTGAAAGGCGGGCAGCAAAAAGGCGGGAGATCCCGCCTTTTTCATCGCACGGCGTCGCCGCTTATTCGCAGGCGACCTGCATCACCTTGATGGCCAGGCCGCCGCGGGAGGTCTCGCGGTACTTGGAGTCCATGTCCTTGCCGGTGATGTACATGGTCTCGATCACCTTGTCCAGCGACACGCGCGGCTTGGAGGTGCGGCGCAGGGCCATGCGCGAGGCGTTGATCGCCTTCATGGAGGCGATGGCGTTGCGCTCGATGCAGGGCACCTGCACCTGGCCACCGACCGGATCACAGGTCAGACCCAGGTTGTGCTCCATGCCGATTTCGGCGGCTTCGCAGACGTGCTCCGGGCTGCCGCCCATCAGCTCGGTCAGGCCGGCGGCGGCCATGGAGCAGGAGACGCCCACCTCACCCTGGCAGCCCACTTCGGCCCCCGAGATGGAGGCGTTCATCTTGTAGAGCATGCCGACGGCCGCGGCGGCCAGGTAGAAGCGGGTGTACTCTTCGCGGCCCACCGGCTGGATGAACTTGTCGTAGTAGGCCAGCACGGCGGGGATGATGCCGGCGGCGCCGTTGGTCGGTGCCGTGACCACGCGGCCACCGGCGGCGTTCTCTTCACTCACCGCCAGGGCGAACATGTTGACCCAGTCGATGATGTTCATGGGGTCGCTCGACAGGCTCTCGTTGGTGGTGAGCTGGCGATAGAGGGGAGCGGCGCGACGGGGCACCCGCAGCGGCCCGGAGAGCACACCCTCGGTGCGGCAGCCGCGCTCTATCCCTTCCCGCATGGTGGTCCAGATCTTGCCGAGCTTCTTGTAGATCTCTTCCGGGGTGTTGAAGCACTTCTCGTTCTCCATCATCAGGGAGGAGATGGAGAGGCCGGTCTGGCTGCAATGGGCGATGAGCTCGGCGGCGCTCTTGAACGGGTAGTTGACCGCCATGTCGCCGCTGTCGGCCTTGCCGAAGTTCTCCTCGTCGACGATGAAACCACCGCCGATGGAGTAGTAGGTCTTGCTGTAGGCCTTGGCATCCTCGATGAAGGCGGTCAGGGTCATGCCGTTCTCATGCAGGGGCAGGGCCTCGTCATGGAACACCATGGCATCGCGCGGGAAGCTGACGGTGTGGCAGTGCAGGCCGATGGGCAGGCGACCGGTCTGCTCGACCCGGGAGATGAACTCGGGGATGCCGTCGATATCGACATTTTCCGGCAGGTTGCCCGCCAGGCCCATGATGATGGCGGTGTCGGTATGGTGACCCTTACCGGTCCAGGAGAGGGAGCCATAGACATCGACCTGGATCCGGGTGATATCACGGATCTTGCCGCTCGCTCGCAGCTCGTCCACGAACTGCTTGGCCGCTTTCATCGGGCCCACAGTGTGGGAGGAGGAGGGGCCAACACCGATTTTGAAAATATCAAAAACGCTGATCATCTAGTAGTTACCTCTGGGTAGAAGCCGGCGCCTTGCCGGCTTGCAAAAGGGGGTGATCCATGGCGCTTGCGTCGTGACATCGCCCTAAGGTCCTGGACCTGGTAACGGCAGTGTAACGCGGTCTGCCTTAAAAAAAGTTGAAACAGGTCTATTTTTGTTGAACCAAAGGCCGCGAGTATAAAATTTATTTTGATGCTTATCCATTTTGTTAATCGTTTGGCAAACGTTTTGCGAAAAAATACCCGGCGAGGCCGGGTATAGCGGGGAAAATGGGGTTCGTATGGGTTTCTTGCATCGCGATAGCCCCGAGGAGAGTCCCTGCGACGCTGCGGTGTTAACACTCTGTGATGTTCACCGCCAGGCCCCCTCGGGCCGTCTCCTTGTACTTGGTCTTCATGTCGTTGCCGGTCTCCCACATGGTCTTGATCACCTTGTCCAGGGAGACCTTGTGCTCGCCGGTACCCCGCAGGGCGAGGCGGGCGGCGTTGATCGCCTTGACCGCCCCCATGGCGTTGCGCTCGATGCAGGGCACCTGCACCAGGCCGCCGACCGGATCGCAGGTGAGCCCCAGGTTGTGCTCCATGCCGATCTCGGCGGCATTCTCGACGATGGCGGGGCTGGCGCCGAGCAGCTCGGCCAGGGCTCCCGCCGCCATGGAGCAGGCCACCCCCACCTCGCCCTGGCAACCCACCTCGGCCCCGGAGAGGGAGGCGTTCTTCTTGTAGAGGATGCCGATGGCGGCGGCGGTGAGGAAGTAGCGCACCAGCAGCGCGTCATCCACGGTGCGCACGAAGCGATCATAGTAGTGCAGCACGGCGGGGATGATGCCGGCGGCGCCGTTGGTCGGTGCCGTGACCACCCGGCCCCCGGCGGCATTCTCCTCGTTGACGGCCAGGGCGAACAGGTCGACCCACTCCATCACCATCAGGGGATCCTTGTTGAAATTGGTCTCGCAGCTGAGCTGACGGAACAGGGCGGGGGCCCGTCTGCGTACCTTGAGCCCGCCGGGCAGCACCCCCTCGCTCTGGCAGCCCCGGGTCACGCAGCCCTGCATGGCGTGCCAGATCTTGCGCAGCCCCGCCACTATCTCCTGCTCGCTGCGAAACACCTTCTCGTTGGCCAGCATCAAGCCGGACACCGAGAGGCCGCTCTCCTGGCAGTGGGCCAGCAGCTGGGCGCCGCTGTCGAACGGGTAGGGAATGGGGTGCGCCGCCTCGAAGGCCGCCGCCTCCTCCCGGGCGCTGGCGAAGTGGCTCTCCTCTATGATGAAGCCGCCGCCGATGGAGTAGTAGGTCTGGGCCAGCAGCAGCTCGTCCCCCTCATAGGCGCGCAGCGTCATGCCGTTGGAGTGGGCGGGCAGAGTCTTGCGGCGGTTGAAGAGGATGGCGCCATTGCGAGGGAAGGCGCTCGCTTGCTCGCCGGCCAGGGTGAGGGTCTGGCTGCGCTCCACGTCGGCGAGGAAGGCGGGGATCCCTTCGATATCGACGGTATCGGGCTCGAATCCCGCCAGTCCCAGGATGATCGCCTTGCCGGTGCCGTGTCCCTTGCCGGTCTGGCCGAGGGAGCCGTAGCACTCGGTCTCGACCCTGTGGGTGCGCGCCAGCAGACCCTGCGCCTTGAGCTGGGTCACGAAGGCGTGAGCCGCCCGCATGGGGCCGACCGTGTGGGAGGATGAGGGGCCTATCCCGATGGAAAACAGGTCGAAGACGCTGATCATGACATCACTCCGCTTATGGGTTTTGTCTAAACATTGTAAATTTTTTGTAGTCGATGGGAAGAGGGGGAGGTGAGGGATGTGATGGCGCCATGAAAAAGGGCTGCCGAGGCAGCCCTTTGCGGGGATTTATCCGTGTCCGACTTAGCCGAACAGCTGATAAAGGATGGCGGAGATGGCAACCAGACCCATGGTGGTCACGAAGACGTTGCTGATCTGGCCCTGATACTTGGCCATAGCGGGCACGCGCTTGATGGCGTACATCGGCATGATGAAGAGTATGGTGGCGATGATGGGACCGCCCAGGGATTCGATCATGCCCAGGATGGAGGGGTTGACCACGGCGACGACCCAGAGGGTGAGGATGAAGAAGGCGATGATGATCATCTCGATCAGCTTGTGGTTCGGCTCCTTGTTGGCGCCGCGCATCTGCTGGACGATCAGGCCCTTGAGACCTTCACGGGCACCCAGATAGTGGCCGAAGAAGGAGGAGACGATGGCCACGAAGGCGACCAGGGGACCGAAGTAGGAGATGAGCGGGCTCTCGTGCTGGTTGGCCAGGTAGGAGAGAACGGCGATGTTCTGGGCCTTGGCTTCCGCCAACTGGGCCGGAGTCAGGCTCATGACGCAGGAGAAGACGAAGAACATCACGAAGCCCAGCAGCAGCATGGCGGTGCGCTTCAAGATGGCATCGGACTTGGCCACGGCCTGGTCGCCATGGTCACGGCGCTGGGCCAGGGCGAAGCTGGAGATGGCCGGGCTGTGGTTGAAGGAGAACACCAGCACGGGGATGGTCAACCACAGGGTAGTGGCAAAATCCTTGCCGGAGGGAACCTGGGCCAGGGCGGCGCCGGTCCAGTCCGGGATCAGATAGAGGGAGATGCCCGCCAGGACGGCGATCAGGGGGTAGACCAGGAACTGGGTCACCTTGAGCATCAGCTTCTCACCGGCCAGCATCACGGACATCATGCCCATGATCAGCACGATGGAAAGGATCCAGCGCGGCGGCGCGGCCATCTGCAGCTGGTTGACCATGAAGCTCTCGACCGTGTTGGTGATCCCTACGCCATAGATGAGGACGATGGGATAGATGGCGAAGAAGTAGAGCAGGGTGATGAGCTTGCCGGCGCCCACGCCGAAATGCTCTTCCACCACCTCGGTGATGTCCGCATTGGGCTTCTTGGAAGAGAGCACGAAGCGGGACAGGCCGCGGTGGGCCAGATAGGTCATGGGGCCGACCAGCAGCGCCATGCAGACCAGCGGCCAGAAGCCACCCATGCCGGCATTGATGGGCAGGAACAGGATCCCTGCGCCGACGGCGGTACCAAACAGGCTGATGACCCAAGTGGTATCCTGTTTGCCCCAACCACGGGATTGAACGGAGCTTGTTCCTTGCTCCTTGGTGACCGCAGCGTCCTGTGCGTGAGTGACGGTATTTGACATGTGTCTGACCCCAGATGTGTGGTTTTTATTAATCCGGCGCAAGGATACTGTCTTTGCGGGTGAAAATGTTGATCAAATTCACTTTTCCACCGTCGAAACCCGCACTTTTTTATGGAAACGTGATCAAAAGAATAAAATTTCAATTTTTGTTTATCATTTCCGGTGTTATTTGAATGTTAAATCCCGATTTTCACCCCAAATAATGTAACGACGCTGTTAAATGGCGATCTGGGCGGCCAGTTGCCGGATCATGCTGGCGGTCGCGCCCCAGATGTATCTGTGCTGCCAGGGGATCCAGTACAGGGTGTCCCGGCGCCCCTGACGCTGCAGGGTCATGCTGATGTAGCGGGCGGGATCGAGCAGGTGGTGCAGGGGCACCTCGAAGGCGGCGCTGACCTCATCCTCGTTGAGCCCCAGCCGGTAATGCGGATCCAGCAGGCCGACCACGGGCAGCACCTCGAACTGCGACACGGTCGGCAGCCTGGGCAGATGGCCGAGCAGGCGGATCTGGCTGGCGGGCACCCCTATCTCCTCCTCGGTTTCCCGCAGCGCCGTCCGGTAGAGGCTCTCATCCTCCGGATCCTGGCGCCCCCCGGGGAAGCTTATCTCCCCGGCGTGGTGGCGCAGGTGGCGGCTGCGCTCGGTCAGCAGCAGGTGCAGGCCGTCGGCACGCTCGACCAGGGGCATCAGCACGGCGGCAGGATGCAGGCCCGGGCGGCTCGGGCGCACCGGGGCGGGGCTGGGCAGCTGCAACAGAAAGCGGGTCAGCAGGTCGCCATGGGTCATGGATGCTCGTTCTCCAGCAGTGGCAGGATCCGCGCCAGCTTGTCGAAGGTCTCCTGATACTCGTCCTCTACCCGGGAGTCGGCGATGATGCCGCCACCTGCCCAGCAATAGAGCTGCCCGCTGGCCGCCAGCAGGGTCCGGATGCAGATGCTGGTGTCCATGCGCCCATGTTGGCTCAGGTAGCCAATGCTGCCGCAATAGCCGTTGCGCCTGTGGGGTTCGAGCTCTTCGATGATCGCCATCGCCCGGATCTTGGGCGCCCCTGTGATGGAGCCCCCCGGGAAGCAGGCGCGCAGCAGATCCACCCCCTGCCAGCTTTCATCCAGCTCGCCATGAATGGTGGAGACCAGGTGATGGACCGCGGGGAAGGATTCGACCGCAAACAGCTGGGGGACGCTGACCGTGCCAGGCCGGCTCACCCGGCCTATGTCGTTGCGCAGCAGATCCACGATCATCAGATTCTCCGATCTGTCCTTGTCGGCGCCCGCCAGTTCGCGGGCGCTGGCCTCGTCCTGACGGGGATCGGCGGCGCGGGGGCGAGTGCCCTTGATGGGCTTGGTCTCGATATGGTGCCCGTCCAGCAGCAGGAAGCGCTCGGGGGAGAGGCTGAGCACGGCGCTGCCTGGCAGGCGCAGGAAGGCGGAGAAAGGGGCGCCATTGGCGGCGCGCAGCCGCAGGTAGGCGGCCCACTCGTCCCCCTGATAGGGGGCCTGGAAGCGCTGGGTCAGGTTGATCTGGTAGCAGTCCCCCGCCGCCAGATAGGCCTGGATGCGGGCAAATTTGTCGGCATACTGTTCGCGGCTCATGTTGCTCTGCCAGGGGCCTAGCAGGCGAAACGCCCTGGGCGCCACTTCCCCCTGGGCCTGCCACCAGGCGAGGCGGCGAGCCAGCCCGGGCGCATCACCCCAGTGCACCAGCTGCCAGCTCCCCTTCTCCTTGTCATGGATGAGGGCCCAGTCATAGAGGCCGACCGCCATGTCGGGGATGGCCACATCGGCCTGGGCCTGCACCGGCAGACGCTCGAAGCGGCGTCCCAGATCGTAGCCAAACAGCCCGAGCGCCCCGCCGATGAAGGGCAGGTCGTGCTCGCAGACCTGCGTCTGGCCGAGCAGGCGGCGCTGGGTCTCGGCCAGCAGGGCGAGGGGATCCCCGCTCAGGCGCTGCTCCTCGTCTGCCTGGCAGAGCCGGGTCAGCTCACCCTCGGTGGCGAGGGTCGCCAGGGGATCGGCGGTGATGATGTCGAAGCGATTGTCCTGGCCAAGGGGGCCCATGGACTCGAGCAGCATGGCCCAGGGCAGGTGTTGCAGCCGGGCAAACAGGGTCGCCGCGCTGCCGGTATCTGGGAGAGGATGAATGTGCAGAGATGGTTTCATTTTTTGTTACACAGGCAACAGTTTGCGCGCTGGTCCCTAGCCGGTATGGGGTAGCAAGGGTATCATAGTGGCCGCGAATGTTAGAAAAAACACGCCGCGCCCTGACGTTGGAAGGGACTTGCATGCCCCTCTCTTTCCCTCTCTGGCGTGGCCAACATGGAAGCCCTTGCTTTGCCGCCGTTCGCAAAGACAAGGACCAGTGAGGATGATATGAGCATCATAAAAAAACAGGATTTTATCGATTCCGTCGAAGGCGCCCTGCAGTACATCTCCTACTACCACCCCCTCGATTTCGTCCAGGCCGCCAAGGCCGCCTATGACCGCGAGATCAACCCGGCCGCCAAGGATGCCCTGGCCCAGATCCTGATCAACTCCCGCATGTCTGCCGAAGGCCATCGCCCTCTGTGCCAGGATACCGGCATCGTCACCTGCTTCGTCAAGATCGGCATGCAGGTGCAGTGGGACTCGGATCTCACAGTGCAGCAGATGGTGGACGAAGGGGTGCGCCGCGCCTACACCAACCCGGACAACCCGCTGCGAGCCAGCGTGCTCGCCGATCCGGCCGGCAGCCGCAAGAACACCAAGGACAACACCCCGGCCGTGGTGCACATCGACATGGTCCCCGGCAACAAGGTGGAGGTGAGCATCGCGGCCAAGGGAGGCGGCTCCGAGAACAAATCCAAGATGGCGATGCTCAACCCCTCCGATGACATCGTCGAATGGGTATTGAAGACGGTGCCCACCATGGGCGCTGGCTGGTGCCCGCCCGGCATGCTGGGCATCGGCATCGGCGGCACCGCCGAGAAGGCGGCCGTGCTCGCCAAGGAAGCCCTGATGGAGCACATCGACATCCAGGAGCTGATCGCCCGCGGACCCGAGACCACCGAAGAGAAGCTGCGGGTCGCGCTCTATGACCAGGTCAACAAGCTGGGGATCGGTGCCCAGGGTCTGGGCGGCCTCACCACAGTGCTGGACGTGAAGGTCAAATCGGCGCCTACCCACGCCGCCTCCAAACCCGTGGTGATGATCCCCAACTGCGCGGCCACCCGCCACGTTCATTTTGAGCTCGACGGCTCAGGCCCGGCCGAGCTGACCCCGCCCAGGCTGGAAGACTGGCCTGAGATCACCCGCGAGTCCGGTGGCAATGTGCGCCGGGTCAATGTCGATGGCATCACCAAGGCCGAGCTTGCCAGCTGGAAGAGCGGCGATACCGTGCTGCTTTCGGGCAAGATCCTCACCGGTCGCGACGCCGCCCACAAGCGCATCGCCGACATGCTGAAAAATGGCGAGGGTCTGCCGGAAGGGGTCGATTTCACCAACCGCTTCATCTATTACGTCGGCCCGGTCGATGCGGTGCGTGATGAGGTGGTCGGTCCGGCCGGCCCCACCACCTCCACCCGGATGGACAAGTTCACCGACATGATGCTGGGGGAAACCGGCCTCATCGGCATGATAGGCAAGTCAGAGCGCGGCCCGAAAACCGTCGAGAGCATCCGCCAGCACCAGGCCGTCTATCTGATGGCCGTGGGGGGCGCCGCCTACCTGGTGGCCAAGGCGATCAAGAAGTCGCGGGTGGTGGCCTTTGCCGATCTGGGCATGGAAGCCATCTACGAGTTCGAGGTGGAAGACATGCCGGTGACCGTGGCGGTGGACTCCCAGGGCAACAATATCCACGAGACGGGCCCGGCCATCTGGTCCGCCAAGATTGCCGAGCTCGACGGCAAGCTCTCCTCCTGAGTCGGCAGGCGGGGGCGCCCGCCTCCCGTCATCGTAAGCGGCGGCCCTCGGGCCGCCGCTCTGTTGTTGCCTTTGTGTTCATTTGACCTGACCCCCCGTTTTGCCGGCCCTCGTTCAGATCAGCGCCTTGCGCCAGCGGGGCAAGGGGAGCAGGTTGGCACACCTTCAAACCTTCAAACCTTCAAACCTTCAAACCTTCACACCTTCACACCTTCACACCTTCACACCTTCACACCTTCAAACCCTCAAACCCTCAAACCCTCAAACCCTCAAACCCTCAAACCCTCAAACCCTCAAACCCTCAAACCCTCAAACCCTCAAACCACGCAAGCCGCTCGGCTCTCTCAGGCGTCCTGGGTCGTTCAACCCTCTCAGGGTTCTCCAAGGCTTCAAGGCTGTCAAATACCTCGCCATCCTCATGGCTGCTTGCCGCGAGCGGCATGAGGCTCAATGATTGAGGTAGATGTCCTGGTTGCCATAGTTCACGGCCAGCCCCTGGCTCGTCTCGCGCTGGAAGTAGTGGGTCAGCATCTCCTTGCCCTGGCTCAGTCGGAGCAGGCGCTCGGTATCCAGGCTGATGGCCTCGGGCAGCCAGGTGACGACGGCGGCGCAGCGGCTGCGGTCGAGTGCCAGCTCCAGGGTGCGTTGCCAGTTCTTGATCTTGTGGCCGTGGACCACCAGCACGTGGGCCGGATCTATGCCATGGGCCCGCAGCTGGGCGGCGACCGGCAGACCGGGGGGCGCGATCAGCAGGATCCAGCCTCGCTTCGCCTGGCTTATCTGCCCCAGGGCGCCCAGCAGCTGGGCCCCGTCTCGCACTGTCATGGCGGATGCGCCCGGATGGCGTGTCAGATGACGAGTCGGCCAGGGTTGGGTCAACCCGGCGGTCAGGGAGGCAAGGGGGCGGCTCATTGGCTGGTTCATCTGCTGATTCCTGTATGAATTACCATGCTGTATGGGTATACAGTAGTTGCATCCAGTGCATTCGACAAGCCGTTTCTGCTCAAAAATGTGACGCAGCTAACCTAGATAAACGCCATCTCATTGATACCTATCTGGTTTCTTTATCATGGCTTCGAATGCTTATGGTCCGATAAATGGACAAAACCCGGCAGGGGGGCCATGGTTATACAGGGTTTAACAGAGGAGCCATGTCATGGATGCCACGACTTTGCAGCGATTGGATGCCAACATCTTGCTGGGGATCGTCAACGAGAAGCTGAGGTTGGAGTGCGACAATCTCGATGAGCTGCTCGCCTACTACGACATGAGCGAGGATCAGCTTGCTACCCGCCTGCAGCAGATTGGTTATCAATACGACGGTGCGAGCAACCAGTTTAAATCCAGGTTGCTATGAGTCTGTTTTGAATCGGAAATGTTAAAAATCAGCCGCTCTAGGGCGGCTGTTTTGTTGTGTCGGTGTGGTCGGGAGTTGAAAACGATTTCACCTTTCCGTTTTATTTTCAGATATTTTCAAGCCATCCATTGGTTGGGGATAACGTGAAACCATATTCATGCTCAATACAGGGTTCAAATAACCATCATTAATGAAAAGCTATTGATCTATATGGATTTTAATCTCTGGTGACAGGAAAGGGTTTTCATTGTTAAACTGTCACTTTCATACGTTAAACTGTGACGTAAGTTAACTTTTATATCGGCATCATTCGTTAGTATGTCAACGCCGGAATACATATCTCAGATAACTAAAAATCGGTCCCTGGCGGGTAAATAAATTATTTAAGTAACGAAGGAAACAGCGTTATGGCTAGCAAGAAGAAGACAGAGCTGGATCTGCAACTGAATAAAGATCAACTCAAGGCGAGCATAGTGCGTCATCTGCGCTCCACCCTGGGTACCAGTGAGCAGAAGGCCTCGCCCCAGTCCTGGTGGAAGGCGACAGCCGCCGCCGTCAATGAGCTGGTGTACGAGCGCCTGACCCGTACCCAGCAGACTCACCTTAGCGAGGATACCCGGGCTATCCACTACTTCTCGGCCGAATTCCTGATGGGGCGGCTGACTTCCAACAACCTGCACAACCTCTCTCTCTATACCTTGTGCGAAGAGGCGCTGGCCGAGCTGGGCCTGGAGCTGACCGATCTGTGCGAGCAGGAGCCGGACATGGCCCTCGGCAACGGTGGCCTGGGGCGCCTGGCGGCCTGCTTCATCGACTCCATGGCGACCCTGAACTACCCGGCGGTGGGGTATGGCCTGCACTATGAGCACGGCCTGTTTCGCCAGGAGATCCAGGATGGTCGCCAGATCGAGCGTCCGGACTCCTGGCGCGAATATGGCAACCCCTGGGAGATCTGCCGCCCCGAGTCGGTGCAGGAGATCCCCCTGTATGGCTATGTGGAGACCCGGTTCTGCGAGAGCGGCGCCCTGAAGAAGGTGTGGCATGCCGGTCGCAAGATCAAAGGGGTGCCCTGGGATATCCCTGTGGTGGGCTTTGGCGGTCACACCGTCAACATACTGCGCCTGTGGGAGTCCCGCGCCTCCGAGTTCTTCGACTGGGACGTGTTCAACGCCGGTGGCTATGTCGACTCCCAGGCGGAAAAAGCCCAGGCCGAGACCATCTCCAAGGTGCTCTACCCCAACGACGAGACGGACGCGGGCAAGGAGCTGCGTCTGATCCAGCAGTACTTCTTCTGCGCCTGCTCCATCAAGGACATCATGCGCCGCTACAAGCGGGTCCATGGCAGCGATTTTGGCAAGTTTGCCGCCCAGATCGCCATCCAGCTCAACGATACCCACCCGACCGTGGCCATCCCCGAGCTGATGCGGGTGTTGGTGGACGAAGAAGACTTGCACTGGGATGCCGCCTGGGCCATCTGCTATCAGGTCTTCTCCTACACCAACCACACCCTGCTGCCGGAGGCGCTGGAGAAGTGGAATGTCAGCCTGTTCGAGAAGGTGCTGCCCCGTCATCTGGAGATCATTTACGAGATCAATGCCCGCTTCCTCGGCGATCTGGTGGAACCCAAGTGGCCGGGCGACAACGCCATCAAGGCCAAGCTCTCCATCATCGAAGAAGGGGACGTGCGCAAGGTCCGCATGGGCAACCTGTGCGTCATCGGCTCCTCCAGGGTCAACGGCGTGGCCGAGATCCACTCCAAGCTGGTGAAAGAGGATCTCTTCCCGGAATTTGCCGCCCTCTGGCCCGAGAAGATGTGCAACGTCACCAACGGGGTCACCCCCCGCCGCTGGCTGCTGGCCTGCAACCCCGAGCTGGCCGATCTGTACAACGAGGTGGTGGGCAAGGAGTGGCCGCTGCAACTGGACAAGCTGCGCGGCGTGGTGAAGTTTGCCGATGACAAGGCATTCCAGCAGCAGTTCATGACCATCAAGCGTCACAACAAGGAGAAGCTGGTCAAGGTGATCAAGGCCGAGACCGGGATCGACGTGGATGCCAATGCCATCTTCGACATCCAGATCAAGCGCCTGCACGAGTACAAGCGCCAGCAGCTCAACCTCATCCACATCATGGCGCTCTACCGTCGCCTGCTGGCCAACCCCGACTATGACATGCACCCGCGGGTGTTCATCTTCGGATCCAAGGCGGCGCCCGGTTACAAGCTGGCCAAGGACATCATCTACGCCATCAACAAGCTGGCGGAGCGGGTCAACAACGACGCCCGCATCCAGGGCAAGCTGAAGGTGGTGTTCATGCCGAACTACCGCGTCAGCCTGGCGGAGAAACTGATCCCGGCGGCCGATGTCTCCGAGCAGATCTCTACCGCAGGCTACGAGGCCTCGGGTACCGGCAACATGAAGTTGGCGCTGAACGGTGCCATCACCATCGGCACCCTGGATGGGGCCAACATCGAGATCGCCGAAGAGGCGGGGGCAGAGAACTGCGCCATCTTCGGGCTCAACGTGGACGAGGTGAAGTCCCTGAAGGCACGCGGTTACAACCCGTATGACTTCTACTATGCCAACTCCGAGCTCAAGGCGGTGCTGGACTGGTTCGATACCGACTACTTCACGCCGGGCAAGCCGGGGGAACTCTCCTCCATCAAGCGCTCCCTGCTGGAAGGGGGGGATCCTTACCTGACCCTGGCAGACTTCGAGTCCTACTCCGAGGCGCACAAGCTGGTGGACACCTGGTATCGCGACCCGGCCCTGTGGGCGAAGAAGGCGATCATCAACTCGGCCACCATGGGCAAGTTCAACTCGGACCGTTCCATCCAGGACTATGTCGAGCGGATCTGGAAGCTCGAACGCTGCAAGGTGGGTTGATCACCGCCATAGGCCGCAAGCCCCCGCATGCCGGGGGCTTTTTTGTGCCTGTCTCCCAGGCCGCCGAGCAGGGAGGCCCTTGGGCGAGGGAACCTTGGGTCATGGCGCCAGTGGCCTGGTTGAGCCAGGCCCTGGAGGCGGCCGGGCCAGGCGTGGGAACCCGGTCGGGAGGACATAAAGGGAACCCTATTCAAACGAAAGGCCGCCAGGAGTCGTGAGTGGCGATCGGCTTACGGGAGGAGAGGGCAGGAGCGGCCTGGCGGTGGGCTTGCGACTGGGGCGCTGGCAAGGATCTAGCCGCAACCTTGCGTGAGGGGAGCCCTGCCCTGGGTGGCGCTGGCAAGGCGCGGCCCGGGCCTGAGGGGGAGTTTGCCCTGGGTGGCACAGAGAGTGAGGACGGCGGTTGTCGGCGCTGCCGGCGCGGGATCCCGGCTTGAGGCGGTTGGCTGCGCGCGAAAAAAAGCCCCCGCGAGGCGGGGGCCTGGGTGGCCGGATCCGTGACGACTCAGAGGATGTCGCCGACGAAGAAGGCCAGGATGGCCAGCAGCAGGGTGAACACCAGGTTCAGGGCCAGGCCGGCGCGCATCATCTCCCGCTGCTGGATATGGCCGCTGGCGAAGACGATGGCGTTGGGCGGCGTGGCGACCGGCAGCATGAAGGCGCAGGAGGCGCCGATGGCGATCAGCACCGACATCACCACGGGAGAGACCCCCAGGGCCTCGGCCACCCCGGCAAACAGCGGGATCAGCAGGGCGGCGGTGGCGGTGTTGGAGACCAGTTCGGTCAGGAACACCACGAAGGCGGCGAGCGCCAGCAGCATGATGAAGAGGTTGGCGTTGGCCAGCACGGCGGAGAGGTGCTCGGCCAGGAAGGCGCTGGTGCCCGTCGCCTTGAGGATGGCGCTTAAGGTCAGGCCACCCCCGAACAGCATCAGCACACCCCAGTCGGTGTTCTGGTTGATGTCATCCCAGCTGGCGACCCGGCTGGTGGCGATGGCGATGATGGCGCCGATGGCGATCAGGCTGTCGAACTGGGGAATGCCGCCCAGCGCCTTGGCGATGGGCTGGGAGCCTATCCAGAGCACGACGGTGACCAGGAAGATGGCCAGGGTGGCCTTGCGATCCCGGCTCCAGTGAATGGTGACATGCTGGCTCTCGACCCTGTGGCTCAAGTCCGGACGGGTGACCAAGTAGAGCAGGGCGATGCCGCAGGGCATCAGGATCAGCACCACGGGCATGCCGAACTTCATCCAGTCGGTGAAGCTGATCCCCATCTGGGCGGCGGCGATGGCGTTGGGGGGGCTGCCGACCAGGGTACCTATGCCGCCGATGCTGGCGCTGTAGGCGATGCCCAGCAGTACGAACACGAAGGTGCGGCGATCCCGCTGGCTGTCGAGCTGGGCCAGCAGGCCGATGCCAAGGGGCAGCATCATGGCGGCGGTGGCGGTGTTGCTGATCCACATGGACATGGCGGCGGTAATGGTGAACAGCAAGATGGCGCCCCAGATGAGGTGGCCTCGGGCCAGCTGCATCACCCTGGCGGCCATCAGCCTGTCCAATCCCTGCTTGGAGAGGGCGGCGGCCAGGGCAAAGCCACCGAAGAACAGGAAGAGGATGGGGTTGGCGAAATCGGTGAGGGACTTGGCCATGTCAAACACCCCGAGCAGGGTGGCGAGCAGGGGGATGAGCAGGGCGGTGACGGTGACATGGAGCGCCTCGGTCAACCAGAGGATGGCGATGAAGACCAGGATGCCGAGCCCCTTGTTGACCATGGGCTCAAATGGGAGCCATGCGAGCATGGCACACAGCAGCAACACGTTGCCGATGACGATGCCGGACTTGATATCGAACCAGCGTTGATTGGGGGAGGGATCGGGTGTGATCAGGGGAGAGACAGTGCGTTGCATAGGGCGCCTCGGTTAATTTATGGTTGTTGTTGTGTTGCAGAGGTTACGACTGTTGCGCTGTTTCAAACAGGGGCAGATCCCCAAACTTTGGCAAGGCTCACAGAGCGGTTGGCTGCAGTTACATCCTGCTAACATCACAAAAACAATACAGCATCATTTGGTGCCAGTCTGTTCCGCAAGCCATTGTTTGAATACGCTCTTTGGCAGGGCGCCAGCCTGTCTGCCGATCAGGGCTCCCCGACGAAACAGCAGCAGGGTCGGGATGCTGCGAATGCCATAGCGGGCCGCAATGTCGGGCTGCTGCTCGGTGTCGAGTTTGACGAAGCGCACGCCGGGTTCGAGTTCCCGGGCCACCTCGGCAAAGAGGGGGGCGAACTGCTGGCAGGGGCCGCACCAGCTGGCCCAGCAATCGACCACCACCGGAATGTCCGACTGGATCAGTCGCTCGAAATGGGCCGTGTCGCCCTCGATGGGGGTGATGGCGAACAGGGCATGGCCACAACGGCCACACTTGGCGTCGGCCCACAATTTCTCGCTGGGCAGCCGATTGCGGGTCAGGCACTGGCTACAATGGGTGGTGATAAGGGTCATAGGGTGCTCTCTC
This sequence comes from Aeromonas sobria, assembly GCF_050266975.1. Taxonomy (GTDB): domain Bacteria; phylum Pseudomonadota; class Gammaproteobacteria; order Enterobacterales; family Aeromonadaceae; genus Aeromonas; species Aeromonas sobria_B. Next base: position 60,864 of record NZ_JBKISU010000025.1, read on the forward strand.
ATCGGTTATGCGTTGATTTATCACATCCATTTCACTTTCAGGGCACGCTGACGCTAACATGGACGCACCTTGATACCTTGGGCCTTGCGGGAGCACGTCACACATGAGAGTGAAAACGGGATGAATAATAACACAGGGTCCAACCGACTGATCTTGTGTCTGGTCATGGTCACACTGCTGCTGTTCAGCGGCTATTGCTGGCGCCTGCTCAGCCAGCAGCAACGGGCCTTCGATCTCAGTGTGGCGGCCGAACTCATCCTCAACCGGGTCAATACCGATACCGTCTATCTGCTCGGGCGCGAGCAGGCCAACGACGAGCAGGTGCAGCAGCGTCTGGAGCAGCTCTCCGCCAATCTGGACAGGTTCGTGCGCCAGGTGCGCCAGGATCCGGACTCCGCCGCCAACCCCCATGCCCAGGCGCTGCTGCACGATATCGCGCTCTATCTGCGGGATCTGACGCGGCTCTCCTCCATGGAGATGGGGCTCGAATACATAGAAAAACCGTTCCAGCAGCAGTTGAGTATGGTATTGAAGGCCAGCCAGGCAGACGCCGAGCTGGTGGGGCAGGTGCGCACCCTGGCCCAGCGGCTGCACTACCTCAAACGCAACTGGGATCAGGCGGACGGCCAGGCCGTTGATCAGCTGTTGCAGCAATTGCACGGGTCGGTGGCACAGGTGCCGGCCCTGCGCAGCCTCATTGTGCTCAGCCAGGACGTGAGCGCCCAGGTCGCCAGCTACCATCGGCTGCGCAATCAGGTGATCGACATGCACGAGCTCGACGCCCTGGTGGCCTGGAAGCAGAGCAAGATCCGGCAAGCATCCGAGCTCAAGAGCCGCTTCTTCCTGCTGGTGCTGGCCGGCGCCCTGATCAGCTTCTCCCTGGTGGCCCTGACCCTGTGGCGACGCAACCAGAGGCTGAGCGAGCTCTCCCGGGAGACCGGCCTGCTGGCCCAGGCCAAGAGCGATTTCCTGGCCAACATGAGCCACGAGATCCGCACCCCCATGAACGCCATCATTGGCTTTAGCACCCTGGCATTGCAGACCCCCCTCAGCCAGCAGCAACGGGACTACCTCGGCAAGATCAAGTCCTCCTCGGACACCCTGCTGCTGCTCATCAACGACATCCTGGACTTGACCAAGGTCGAGTCCGGCAAGCTGAGCCTGGAGGAGATCGATTTCGATCTGGGGGAGCAGATAGACTCCCTGGCGGGCATGTTTGCCGACCTGGCCGAGCGCAAGCAGGTCGAGGTGATCATCAACAAGTCCCCCGCCGTGCCCGACTTCCTGCGCGGGGATCCCCTGCGTCTGGGCCAGGTGCTGGTCAATCTGGTCAACAATGCCATCAAGTTCACCGAGCGCGGTGAGGTGGAGGTGGTCATCACCCTGGCCAGTGCCGATCCCATGCGGGTGCGATTCAGCGTGCGGGACACAGGGATAGGCATCGCCGAGGAGAAGCTGGCCCAGCTGTTCCAGCCGTTCACCCAGCTGGAGGCGGGCAATACCCGCAAATATGGCGGTTCCGGCCTCGGCCTCAACATCTCCCAGCGGCTGGTGGAGCTGATGGGGGGCAAGATATCGGTGCAGAGCAAGCTCGGGGTCGGCTCCCTGTTCCAGTTCGAGATCCCCATGAGCAAGGCGGTCTATGGCGTCAGCGGGCGGCGGGTCTTCTTCGAGCAGCAGCCCCTCATCCTGGTCATGGACGACAACGAGCTGGTGCTGGAGCTCATCGGCGACATGCTGAGCCGATCCGGGGCCAGGGTGATAGGGGTCAACAGCGTCTCGCGCGCCCGTGAGGTGCTGCTGGAGGAGGGGATCAACCTCAGGCTGGCCATCTTCGACTGGCGCATGGGCCAGGAGGATGGTCTGGATCTGGCGCTGGAGATGCGCCAGCACAGCCAGTGGCGGCTCATTCCCATCCTGATGACCAGCGCCTGGGCGAAGGAGGGGCTGCAGGTGCGCATGGAGAGCATGGGGCTGCACCACTTCCTCGCCAAGCCCATGACGGAAAATGCCCTGCTGGCCAAGGTGGATGAGCTGCTCAATGGCAGCTCCTTCGATGAGAACCTGCGCCAGGCGGAGGTCCAGGGGGATCAGCAGAATTTCCACGACTTGCTGCGGGGCACCCGGGTGCTGCTGGCCGAAGACAACAGGGTCAACCAGCAGCTCATCCTCGAGTACCTCAAACGGGTCGGCGTGCAGGTGACCGTGGTCACCAATGGTCGGGAGGCGGTGGAGCGGGTCGCCGAGCAGCCGTTTGACATCATACTGATGGACTTGCAGATGCCGGTGCTGGACGGGCTGGATGCCACCCGCCAGATCCGCAAGATGGTCGACAAACACGACGTGCCCATCATCGCCCTCACCGCCAGCGCCATGCCGGGGGACAGGGAGCGCTGCCTGGGGGTGGGGATGAATGGCTATGTGACCAAGCCGGTCAGCAAGCTGGATCTCTACAACAACCTGCTGCAGTGGGTAAAACCTGTGTCCACTGGCCAGAAGGTGACGGTCAAGCCCCCCCGAGGCGATGGATCTGCTGGATCTGACCGACGCCCTGCACCGACTCGATCAGGACAGGGAGGCGCTGCAGATCCTGTTCAAGCTGTTCATGTCCGAGCATAAGGATGACCTGTGGGAGATCCGCAGCGCCCTGCGCCGCCAGGAGCCGCAGGTGGCGATACGGCTGCTGCATACCCTCAAGGGGGTCTCGGCCAACCTCTCGGCCCGGCGCCTCAACATGATGGCAGCCGAGCTCGAGTGGCGGCTGCATCAGGCAGAAGAGTTGAGCGAATCGGATCTGACCCGCTTGCAGCACATCTTCAACCAGACCCGGGATCGGGTGTCTCACTGCCTGTTGGTGGGGGATGGCAGGGCGACGCCGGAGGCGGACGAGGGGCGATCGCCCCGGCCATAGCGGCAGCCAATGCCAGGGAGGGGCCGACAGGCCCCTCCCTGTTTTCGCCGGGAGGCGCCCGCCGGGACGCCATCAAATAGCAATTATTCTTATGGTCACCACTTCGCGCTATCATGCTGGCGCTGTGACCATGCCCGTTCGGGCACTCTTTCTGCCCGCCGAGCGGGCCCTTGCCTGTGGCACCGCCTTCATCATCAAGGATCCTGTGTGAGCGTATTTCTTCGTCTGGGTTGGTTTTTCAAGGAGCAGTGGCGGCGCTATCTCATCGCCATCTCCCTGCTGGCGGTGGTGGCCGTGCTGACGGCCATTCCGCCCAAAGTCGTGGGCTGGGTGGTCGATGGCATCGGCAGCGGCCGGCTCGATCAGGCCAGCCTGACCACCTATCTGCTCGGCCTGCTCGCCCTTGGCATCACCATCTATCTGCTGCGTTACGTCTGGCGGGTCATGCTGTTTGGCGCCTCCTACCGGCTCGCCTATGTGCTGCGCAACCGCCTGTTCGTGCACTTCACCCGCATGAGCCCGGATTTTTACCAGCGCCATCGCACCGGGGATCTGATGGCCCACGCCACCAACGACATCCAGGCGGTGGAGATGACGGCGGGGGAAGGGGTGCTGACCCTGGTGGACTCCATCATGGTGGGGGCCCTGGTGCTCACCATCATGTGCAGCCAGTACTCCTGGCAGCTGACCCTGCTCTCCCTGCTGCCCCTGCCGGTGATGGCCTACTTCATGAACCGCTTCGGCAAGCAGATCTACAAGGCGTTCAAGGCGGCTCAGGGGGCCTTCTCCCGCCTCAACAACAAGACCCAGGAGGCCCTCTCCGGGGTGCGGGTGCTCAAGTCCTATGCGGTGGAGTCCCTCGAAGATCAGGGCTTTGCCGCCCTGACCCGGGAGGCGGGGGAGCGCAACATGGCGGTGGCGCGCATCGATGCCAAGTTCGATCCCGTCATCTATCTGTGCATCGGCTGCTCCTACTTCCTGGCGGTGGCCGGCGGCAGCGCCCTGGTGCTCAAGGATGAGCTGACCCTGGGGCAGCTCACCAGCTTCACCATGTATCTGGGTCAGCTGATCTGGCCCATGTTCGCCATCGCCTGGCTGTTCAACATCATAGAGCGGGGCAGCGCCGCCTATTCGCGCATCGAGCACCTGCTCGGCGAGCACGGCGAGATCCGCGAGCCCGAGCGTCCCGCCCCCTTTGTCACCCCCTTGCCGCTGCGGGTGCAGGGGCTGGGTTATGACCAGCAGGGGCGCACCCTGCTGGCGGACATCGACTTCACCCTGGCCCAGGGGGCCATGCTCGGCATAGTGGGACGCACCGGCGCCGGCAAGAGCAGCCTGCTCAAGCTGTTGATGCGCCTGGCCAATCCGGGGACGGGGCGCATCTGGATGGGGGAGCAGGCCATCGAGACCCTGGCCCTCGGGGATCTCAGGCGCCAGTTCGCCTACGTGCCTCAGGAGCCGTTTCTGTTCTCCACCACCATCGCCGCCAACATCGCCCTGGGATGCCCAGAGGCGAGCCAGCAGGAGATAGAGCGGGTGGCGCGCATCGCCTGCGTCCACGACGACATAGTGCGCTTTGCCAAGGGCTACCAGACCGAGGTGGGGGAGAAGGGGGTGACCCTCTCCGGCGGTCAGAAACAGCGGCTCGCCATCGCCCGGGCCCTGCTGTTGGGTGCCCCCATACTGGTGCTCGACGATGCCCTCTCCGCCGTGGATGCCCACACCGAGCAGCAGATACTGCAGGCGCTCAAGGGGCACAGACGGACCCTGATCCTGGTGAGCCACCGCATGACGGCGGTAGAGCAGGCGGACGAGATCCTGGTGCTGGCCCAGGGGCGGATCGCGGAGCGGGGTGGTCATCAGACCTTGATGGCCCACCAGGGCTGGTATGCGGACATGGTGCGCTACCAGCGACTCGAGCAAGACGTGGAGGAGAGCCTGTGAACCCGACTATCAAGCGGTTATGGAGTGGCCTGCTGTGCGCCTTGTCTCTCAGTGAAACAGGCAGTGAGGCAACCCTGTGAACCCGACTATCAAACGGTTATGGGGTGGCCTGCTGTGCGCCTTGTCTCTCAGTGAAACAGGCAGTGAGGTAATCCTGTGAACCCGACTATCAAATGGTTATGGGGTGGCCTGCTGCGCGCCTTATCTCTCAGTGATACAGGTAGTGAGGTAATCCTGTGAACCCGACTATCAAATGGTTATGGGGTGGCCTGCTGTGCGCCTTGTCTCTCAGTGAAACAGGCAGTGAGGTAACCCTGTGAACCCGACTATCAAACGGTTATGGGGTGGCCTGCTGTGCGCCTTGTCTCTCAGTGATACAGGCAGTGAGGTAACCCTGTGAACCCGACTATAAAACGACTGCTGGCCTATTGTGCCGACTACCCGGTCTGGCTGGTGCAGGCCGGGGTCTGTCTGCTGCTGGCCACCGGGGCCGAGGTGGCCGGGCCCTTGCTCATCAAGCTGTTCATCGATGACTATCTGGCGCCGCGCCACCTGGACTGGCCGGTGATTGCCGCCCTGGCGGCCGGTTATCTGGGGCTGCAGGTACTCTCTGCCGCCGGTTTTTACCTGCAATCCCTGCGCTTCAACCGCATCGCCCAGGGGGTGGTGCAGCGCCTGCGCGAGCAGGTGTTTGCCACCGCCATCCGGCTGCCCGCCCGCTATTTTGACCAGCATCGCTCGGGATCCCTCATCTCCCGCATCACCAACGACACCGAGGCGATCATGAACCTCTATGTCCAGGTGATAGGGCTCCTGGTGCAAAAACTGGTGCTCCTGTGCGGCATCCTCATCTCCATGGCGCTGCTGGATGTGCGACTGATGCTGGTGTGCGCCGCCCTGATCCCGGCGGTGGGCGCCGTGATGTGGCTCTACCAGAAGTTGAGCGTGCCCGTGGTGCGGGAGACCCGCAGCCTGCTCTCGGACATCAACAGCCGGCTCAACGAGTCCCTGCAGGGGATGCCTGTCATCCAGGCCATGGTGCAGGAGGTGCGCTTCGCCAACGCCTTCGCCGAGGTGAACCAGCAGCACTGGGGTGCGCGGCTCAAGAGCCTCAAGATCAACGGCATACTGCTGCGCCCCCTCATCGATCTCTTCTACATGATGGTGCTCATCGGCCTGCTGGCCCTGTTTGCCCACGAGGGGCTGAGCACGGGGGGCGCCATCCAGGTGGGGGTGCTCTATGCCTTCATCAGCTACCTGGGGCGCATGATAGAGCCCCTCATCGAGATGACCAACCAGCTCAACCAGTTGCAGCAGGCCATGGTGGCGGGGGAGCGGGTGTTCACCCTGCAAGACGAGGCGCGCGAGAGCACCCGTGGCGCCAGCGCCCCGCTGGCCGGCCGGGTCAGCTTCCAGGGGGTGAACTTCTCCTACGACGGGGAGCAGCCGGTGCTGCAAGGGGTGAGCTTTGAGGTGGCCCCCGGCCAGATGCTGGCCCTGGTGGGCCACACCGGCAGCGGCAAGTCCACCATCATCAGCCTGCTGATGGGGTTCTATCCCATCGATGGCGGCGAGATAGGGTTCGATGAGCGCCCCCTCTCGACCCTCTCCCTGAGTGCGGTGCGCCGCAGCATCGGCCTGGTGCAGCAGGATCCCTTCATCTTCGTTGGGACCCTGGCAGACAACCTGCGTCTGGGGCGCGAGGGCATCATGGACGCCCGGCTCTGGCAGGCCCTGGAGGAGGTGCAGCTGGCCCAGTTTGTGCGCTCCCTGCCCGATGGCCTGGCTACCCTGATGGAGGAGGGGGGCAAGAACCTCTCCGCCGGTCAGCGCCAGTTGCTTTCGTTTGCCCGCGCCCTGGTGGGGGATCCCCGCATCCTCATCCTGGACGAGGCGACCGCGAGCGTGGACTCCCAGACCGAGCTGGCCCTCTCCCAGGCGCTCGCGGCGGCGCGCCGCGGCCGTACCACCATCGCCATCGCCCACCGCCTCTCCACCATCGTCGATGCGGACGAGATCCTGCTGCTTTCGCGCGGCCAGGTGATCGAGCGGGGTTCTCATCAGGATCTGATGGCCCGGCAGGGCCACTACGCCCAGCTGTTCGAGATGCAGAGCCAGGGGGCCTGGCTGGAGGAGAAGCGGGCCTGAGCCTGCCAGATAACAAAACAGTCGGCCTGGGCCGACTGTTTTCGTTATGGAGGATGCGCCGTCAGGCCGTGGCCTTGCTGCGCGCCTCCAGCTTGAGCTGACAGGGCTAGCCGGCGTCATGGGCGTGGATGCCCGGCGGGTCGGGGGATGGCCAGGGGCGGGGTGCAAGGAGGCAGGATGAAGGGGGGCAAGATCCTGGGTAAAAGGGCGACATCACGCCTTGTATCTGAACGTTCACACTGGCAACATGCTGGTTACATCAACTCATCGGATCAGTTTGCAATGGACCTGCAACGTCTCAAGGCCAACCTCGGCCTGCGCCTCTTCGCCTGGCGCTATATCCCCGTCATCGGCTTCTGCGCCCCCGTCATCGAGCAGATGAATGCCAAGGCGCTGCGCATCCGCATTCCCCTCGGCTGGCGCACCCGCAACCACCTGGGCAGCATGTACTTCGGGGCGCTGGCCACCGGCGCCGATCTGGTGGGGGGCCTGCTGGTGATGGAGAAGGGGCGGGCGCGGCGCAAGAAGGTGCACTTTGCCTTCAAGGATGTGCAGGGGGAGTTTTTGAAGCGCCCCGAGGGGGACGTGCAGTTCGATTGCGAGGCCGGGGAGCTTATCGACGCCATGATCGACGAGTCCCTGGCGAGCGGGCAGCGCATCAACCGCCCCATCCAGGTGGTGGCCACCTGTCCGTCGCGCAACGGGGAGGAGGCCATGGCCCGCTTCGTGCTGACCCTGTCGATCAAGGCGAGCTGACCCGTCACAGCGGGTTGGCCGGGATCGGCGGATCTCGGCCATGAACCCTTCCTTCACGACGGCCTTGCTGCCCTGGACCCGCAGCTCGGCCACTGTGCCGGGTAGCGCTTGCGGGGGCAGACCGTGGGCTTAGAGGATCTCGGGGCTGACGCCTTCCTTCACGACCACCTTCATGCCGTTGAAGTTGACCACCTGCCCGGCGACTGTGCTTGGCTGCGCTTGCGGGGGCAGACCGTGGGCTTAGAGGATCTCGGGGCTGACGCCTTCCTTCACGACCACCTTCATGCCGTTGAAGTTGACCACTTGCTCGGCGACTGTGCTGGGTAGCGTTTGCGGGGGCAGACCGCGGGATCAGAGAATCTCGGGGCTGACGCCTTCCTTCACCACCACCTTCATGCCGTTAAAGTTGACCACCTGCTCGGCGACTATCTTGCAGCGTTTGCGGGTCTCGACCTGACCGTCCACCTCCACCAGACCCTCGGCGACCAGCGCCTTGGCGGCGCCGCCGCAATCGGCCCAACCCTGATGCTTGATCAGGTCACACAAGGCAACGAAGGGGTGACCTTCGAGCAGAAACGTCTCCATGGGGAAATCCTCTAGCTGGATGAATGCCTACACGGCAGGGCGGCCATTTTAGGCAGTTAGCCGGGGCAGGGAAAGGGCCAGGGCCCAATTGCCTCGAAAAAGGGGATGAGCGGAGCGGGGGAAATCAAAGCGCGGGACAAACAATCGGCCCGGCAGGGCCGATTGTGTCTGCGCGCCGCCGGTGCTCAAGGCAGCTTGACCACGGCCTCCCCCGTCACGGCGAGGGCGCCGCCCTGGGTGAAGATGCGGGTCGCCAGGGTGGCGATGGGCTTGTCCTCGCGAAGGGCGGTCACCTCCACCTCGGCCGTCACCTCGTCCCCGACAAAGACCGGCAGCTTGAAGCTGAGGCTTTGACCCAGATAGATGCTCCCCTTGCCCGGCAACTGCTGGCCCAGCAGCCCGGAAAACAGGCTGGCCAGCAACATGCCGTGGACGATGGGGCGCTCGAACACCGTGGTGGCGGCGAAGGCCGGATCCAGGTGCAGGGGGTTGAAATCCTCCGACAGGGCGGCGAACGCCTCGACCTCCGCCGCGCCGAACCGCTTGGTCAGACGGGCCTTCTGGCCCACTTCCAGGGACTGCATGCTCATGCCGGTTCCTCCTCTGTGGCGCGGGCAAACACCGGATTGAGCCGCGCCTTGACATAGTGGCCGGGGGCGGGGGCCAGCCCCTGCTCCGGGACCCGCGCGGGGACGGGCTCTGACCCTTCGTCACGGCTCTGGATAAAGCCCATCATCTCGGGCCACCAGGAGCCGGTCCGATGGGTCGCCCCTGCCAGCCAGCTCTCCGGGCTCTCGGCCGCGGCCCCGTTGTGCCAGAAGCCGTACTTGTTGGCCCCCGGCGGGTTGATGATGCCGGCGATGTGGCCCGATTCCGCCAGCAGGAAGCGCCGCTCGCCGCCAAACAGCGTCATGCCCTGCCAGGTGCCCTGCCAGAGGGCGATATGATCGTCCACCGCCGACACCAGCAGCACAGGGGTCTTCACCTTGCCGAGATCGATGCGGGTGTTGCGGATCTTGAGCTCCCCCTTCACCAGCTGGTTCTCCAGGTAGAGGCGGCGCAGCAGGCTGTTGTGGGTCTTGCCCGCCACATGGGTGCTGTCGCTGTTCCAGTGCAGCAGATCGAAGGCCACCGGGCTCTGACCCTTGAGGTAGCTGTCGATGTAGTAGTTCCAGTAGAGGCTGTTCTCCCGCAGCAGGCTGAAGGAGACCGCCAACTGGCGCCCGTCCATGATGCCCTTGGCCTCATTTTGCGCCTCGAGCGCCGCTATGATGGGCTCGTGGATGAAGATGCCAAGCTCCCCGGGCTGGGAGAAGTCCAGCAGTGTGGTGAACAGGGTGGCGGTGCGCACCCGCTGCTTCTGGCGCCGCGCCGCCAGCCAGCCCATGGCGAGTGACAGGGCTGTGCCGCCGATGCAGTAGCCGATGCCGTGCACCTCCCGCTCGCCGGTGGCCGCCTCCACGGCGTCCAGGGCGGCGATGACGCCGTCCACCACGTAGTCGTCGAGATCGATGCCGGCCTGCTCTACCCCAGGGTTGCGCCAGGAGATCATGAACACCGTCTGGCCCTGGGCGACCAGCCAGGCCACCAGGGAGTTCTGGGGCCGCATGTCCATGATGTAGTACTTGTTGATGAAGGGCGGCACGATCAGTACCGGCGTCCTGGCCACCGTCTCCGTGCTCGGGCTGTACTGGATGAGCTCAAAGAGCTCGGTGCGCTGCACCACCCGGCCCGGGGTGGTCGCCAAGTCCCGGCCGAGCTCGAAGGCAGATTCGTCGGTCAGGCGGATGTTGAGCTGATCGGCGCTGCGCTCCAGATCCTCGGCCAGCAGCGCCAGCCCCCGCACCAGGTTCTGGCCATCGGACTCCAGGGTCAGCTTGAGCAGCTCAGGGTTGGTGGCCAGAAAATTGCTGGGGGCCATGGCGTTGACGTACTGGCGGGTGAAGAAACGCAGCCGCTCCCGGCTTTTCTGGGGGACGCCGTCCAGGGCATCCACCGAGGCCAGCAGGTGCCGCGCGGTGAGCAGATAGGACTGCTTGAGGTAATCGAAAAGGGGTTGCTCGTTCCAGGCCTCGGCCTTGAAGCGGCGATCGCCGCGCTCCGGGACTATCACGGGTTCGCTCGGCTGGCCTGCGCTCTTGAGCAGGGTGTGCTGCATCAGCTTGAGCTGATCCTGCCACCAGTTCATCTGAGACTGGATCAGTTGCCAGGGTTGCTGGCTGCCTTGCTCCAGCACCTGCCCCAGATCGTCCAGATTGGTCTGCAGCAGCGCCTGGGCGGTGCGCTCGGTTTGGGCCTTGGCCATGGCCAGCAGCTTGTCGTTGTAGTGGGCCAGGGCCTCGAACAGCGGGCCGTAAGATGGTTGGCTCATGTGTTCTCCTTCACCCACACCCGGGGCGGACGTTCGCCCGCTCCGTCGAGTCGTGGGGAGATGTGGCTGCCCGAGCGGGCAGCCAGGGGTGATCAGGCCTTGCCCGTGTTCTTCTTGACGGCGTCGGTGGTCAGGGCGTCCAGCTCTTCCTTGAACTGCTGGCCGAGGGCGCTGAGCTGCTGGATGTCGTCCAGCATCTGGCGGGAGAGCTGGCTGGCTGTCTCCAGCTGCACAGTGCCGAGGGCCGCCAGGCTCTGGGCATCCTGCACCTTGCCGACGGCCTGCAACTGGTTGAGGCCCAGTTCGGCGTAGGCATTGGCGGAGGCCAGCTGCAACCGGGTCAGCTGCTCGACATTGCTGGCCAGCAGCTGGTTGTAGCGGGTGAGGGGGGCGGCGAAGCCTTGCATCTGCTCGGTAAAGCTCTTGAGGATATCCATGTTCATATGCGTCTCCATGTTGGCGGAACTGTGTGGTTGCGAGCCTGGGCTCTTTGTCGGGTACCGCTAGTTGTGTAAACCCACCAGGTTGTTCACGGATTGAAGACGACTGATGGGGGGCTGGTAGCCCAGACTGGCATGAGGACGATGCCAGTTGTACTCATGCAGCCACGGTTGCAGGTGTTCTGCCCGTTGCTC